>PLUB01000113.1 GCA_003164755.1 Methanosarcina sp. | reverse complement strand
CAAAATCAGAAAAAACCTTCACAATTAGGATATTTGATTGATTTCATCACGGATAAAATAACACACAAAGGCAAGAATTATAGTCTCAAACTGAGGAAATATTATTTTTGCACCAGAACCGTAATTTTTATTCCGAGACTATTTTTTGTACAATTAATTAAAAATAATTTAGGTATTTGTTTATGTGTCAACAAAAATTAAGAAATCAAAAGCAGAAAAGGAGATTGAGTAATGGCAACTTTAACAGTTTTGAAGTTTGATACCGCTGATAGCGCAAAAAATGAACTTAAAGTAATTGAGGATTTAAGTAAGCAGCAAATGATTAAGCTACAAGATACGGCTATAGTCACTTGGGTTAAAGGAAAAAAGAAGCCAAAAACTGCGCATTTGACTCATTTAACTCGTATAGGTGCATGAGCGGTGCTTTTTGGGGTCTACTATTTGGTATCCTTTTCTTCATTCCTTTGGTCGGTCTAGTCGCGGGGGCAGCGCTAGGTGTTCTAGTCGGTTCAATGACCCATATGGGAATTGATGAAGGTTTCATAAAATCGATCCGTAGCAAAGTGACTGAAGGAACTTCAGCTCTCTTTCTGATGACTAGCGATGCCGTTGAGGATAGGGTAGTAGAAGCTATGAAACAATCCAAGTTTGAAGTCATTGCTACCAACTTGTCCAAGGAAGAAGAAAGCAAACTGCATGCGGCCTTTGCAGAAGAATAAACTTCGCCGAAAAAGAAATCAGTTTCTACCAGAGAGTAAACTTTCTGGAAACATTTTAGTTTTTGCAGAATTTATAATTAGACCTTTAAAATATAGAATTTGATCTAAAATTAGTATAAATTGCTTTTTTAGAAAATAAAATTCAAATTTAGAAAAACTATCCTTTTTTGGGAGCTATACTAAATGTTCCAAACTGAACCTATAATCTACCTCCAATTCCTTGGAAATCAATGGTTTACACATTTCATGATTCATGTAACTAATATGGGGACGACCCCGTTCTTAGTTCCCATAATAGTTGTAGCCATTTTTGGTGTTGATTTTAAAAAAGGTTTTCTTCTGTTCCAGCTATTTCTGTGGACAAACATGGTTACTGAAACTCTTAAGATATTAGTTAGATTTCCAAGACCGGATTTTGTGGACAATAGGGTCATTAACCTAGAATTGGGAATAAAAAATACATCTCCTTTCAATGGGAATGTGATGAAAAGCATTTTCGCTCTTCCTGACAAACAGATTCTTAAAGTATTTCGTCTTCAAGAAGCTTGTAAACTTGGTTTTCCTTCAGGCCATGTGTCGCTTACGACCGCATTGTGGGGAGGAATTGCCATTGTTTTCAACAATCGGATAATCAGGATATTGACTCCTTTTGTGATAGGATTAATGGCTTTTTCAAAAAAGAGAATTTTGAATTAGTTTTCAGATGCCAAAATTTATTTTTTTACTGTTTTATTTTCATTATTCCTATTATGCTCACAGCATTGTCTCTGGTAAATTCCAATACTGCAGGATCTTTCTTTGGCATGAATGTTACACATCTCTTGATTGTACGAAAAGGGATACCTTCTGACACTGGAAGTACAAAACAGCGGGTACAAGGGCATTTATAGCACTTCTGATATTTGCTGTGTCCAAAATCATTCTAGATTGTTTGTTTGGAATAGCAGGGGCGACAAATTGTCACCAATTCATGTTAATAAATTTCTTGAAAACCTTCATTCCTGTATCTACAATCTGGATTTCAGTAGTTATCTGTACAAAGCTTAATCTATACCAAAAAAATGAAGGAAGGTTATGAGCAATCCAGATAACTCAGCTTCAAAGTCCAGTAAAGAACGTAAAAAAGCAGGGCTGCAAATTTGAAGTCAAATTTTTGTTTACTGCTTGTAATTTTGTAATTATTCTTCATCATTAATATTTAAATCCATATAATGAGGGTTAAAATGAAAAAAGTGTCATATGATGACGCAAGTAGGGAGCATATCTACATAAGGGCTTTAAGCATCACTGTGCTGGTGTTTTTAATGCTGGTGATTATCGCAAGCGTGGCGCCAATTGCAGATATTCAAAATTCTGGCAGTAACAATGGATCTAATTTTAATAAATTCGATAAAGCAATAAACGCATATGACAAAGCAATTGAAGTTAACCCGCAGGATTCACTTATTCGGTATGATCATGCATATACTTATTCTCCCATCAACAAAAAGGATGGTATAGAAGTCCAGATCCTGAGTATCAATGATTTCCACGGCCAGCTTGAGCCACCCAGCAGCCAGATGATTATAGGACACAATAAGACGAGTAATATCTATGGCGATGCTGGAGGTGCTGAGTACCTAGCCACCTACATAAAGAACCTCAAATCTACGAACCCAAATACATTCATAGTTTCAGCTGGTGACAATATAGGTGTTACTCCCCTGATCTCAGCCCAGTTCAACGACGAGCCAACAATAATGGCTCTCAACATGATGGGATTCGAGTTTTCAGCAGTGGGTAACCATGAGCTGGATAAAGGACTAGACGAGTTTATACGCATTCAAAATGGCGGTTGCCATCCGAAAGATGGCTGCCTTGGGACCTCATCCTTTGAAGGAGCCAGCTTCCAGTTTCTAGCTGCGAACATAGTCAATGAGAGCACTAAAGCCACAGTATTCCCTGCCTACAATGTCACCTATGTCCAAGGGGGAGTGTGCCCATAGGATTTATTGGAGTGGCTCTGAGTGACACCCGGCCACAGTACGTCCTTCCGGAGTGAAAGTACTCAAGTTCCTGAATGAATCTGAGACCATTAACAAATATGTCAGGAAGCTGCAGGGTATGGGCGTAAAAATCATAGTGGTACTCATACATGATGGAGGCTATCAGGATGGATTGTACAACAAGAGCCTGAATATGAGCGGCTCTATCTTAGATGTAGTCAAACACACCGATCGTGCAGTAGATGTATTCATCACCGTCCACACCCATCAGGTCTATAACGTCCTGATTGACGGCCGCATAGTGACAGAAGCTTATGCACAGGGTAATTGTATTCACAGACATCGATCTAGTGATCAGCAGCGAGACTCATGCTGTGATCGAGAAAAGGGCCAAAAACATTATAGTGTCCAGAGATGTTCCTAAAGATTCCGGAGTAGTTTAGTTGGTCAATGATACAAATGTCTTGTTGCACCCACTGCAGACAAAGTGATAGGCAACATCACAGGTAATATTATAGTGGAACCTAATGATTCAGGTGAATCCGCCCTTTGCGATCTCATAGCCGATGCCCAACTCTATAATACCTCTAACCCAAATTATGGCGGTGCTGTGGCAGCTTTCACAAACCCGGAAGGCATTCCGCTCTAGCCTGAATTTGAGTGGTAGTAAACTGCCATGTAATGTCACGTATGGCGAGGCTTTCAGCGTCCAACCCTTTGGAAACAACCTAGTCACAATGACCTTGAGTGGCACTCAAATAGACGCCTTGCTGGAGCAACAGTTCGACAATACATCTTTTGGTAATAAAGGTGTACTACTACAGGTCTCAAAAGGCTCCAGCTATACCTGGAACAAAAGCGCCCCCGTTGGCAAGAAGGTCAATATCTCCAGCATAAAGATTAATGGCACTTCTATCGATCCGCGCAGCCTTTACCGCGTAACAGTGGACGGCTTCATGGCCGATGGAGGCAATAATTTATCTGTCCTGAAGGCCGGGGTCAATAGGACTTTAGGGTCTCTAGATGATATAAATATCACCGCAAATTACTTCACTGATTCCTCTCCGGTGGCTCCCGGACATAGGGATCGCATTACTGTGGTGAAATAAGAACATGGGGAACTATTTACTCTTTAGGCAGGGAGAGCTACAAGTATATTTTTTAGTCGATTACTCCCTTCCTGTCTTGATGAAGCTGTTAGACAATTTCTAGAAGTAATAACTTAATCCCTTTTTTCCAATTTTGTCATCTTTTTATCTCAAAATTAAATTGTCGGACAATCTGTTTAGGGTGGGATGGCCGCAAGCAATTTTATTAAGAGTCTTTATTTTCTATCGAAGAAAATATTCTTCCCTGTTACACTCCGAAGAATCCTAAAAACATTATCAGCATTCAACAAACCCGACATATTTGCAGCTGCACTAATCGTGTACATCACTCTGTTGTTGATACAGAAATCTTTGACTTTTGTCACAGTTGCACCTACAGCCATTCCCAGGTCTGCATGCTTAAACATACAATTTGGGCCTTTACACTCTGCTTCTACCTTTTGCCGATTCAACATCTCTACACATCTTTCAAATTCACAGGCTCGGCAATAAAGACCTGCAGCACCGCTGGTTTTAATGCCTATCAGGATCGAAACCCTGGCATTTCTGAGGTTTGCAGCATCCTTTTTCAGGAAATCGAAGTCTATGCCATTTTCATCTGCTAACGTTTCCATTGTCAGAGCAAGAACTTCAATATCATCTTTTTCAACAAAGGCAGTTACAATGCCGTTTAATCCTTTAGCTTTCTGAGCAGTCCGTGCAGCCAGAAGGATACTCTTTGCAAGTGTATCAAGGATCTCGAATTCAGGATCATATCCAAATAATTGAATTTTTTGAGGCTTAAACGTCTCACAGATTTTTGAAAGGACTGCATATTTTTCTGCTTTCTTTAAAAGTTAAAAGATTCCCCGTTTGAAGGTGCATATGCGTTTACGCCGATTTCTTCCGAAATCCACTGTGCGGAAATGTCAGTTTTTTCCCCATGCATTATAAAGACTCTGCTTGTATCTTTTTTGCAGAAATTTTTTACAAGCTTTTTGAGCTCACTATCTCCACTGTGGGCGGAAAAGTCGTACTGCTCTATTTTGGGTTTGAGTGTAAGGACATCTCCTTTTGTTTCAATAATTCTATGCTCAAGAGCCAGCCGTCCATTTGTGCCTTCAACCCGGTAGCCGGTAAGTAGGATTTTTGATTTGGAATCTTTATAAAGTCGGCTTAGATAATAAAGAGCTGGTCCCCCGTCCAGCATCCCAGCTGTAGTGACAATAACTGAAGGCTTTTTAAGGACTAAATCCCTCTGTTGGACTTTTTCAGGAACCCCACGTTTGAAAGCCCTGTCAAGAAGCTCGGGATTTCTCAGGTATTCAGGATATCTTCTAAGTATTTTGTATACATCTAGGCCCATGCCGTCCACATAAGCCCTGATTTCGTGTGCGTCAAGGAGCATCAGGACCTCTTGAGTCCTACCCATATTGCAAAGGCTGGAATCAGGGCCGTGCCTCCTCTCTCCAGAGTATCTTAAACTGATTCTATAAACCTTTCTCCGGTTTCCTTTCGTGGAATATGTTCTTTCTCGAAATACGTGCTCTCGAGCACAAGCGTGTCTGCTTCAGGAAATTCGGCTGCACCATGTACAAGCCCTTGTTTCCTTCAGGTTGAAATCTCCTGTATAGAACAGACTTTCTCCATGTTCGAATTCCAGGTGGATTCCAGAAGCACCAGGTATATGACCTGCGTTGTAAAATCAAACACTGTACTAATTTATTTTAAATGTGTCTCCATAATCAATCTTTCGTGTCCTGCGGCCAAGTTGATGGAGATCTTCAGGATCAAAAGGGGATACATCCGAAAGTGTAGTCTTTGCGAGCTTGAGGGTATCTCTCCCTAGAAGGTTGGTAAACTCTGCAGTCGGTGGGGTCATATAGATCTCAGGATCCTGGTACATCAAGTTAGGCACTGCTCCACAGTGGTCAAGGTGTCCATGTGAAATAAGAACTGTCTTCGGTTCAATGTCGTTGAGAGATATTCAATTATATCTCCTACTTTAATTCCGTAATCAAGCCGGATTTCCCCATTTACGAGTAAACCAGAACGTCAGACTTCCCTACATCCACCTTTAACGGCCAGCTCCAGAATAAAAACTCCTTAACTTTATATTATAAAATCTATATTCAACAGATGTACACAAATGTAGAATTTGTTCGCCTATTTGCCTACTATTAAAGTCATTGAAAGTTAGATTAATTTTTAAGCTCTTGCCATATTGAGAAAATATATGAAATTTTTGTGTACATCTGCTGAAGATGGGACTTTAAGCCACCTTTACACTATATGTTGGACTTATGCCATGCAAATCATTGTATCTATAAAATAAGATATCACGTGTTTTTTTGTATTAAGTATCGCAAAAATTTTATTTGAGACAATGGTATTATTAACTATTTGAAATATATATGCTTTTGAATTGGTAAAAGACACTGTTTGAGTTGATGTAATCTGTAATGATGGCAATCAAGTATATTTTTTCGTTGGAGCTGAAACAAAATATTATCCTTCAAGAGTGCTGCAGATTATAAAGGAAACCAGAACGAAAAAAAAGCATATAAGCAACTGAAAATACTTTTTATGAATAATTCCTTTATATCCAGAGGATGGTGTGAACATACCCATTTGTTTTCAAAAAGGTGTGAGATCGCAATATGATATAACTGTATGTTATGATCATTTTTTTGCTCTCTTTCGGTCAGTAATCAAAAGCATCTATTGTATCAAAATATATCTCATTCCACTTATTTTTGGTAGATTTAATAGTTACCAAAAGCTAAACATTTATTCAAGGAGGATAGGATTAAAATAATCTTAAATTATAATAACAAAGAATGAATATTAAAGAATAGTTATCCAGTAATATGAATTTTGGACAGGAAAATTAAAGAAATATTGAAGGTACTGTAGACAGAAGATTGTTTCAATGAACCTACGATTTCAACAAATTATTTAATAGGTTTTATATCTATCCAGCCTAAAATTGGGGTTTTTCGAAATCTTCCGACGATTAAAGAATATCTTGGGAATTGATAATTTGACACAGGAGTACAGTTAATGGCTAAAATTTCCGTGATTGGTGCAGGAAACGTAGGAGCAACTACAGTCCAGCGACTAGCTGAGCTTGAACTTGGTGAAATTGTCATGGTGGATGTTGTAGATGGGTTGCCACAGGGAAAAGCTCTTGATCTAATGCAAGCAGGGGCGATAAAAGATTATGATACCCAAATATTGGGAAGTAATGATTACTCACACATTGAAAACTCTGATCTTGCAATAATTACAGCCGGAATTGCCAGAAAGCCTGGAATGAGTCGGGAAGATTTGATTAAAACAAACTCCAAGATAGTTATGGAGATATCTAAAAATATTGCTAAGTATGCTCCCAAATCTATAGTAATAAATGTTACAAATCCACTTGATATTATGACCTATGTAGCAATGAAATCAACAGGATTTGAGGCAACAAAAGTATTTGGAATGAGTGGGGTTCTGGACGCGGGACGTTTTGCAAGCTTTATTGCAGAAGAACTCGAGTGTTCGAAAAAGGACGTACATGCAATGGTTATAGGGGGGCATGGTGATCTCATGATACCTCTCCCAAAATATTCTACTGTATCAGGAATTCCACTCATAGACTTGCTCCCAGGTGATAAGATTTCCAGGCTGGTAGAGAGAACAGTAAATGGTGGAGCAGAAATTGTGGGACTCCTTAAACAGGGAAGTGCTTTTTATGCACCCTCTTCAGCTATCGTGTCTATGGCTGAAGCTGTGATTAAAGACTCAAAGAGAGTGCTTTCAGCTTGTGCTTATCTGGAAGGGCAATATAGCCAGGAGGGGATTTACTTCGGAGTACCCGTGAAGCTTGGAGCTTCTGGAGTCGAAGAAATTTTTGAACTTAAACTAGATCAAGGCCAATATGAAATTCTCAGAAAATCATCAGAAGATATTCAAAAGATAATTTCACAGTTGGAAGTAAATGAATAGATTTACCTGATGCAAAGAAAACATGTGAGATTGAAAAGAAAAGTTATGACCATTAAGTCTACAAAAATCAATTGGATGACTCTATTTTGATGCAATATATACTTTGATTACTAACTAATGAAAAGATTAAAAACATTATCCATTCCTCACATTTAAAGAAAATAAGCCAACAGAAATTTGTTCGGTGAATCTTAGTAAAGCTGGTCGTTGGTATTGTTCTGCCTAGAATGAATATTTAATAAAAGTTAATACCAAATTGCATGCTTCCACTCCACCCAACAGGATTGGAGAGGCTTCAGGATGCCAGATCAGTTTGTCGAAATTCAGAAATCCTAGGTTTTTGTTTGAACAATTTTTTTTAATTTAGGTGATTTAAACTCAGCTTTCAGTTTCCTATGAGATTCCTGGATATAGTGTTTTATTGTTTAAGCTGCCATATTCCCAACGGATAGATAATATTTGCCACTTGACTATAGCTTCTCATAAAAATATTGTTATTTCAGTTCAGGATAAAGCTTGGAAAATCTGTAAGAACTACTTTCTTCAAAGTATCTAACAATCTCCAATTATAGAGTTGCTAGGATGTAATTCCAGGAATAATTGAACTTGATCTTCTAATACTCTATAACATGAATTTTGTAGCCTTGCTTAGTGTAAACAGTAGTAAGTAAGGTACTCATTCCTTTTTAATTCACTTATTGTAGAAGATTTCGATCTACCTCCAACTTTTATGAGTAATTTATATCTATTTATAAACATATGACAAAATTTACGGCTTCATCGAAATTCTCTAATGTTAAGATGTTTAAACTCTCTAATGCTCAAATGAATAGATGTTTATCGAAATCCTCTTAATTTAGTTTAAGACATGGCTATCTAATGAGGATGTACTCAGCTAGAATATACTTATATAAATAAGATTTTAATAATAAGAGGAACTTTAATACATCATTGTGATCATATCAGGTTGATTTTTTAAATTATTTCTTTTCAGGTTAATAAGTCAAAGGCAGTGTTTATACATGAGAGAATCAGTCAGAAAACTTGGGCTCATAGGAGTTGGCCTCTGGGCAATGACCGAAGAAAAAATAGATGAAATGGTAAAGGATCTGGTAGATAAGGGAACTATCAGTAAGGAAGAGGGCAAAAAAGCTATTCAGGATGTGCTTGAAGAAAGCAAAAAACAGAAGGTTGATCTCGAAAGAAAAATTTCTGACAAAATTCAGGACGCTATCTCAAAAAAAGACATGTTTACTAGAAAAGATATGCATGAGCTTGAATCAAGAATACAAATACTTGAAGACGAGATTCAGAGAATGAAAAATAAAGAAAAGATATTTTTTAAATGAAAACAATCTATTGTATTGAGTTTTTACTTCCTTTCCATTTCACATTTCTTCAAGTACTATATCATTAAGGTTTGCAGTTTCAAGCAGATTTTGTAGATATCTCATGTCAAAATCAACTCCTCAAGTACTGCTTGTGTGAGGCGCACTTCCAAATATTCAGATGATGCACCAATAAATTCCATGGTATCATTTGAGCCTTCCTGTCATTTTTTTTCCTTTAGATATATCATTCCCGATAAACCCTGATCTCGCAATTCAGATGATTGAAACTGATTGTATGAGCAAGTGAGCAAATTTTACAGAAAATTATGCATGGTGTATCCAAGATCAATCTGCATTATTTTTATAAAAAAAATCTCAATGTTAAATTTGTGAAGATCTCTGAAAATAATAAAAATATTATTAATATGAAATATTGTGTGGTTTTAAAATATTTTATTGGGAAATAAGTTTTATTCAAAAAATATTTTGTTTATAATTAATTTAAAATAAATAAGTATGTAATTGCATATTGGAGTCTAAAGAGGATTTCAATAAACACCTAAACTTTATTAAATGCTTATAACTGCTGTATGGAAAACTCGTTAAAATCTGAGGTTTATCGAAATCCTCTAAAATATATTGTCAATAAAAAAAGTAAATCGCCCTTGAAATAGAATGGATCATGCCTAAATAATGTTGAAAATCGCAAATATAAGATTCTATCCACACTTCCCCAAAAATAGGAAATATACTAAGTTTTCAGATTCAATCAATGATTCAAGGACACGATCCTATATTTTGTTTTGTGAATATCACGAAGAGAGATCTTTAAACATGCACGACCAGCACGGTTCTGTTGCTTCATTCATAGACATCACCGAGCTCAAAGAAGCAGAGAAAATTTTAAAAAAGGCATCTGGTGAGTTAGAACAACTAGTCGAAGAGCGAAAAAAGCAGCTTGAGAAATCTTAAAACTCGTTAAAGAAAAGTAAAAAAAGGTTTGCTGAAGCTTAAAAAATATCCCCGCCAGCAGGTGGAAGACGTGGCACAAAATGAGCATGAGATATTGAGTATGGAGGAGCGCCAACAACGGACCGCATTGGAAAGCCGAGCAAGAACTCATCTCGCAAATGAGAGAACGTTTCTCGCTTGGCTTCGGACAGGAATTTCCTTAATCGGCCTTGGCCTGGCAGCAGCCAAGTTTTTAGATGTAGTCATACGCGGTCTGCCCCTGGTACGGGGCATGTCAATCATCATGGTTGTAACGGGAATCTTGATGACAATTGACGGTGCTAGACGATATATTCGCCATTCGAAGCAAATCGAAGCGGGAGAATTCCTGGTCACAACCCAAACCGCTAAGGTTGTAGCTGGGCTGGTAACTCTGCTGGGACTAATGTCAATAGTTTTCATTCTATTGCTCCGCCGGTAGTGTGACCTTCATTTTCATTCCAATTCTCAAAGGCGCTCTACACCTTTTATCAAGTTGGAAGCGCCAGGTATAGCACATTCGGATACTTGGTGGTGTCACTATGGGGTGGCCGTGGAATCAAAGGCGAATGCTTGCGCTGAGGTAGGAATTACCCGAGGTCCATATCTGGCTTGGATCGTGGGAAAAACTGCACATGATGATAGGAAAACGCAAAATGATGACACTATGATCACAATGTTCTGTGAATAAGTATTTCAAAATCAGTGAGGAGGTACCAAACATGGCATCGACAACAAACAACGGAATAATCAACAAGCTGAGCAATCACTCGGTCGAGCAGACAGTGGAAAGGCTCAAGAATATTTTGCAATTTAAGGGAATCACTCTGTTTGCGCTGGTCGACCACAGTGGAGAAGCGGAAAAAGTGGGAATGAGCATGCTTCCCACCAAATTGCTGATTTTTGGCAGTCCCAAGGCGTGCACATCTCTTATGCTGACTATCCCAGTATTGCCATCGACTTGCCTTTGAAGATTCTTATTTGGGAAGATAGCAAGGGGAAAGTTTGGGTTTCGTATAAAGCCCTGACTACATAAAGGAGCGACACGGTTTGCCTCAGGAGGTGCTACAAAATATTGCCATCATAGAAACATTGGCGTCAAAGGAGGGGAATAGTGTTGAATCCCTTGCTTACTTTGAGGTCCTGAAATAAAAAGCTAATCGGAAGCCCCAATTAGAGCCTATCCAAAAAGTTTTGTGAATTACTTTGCAACTTTTACAATCAACAATATTACAACAAGAATGGATACTCGATATTATAGACTCATTATAACTTTTACAAAATGCCCTATGATTTTTCGAATAGGCTCTAAATTAGATAGTATTGCTGCTAGAGTTCGTAATATATGCATATGGCACTGCATCTACGATATTCACCAACATTAAAATCATAGCTGTTGAAATTAAGGCGATTTTATACAAAGTTTGTTTAATTATCATGCAATTGTTTCCTTTTTAAATATGGTAGTTCTCCTAAAATAAGCCAAGATACAATTAAAAAAAGAAGTGTACATAAATTAACAAAAAGTATTGTTATTTATATATATATATCTATGCTGCTTATATATAATCTTATTATTGTACAGAATTTACTAGTTATTCTTCTATTTTGTGGAGCTAGGTCATCATTAAATTTATTTTTTATTCATAGATATCATCTTCTTTTTTTTCTAGTTTTTCAATCCGGATACGTTTAAAATTATAACAAATAAGATTATATCATAATGAACCTATAAAAGATCCAAGAAAGCCTATTTTCAAAGGCATAGTTCCTGTACTATATTGCGTTCTAAATCCTGTAATCGATACTTTGTTGCAGTGTACCAATTACTATTATCATTGATTGCTCTCACCGGGAAGATTACCAAAATAATACATAGTAGCATCAAAAAATGGTATTTTTATGTGGACAAATGTCTTAAAAGTTGCAAGCTAGTTCAATTATTGCCATGCAATTTGAATTTTATTAAAAACTTGAAAATTATAATAGTACCAGTTTCATTCTAACAGTCTCAGATGATGGGATAGAGTACCTGAAAACCTTGAGTTTGGAGATATTGAAAGTCTAGGATTCCAGCTGGTAGCTTCCCTTATGGATCAGTTAGATGGAGAATTTGAACTTAAAAGGAACAACGGGGCTGAATTCACTATGAGGTTCACAGTAGCAGAAAAAACAAGCATAACCTAATTAGGGCTTAAGCAGTTGAATTGAAAAATCAACTGCATTAAGTCTATAATTGTTTAAAAAAGAGTTTGATTGCAATCCTATTGCATTTGATTTTGTGCTTCAATTGCAGATTGTACTTTTTTTGTATTTATTGAGCTATTAACATGACATAATAAGTACATTCTATCTGATATTGAATAATCGAGTTTATTGACACATAAACAATATTCTGGCTCTTCGCTATTTTGTGTGGGTTGAAAATAATTTTTCAGTTGAAAAGTAACTACACTAATAAATTAACATCGATAATGAATGTCATTTCCCTAAATAGCTGTTTCCAAATATCACATATATTATGCAGCATTTAGAAAATGATTTTAAATTATTCACTTGAAATAGCGAAGCGCCTTATATTTCATAATCCGATACCTCAAATCACTTCATCTGATATGACTAAGTTAGGTGGTTATTAGATGATTAGTTTCCTTATTTGGCTTACACCACAAGTTATTGTTTACTTGCACTCAGCCCATGGCTTATACTTTTTCTTCACAACCATAACAGGAACTTTCGAGTGGCGGAGACTATTTTCTGTTACGCTACCCAGAATAAATCTATCTATTCCTGACTTTCCGAGAGTACTCATAATAACAATATCCATTTTATTCTCTTCAGCATACCTGATCAGCTCGTCTGCAGGATTTCCTTCAAGCATGACAGATTCTACATTAACTCCTTTAATCTTTCCTAAATCTTTTACATACTCTAAAGCCTAATGCCAATGTTTTTGAAACGCCTCCTTTATCGATTCCCAATAAGGATTCGTACCAACAGCAGAATAGGCACTCTCATCCATAGCAGATAAGTAAGCTTTTGACAATACATGGACTGCATAAACCGTTCCACCACTCAATCTAGCAAACGCTATACCTTTGTCGGCAGCCAACTCGGAGCAGGTTGAACCGTCGGTAGCAATCCTTATTTTCTTAAAATCAACAATTCCCATCTAAAACCCTCAATCTCTCCTTACAACAAGGACTGCTTTTTTTGAGTGTCTAACCACATTTTCGGCTACACTTCCGAGTAGGAACCTCTTTATCCCTGTTTTTCCAAGTGTACCCATAACGATAAGATCAATTTCATTTTTTTCTGCAAAATCGACAATCTCATCCGCAGGATTTCCTTCAAGAATTACAGATTCTACCTCAATATTTGCAGCTTTTCCAACATTCTCTACATAAGCCGTAGCTTCCTTACCTTGTGTTGTAAGATGCTCTTTAATTTCCTTTTTCCATTCTGCATCTCTTGGCTCATTTTGAGTTATCGCAAAATCTCCTGGAGCGACTACATGTACAGCATACAACTTTGCTTCGTTTAACTTTGTAATTTCAATTGCTGAATCAACTGCTTTTTTTGTTAGTTCTGAACCATCGGTTGCAACCATTATCTTCTTGAAAATACTACTATTCATACCTAACTCCTCTTTTTCGTTTTTCTATAATATTTATGGGGCCGACTCT
This sequence comes from Methanosarcina sp., assembly GCA_003164755.1. GTDB lineage: Archaea > Halobacteriota > Methanosarcinia > Methanosarcinales > Methanosarcinaceae > Methanosarcina. Next base: position 45,319 of record PLUB01000113.1, on the reverse strand, counting down.
TTATATAGCAGCTGGTCTTTAATGCTTTATATAGGTTAACAGATCGCATTTGTATTTCCGCTTATATATAGAAATGATATGATTGAATAAGCATATATGATAAATCTCTTTTTTCACTCTGCTGGATACTGTAGTGATGGTGATCTTCATCTGGATCCACTAGATAATAGCAAACTCTCTTTACAAGAAATTAAACTAATGAGCAATAACAACAGCATCTTCTGGTGAAGATATAAGAAATCTGATCATTTAACTTGAGTAGCATGTATGAAAGATATCGATCTCGGTAAAACTTACTATAAAGTATCGCTTGATAAAATTCTCTTATATAGTGAGAAACCCATAATGTGTTTGTTGAGTTGGCACAAAGTGGAAAAGAGTTGAGTAACAAATTAATGACAAAATTTGCTGTCTTTACGTAGGGAAATATATTCTGTGCCTGGTTATTCGACAACTGCACATGCAAAGTATAAATGCTCATGCACTTGATATCCATCAGTGCGTCCTTGTAAATAACGTCTTTCGATGTCTTTTGGGCTCAAATTTTCCTGGAGATGAAATCCCAAACTTGCGATATCTTCAGCTAACGTTGATGGATTGAAGCCAGTAATCATCGGTTCGCCTATCTTTCTCAAATACTCCAATGATTTTTGCATTTGTGGAGACGATTTCTCATAGATAAATGCATCGGTATCGAGGTAATCAAAAACAATAGTGCTGTCCGCAGGAGCAATTTCCGTGATGGAATGAAATATTGTGAATACTTCATCTCTGGTCAAGAAGTAAGTGACACCAAGCCAATTAAAGAAGGTTTTAACTTTTGGATCATACGATGATGAGCTAGTTAGTGCTGTTACCAGACTTTCCTTCGTGAAATCTATAGGAATAAAATGTAATTTTGCTGGATGTTTCCATTCCAACTCAGCAAGTCGATGAAGCTTAAATTCTTGTGTAGCAGGATGGTCAACCTCAAACACTTCCAACTTTTTCATCATTTCAGGTTGCCTGAATGCAAAGGTATCCATTCCTGCCCCGAGAATCACATACTGTTTTACCCCTTGCTTGATAGCTTTTTCTAGGGTGTCTTCCGCATACCGCGAACGGCTGAAAAGTTGTGCTGCCCATTTCTGTTCATTAATAATATTATTAATTACTTGCATTAAGGATGATGATGTTGTATGGTCAGAACGCAATTTAGCATGCTCAGTGTCATTTAACTGTTCATTCCACCCACTCAAGTATTGTTCAATTAGTGCTCGTTTGTCCTCCGGTATCAAACGGTAGGCAAGAAAATCATCAAAAATTTTAGGGGTATCATGCATTGCATGATAAGCACGCATGTAGGCTACCAACATTGCAGTAAAGCTAGCTTGGTCCTCTTTCATCAATTTAATAATACACAATTATACTTATTAAATTTTATTGCATAAAATACATATTCTTTGAGTGATAGCAAAAAAAATATTTTTTACGAATTACCATATTTTTAAATTATTAGAGAATGAGTTTGATTTGTAAGGTTATATTTTATATATTGGAGTATAAAAGTAGTAGCTTATTCAGTGGTAATGGATATTTCTTGAATTAAAACTGGAATCTAAAATTAAGGCAGAATGCGCATGTTAGAGATTATTGAATTTTTAGCCTTAGGATCATTTCTTGGCCTTGCTTCAGGAATATCTCCAGGTCCACTATTAAACAATAACTATTTCTGAGACTCTACAACACGGCAAATGGGAAGGAATAAAGGTTGCGATATCTCCTTTGATTACTGACTTGCCAATAGTATTATCTATATTATTTATTTTGTCATATTTGACTAGCTATAATTTTATTATCGGAATTATTGCATTTTTCGGTGCATCGTATCTCATATATTCAGGAATAGAATCTGTGAAAATCAAGCAAAAAAGCGCTGAATTTAAGTTAAACAAAAAAGCTGGCCTTAAAAGGGGAATTATTGTTAACTTTGTAAATCCACATCCATACATATTTTGGCTTTCGATAGGTGGACCAATAATTTTTAAGAGTTTCAGTATTCATGTTTGGGCTACAATTTTATTTATTATTGGTTTCTATAGTTTTCTTGTAGGATCAAAGGTAATTGTAGCGTTAATTATAGAGAACTCAAAATATTTCATTAACAGTAACTACTATTTTTTAATCATTCGCATTTTGGGAATTGCACAGATTATATTTGGGTTAACTTTTATTAAAGTAGGCTTGAATTCGTTAGACATAATTTGATTCCTTATCATAGTGTCACTTTCAGAGTTTTGAGAATCACTGGAATATAGAACTAACAAATAGAGGGAAAGGAATAATAAAAAGCTAAAAAGCGGAAGTCAGGTGGTTGTGGCATTCTTAAATCAAGAATTAGTGTTCAGACTAAGTCTCGACACTTATTGACATTATAGTCATTAAAAATTAGAGGGAAAAACTAGATTTTCGGGTAAGATGACAACTATATTATACTTAAAAAACTGATTTTTATAAGATACTTTCCTCGTTTTTGCTTCAATCTGAAATCTACAGCATTAGGATTTACTAGATTTTACCTATGCGTTTCTTACCATTTTTTTTCATTTATTTACATAAGTCGTTGAAAACTTGTATATTCCTATATAATAGAATGATTGAGTTAAGAAAAGCATAGGCAAAAATCGATAGAATTAACAAATTTCAAATAGAACCATATCTTATGGAGATATACTTCTCATGAAATGTAGCTGGAGTGATCCTAAAATAGGCATAGTTTTCTGTATCAATACTTGTGCATTTACTCTATTTCACCCAAAAATTGAGAAAATTTTTATCTAAATATAGAGATAAGTAAACAGTTTTTACTAAAACATATACAACAACTGAAAAATCAAAAAGTTGTTTTTATCCCTTAAAGGGGAGAAAACCAATCAAAAATTCTTGTACAATGATTTCTTGACATTAGTGATTTCGCAGCAAAATCAGCATACAACCAATTATCATTACGGTATAATCTTTGTTAGTAGTAGAAAACTCACGAAATTGATCAACACAAGTTGAATAATAAAATGTTCATATATATAATTAGTTAATCTATATAACATATGTTGAAAGCAATTATTTTCGATGTAGACGGGGTTCTTGTGGACTCCATGCGCTTTCATGCCGATGCATGGGCTAATGTTTTTTATGAAGTTGGCATTCATATTACTAGGGATGATATTTATGCGCTAGAAGGCTCAAACGAAAGAGCGATAATTAAAGCAATTTTTCAAAAAGCTGGAAAAGAGCCTGAGCCTTCGTATTTCGAGTATTTGGTTAATAAGAAACGCGAAATATTTGAGTTTGATCAGATAAAACCCTTTAAAAGCATTCCAGATTGCGTCAAGAAATTGAAACGGTATTTCAAGCTCGCTGCAGTTTCCGGGTCAAGCCGCAGCGTGGTTGAAAAAGTTATGAATAAGTTTTTTTTAGGTTGTTTTGGAGTTATCATCACCGGAGAAGATTTTGAGCGCGGAAAACCTGATCCAGCCCCCTTCCTCAAAGCCCTTGCAAAACTTGATATTGCTAAAAATGAGTGCATTGTAATTGAGAATTCACCTCTGGGTATCACTGCCGCGAAAAGAGCTGAAATCTATTGTGTTGCAGTTGCAAGCACACTTGAGCCTGATAAATTGCAACATGCAGATCTTGTGTTCAGAGATCATGCTGCTCTTATTGATTTTTTGGAAAACATCCTCCAAAAATAGATTGTTAAGTTTTCAGAATTATTTTCTGCATTTAGTCCTAAAAACTTCACATTGCAGAAAATGAGATGTAAAGAGCAAGTATGTGACTTTTCTGGATAAACATCAACTCATTATTGGTGGACCACCAAATTTTTTGACAAAAAAGATATTTAACCCATATTTGACAGAATCGTAAACTTCATAATACACAAATAGGCTTTGTGTTCCTATTTTCTTCATATCCACTTTCTTTAGATGTACACAAAAATGCCATGTATTTATCAATATGGAAGTAGCTTAAAAATTAAGCTGACTTTCAATAAATAATTGTGGCCAAAAGGTAAACAAATTCTACATATGTGTACATCTGTGGAAAATGGGATATATAGCACTATTCTGTTTAGATTTTATTCACCAAAAAAAAGTTTACATAAAAACTATGTAAAATCGAAAAAGATTCAAGATTCGGAAAATCACAAAACATATACATGAAACAAGAAGGTTCTAACTATGGCCGAGATTAAAATTGACAGGTCTCTCTCATATATTGAAGGTACACAGCGAGTGTATGATGAAGCTACAACCCTGGAAAACACTAAAGATAAGATAAAAAAGATAGGTGTTACTCGAATTGCAGACATTACAAACTTGGACAGGCTAGGAATCCCTATTTTTTCGGCAATCCGCCCCAGTGCCGCTCAGGGAGCGATCAGTATATACTCAGGCAAGGGTTCGACCGAGCAGAGAGCTCGGATTTCGGCTATAATGGAGAGTTTTGAGCGCTGTCTGGCAGAAAAGCCGGGCCTGAATGAAAACATTGCAGAAGGCATTTCAGCTCCAGCTCTAGTCGAATCCTATGCCAAAGCCATAAAAAGCTTCAATGTACTGGATCCAAAGACCCTCCTTCTGCCTCAGCCCTATATTCCCCAGTCCTTACTTGAATGGGTGGGAGCGTACGATTTAATAAACGAAGAAGAAGTGTTCGTAAGCGCAAATGCGGTTTACCATCCCTATGATGCACCAGGTCAATGTCATAAACTTTTTCTGAGTAATACCAATGGGTTAGCATCTGGGAACGTAATTGAAGAAGCTATACTGCATGGAATGCTTGAGGTCATAGAAAGAGATGCAATTAGTATAGCTCAGTTTACACGCAACCTTGGAAAAGAAATATTGCTGACTAAAGAAGATGGCCATCTCTATGAGATTGCCAGAAAGTTCAAAGATGCGGAAATAGAGTTGAAGATCTGGCTTGTTCCCACAGATATTGGAATTCCAACAGTGATTGCAGCAACTGATGATGTAAAGTTGAAAGATCCAGCTCTTCTAGTCATGGGAGCAGGTTCCCACCTAAAACCTGAAACTGCGGTTTTAAGGGCTATAACTGAAGCTGCTCAGTCGCGGGTAGTTCAGATCCAGGGGGCAAGGGAGGATACGGATAGAGAAGGTTTTATCAGAAGTGTAGGCTACGATCGAATGAAGCGCCTGAACTATTTCTGGTTCGAAGAAGGAGAAAAAGTTTCCCTCTCTGAAGTGCAAGATCTATCCAGAAAAAGTCCTGCAGAAAACATCGATTTGATACTCGAAAAGCTTAGGGGCATTGCCGAAAAAGTACTAGTAGTTGACCTCTCAAGGAAAGAAGTTGCAGTTCCGGTTGTTAGAGTAATTATCCCTGGCTTTGAGCTTTTCACTATTGATCGTGATCGAAAAGGAAAAAGAATTGCTTCCGGGCAGAAGAAATATTTTTCCAGGGATATAAATGATAAGTCATGGAAAAGACGATGAAATCAAGAGCAGTAATCTTTACAGGTAACAGCATCAGTCACGAGGATGCAAAAAAAATATTGAGGGTAAATTACCAGCCTCCTGTATGCAGGTTCCAGCTTGAAATATTCGTCCAGAAAGGATATCAGATCATAGGGATCATAGATGGGATTTTTTTTGACAGAGCCGCAGTAGGACACAGGGAGATTATATCCGCCCTCAATGCAGGAGTAAAAGTCATCGGAGGCTCCAGCATGGGAGCCCTCAGAGCCTCGGAACTGGATACCCACGGGATGATAGGGGTAGGAAAAGTTTACGAGTGGTACAGGGACGGAACATTTGAATCAGATGATGAGATAGCAGTCAGCACCAACCCTGATACTTTTGAACCTATTTCCGTGCCCCTGGTTAATATAAGAGAAACCTTGAAAGTCGCTGTGGCTGCCGGAGTTGTAAGTAAAAAAGAGCATAATGATCTCCTGAAGCTTGCGGTTAACACATATTATCCGGACAGAAGCTATCTTGGACTTATAAAGGAAGGAACAAAAAGAGGTCTGATCCCGGAAGAGAAGAGAAAATCAATTCTAGATGTTTGTATCGTCAGACAAGTCGACGTGAAAAAGGAAGATGCAATCCTTGTGCTTGAAACCGTAAAAAAGCTGCTAGAAGATACCTGAAAATTAAGGTTTCTTTAAAACAGCATTTTTGGCTCTCAAAAACTGTTTTTCAACACATTGTTTTATATTTTATTTTAGTGTATCGATTCAGTTTTAGTTTTCCTTCATGATTTAATAGCTTCCTTCAAAGCTTTACGATGTAAAACTTAATAATGTAAAGACTCACAAGCATGACAAGTCAGTTGGAGACGAACTTGCTGAAATTGATTTCTGAATTGATTGAAAATTTTTTCGTATCATTTTTGAGTCTATATATTTTTACAAAACAGTTTACTGAGGCAGACATGTAGCTGAAGTAATCATCATGGTTAAAATTTTTGTTTTACAGCAATGTCATGGTCTTTCAGACTTTGAACTTGGGAAACATTGTATTGATAGAATTTCTTTCAGGAAATTTCTTGGTTTTTCAGATCGCATCCTAGACAAAACCACAGTCTGGTCATCCAGAAAAATAACCATTGGTAACTGTAAAGAAGAAGAAATATGGGCACAGTTGCAAAGTCAACTTAATTGCCTTGGTTTGAAAATGAAACTGGAAAGATTTAGGATTCTACTGTTATCCATTCAGATTTTGGATATACAAAAGCGGATAAACATCGAGAAAATAAAGTAAAAAAAGGGAAGGTAGAGATGGAAAATAGATAAAAGATGGGGATAAGTAACACTTTTGATGTAAACTTCATAGCATACTATTAAAAGGGATTATGAGCTGATCAGAAGATTCAAGACAACAATTGCATAACGTAATGATTTTTGGGTAGATTTAATCAAAAAAAATGAAGTTGTTTAAAGAGACAGAGGATACTTTGAGGCAAAATCAAAAGGTTCTGATGCAACAATTAAAAGAGCAGTAAAACAACATCATATGGAAATTGGTGATATATTAAGAAACAAGAAGATTAGCTCAAAACGAGCTGTATGGGAATTAATTTATGAAGTAATTAAAATGATATCAAAGCAGGAAAAGTTCTTGTCATTAATGTTAAAAAGAGTGAATCTGAAGATGTTGTGTAATTATTTTTGTTATAATCTCTATCAGTTGATGACATTGAAAATAAATGGAATATTTTAAGGATAGCTGAAACTATTTTTAAATTCAAAGAATAATGAACCAGAAAAGAAAAAATAGGGACAAATACAGAAATTGGCAGGAAAGATTTGGACAGTATTTCCACGAAGAAAAAATTAGCGGTAAATCTGAATTCTCTATAGATATAGGAAATTGGAAGATTCCGTGATGAAGACTTCTAATGTGCTTTCATGCTAACTAGATAAAATATAGTCACGAATTTTGTTATCATTTCTTAATGTAAATGACTTAAATCTACAGGTGAGGGTATAAAACCAGGTTTGTGTCCACTTTGAGACTGTGCCTTTTGATTCAATTTTTTATTATTCTGGTATTCGATAAACTTAGGATTTTCTGGTGCAAGTCCAAGTTTTGGAGAAAATTCAGTTTGGTTTACAATATTTTTGTGAATATCATATGATTTGTTTTCCTCTAAAAATCCTGTACAAGCCATCGCTATTGATGAGCCTATAACCAAGAAAAAAACCAGAAATTGAGTGAAAATTACTAATTTTCTTATTATATTTGAATAGATTTTTATACTAATATCTTTTTTCATGTAAATCCCCGATTTCACTTTTTTGAGAATAATTATTTGATTAGATTTTCTCGCCTTTTCCTTATTTTATAAAATATTTTCTCCTGAAATTCAAACTTTAATTCTTAAAACTCAACTCGTTTTCTAAAATTGCTATTCGATCATCGGTTAGCGATCTACTTTTATATCTCAGGAGTATTTTCTTCTTTTCAGCTTTTTCATATTTCATTCAAACTATTCTTCTGAATTTTTCTGTGTTTACGTATGGATCTTACGCTTGGATTTCATATACTTCCTTTACAGTTTCATAATTTCTTTTAATTCCACATTTTTGTCTGTATCATACTCATCAAATTTGATACATCATTTGCAAATATTGTACTCAAGATCAATTACGTCTATAGCAACATCTTTTCATGCTTATTAGTATTGTTACTTATAAGATAATATATTTTTCTGCTAACGATTAATGTTAATATTGCTGTCCATATAATAGTTTCAATTACCTGTTCATTCTTTGCATCAAGAACATCAAATGAGTATTTTATGTCTTAATTTTTGAAAGGCGGCTCTAAATTCAATTTTGTAATCTCTTTCGCATCTAAGATATTTTTCTGGATATTTGTTATAATATTTGACATGTATTTTATATATATGTGATTATTTTCCTCTTCATTGTTCAATATTGTAACAAGAGGGATTTTCATTCCATTTTTTTTCTTGCCGTATTATATGCTTCGTTCAATGTTATTTTCACAACAGTATCAAGATCTTTCCTAAAAAGTTGCTTAATGAACTTACTAATATGTTTGCAAGCTAACATTTTATTTTTTGTCTTAAAAACTCCCTCTTTAACAGAAACAACAAAGGGTTCATATTTCCTTAATCCTTGAAACAAAATATCCACCATTCTTCAACTTTCACAAATATTTTATTTATTTTAAAAAAAACCAAATTCAACTAGAAGAACAAACTCTTTGATCCAGGGGCCTATTTTTTAATACTTTTATTTCAGCTATTTTTTTAAAGTACGATGACCGATTTTAGGTTCGTTAGCAACTGCACTTATCATAATTCTCCCCTTCACTCCTGAAGCTACTTGTCTTGCTATTGCTGCTGGAAACTTGTCTGTTAAAGGGGATAAAAGAGGAATAATTGTGCTGTCTGGAATAAGAACATCTTGAGAGCTTTCGAAGATGACTTCCCTATATAACAAACTGTTTTTAGGTATGAGTGTGACAAGTTTTATACTATTTAATGTTGCATCTGTCGAATAAAAATAATGAATGACTAAAATTAGTGAGGGGGAGAATACATTTTTAAGTTTAAATTCTAATTTAAGAGCTTCACAGACAGAAAACTTGCTGTGTCTATACCAAGTGGATTAATTTTTCGCTTTTGTAGTCAACCATTCAATTAGTTCAGTAATTTTGTGGATTTTATTCAATTTGTAGAAATGGTTTCGGAAATAATGAAATTAGGTACTACTGAATTTTTCAGGAAATACTATATATGATCCTGTGGTTTGAATACGATTATACCATTTTTATATACTAAAGTTAGGTTCTCTGTTATACAATTAATTATTCAAGCTCTACTCAGGTTTGAGATTAGGTTTAATTGAATCAAGTTTCTATTCGTATATAATTCAAGTATAATATTTGGTTAAAAGGTAATCTTTGATGAAAATAATAGCATTCGTAGGCATGCCAGCTTCTGGAAAATCAGAAGCTGCAAGAATTGCCACTCATATGAACATTCCCGTTGTTAATATGGGTGATGTGATCAGGGAAGAGGTATTAAAACGCGAGCTTGAACCCAATGACTCTAACACTGGAATGGTTGCAGCGGACCTCCGCAAATGTGAAGGCATGGATGTAGTTGCCAGATGCTGCGTTTTTCACATCAGAAAAATGAATTCTGAATTTGTGGTTGTGGATGGGGTACGCGGAATTGCCGAGGTGGAATGCTTCAGGCGAGAATTTGGAATAGGTTTTGTCCTTATTTCTATTTACTCTCCGATTAAAATTCGCTTTTCTAGAGTCCAAAAAAGAGGTCGAAGCGATGATATGAACAGTATAGAAGAACTCCGTCATCGAGATAAGCGAGAACTTGGTTGGGGTATGGGAGAAGCTATAGAGGCATCAAATATTGAAATTGAGAACAGCTTCACTCTGGATGTTTTTAAAAAGAACGTTGTCGAGGTTTTGAGTAACTACTCCGATTTAGACTCGTTACACAGCTCAAAGGGTCAAATATGCCAAACCAATTCTTCTGGACAAGATTCAATTTAATAATCCATTACAACCCTGCAAATAAACTCCTTTTCGATATTGGAGCAAATTTATGATACATGTTAAAGTTTCAGCAGTTGTGTATCCTACCGAGGACCCCGAAAAAGTTCTTCGAGCAATTTCGGCTCTTTTTACTAACATACCACTCGAAAAAAAGACTACTGAGATCATTAAACCTGAGCTAGGAGATTCTCATAGTTTATTTGTTTCTGGAGAAGGAGGGCTTGATCTCTTGCAAACTCTGCATGGGCTAATTCGAAGAGAAGAGATTATAGATAGTATCCGCAATAAAGTTTTCAGTAAAAACTTATCCAATGATAGTCTTTCGGTCCGTTTCTTGCTAAACAAACAGGCTGCTTTTGTTGGTGTCCCCAGTATTTCTGTTCAAAACGAATCTCTCGGATATATTGAAATCGTTATCATGGCTGAGTCTCAGAAAGAAATGGAAAGACTTTTAGAGTGGCTTTTGCCCATTACTGAAGGAGGTATACCGATTGTTGAGGTGGAAATGGATTATGTGGAAAAGGGTTAAGATTTTCTCAAGCTTCTCAAATTCTGTATGGCTATAATTCTCTATATTTATTATCTCTTTGTATGTATACTAATGCTCTGTTGAAGCTCATTGAAAGGTCTCATTAAACTAACTTAACTTAGTTAACTATATGTCAATTCCCACGTATAAACTTATATTAATTAATGAAAAGGAATGAATTATCTTCATGCAATTGCAAAGAATCAGTTTTTCATCGCATGTAGCTATCGCAGATCCTTTCAAATGGGCTTATAAGCTCGAAGACTATGGGTATACTGGTTGGGAGATCTTACAGGAGGGATCCCAGTGCTTGAACAGCAAAAATATCCAGAATTTAAAAAATATCTATGAGACTACTGGTCTTGAACTGACTCTACACTTGCCATTCTCGGATATGAATCTGGCAGGTCTTAACAATTCAATCAGGGCAGAAGTCCTCAGGCAGATGAAACATTACCTTACCCTAGCTTCCAACTATATAAACTTGGCTGTAATTCACCCTGGTTATCTTTCCCATTATGGAGTACAGGTTCCGCAGGAAGCGTACCTGACTAATCTGGCCTCAATCCGGGAAATATGCGACTTTGCGGCGGATTTTGGGATTCTCATCGCTGTTGAAAATATGCCCGATTTTCCAAAAATTTTCGGGAAATATCCTGATGAAATACTTGAGATGCTTGAATCTATCGGAAGCCATAACGTGGGTTTTACCTTTGATGTGGGGCACGCAAACACAGTTGGGCTTGTGAATGATTTTCTGGATCTCCTCTCTGAAAAAATATCCCATGTGCATATTCACGATAATATGGGAAAAAAAGATGAACATCTGTCTTTAGGAAGAGGTAATATAAACTGGAAATTAGTCATGGAAAGGCTTTCAGACTATAAAGGGGTCTTTGTTGCTGAGATGGGTTCGCTTGAAGAAGGAATTCAAAGCCTTAATTATTTACGAAATTTATAAAAAAGATTATTTCAATAATTTTTTTCAGTTATTTCGATTTTCAATCGTATCCCCAAATTATTGAATAGGAATTCTGAAAGTTCCTAATTCTTTTAAATTCTTTATTTGATTAATTGTTCTTTTTCACTCTTGGAGTTCTTTGGAACCATTTTTGTAACTATTCAGCCTTAATAAAGAACTATCAAATAAACCATCTTTATATTAATTAAATTGGCAAATTTTAATTAGTTGATTTTTCATTAACTATTGGCTGTTGATTCTGCTTTTTCTTTTTCCAGCAGTAAGTAATTAGATGCATCTATTTAAGTTAAAATAGATATCAGAGGATTCAGATTTATCTTTCATTTTTATTTCAATTCTAATTCATAAATTTATTTGGACAATGGTGATGCATAAAAGGCAATTTGGCATACTTTACCAAAGTTCCATTTGAGCCTTTGATGGCATTCATTGATTAATTTTATAAAGGTTTTGAAAAACCAAATATGAGATAACATCTTTCCCAAGGTAATGATGCAATCAATAGTCAAAAAAGTTGAAGCAAAAAAAATTTTAATTTGTTTGTGCCTGTTATCTGAAAATTTCATGTTAGTTTTCGAAGAAAATAGAGTTCTTGACATGTAAATGGTGTTCTAATGTACCCATTTTACCTTACGTAGAGTGCATGTGGATTGGTATATGAAGATGAAAAAAGTCAAATGCGAAAATACACCTGCAAAAGATTATGGAATTATGGATTCAAAGTGGACATTAAGGGCTCTACTAACATTTAGATCTGTTAAAACATGAATCATATAATGAGTGGTCGGCCAGAGAGGCAATATTATATAATTAATATATAATTGTTTAAGTCCCTACATTTCTTTCTCCCTTTTTCCTTTTCTATTAAGTTTTTTTGAAGAATTATTTGCTTTTAAAATGTCTTTGAGGGGGCAAAGCTTTAAATCAGATTATTCCTTTGTATCGCATGTTTCATTTTCGGGATTAGTTCCCGTTGGAGTGTGACCCTGCAGACAGGGTTGAACCGTGAAACATAAATGAAACTTGGTGTTTTAATTGGTAAAATCTTTTTATGGATATGTACGGGATGCATGGAAAAACCCTGAAGAGACGTATGTGAAAGAGCTCCGATGGGAGCGCTTGCAAATTTGGAGAAAACAGGGATCTGTGACCAGAATAGAAAAACCCACACGGATTGACAGAGCTCGCTCTCTTGGATATAAAGCTAAGCAGGGTATAATTGTTGCCAGGATAAAGGTACGTCGTGGAGGACTTGGTAAAACGAGATTCAACCGTGGAAGAAGAACACAGAAAATGGGAAAGAATAGGATCACAGGTGGCATGAGCATCCAGAGGATTGCTGAAGCTCGTGCAGACCGTAAGTACCCTAACCTTGAGCTTCTGAACTCTTACTGGGTGGGTGAGGATGGAAAGCACATATGGTTTGAAGCTATCCTTGTAGATCCTCATCATCCTGTAATAAAGAGTGACAAGAATCTTAATTGGATCTGTGCCCCGTCTGTTAGGGGTAGAGCTACAAGAGGCAAGACTAGTGCCGGTCTTAAGGGGAGAGGTATGTCTACACGAGGTAAGGGCACTGAAAAAACCAGGCCAAGCATCCGTGGACATAAGAGTCGAGGTAAGTGATTCATTACATAACACTGCGTGCGCTTGCCCACGCAACAGAAGACGTATTCAGAGTCCGGAAGGCTCTAAAATTTTTTGTATCAAGCACCAGTGTCCGAGATAGGGCGTTGATTGAAGAGCTTCATTCTGAGGGGCATCATGGAAATCCAATTACCATATTGAGCTTGCAGGTTAAAAGGAAGGCAGATTGTCTATGTTTTGCTAGTTTTGTCCGGGAACATTTTTTGGAGGAGGATGTAGCACGGCTCAGGAAAGAAATGCCGGAGAGGCTGGACAATGATCAGGTTTTCCATCTCCGCTTTGATAAGCAGGCTGCGTACCTGCAGAAGGTAAAGCTAACTGATTCTTCGAATGCAATCACTGTAAAAGTCAAGATCAAGACATATCCGAAGAGTAGGGGAAAAGCTGGAGCCATATTGGAGGAGTTTTTTGGGTAAGCCAAAATTTTATGATTTTTGCGTTCATGCAATTCCTGATGGGGATAATACTGTTGAACAACTTGCGACTCTTGCCATGTATTTCGGGTACAGTGGGATTGTGATTGCAAACCATTCGGATAAACTTCCTCAATCACCGCCTTTACTTATCTCAACCAACGGATTTGAAATTTTCAGAGGAATTGAGCTCATAGAAGAAAATCCCTCGAAACTTAACAGTTTGATAGGTAAATTCAGAAAATCGGTGGATGTCTTGATAGTACACGGAGGTTCAGAGGCTATCAACAAGGTTTCGCTGGAAAACCCCAGAGTAGATATATTGAATCATCCGTCTTTTGATAAGAGCAGCGGGCTAAATCAGGTGCTTGCAAAGGCAGCAGCTGAAAACGGGGTTGCAATAGGCCTGACATTGAGGCCTTTCCTTCATTCAAGGGGTTCAAGACGTATCAGTCTTTTATCGGCTCTCAGGGCAAACCTAGACCTTGCAAGGAAATACGATGTTTCTCTCGTACTCTCAAGCAGCGCAATGTCCTGTTTTGATCTTCGTTCCCCAATGGAAACACTTGCTATGGCTGAAATATGCGGGCTTGAAGAGGAAGAAGCTCTTGAAGCTATGTGTACTGTACCTGAAAAAATCATTTTAAGGAAACATAATATATCTGGCCATATAAGAGAAGGCATCGAAGTGCTTGAAGAGTGTGATTATTTTTGAAACGCTTGCTTCCTTCGCTTCGTGGGAAAAAACGCTATATAGCTTTTGAGCTGATTTCCGAGGGACCTGTAGGCAGGAGCGATTTGGTAAAGGAGATCATGTCCTCTGCTTCCTCACTTCTCGGAGATGTAATCTCAAGTGAATGCGATGTTAAAATCTTGGGATTTGAAGACTGGAAAGGTATTATCCAGTGCTCCAATACCAGAGTAAAAGAAACTAGAGCTTCTCTGGCAGCTATCACTCGGATTAATGGGAAGAGAGCAACTTTGCACATATTTGGGATTTCAGGTACAGTTAAAAGAGCTACTGAAAAATTCCTCCAAATACATAAGGTCTTTGAGCCCAAAATTGAGACTAAATTCAAAATGGTTGAGGAATAAAATATGGAAGATTCAGGAAAATAAAATGGCAGCTTTTCTTGTTATTATTTTTATGTTTACATTGAATCTTCAGCCATGGAGCTGCTTAATATATACAACAATTAATGAGTATAATTTAGTGTAACATATTGATTAGTAGGACTGATTGACAGTGATGTAGCTTGTGCGGAATTTCTGAAAGTTAATTGTAGCTGAGTGAGATTCTGATAAGAAAGTAGGCCTGAAATCCGAGTTCATTGAAAAATATGAAAAGTTAAATCTCAATGAGGTTATCAAAGCTCGATTTTATGTACTAGAAATACATGGGTCTCACAAGCATTATAACTGAGTAAATACACTTTACTAACGGATTGGTTAACATCGGAACTAGACCTCAAAAGCAATAAAAATGGTCTCCCTTAAATACGTGAATCCATGTCGCAATTTGGGGAACGCATTTTATTGGGTAAAAGTGCCTTTGAATTCCCTTTACCTGGTGTGTTTTCGCTGGTTTCATCTAAAAAAGCTGTCAGGATTTGAAGTCCCGAATAAAAGGTTAAAAACTCTAATAAGGAAGAAATACGTTATAGTGGATCAAAAGTCGTTTTCCTTACATGAATGAAGGGTCTGGGGCTTTAAGCCCCTGAATTTTCGGGATATCCGCACAATTTCGTGATCACTGACCAAAGCCTTTTTTTGGAAGGCGTTTATTTAGCTGATGACTCTGCGGGTAGAGATCCTAAAAGGAAATAATACCGGTTATTTGCCGGGAAGATTGGGAACAACAAGAATAGATATATAATAAGGGAGATATGGAATATGCAGATGGCACCACAAATGGGTTATGACAGGGCAATTACTGTTTTTAGCCCCGATGGAAGACTTTTTCAGGTAGAATATGCCCGCGAGGCAGTTAAAAGGGGAACAACAGCCGTGGGAATCAAGGCAGCTGATGGGGTAGTGCTGCTGGTTGATAAGAGAATTACGAGCAGGCTTGTGGAAACTGAATCAATAGAAAAAATTTTCCAAATTGATGATCACATCGGAGCCGCAACTTCAGGACTTGTGGCAGACGCCCGCTCTCTTGTTGATCGGGCCCGTGTAGAATCACAGGTCAACAGGGTTTCTTATGATGAACCCATAGGCGTTGAGGTTCTCTCCAAAAAAATTTGCGACCATAAACAGACCTACACACAGTATGGAGGTGTTCGTCCCTACGGTACTGCACTTCTTATTGCAGGTGTGAATGACAATCTCCCGAGGCTATTTGAAACTGATCCGAGTGGTGCTCTTCTGGAATACAAGGCAACAGCTATTGGAGCAGGCAGAAACGCAGTAGTTGAAGTTTTTGAGGCTGATTACAGAACAGACATGAATATTGATGCAGCTATTCTCCTCGGGATGGATGCGCTCTATAGAGCTGCTGAAGGTAAATTCGAAGCTGCAACCCTCGAAGTGGGTATTGTCTCCCTTCAGGATAAGAAATTCAGGAAATTGGTTCCTGAAGAAGTTGAGAAATATGTTCAGCAGATCCTTGCAAAACACAGAGAGGCTGAACACAAAGAATAAAAAGTTATATTAGTTTTCAAGAAATGAATACTCAGAGAATTTTTTATTCTCACAATTATTGTTTGGAGAAGGTATTTGGAAATGGTGTCCCTGGATGAGGCAGTTACTGCAAGGCTTAAAAGAGGCAGCAAACATTTCGAAATCCTGGTCGAGTCAGAAGGAGCTCTGGCCTACAAACGAGGAGAAGAAGTAAATCTAGAAGACATCCTGGCAGTTGAAACAATCTTCGAAGACGCAAACAGAGGAGATCGTGCAGCAGAATCTGATATTATCAAATCTTTTGAGACTACTGACCTCTCTGCGATTGCTGCCTTGATCCTGAAAAATGGAGAACTTCAGCTTACAGCTGAGCAGAGAAGATGCATGCTTGAGGAAAAAAAGAGAAAGGTTATCTATACTATTTCCAAGAATGCTATAAATCCCCAGACAAGAACGCCTCATCCTCCCGCAAGGATTGAAAAAGCTATGGATGAGGCAAAGGTTCATATCGACCCTTTAAAAAGTGTGGATCAACTAGTAAATATTACAATGAAAGCTATTCGCCCACTTATACCCATACGTTTTGAAGAAATCAATATTGCTGTGAAAATTCCTCCATTATATGCCCCCAAAGCATATGGAGACATTTCCAAGGTTGGAACCATTACAAAAGAAGAATGGCAGCGTGACGGTTCTTGGATTGCAGTTATAAGGATTCCGGCAGGAATTCAAACTGATTTTTACGCTCTTATAAATCATCTTACGAAAGGTGAGGCTCAAACTAAACTTTTATAAGAGGATATTGGATGGATAAAAAAATAGTGATTCCTGGTGACCTGTTATCCGCTGACACAAAAAAAGCCGGATATGGAACGTATGTTAAGAATGACAAGATATATTCTTCGTATTGTGGTATTGAGAATCTCAAAGATGACAAAGCTGTAGTGATTCCTCTCGCAGGAGGCTATATCCCCTCAGTAAATGACGTTGTGATAGGGATTGTCATTGTGGTTACGCCGTCCAACTGGATCATGGACATCGCTTCTCCTTATGATGGTTTATTCCATGTATCCGAATATCCAAGAAGAATAGAATCCCGGGAGATGCCTGAAATTCTGAATGTAGGAGATTCTATGATTATCAGGGTGAGAGATGTAGATAGCTCCATGAAAATTGAGCTTGGCTTGAGGGATTCAAACTTTCACAAACTCAAAACTGGTCTGATTGTCGAGGTTGAGCCTGTAAAGGTTCCCCGTGTGATAGGACACGGCGGTTCTATGATCTCAATGCTGAAGAAAGAAACAAACTGCAGTATTTTTGTTGGCCAGAACGGTAGAATCTGGATCGATGGGAAGGATGAAGATGTGGAGCTTTTGAGCAGGGCTCTATGGAAGATCGAAGCTGAGGCACAGCGTTCCGGGTTGACAGATCGGATATACAATTTTCTGAAAACTGAAAGAGTTGCACAAAAAGAGTCCAGTAATTTAAAAGATTTTAAAAATGTGCCTAAAGGCACTAAATTATCAAAAGAGGATCATTCCGAGGAGATATACAGGAAAATTGACGTATTGCTGGATCCAAAGAATTGAGTTTTGGTAGAATTATGAGAGATTTTAAGGAATCTTCTATAAGCTGATTTGTTTTAGGAGTTTTTTGGAGATCAAAGCATGAGTTGTATGAGTGATAAAACTGGAAAATTAATCACTGATGACGGGTCGCGTCTTGATGGGAGGCGAGCGGATGAAATTAGGCCCATGAAAATTGAAATTGGAGTGCTTTCTAGAGCCGATGGTTCATGTTATCTTGAATGGGGTAGAAACAAAGTCTTGGTAGGTGTATTTGGTCCGAGAGAGGCTCATCCCCGTCGTATGCAGCGCGCAGATACTGCAGTTATCCGTTATAAGTACAATATGGCTTCTTTTTCCGTTGAGGACCGCGCTCGCCCAGGTCCTAGCAGGCGGAGCATCGAAATTTCAAAAGTCTCCAGAGAAGCCTTTGAACCGGTAATTATGGCTGAGCTTTTCCCAAAAACTGCAATTGATATTTTTGTAGAAGTACTTCAGGCTGATGCCGGGACAAGGACAGCCGCGATCAATGCTTCAAGTATAGCTCTTGCAGATGCCGGAATTCCTATGAAAGGTCTCATCACTTCCTGTGCCTTCGGAAAAGTTGACGGACAAATAGTGCTCGACCTTAACAAGGAAGAAGATAATTCTGGAGAGGCTGATTTTCCGGTTGCGATGACTCAGGATGGAGAAATTACCCTGCTCCAGATGGATGGGCACCTTACATCTGAAGAAATCAAGAAAGGCCTCGAACTTGTAAGGAAAGGGTGCAAGGAAATACTCGAAATTCAACAAGCGGTTCTGAGAAGAAAGTTCGAAACTCCCATTGAAGAGCCTGCAAAAGAGACTTCTATGGAGGAGATCTCAGATATTGAGAACAAAGTTGTAGAAGCGGAAGTGTCCATGGGATACGCTTCAGAGGCAAAAGTAGTCGAAGAAATCCATGAAGAAGTCAAATTTTTTGAAGAGGATATTCTCGTAAAAATCGCTGAAGAAGAGACTGTTACTGAAGATATTCAAGAATTTGAGGAATTAAAAAACAAAATTGAAGAACCTGAGTCCTTAGTAGAGGAGAAGACTTTAAAAGAGATTATCGTAGCTGAAATCGAAGAAAAGGCTGATCTTAAAGCATCTTTAGAGATAAATCCTAAGATTACAGAGTTTGAAGAGCTTGAGCTCATTGAGGAAGAATACTTTTCTTCTGACGCAGAAAAAATGACATTTGAGTCTGAAGAATTTGCTGAAGATAAAACTCCGCTTTACGAGCAATCCATTAATGAAGAAGTTACATCAGAAAAGACTTTTGAATCCAAAAATGAGCTTGAGTTCAAAGATAAATCCCGAAAAAAGGTTCATGCTGAAGAAGCAGTAAAAGTTGAAGAAAAATATGAAAAAGAAAATTCCAAAGGACCCTGGCGGGTAGTAAAAGATCCCTCTGAATCAGGAAGCAAAGGTGATAAAGATGAGTGAAGTTATTGCTACGCTTAAGAAGGATTATATTTACAATCTTATGGTCAAAGGAAAGCGACAGGATGGACGTGGATTTAAGGATTTCAGGGATATCAAAATCGAAACAAATATTATCACGAAAGCTGAAGGTTCGGCAAAAGTAACTCTTGGTGATACCCAGGTTCTCGTAGGAGTCAAGCTTCAGATAGGGACTCCTTTCCCGGATTCGCTAGATGAAGGTGTGATTATTACCAACCTTGAGCTTAACCCTATTGCTTCCCCAGATTTTGAGCCAGGTCCCCCCAAAGAAGAAGCAATCGAAATGGCAAGAGTAGTTGATAGGGGGATCCGAGAATCGGGAGCAATTGATTTAAAAAAGCTGTGTGTAACGGTGGGAGAATCAGTATGGATAGTCTTCATAGATGTCCATGTTCTCAATGATGAGGGAAATATTATTGATGCTTCCTGTTTCGCTGCTATTGCAGCTCTTATGACCACTATTGTTCCAAATGAGCAACAGGGAATCGGTGATAATGTACCCCTTGCAATGAAAGAGATACCATTAGGCGTGACTCTGGCTAAAATTGGCTCAAAGCTAATGGTGGACCCTTCTCTGGATGAAGAGGCAATTTGTGAGACAAAACTTACAATTGTTTCCAGTTCAGATGGATCTGTTGCTGGTATGCAAAAAATGGGTTCTGTTTCTCTCACTGAAGCAGAAGTTCTGGAAGCAATCGATCTGGCGCGCGAAAAGGCTACCGAACTTAGAGAACTATATTTGGAAGGGCTTGTAAGAAAGGGATAAGTTGGAAGGATTCACTTAGAGGATTTCGATAAACCCCAAAATTATGTCATATTTATATAATTTGTATATAATATATTCTTGTAAATCAGAATGTTTATCGAAATTCTCAAATATTAAATGCCAGTATTACGGTATACGTGCTACAAATGTGATTAGAGGTGAAGATCTAAATCTAATGGCTGAACCTTTATCCAGTGGTTTGAGTTGAATAATTTCTAACTAGAAGTGTATTTTCTTGGAGTTATAACTATGGTGAAAAAATTTACTAAGAAGGGAAGAATTTCCAGATCATCAGGTAGGTTCGGTCCCAGGTATGGGAGAAAAGACAGAAAGCTTGTGGCGGATCTGGAAGAACGCATGCGGGCCCCACATGTGTGTACTAGATGTGCTCGTCCGACTGTGAAAAGGGTGGGGACGGGAATATGGAAATGCAGCAAATGCGAGTATACCTTTGCTGGCGGAACATATATTCCTTTCACTAGTGTTGGTCAGACTCTGTTGCGCACGATGAAGAACATTACCGAGGCAAAATGAAAATTTTAAGGTTGTTGTTGTATGGGTTACAAGTGCACTCGATGTAAGCAAAAAGTTGAAGTAGATTACGAGTACACAGGCATAAGATGTCCGTACTGTGGACATCGAATCTTAGTAAAAGAGCGTCCTACAACTATCAAACGCATTAAGGCCGATTGAGAAGTATGTTAATTAATATGGCTGAAGAGTTCTGGATTATTAAAAAAGAAAAGATCTTTTAGAAATGTGAGATCTTTTATTATTTTTCTAGATGTTAGACTCATTACAGCCAGGTATTATTGTATTTATTCGTAGCTTGTCATTCTACAAGGAGTTAAAATCTCAGGAATATAAGCTCTTACATTATCCTGGCTTAGACCTGAAGGAATTTATAATCCATTTATCACTTCTTGAGCGTTGAAGGTCACGAATTCTCTATTCTTTTTGTCGGGGCTGAAGTGAACCGCCGTCTCATTTTGTTTTCGTTCAATCCTCTAAATCATCTCTTTTTCGTAAAATTAGTTTTTTTGGCACCATAGCCAGAGGTGTTGGTCCCTCAGTCTTGCAGGGATGTAATGCGCATTGGAGTTAAACAGTTTCTATCCATGGCTATGGTCAGATCATCGATCTCATAATGCTAGTGCCTGAGTATCGATACAACATAAAGAGTCACGATAAACCTTTGATTTTCACTAATCGGTTATATACGAATTATATATACATAAAACTAAATTTAGGGGTTTATCAAAATTCTCAATATACTATGTTATTTTAGGACTCTGCATCATATCAGGCAACTAAATAAGGATAACAAAAAACAAGTAAAGAATGAAAATAAAACATATGCTTTTATTGATCTTTGATTTAATAAATAAGTAGGTTAATAAAATAATTAAAAAGGATTCTTGAAAAATGTTCAAGCAGAGATTTGTGCTGGACACTACAGCACTAACGGATCTGCAGACACGTGAGGTCATGGGCTATACTTCTCTTTGTGAAGGAATGAAAGAGATTCTTGATCTGATAGCCGATGCCCGCCTGCAGTTTGGAATAAGTTGTTATGTACCCTATCCATCAGTATACAAGGAGATGTATGAATTTACAATTCGAAATGGTTGTGACAGAGAGGTTATAGACAAGATAGATACGTGGCTAGTGAAAAAATCTCCTGATCGTTATAGAGTAGATATAACCTCTCAGATCTTCCACGAATATGTATCTCATATGCGAGAAAGGATTGACCGAGGAATGGGGGTTGCAGAGGATGTTGTCTGGGAGGCAGCTACTGCATGTCTCTCTATTGAATATTCGCAAAGTAAAGGAAAAGAATATAGAGAAGAGATTGAAAGAGAAATAATTGGCGGGATCATCGGCAAGTTTAGGAACAAATATCGTTCCACTCTAAGATATGGAATTCTTGACAGCGCTCCTGATATCGATGTCCTGATTCTTGCCAAGGAGCTTGATGCAGCAGTTATTGCGAGTGATTATGGAATTGAAAAATGGGCAGAACAACTTGGAGTCCGTTTTGTACCTGCAAATACTTTTCCTATGATGATTAAAGAGTATCTGAAGCATCTTCATGAGAACGAAAGTGAATCCTAGTATGAAACTAAGATCAAAGAAAAAAGAGACCTTTGAAAAAGATCAAACTCTTTTAATAAGTTTACTGGTTTTCGAAGCTCGAATCGCAATAATTATCTTGAAATAGGATTAAAGAAGGAGAACTTTCCTCACTAAGAGGGTTATATCCTCATTAATAGTGTCATGTCTTCATTGATCCTAAGTTTGACAGTTGAGTAACTATCAACTCCTTTATTTTTATTAGCCTGATCAATTAATACCGTCTCAAAGCTGAGAAAATTCCCTACAATCTCTAACAATTGGAATTCTGCAGATGTAAAAAGGTGTAGAATTTGTTTGCCCAGTTGCCCATTATTTTATTTAAATTTGGATTAATCTTTAAGCTACTTTCATGTTGAGAAAATAGATGGCATTTTTTGTACATTTGTGTAAAGTGGGTAATATAATATGGAATTCATATCAGATAGGTTCTTACTATTAAATTTTTTTATATAATACTTAATTTTGGTGAGATTTTTAGCGAGCATAAATGAAAGGTTTTGGATTTTAATAATTTATTGATAGCTTGCTGAGCTATAAGCTCATCGGTAATTTTTGCATCAAAGAAGCTGGCAAATGGTTAAATCAGGAAGAAAGTATTGACATCTCAAATCTTGAAAAATTCAATGAGAGAGTTCTTTGTAGAATTCTTGAAATTTTGGGGGTAACAAAGAGGAAATTTTATTTATATTCTGATCAGTCTATTTTAGGTTTATGATCTTGAAGAGACGGATCTAAATTTGGATGGACAAGTGTAGTTCTCCAAGGTACTAAATATAAACTTGGTAAATATGGATCAGTAAAGATCATAAAATTGACAAGTTACATATAACTGTTGGAGTTAGTAAACTCAAGAAACCTATAAACATACCTATTGGAGTTACAGTGAATGCAGTCAACGTTCTGACTAGCAGCATTTTTCTGGCACTTATAATCAGATAAAAAGTAGACTCAAAAAAGCTCTCTTACTATTTTTGATGAAGGAGTTAATAAGCAAACAATATTGAATTTTTGCAAAAAAAGAAGATGAGATACCTAATCTACATGAAACTTTTCATCTAGTTTTTTAGCAAACTGTAAGCAGAAAAACTGAGATTTTATGATCTTTTTCATCCTTTTGGGTGAAGATATCTTGAGGGTAAGATTCAGCTACAGTAGAGTTATTATGGTTTTTTCAACTCGCAAATACTTCTCAAACATACATGTTTCAAAAGGAAACTCGCAGAATATTTATATAAAATTTATATGTATTTGATGATATTTCTTTACTTTCCATTTTTTTTTTTTTCCTGAATTAAATTGATTATTTGCCTGTTTAGGGTTACTATGAGATCACTGAGAATGCCGAAAATAAACATCTGTAGACCGAATATTGTGAACAGGGCTGTGAGAACAGAAAGTTGAACACGTGTAATTCCCTGGAACCACTGGGATATCACAAAGGCTCCCGAAATCAGGCCTGCCAGAATAAAAAAAGAACCTATGATCCCAAAGTAAAACATTGGATTATGTACTTTTGCAAGTCTGTAGATAGTAGAACCAATTCTGAACCCGTCTTTTACCGGATTTAGTTTTGTTTCACCTTCTTTGCTTCTAGGGAGGTAAGTAATTGGGACTTCTAGAACCCTCTGCTTTTTAAGGATGCATTCTACAGAAATTTCAGTCTCAATTTCAAAGCCTGTTTTGTTAAGTTCCAGTTTCTTCACACTCTCAAGAGTAAATGCACGATAACCTGAGAGAATGTCCTTCAAATTTACCCCGTATGCAATGCCAAAAAACATGTTTATTAGACGGTTGCCCATCAAGTTAAGCTTTGTAAAAGCTCCTGAATAATAATTTTCAAGCCGGTTACCAATTACATGGTCAGCTTTTCCTTCCTGAATAGGTTCGAGAAGAGATGGAGCTTCACGAGCAAGATATGTCCCATCCCCATCAACCATTACTACATAAGGGCTCTCTATAAGCCTAAAAGCCTGGATCATTGCCTGCCCTTTACCTTTTCCGGTTTGAATGATGACTTTTGCTCCTTCAGCTTCCGCAATTTGACTTGTGTCGTCTTTGCTGTTTCCGTCAATCACCAGAATATTAACAAAACCCTCATTCTTGAAATCTTCGATAACCTGTCCTATTGTTGCAGCTTCGTTCAGAGTGGGAATAAGAATACATACGTCTACGCTGTTCAAGTTTCACACATATCCTTTGCTTGAATCATATGTGTGTCGCAGAGTCCATTTTATTGTGGACTTTCGACAATCTCCTTTTCTGTAGAAAAGAGTCCATGAGATGTATATAGTTAATGTGATAGATTGATGGTTCTTATAAAAGGCCCATGTTGTCAAGCTGCTGGCGGACGACTTTGACACCTTTTTCGCAATCTGCAGGGGACTTGCCACCTGTAACGACCAATTTTCCGGAACTGAAAATAAGAACAACTACCTTGGGCTCATCGATCCTGTATACAAGTCCTGGAAACTGCTCGGGTTCATATTCAATGTTTTCCAGTCCAAGCCCGATTGCAATTGCATTAAGATTCAGGATGGTGTGCAGGTCTGCTGAAGCAACAATATTCTGGACAGTAATATCGGGATTTTCTAGGGTCTTGATTCCTATGCTGTTCAGCTTTTTTGCCATATTACCTATAACTGTGTGCACATCTGCTACATTTTTTGCTCCTGTACAAACAACTTTTCCAGAGGTAAAGACCAGGAATGCAGCTTTGGGGTCTGAAACCCTATAAACGAGCCCAGGAAACTTCTGCTTATTGTACTCAGCCCCTTCGAACTCGGATTCTATTACCGTTAAGTCGAATTCTTCAGCGAGTTTGGTGGATGCGACCACGTTTTCGATCTTTATACTAGATTCGCTCATTCGTCAACCCTCAGTATATAAAGCAAAAGTAATATCCTCTAATTGATATATAAAGCTATAGTTAAATGCCCCGTATGGTTTATAAATGCTTTATATATGGAATATAAATCAAGCAGAAATATTTAAATTGAGGTTCCAGTTTTTATATATAATTCTGGGAGATTAGGGCTGCAGCATCTGTTTTCAGATGCCTCGTTTTTCAAATTTACTAAGACCTCTAATAATAGAATCATATTTTTTGCATACCCTTTCGAGGAGATCACCCTCTACACTGTGGTGAGTGGGTATTAGTATTTGACCCCCTCTCTCAATTTTCACGTCGCTTCTTAAAGTACCGCAGTCTGGAGCTATAAGAATGCCTTCTGAAGAAATTCCAAGAGACAGGTCATTTATGATCCTTGAGACCATTTCAGTTGCTGGTTTTACCTTTTTCTCAATGAGAACAGAGGAAGAAACATACATTTCTCTGGTATCCCTTATTTTCTTGAGAGTATTTTCCACTGCTTCAGGGTCTACTTCATTAGTAAGTTCCTCGGATAATAAGGAGACTGCTTCTGTAAGATCTTCAAAGGTTGTCGAATGAATTTCAAGGATTTCTCCGTCAAAGTACTGTCTCAAAGTATCAATATAACCTACTGAGACTACAAGCACATCAACCTCAAGCAAACGTGAGATCTCCTCTTTTGAAGGGGAGTAGGCATTAACAACAAAATATTTTTTGATTCCACACATGCTCATGAGAGATTCATACATAGGAGTCACAGCAATAGTTTTTCTTCCAATCCACAAGTTGATCTCACTTTGCCCACCCTGTGACTTTAGAAGTTCAAGGATTTTCTCCTTTATGGCTTTCGGATCATTTTTCATAAGCCCGAAATAATCTGCAAAAAGAGAAGTCGTGGAAAGCTGCCTGCTTTTTCCGCAGGGTATGGATTCTACAAATCCTCGCTTTATCAGATCCTTAATGTGATCATAAGCGCCACTACCTCTCATATTAATAAGATCTGACTGAAGCAAAGGCTGATGATATGCAATCATCGAAAGAGTGCGGAGTTTCGGGGCTGATAGTTCTTTTGGTGCAACTTCCTGTATAAATTCTGCATATTCGGGCTTGACTTGCATGACATGACGATCTCCAAGGTTTATAATCTCGAGGGCAGATATTCTGGAAGAGTAAGCCTTCATTAGTTCCTTTAATGCCAAAAGAACAGCTTTTTTGGGTTTTCCGCTTATTTTTGTAAGCTTCTCGAGGCTTATTGCACTGCCAGCAGCAAAAAGCGCTGCTTCGATAATTTCAAATTCACCCATAAATTTCACGTCCATAAAAGGAACAAAAGCTAATCAGATTATTTATTCTTCAAGTGGATTTAGCTTTATACGTTTAAATTAAAAAAATGATTAGAGTACTGTTTTTTAAGGCCATTACCCACTTACTAATCCAGAAAGGTGCCACTTATAAAATTTGTTTCAAGAGATCTCTGAAGCTGGTACCTTGAAAATTCGCTTTTTGATTCTAACTTAATCTCATGAAATAAAGGGGGATTATTCTCAGTGGAAAAGCCAGATTCTTCTCCTGGATATATATACAGTTCCCCAAATAACTCATTCTGGAAAAGCCAAATCTTTCTGTTTGAAGCAAGAAAGAGAAGAGATAGATAATCCATAATTCTATCTTCGCTTACTTTCAGGAAGCTGGAAAAAAGCACTACAGGTTGAATCATAAATAATTTTGCAAGACTGGCCCAGATTAGTACCAGCCGCGAGCTAATGGCTTCTTCATGCGCAATACCAAGGATATCACCGGTAGTTAGGTGAATATCTTCAAGAAGATGAAGTTCTTCTGAAGCTCTAAGAGCTTTCTTTTCATTTTTTTTGGAGATGGTTTTCTCGACTTTCTTGAGTTCAAGCATTAATTCATTGAGTGTAACTGGCCTAGTTGAAATGCGGCGGATCGGAAGCTTCGGAAGAGGAAAGTCTTTAGGTTCAGGCAGATTTAGTTCGTCGACAAAATCAGAATCAAATTCTTCAATCTCTTCCTCCTCTATCTCAAGAATTCTCGAAGACTTCATACGAAGAAGGATAGCAGAATAAAGAAGTGTTCGTGAGGAAATTCTGAGGTCCATTTTCTTGAGCTCTTCAACCCTTCCCAGGAAACTGTCAGTGAGCTGTATAATGTCGATATCCCAGGGATCTATTTTTCCACCCTGGGCAAGCTCAACCAGTATGCCAAGGGGTTCATATGTCTCAAATTCAGAAATATCAATCAGATTCCAATCAATTCCAAGGCGTGAAAGGGTCTTTGGAAGCCCATAAATTTCTGGATCTAAAAAAAAAGAGTTATTTTCCTCAGATTCACAGAAATCATGGCCAGATAGGTTTGAAACTTCAAATGTCGCACCCACGTTATCTATAAGTTCAGCCATTAAGCTTCACTCCAGTAATGCTAGTGATATTATTTTCCTGCATTGTGACCCCTATTATTCTGCTTGCAGCCTGAATCATGGGTTTCCGTAAAGAGACAACGATAAACTGAACTTTTGATCCTGATGATTTAATTCGCCTTGAAACTCTCTCCACATTCCAACCGTCCAGAAACATATCAATTTCATCAAAGGCATAAAAAGGAGCAGGGCGGTACTGCTGAATCGCAAAAATGAAAGCAAGAGCTGTTAGGCTTTTTTCTCCTCCTGACATGGATTCGATCCGCTGGAGAGTTTTTTCCTTGGGCTGGGCCCGGAGGGTCATACCTCCTGCAAAAGGATTAGTAGGGTCTTCAAGTAAGAGCTCACCCATGCCCTCGGAAAGCTCATGAAAGATATCTTTAAAATTGGCATTGATAATTGTATACGCTTCCATAAAAGAATCTCGCTTTAGCTGTTCGTACTGGTCTATACGTTCAAGTAGTTGCTTCCTTTCAGTAGAAAGGGTATCCCGCTTTTCCTGAAGATTCAAAAGCCTGAGTTCTACCTCTTCATACTCGTCAATTGCTCTCATGTTTATTGGCTCAAGTCTCATGAGAGCTTCTTCGATTGCTTGAATCCGCATATAAATGGTTTCGTAATTTGGAACTTCATCTGTTTCTTTTATGCCTCTCTTCTGGACTTCTTCAGTGAACTTTTTTTCTTGGTCAAGAAGTGCATTTTTAGTAGCTGTGAGCGTAAACATCTGCTGTTTTGCATTTTCAAGGGCATTTGCAGCAATGCTAACCCTGCGCTTCACAGTGCTGTGTTCTATCTTAACACTATCTCTTTCTGTTTGAAGCTCTATCAGCTTATCGGAAAGCTCAATTTCAAGAGTCTTCTTTTCATCTAGTTTTTCTTTGAGTTCCTTTATTTTTACCTTTAGAGAGTCAACTTTTTTAAGCTTTGAGTTTTTCTTTTCATCGAGATCCCCAATGAGTTCCTTTGCATCGGCAATTTTCTGTTCAACGTATTCTTTTTCAAGCTTCAGAGCATTCAGGTTAGCCTCAATATCCCAGATTTTACCTTCAAGCCTTCTGAGTTCCTGGTCAACGGACTCCAACTTTTTATTGATCTCAGGTAGAGGAGAATCAGCAAGTTTTGCCTCAAGTTCGAAAATCAGTGCTTCAATTTCAGCTGTAGCTTTTTGTTTTTCGCTTTTTTCTGCAATAATTTTGTCCATTTCAACCCGAAGTTCAGTCCTTGAGTTCTCGATTTCTTTAAGATCCGTTTGCTTAGTTTCCAGGAGTTCTCCAAGCTTGGCTCCTCTGCCTGCGATTTCCTCAAATTGGTATCCCTTTCGCGAAATAGTAACCTCAAAGTCCCTAATTTTCCGGCTCAATTCAAAAAGATGACTTTCAATGGTATCTTGTTTATTTATAGCTGCAATTCGGCTTGTATCTAAAGAATTTATTTCGTCTGCAAGCTCAAGAAGTTTATCTTTTTCCGCAGCCTCAAAAGTAATTCCAGATTTTGAAGAAAGGAAACCTCCTACCATTGCCCCGCTCTTTTCCAGGAGTTCCCCTTCAAGGGTAACCATTCTTGCCTTTCCCATGAGTTGACGAGCACTGGCTAAATTTTCCATCACAAGGGTATCCTGGAAAACATACCCGAAGGCAGGTTCAAAATGAGGATCGAATTCGAGAAGATCAATTGCATATCCTATTACACCATTTTCATAACTGAGATTTTCAAGACGTCTAGATTTTTTCATTTTGTTGAGTGGAAGAAAGGTAACTCTTCCTCCTTTTCTGCGCTTTAAGTATTCTATTGCTTCAGCAGCTTCGGCATCAGTGTCTACAACAATTGCTTGCATTCTATTTCCTGCGGCAATTTCCAGAGCTGTTGCATACCTCCTGTCCACTTTTCCCAGTTGGGCAATTGTACCATGAATTCCAAAAAGTTCCTCTTGAATAAAAGCTCCGATCACAATTTCAACAGCTTTGGAATAGCTTCCTCCTTGTTCAGATGCCCTGATCCTCGCTTCAGTAATTGCATATTCTTGCTGCAGGCTGTGAAGCTTGCTTTCGAGTTTCCTGATATCTTCCTTGATTCTGAAATGACTGGCCTCTATATCGTTATTATCTTTTATATGAAATTCCATATTTTTGGAAAGTTTTTCGATTTCATACTGGACAGAAAGTGTGTCGCTATCGGAACTAGAGACTGCTGCTTCTGCATCTAGGATCTGTTTTTCTATCTCCCTAAGTTCCGAAGATCTTCTCCTGAGAGTATCTAAAAGTCTGTCCTCAGTTCGGATGAGCTCATTCCTCTCATTCTTTATATTCTCAAGCTCCCTTCTGGCAGCCATAAGCTCGTCTCTTGTAACAGCAAACCTTGTATCCACATCAGCAATCCTGTTGTGGAGTATTATGCACTCTGTTTTGCGCTCGGAAAGCTCTGATGATATACTATCCTTTCTCAGGTTTTCAACTTCGATTTTTTCTTCAAGTTCTCTGATCTTGTTCTTGTTAGAATCGATATCTATAAAGGCTTTCCTACGTCGTGAGTCAGCTTCCTCAAGTTCAGCTTCCGAAAGTTCAATGCTATCTGTGGAACGCGAAATTTCTCCCTTGATCTCTTCTATTTCCCTCTTGACCTGGAGTTGTTCATCTTCTCCTTTTTTGTGGATTTCAAGAGAAATTTTTTCAAGAGTCTCTTCAAGAGCTTGAATTTCTTGTTTTCTCTCGTTTAGCAAAGCCTCCACTTTGTCAAGATGTTCTCCTTTTCTGGCAAGCTCGTTATTCACGTTATTCAGTTCGATCCTTGCATCCTTTAGTTTAGAAAGCAAAATGTAGCCTTCAAAGTTAACTTTTTCAGCCTTGAGTGCCTGGTATTTTAAGGCTTGATCCCGCTCTTCGGTCAATTTTCTCAGTTGAATTCTTACTTCCTCTAGAATTATATCAACACGTTCGATTTGCTGTCTGACAATTTCCAGTTCTCCAAGAGATTTTTGCTTGCGCTCTTCAAATTCCGTAACCCCTACAATTTCATCGATAATCTTTCGCCGTTCTACAGAGGTCATGGAGATAATCTGTGTGACATCCCCTTGCATTACCACATTATAACCTTCAGGAGTCACACCGGCTTTTGCGAGCTGAAAATGTATCTCTCCAAGGTTTACAGTTCTTCCATTGAAGTAAAAGTAGCTATAGTATCCGCTTTTAGTCCGCCGGACTTTTCTCGAGATCTCAACTTCATCAAGTTCCAGAGGTAGCTTGCGGTCGGAGTTGTCAAAACGAATAGTAACTTGGGCAAAATCAGGTTTTTTTGCTTCTTCACCGTTATAAATCAGATCAGTGAGTTTCTCGGCTCGAAGAGTCCTGGAACTTGAAAGTCCTAGTGCAAAGAGAATCCCATCTATTATGTTTGATTTTCCACTACCATTCGGGCCGGAAATTGTGGTAAAGTCGTTATAAAAGGAAATCTTTACTTTTTTTCCGAAGGATTTGAAATTAACGAATTCAATCTCTTTTATGTACACAGAATGCCTCTTTAATTCGCGTTTTTGAGGAAGTTTCTGTTTTTTAAGCCTCAATATACTCTGGAATTTTTCCGGCTGCAGATGATAAGTTCTGCGTCCTCTTTTTCCCTCGTTTCCACAGACTCTTCTACTAAATGCTTTTTTGAAGCCTTTTCAGCAATTATATATTCACACTTATAATCATCTGAAGGTCTGGCTCTTATAAAATCTACCTTTTCAGGGGTATTCTGCCTCATAGTGGATAGCTTTTGGGTAGATTGCTGT
This sequence comes from Methanosarcina sp., assembly GCA_003164755.1. Taxonomy (GTDB): domain Archaea; phylum Halobacteriota; class Methanosarcinia; order Methanosarcinales; family Methanosarcinaceae; genus Methanosarcina. The sequence continues at coordinate 14,041 of PLUB01000113.1, read as the reverse complement.
TTCAGAGGCTCCACTTTCATCGAAAGCTGTTGTTTTATATTGCCTTTATATAATCTTTTATCCCCGCTCTCGGCAATAATGTACTCACATTTTGGTTCAATTTTTTCTTTATCAAGCTCTTCCGGCTCTATCTCTTTAAGCTTTAACTGAACTTTTGCACTGGTGCCTGGTAGATGGGTAGAAGCTCCCTCAAAATCAATCATTCCATCTGTTGGAGTTTCTTTTTTAAATTCTGTTATGTGCCTTAGCTTTCTGGAAAGAGAAGAATGATCCAGAGGATCTTCAAGCGAAGGAAGGAATACAGGAGAAAGGGGTCCGGGAGTAACGCTTTTCAAATCCTCTAGTTTTTTAGTGAGATTTTCGATTTCAGTTCTCAGTTTTTTCATAATCATTTTTTGGTCAAGTAATTCCCGAACGAGACCGTCTTGAATTCCCACTAGTTCCCTTAGCCGTCGATCAGTTTCTACCAAATTATTTTTCTCGGAAGCATCCAATTCCATTTTCAAATCATTGAGGAGGGAAGCCTTGAGTGATGCAGGATTAGGTATTTCCATCAATTCAGTTCTGATGTTGGAAAGTATGGTATCCTTTAAGGATTCCTGATCTGAAACTTTTTCGATTTCGGCTTGCAGTTCGTTGAGAACCGAAACCTTTATAGATTTCTTGAGAGTCTCGAGCTCTTCACAGCTTATTGACATTCCCCTTTTTGGTATATTGTGCATGTCCCTCTGTCTAGTTCTCATAAAATACCTCATATCTGGTCCACATCTCTGATCGCCTGCAGTTTTTGTGCCAGCAGGGTATATCAGCATAATCATAGAGAATTTCTGTAAACTCCTAAATTTTGTTATTATGCTTATAAATGATCTATAAATGACTCGTGAAAATCAGAGGTCTATCTATATCCTCTATAGTAAATTGATTCTTTAAGACAAATTTAAATAATGTGTATAAATTACATGTGATCTTACTTTATATATATATGGTGATTGATAGTATTTTTTCATTCTCAAATTAAGGCCCTTTTCCTTATATTATAACTAAAAGTGATCCGAAGATCGTTCCATCTTATAGGGAATATCCTCAATCTAATTCTAAGTGTTACAACATACCCAACTCTTGTTATAATAGCTAAATTGCACAGTTAGAATCGCAAATTTTGTGAATTTCTTACACATTGATTTATTTTTGATTAAAATATCCGAATTTAGCGTAGATATCACATAAGTTGGATAAACGGCAATACTTTGAAAGATATACATCTGTTAATATATTTTAAAGAAGAAGGTTCTATATATAATTTACTCACCAAACATTTATAAAGCGTTGATATTTTTGCGATTCGCGTATCAGTATTTTATCTTTTCAGCCAGAAATCATTATTTTGTAAATAATAATTTATCAGACAAACCCATTGACACAAAATATTTTTTTTCCAAGAGAAGAGGAAAATGAAAAGCCTTTCATCTCGAAAAGTCGAATAGTTAGTCTTTTATTTGATTTAGTTCCATGGTTGTCAAAATCAAAGATCTGGAGATTTCTCATCAGCGAGAAATCATTTGCACATCGGATCTTCAAGCTTTGGGAATATACAAAAATGATGGATTCTCCTTTACTCATAGAGAAAACTAAAAAGTTCAGCTCGGATGACTTTCTCACATGATACATGGACAGGATTGAGTAAAATTATAGGATCTATGACTTTGTTTGTATTCTCTACAAGTTCAAGCATGCATAGGTTTTAAGGTAAAATATATACATCAATGAAATACGAAAAATAGAAACTTGTCTGTATAACCAGCAACTTTTCATCCTATTTTGTTTTACGGAATTTTTGGTACAATACCAGGATAGATTGTATTGCAAATTCGCTGTAAATTAAAAGTCAAATTTTTAAGTACTGTGCTTAATTTGATTCTAAGATGTGGAATTTTAGATCTAGAAAAAGAAAGATGAAATTAGTCTCATGGGTAATGATGCATGAGTAATAACCAAACTCATGAGCAGAAAGCCATAAATGAAATTGATAGAAAATTAAATGATTCTGGCTTGATAGTCCAGGAAAAGAATAGAATAGAGTGGAATGCTTCCAAAGGCATTGCAGTTAAATAGTATTTGATCGAGGTGGATATGGCTGATTATGTACTATTTGTAGATAAAAAGCCCTTTGGAATCGTTGAGGCGAAAAAGGATGAAGAAGGCCATCAATTAACCGTTGTTGAGGAACAATCCGTCAAGTACGCTACAAGTAAGCTAAAGTACCTGAATAATAATCCACTTCCTCTTGTGTACGAGAATACCTGGAAACTTACACGATTCACAGACCTGTGCGATCCGAAACCCAGATCAATACCTCTTTTTTCTTTTCACCGACCTGAAACTTCGGAGGAATATCTCAAAAAGAAACCTTTGAAGGATAGTGTAAGCAAAATAAGGAAACTAATCATCTCATAAATCACCGAACTTAGTTATTAAAGCACTAAAAGCATATGACAAAGCAATCGAAATTAAACCGATGATGCAGAAGTCCAGCACAAGAAAAATACTTTACTTAAACAGATCAAATAACTTCGATCTTATAGTTGTACATATAAACACGGGATAGGACACTGATAGGCTCAAGGTAAGGTTTTCTTCTCTAGAACAAGAAATATTAGATCCGGACGACTTCATAAATAATAAAAAATAATTATTAATATATATCTGTTTTTTGGCTGCGAAAAATCTTATGTTGGATTATTTTTTGTTTATAAACTATTTTTCACATAATTAATTTAGAATAACTAAGGAGATAATTATGAGTTGTAGCACCGTATCATACCCCACAGACCTAAAAGAGTGAGAAATAAACGGCACAATGGTGCAAGACAGCATAGTAGAATTGCTTAGAAGATGTTGATCTTATTTCAAACTAAATATACCTGGAATGATCTCTATTCGAAGTAATTGCATTTGGGTTTACAGCAAACACAACTATTCCAAGAAGTTCTCCTAACTTATTTCAAACATTCTAACAATTATCATTTCTACAGTAATGCTAATTTAGTATTGGATTTGTTTTATATATGCACCATCAAGATTTAATACATTTGATTATTTTGTTTCAAAATTTCCCTATCATCAATTTAGGCTTCTCCACTACCTAATTCAAATAATCTCTAGTTACTTAACTTGATTGCTTAAAGAACTAATTATATATTTGCTGTATTAATCAGTGTCTGCCCATTCGTCGGCGAAAGTACTCTCCGATCTATTTTATCTTTTACCTGGCTGATCAAATATCCAACTTGAGTATGTACTGCAAATGGATTTCCACACTTTGATCTCAGTCTATTCTATCCAGATTTGTTCTGCAGCGTTGAGTACAGCTATTAATTCATAGGATGATCCATCATTCAGATCACCAGAAGTACTATAGCTTGTACAAAAGTAATCATTTGATTGATTTTTTGCGTAAGAGTCTGTACAATTTTCTGCGTAGGAGTCAGTACATTGATTTTAACATTCGCTGATACTGTAGTATAGTTTGCAGAATCATCAGGTGTGCAAGAAACATCCAGTGTTTGTGTACCTACACTCAGTACAGTTTCTGATGGCGGAGTATAGGCAAATGTTCTCTGTACTGAAGCAGTTGCAAATTGGATGGTGGTTAATGGGGTTCCATAGACGATGTCAGCAGGGTTATTCCATGTAATATTAGGGATTGTCTTCGTTACATTGATTGAAACACTTGCGAATGTTGCAGTATAGTTTGTAGTATCGCTGGTGTGAAGGTAGTATTCAATGTATGCGTACCTACACTAAGTACGGTTCCTAAGGATGGATTATAGATAAATGTTTCAGGTACTGTGACTCCAGTTATTGGATCTGAAGCAGAAGCGTCTAGCTGAGTATCGCTCAATTTTGTTCCATAGATTATGTCAGCGGGGTTACTCCAGGTAATTATAGGAGTTGTCCGTGTTACATTGATCAAAGCAATTGCTGATGCTTGGATATAGTTAACATTATCAGTTGGTATTAAAGTAGCAGTCAATTGTTGCTGTTGACCTGCAATTAATATCGTTCATGCTCGTGGATTATAGACAAAGGTTCTAGGTACCGAACCACTAACATTCACTGATATCCAGGTGTTCCCTAGGTATTTCGAAAACATCAATCGAATCAGTATGGACTACCAATTGAGCTACCAGGTACTAGAAATCCATGGTAGTGATTTTGGTAACGCCCAAAATTCTTTATTTTGACTCATTTTTAGTTTCTAAAATCGATTTTGTAGTCTCGTATGTAAACCAAATTGCAAAGAAAAATAATATACCAAATAAAACTAAGTCAATTATAACACCTAATATAATAATAAATGAATCATTATTAATTTGCGGATGAAGATATAAACAGCCATATGCGATGCAGAATAAAGTCGGTCCACCAAAAGTCAACAAAATCAATATCAGAGAACCTACTTCTATCGCAAAAGAATCGTTGTTAAAACTCTTTCTAAACTCAGATTCCCATATCATAATCTTTGGCTTTGTTTCATTTTTTCCCAGTATTTTATGAACATGTGCCTCAATACATTTTCTGATATACGCTCCAATTTCCAAAATTCTAAGCCCACAATCAAAATACCATAATCCAAATAAGGAAGATTCTATTGGAATAAGCAACAAACTCGTTTTTATGGTTAGAATATTGGATAAACCAGCTGCGAGAATAGCACCTAGAAAAATAAAATGCAGCTGAACAAGATGATTTTGAAATCCAGTTCGATACCGAATTTCGGACTTTAATGCAGCATACTCTGTTAGAATAGTTTGTAGTTGAAGTTGCACTAGTTTTGAATAGTCCACTTTATGGGTTATATAATTACAATATATATATAATTTTGCTAACTTAGTTACTCCAAATCTGGACATGGTAATCTGTTAAGACAAAGTTGCTATAGAGATTTGAATATCAATATTAAAAACAACAAGAATGCAATTGAAGCTCCAGGAACAAAAAAACCCAAAGTCAGTGCTGGCAGTTTTTCTCAATGAGTACAATCAACGAATAGTAGTTCCAGTGGATATGATCGCCGAGGATACGGATGTTAAGCCGCTTGAATGTCTTCTGTTTATGAGAGATGTAAATAGTCTCAATTATTTTGAGCAAATGAAGGGGTGGGGTATACGTACCCTGGGATTCGATGATCTGAAAAAGGTGATACCATCGGCTTCGGCATCAAGAGCATATGGAAATCCCAATGCAACAATATTACAATTAGCTGTTTTGTATCAGGAGTTAATTTATAAGGTCTCGCCATTGTAAGAACAAAATTTAATTTTTTTTAAATAATGTATGTGACTATTTTATTTGGTATTTTCTTCTTTCTCATATACCTGAACCAGGGGTTCGACTACTAAGTCAAAAAATGAAATAAAGTGTGTATATTTAAGTCATTTTTATGAGTAGTATAGGAATTTACCCATGGGGTGAATTAAAAACCGAATATAGGGGCTGAGATCAAGTTATGTTTTGGATCAAAAGGAAAAAAGGGTTAGTAATCTAACATAGGTTAATAAAATAAAGTAAAATAAATTTGATTTTGAAATTCAATTATATCATAACAAATATTATATATTTTAAGTTATAGCTCGTTCATGCTTCACATATGATATAATATTTGATTCCAGATTTTTTTGCACTTTAATTGTTTGAAAACGGTTGACTGTTAAAGATAAGAAATTAGATTCTTTTTAACCGATTCAAGGTAATTTTAAGGATTCGATACAATAATCACAGGGAAGTAAAGAAAAAAATTTATTTTGAAGACTTAGAATTGATCGAATTTTGAAGGAGAAGGAAAAGCACAACATTGCTTGAACTAGTTCATGTAGTTTAACTATACAGGACAATAAAATATCTAAAGGGGAGTGTATACAATTGTCTGAAAATTACAGGTTAGGCTCACAGGATCAGCGGAATTATTGAGCGGAGTTATTTTGTGAATTTTTTCCAACTTCATTGCTCATACTAACTTAATATAATTTATAATAGATAACCAATATAGGTATTTATGTTAATTTTCAATGGACAAACTAACACAAACAAAGGCATTTATTTTTTACTCAACTGTCATATTTAAGTTTTGAAGCTGAGAGAATAGAGGTTACCATATGATCTACAATTGAAGTGAAAATATGATTCAAAAGGAATAATCTGGAGATAGATTCTTCAAAATATATTTTATCCGCCATATTATATAGACCTCTCGAGTTCTTATTCTTTTGTAGAGAATTTTACATCTCCTTTTTCGATAAGGAGTTTAAGGTCTTCCAGGCTCAAACGAGCATTTTTCTGGAGCTTTTCACGAGCATCGCTATGTTTCTGGTTTACTTTGTGCTCATCTTTAGTGAGCTGCAAGTCTTTCAACCTATCAAGATATAGGGAGATTTCATCTCGACTGCTAGCAATATTATTTTTAAGTGGGTCAATTTTTTCCTTGATTTTATTTATATTTGTGATATTTTCCGCAAGATGGGCGTGGTACATATTTGCCTCTTTTCGGATTTCGTCCGCGGACTTGAAATTTTCGAGCATTTCTAAGTGGCAGACCTGAGATTCGTCAGAGAGTGCCTGGATTTTTTCATGGAACTCATCCCCTTCTTTATGGATCCCCTTAGACTCTCTATAACTGTCTTGAATTTGTGAGTGCAATTCATTTGCCTTTTTTGCAGCATCAAGGCGTTTGCTGAGGTCATTCAATTTCTGGAATATCTTAATTTCCACTACAAGAAGAAGCTCTTTATTAAGGAAAGTATCGAGCTCAGCTTCATAAACCTTTGCGATAGATTCCATGCTTCCATGGGAAAATTTATTGCACTCATCCCGTTGTTCTTTGAGTCCCGCAATTCCTGAAAACAATTCTTGTGTCTTCGAGTTTACGCCACTCCTTTTTTCCTTGTACTTACCAATTGCCCTGTTAATCTCGTCCCGTCTACGTCTCAGTTCCTGCGCTTTTGCAACCTTTTCTTTTACCTGCTGGTTCAAAAAGTCTCTCTTTTCCTTCAGTTCGTCTACATCAGTTCTATTTATTTTCAGTTCTTTAAATATCGAAGCTAACTGACGTTCGCCTTTCTCTATACTGCTTCTGATTTCGTTTACCTTTAACTTCAGCTCCCGTTCGCTAAGGTTTGAAAGGTCGGCCGTTGCAATTCCTGTGGTTGAAACGTCGTTGTCCATGTACTACCACTCACATGTTTTCTAAAAATGGTTATTTTTTCAATTTTTCCCAGTAATCCAGGGCTTCATCATGATTTTTTATGTTGCTATTGAGCCATTTGTGCCGAGATTTACTTTCAGAAATCTCTTCATTTTTGCTGCTATCATCTTCTTCAAACTGTTTTTCAGATTCTACTATTCCTTTTAGTTCAAGATTTGAATTCCTGGCTTCATCTAATCTGACCTGGATTTGTAGAAGAAGATTTTCTTCAAGCTCAGTTACCCGAAAAGTTTCACGCAGATTTTCTAGAAATGAGTCTTTAAATTTCTGTTCCTCTTCAGGTTCTATCTGGCCTTTGAGTTTTTTAATATCTTCCTTGAGTTTATTGGAAGTTATCTGGTTGAGTTTCGGGAAAAGCTCCCTTCCAAGCAATGCTTCTGCTTGATGGTAAAACTGTTGCCGTTTCTCCTTTAAGATTTCTTTTCTTTCCATAAACTTGATTATGGAATCCTTTAAATTTTTAGCGTCCTCTTCGATCTGGTTCAATCTACTGTTTAGTTCTTCGAATTCCGTTCTATCATCTTCTAGAAACCTTCTGTGTTTTTCCACAACTGCTGATATCAGCTCCTCTTCTGTTAGCACTCTGATCCCAATTTTTTCGGTTTTTTCATTCACGGTATCACAATCTGTAATTTCTATTCTATAACGAAGTTAGTATCTTCCGATCTATATCCAGCCTGGAAAACTAAACCAACTGATTTCTGCCGAATTTTAGCCTTCAAGGATCTTTCCGACAGTATCGTTATCAAATCCTGAAGATCTGTGCATGAGGTATATAATCGATCATTATCACGGAATCTGGATCAATAAATCCGTACTTTATGGCGCACTTGATCGTTTTTTCTCCAAAGAGATTTACGGTCGTGGCTTCACGAAGGGATTTCTGAAGTTCTTCCTCTGAGACATATGCCCCTCCATAAAAAGCCTTACTAATCTCTACTACAGAGTTGCCATGTTTCAGTTTTTTTCCAAGCACTTCCTTATCGCAGGCTGCAATAAGAACATGCTCTCCATTTTTATAGATCTTTAGATACATATTCTACATCCCAGTAGTATTTTATTTCTTTTTAGTATTTACAGCTTAACCGTGTTCACATAGTTGCTATGTGTGGTATTTTTCTCTGGGGTTTTGGGAAGATATTTTTGACTTAGTTTTTGGAGTTTCAACCAATCTAAAAATCAATTGACGAGTCTTATATGTTTTTGATCTGGGGAAAGAATGTCTCCTCCCTGTTTCATTTTCTTGATATACTCTTCTGCATGAGTTCTATCAATTCCATGCTTGCTTTCAGCTTCTGTATACACTTCTTCCAATGGAGCTCCTTCTTTTCCGGGATATCTCTCACTTACCCTTTTAATTATGTCTCTAAGCGATTTTATCTTGTTCCTCTGGCTCATGCTTGTGCCAGATGCGATTATATCTGCATCAAGAGCTCCTGTATCTGGGTCAATACCTACGTTTTTCAAACAATTCATAACGATTTTGATAGTTCTTTCTGCATCCTCAATAGTGACTTTATTGCTCAGGCGGACTCTTGCGCTAGCTTCCGATAGACGGACAAGGGCTTCAAGCTGTCTGGCTGTTACAGGTACTGGTGTATCTTTGCCTTCTCCTGTTTTCCGAAGATCTGTATAAAATTTCATTAGGCGATCACGTGCGTTGCCCTCCATCACCGGGAAAACATTTTTACGAGCATATGCAACATATTTTTGCATGATTTCAGGATCTATGATAGGCTCGATAACTTCCATTTCGGCTTCGACAAAATCTTCCGTAATATTGGAACCAGGAAGTTTTTGACGCTGCTCGAAAAGTTCTCCTGCATAATGAGACTGAAGAATATGGTTTGCAATCCTGCTGTCCAGTGCATGGTTCGGGGTATCGAGCAAAACAAATATCAGATCAAAACGAGAGAGCAGAGCTGGAGGCATGTTTATTTGTTCTGCAAGGCCTTCATAACGGTCAAAACGTCCATATTTTGGATTCGCAGCTCCTAGAAGAGCGCAGCGAGACTTCAGAGTGGCAATGATCCCAGCTTTGGCTATGCTTATAGTCTGCTGCTCCATTGCCTCGTGCAGAGCGCTCTTATCCTCTGACTTCATTTTGTCCATTTCATCAACTGCAGCAACTCCCATATCCGCCATGACAAGGGCTCCACCTTCGATTGTCCATCTTCCGTCATTCAGGTCATCTTTTACAGCAGCTGCAGTCAATCCACTTGCAGATGCACTCCTTCCTGAAGTAAACACTCCCCTTGGGGAGAGTTTGACAACATATCGTAGGAGCTGGCTTTTTGCAATTCCAGGGTCTCCTACAAGCATTACATGAATATCTCCTCTTATCCTGGAACCATCGGGAAGATTTTTCACCACGCCTGAAAATAATTGCAGAGAAAGGGCTTCTTTTACGTCCTCATACCCATAGATTGAAGGTGCAACAGAACTAACAATTTTGGCGTAGATTGCAGGGTCACTGGAAAGTTCAAGAATCTTTACTTCGTCTTCTGCAGTTATTTCAAGTTCATCATAATCCCTATCCAGGCGTTCGATAGAACTTGCTTGGAGTACAAGGTCATAGAAGGTAGATTTTCCATCTTTTAAAGTACGTTGGACAGATTTCAAGATCCCATTAATTATGACCCTATCCCCAGGAGTGACATTTCCTGTTAGATCGTCATCAGAATCAACTTCCAGACTTTGAGGCTGAGACCCTCCTTTGAGATTTTCGGGTGATTCCTGAATCTGGAGTTTCTGGGCATCGATAAAAGTAGATTCCTCTATTATAACTTTAAACGGTCCTTTCTTTCCGCATGTTTCATCTTCACAGCCTGCAAAGGGCTCCTCAAATTTGAAGCTGCTTTGCTCCACAATGGTCAGATGCCCACACCTGAGACACTGGAAAGCAGCTTTCATAATCCTCGGCCTTACCTCAGTAGCTTTCCTGATCATGCCTTCAATAGCAACAAAGCGCGAAAGATGTTTACTTCTTAAATTTCTTATAGGTATCCGATTAGGGATTTTTATTATCCTTACATGAGCTTGTTCAAGATTTTTTTCTACAGGAAGGTCTATTTCTTTCAATGCAACCTCAGCAGCTTTTAGAAGTTCTCCAGGATGCTCAAGAAACTCTTTTGAAAGCTCTCTGTCAAATTTCTCTATATCTGTAAAATCCACACCAAGGCTTCTCTGGTCAGGATACTCGTTTGCAAGCTGAAGAATTTCATTCCAATAATAGTCCTTAAAAAATCTTTTTAGCTTTTCTTCCCACTTGCTTTCTGTTTCAGTCATATTATTCTCGGAACTATTTTGACTTTTATGTAAAACTCTCATTTTTCTTCAAACTAGTTTTGCACAAAATGATTCAAAAAATTAAAAAAACGATAATAAAATCCAATGTAAGAACATGCTTATTCTCATATGAACTTTTCCATGTTTTACGGATTTTCTATTCCTGGCTTTCAGATTCTTTTATTGAGCATCCATTTTTCTCTCTATTTTCCTTATTATACCCCTCAAAGTTTGAACTTCCCGCGGAGTCAGGCCAGATCTTCCGAATATTCTCCGTAGCATAAGAGAAGTTTTGTCTTTTTTGTGAAGAGGATAGTTTATTTTCTCCAACAGTTCTTCCAAATGCCCATACAGAAGCTGCAGGTCAAACCCATCTGCAAGCGGATTGTTTCCTCCTCCAAGCTCCGAAAGTTCGTAAAGTACAACTGCAACTGCATGGGAAAGATTCATTATAGGATATATTTCAGATGTTGGAACCGTAATGAGCATATCAAAATTTTTGAGTTCATCGTTTCGGAAGCCATTGTTTTCTCTCCCAAATATAATGGAAGCAGTCCCTCTATACTCTTTGAGTTTCTCTTTAAGTTCTCTGGATGTATAAAGCGGAAGACGACTGTGTTCTCCTGCCTTAAAGCTAGAAACTCCCGTGGTTCCTATCAGCAGGTTTGAACCTTTTACGGCATCATCAAAACTTGAGGTAATCCATGCACCTTCAAGGATGTCTCTTGCATGAGATGCCATTGCTCTTGCTTCTCCCTCGAGTTTGCAGGGATTTACCAGCACAAGGGTAGTATATCCAAAGTTCTTCATTGCTCTTGCAACAGACCCGATATTTCCCTGGTATATGGGTTCTACAAGCACTACACGGATCTCAAGTGACAAATATATCAATCCTTTTTTTAAAATCAGTTATTAAAGGAGATTTCATCTCCATCAAGACAGTCACAAACATTTTGTACCTCAGGTATTAAAACAAATCTTTCAACAAAACACCGTCTTCTTAATTTTTTTTATATGGAATAAACCCTCGGACTTTTTGGACAAACAGCGTTGTATTTCCCATAGTTTGTACACTTTTTCCTATCAATAAGAATTTTAGTCGCTTATTTTTATCGGTTGATATTTGAGAAGACCTAAATATCTTTAGATTTCTTAATTTTTACTTTGACTCCACAATATTCCTTTCTCTAGAAAGTATATTTTTGAATTTAACTTTTCGTTCATCCTCATAAGCTAATCCACTATTCTCTTCACGAAAGTTAAAATGAGTGCATTAGAGCTTCATATGACTAATCAACCACTTTATTTTTTTGAAAATTTAATTATCTTTCTCAAGACCCTATTATTATCTTGTCTGTATGTTAAGTTTGCTTTATTTAAGTACTGGCATATTGAGAAAATAGGCGGTCTTTTGTGTAAATCTGCGAAAATTGGATTAAATGATTGATAAAACAATAAATATATTATATACAAACAAATAATACTTTTACTGCCTGCTTTGGACTATACATTTGATATGTGAAATGCAGATTTAAGTTTTCGAACCTCAATTGCTTAATTGTATCATTTTATAGCATTAATACAAAATCTCGGCATGAGTAGGACTACAAAAATGGAAAGCATCCCACTAGCTTTCGGGAATATGGTAATTGAGCTTGAAATTCCTGAAAGGAATCTCTTCAGCATTATATTGCCTTCAGAACCTGAAAAAAGAGAAGAAACAGCTTTTTTGATCAAAAAAGCGCTTGAAAATCCCATAAAAAGCAGGCGCCTTTCGGAGATTGTTGACCCTAATACCAGAATCGCAATCCTCGTCAGCGATGTAACAAGGCCAACTCCGACTGCGAAAATTCTTCCTCCTCTGCTTGAAGAGCTTTATAGGGGTGGAGCCAAGGACAAGAACATAAGCATTGTCTTTGCTCTCGGGCTCCATCGCAAGCAGACTGAAGAGGAGTCAAAAAAACTTGTCGGAGAGGAAATATATACAAAAATAGTGTGTATCCAGCATGACACTCGCCGATGCCAACGTATTGGCGTGACTTCACGTGGAACCCCTGTAGAAATATTTGAAGGCGTTATAGATGCGGATATTATTGTAGGAACTGGAAATATTGAATTTCATTATTATGCAGGGTACAGCGGGGGGGCAAAGTCAGTACTTCCGGGTATAAGTTCGCAAGAATCCGTGATCACAAATCACAAAATGATGTTTGACGAAAACTCTATTTCTGGGAGAGTTGACGGTGCTGTCAGGCAAGATATGGAAGAAGCCGCAAAAATATCTGGCCTTGACTTTATCCTGAATGTGGTGCTTGATAGCAAAAAAGAGATAGTTGCTGCAGTTGCTGGGGATTTTGTCGAGGCCCACAGAAAAGGAACTGAATGTGTGGATTCCATGTACAAGGTACCTGTGGAACCTGCTGACGCAGTTATAGTTTCTTGTGGTGGATTTCCGAAGGATGTCAACCTTTTTCAGGCAACTAAGGCTCTTGATAACGCAACAAAGGCTGTAAAGGAGGGTAGTTTCATTATTCTTGTGGCTGAATGCGCAGAGGGCATCGGAAACTATGTATATGAATGCTGGAATAACGAATGTAAGAGCCCTGAGGATGCAATCGAGCGTTTTAAACATTGTTTTGAGTTCGGAGGGCATAAGAGTGCAATTGTTGCAAAAATTTCAAAAAAATTCAAAATTTACCTGGTATCAAAACTCCATAAGGAACAAACTAGAAATGCGTTCTTTACTCCGATGCCAAACTTGAAAGAAGCTCTTTCTGTAGTACTTTTCGAAAAACCTGATGCAAAGATTCATCTGATGCCTTACGGGGGACAGACGCTGCCATTCAGAAAAAATATCAATTGATAAGCTCCCTTAAGCTTATTTTTAAGTTTTGAATTTAGATTTTTTGAAACAATAAGGGTTATATTTAAAAACAATCATGATATTCTTTGAATAACATATCTAAATTATTTTTTACAAAAATTGTTTAATTTGTTAACAAATATATATGTACTCATATGTCTAAAATAAATTTCATATCTCTAAATATTTCTCTTGATCAACTAGATTGGTACACAAGGATAGAGCAGAGTACTAAAGAGGATTTCGATAAACTTCTGATTTGTAAGGGTCATAGATATACAATTTATGAGCATATGATAAAAGTTCTTTCAACTACTGTTCATAGAGTGAATCTGAAGATTTTATACACTTTTTTGTTATAATCTCTATCAGTTAATTACATTGAAAATAAAAGGGGTATTTTTAGGATAGCTGAAACAATCTTAAACGCAAAGAATAATGAACAAGAACAAAATAGACTCAACGACAGAAATTCGTGGGAAAAATTTGGACATTATTTCCGCGAAAAAAGAAATCAGATGTAAATCGGAATCCTCTATATTTAGAGCCTGCTATAATATAGAATAACAATGAGAACAAAAAAAGAATAAAAAGATTGGAAAAAGGGGTTCCGTTGCAAAAAATCTTTT
>PLUB01000039.1 GCA_003164755.1 Methanosarcina sp. | reverse complement strand
ATTTTTCAAAATAATCACTATAAAGTTTATCTAATTCTTTAAGTCCAGTTGTTGGGTCCTTTTCTTTATGAATAGAAATTAATTCATTTATTTTATGAACGAACTCTCTTTCTTCGGGGGAGGAGGCACCATCCATGACGTCTCTCTGAAAGCAGTGGTTGAAAATTAGATCTGAAGTTACTCCCGTATTTATTTCGTGGTAATATTTTATTCTAATTATTTTGTCGCTCAATATTTCAGGAAGTCCTTCCATTATTTTTTTGAATATCTCTTCCGAAGTCTTATTCAAGATATTTTGGGGCATTTTATTCAACTCTTCGTTGGGCATTTCTGGGGATTTTTTATGTATCTGTTTCATCATTTTTGGGATTATTTCATTTGATATTTTTATAGACAACTCTTTTATAATTCGATTAGTTTGTTCTTCATGCGATTTGTCTTCCATTGATAATGGTATTTCTTTTAACATTCGTTCGAATGTTTCTTTCGATATTCCTACACTCAAAAAATATTCTGAAAAATTTTGAAACAAGTCTAATGTCAATGGATCTGTTGGGTATCCACTGTCAACAATTTGTTTAATATTATGAATTTTCGAAATCCTTCTAATACATTTAATGTAAACTTCATGAATCAATTCTTTGGAACTTTGTTCCACGGCAATCAAATTTTTGATATATTGCTCTTCCTTAAAGAGTTCCCCTAGCTTGTAAAGTTCAGAAGCCCGGGCATACAATGTTTCAACGTCCGTTTTTATGCACATATCAAAAAAGGAGGCTGACAGGAACAGCTGAACAAAATCTTTTTTTGCACGCATAGAATTTTTAAGAGGACGCTCGGTAAGAAGACGCTCGGTAAGGAGTATATCTAATGATTTTCCACACGTATTTAACTTAATGTCTTCGAAATAAAATCTAATATTTTTCAAGTTTTTGAGTGTTGTTATATTCCAATAATTACGCAGACCGATTTTAGGTGGAATTAGTTCGATACATATAAGGTCTTGCAAATTATGCATGTGTTTATTGATAGTACTTTGATCCATCACTTCATGTTTTTTCTTCAAATGGTCCCTGATAACTGGCTCTGAGACAGGTCCGTTGTTTTTTAAAATGAATTCCAAGATGCTGGACGTCACTTCTTTATGTTTAAGGTGGGACCCTTTCGTTTTTGCCATGTGTAATGATATGTATGAATAATATTTAAACATAGTTTATAGTATATTCGCTTAAAATAGTGTATTGATAATGTGAAATTAATTACATAGGTTATTGATAACCTAGAAATACTTTTATTGTATCTCTGCAATAGCTTGTGTCTGAGGTTAAAAGAAATGGTTTTCGATTTCGGAAAAAGAAAAATCCAAAAAGTAGGCTATTCTTTTTTAGTTCCTCTCCCAGTCGATTGGATATAAAATCTGGATATGGATAAGGGAGATTCATTGAAAATAGAGATGTTAGATGACCACAGCCTAAGAATAACCCCGGTTCTGCAGGCCCGCCAAGACTCGGAAGGAACCGAGGGCGCAACACCAATCAACTAAAAGAAGAGGTGATGGCATGAACAATATGACACTAAAAGATATATCTTTTATCTCGTGGGCGAAACATACCTGCACCAAACACCCTGAAATTTTGGACCACATGAGGAAAAGTACTGATCCATTGGAAAGGGCAATTGCAGTCCGAATTATGATTAACGCAGGAGTGAATGAGCTTTAAAAAGAGAGATAGGGTATTGTAATTACCCTAGATCACACAACGAAAGGAAGCCGACTGGAAAAGTCTTACTGTTGGCAAGACCACTTTACATTATTTAATCCTTCTGTATGTGATTCTCTCTTCTTTTTGCCACTAAGGGAGTTGAAAGCATGTCATTCAACCGAGTTGAGTTCTCCTGTGAACATTTGTATATTTTATACAGTGTATGGGTGAAAGGAAAACAAATCCAACTTGATCTAGATTACTGCCACAAATTCATTCTTCATAATGTTTTCAATGATGTAAACTGGTTACCGTTCCATATATGGATCACACATTCTGCGTTTTCAAGGCTGAGGTAGTTCTAAATGACTGCCAGAACCTACATTAAACCTTGCAAAAAACAGCCATCTGCTTGCAAGATAAAAATTTGTTATGAATGCTGCGAAGCTCGGGAAAATAATAATCTCCTTTTAAAGGCGTTTAGGAGGAGATAACATACCCTCTTTTTATCCCGAAAATATTCCCAAGGAAATGGAAGATATTCCTCACTGGGTTGTGTGGAAACTAGAAAAGAGAGATGGGAATTTAACTAAAGTTCCGTATCAAGTTAACGGCAAAAAAGCTGACATCACAAAATCTGAGACTTGGGCCACTTATGAAAAGGCATTCACAGCGTATGATTCTTCCATCTATACCGGATTAGGGTTTGTTTTGGCCAAATAAACAGGACTTGTAGCAATCTATTTGGATCACGTGTTACATAATTCTATTTCCTCGGTAGACGGCTGCACAATTAAAGAATGGGACAACGGAATTTGGGCTGAAATCCAAGACTTCAATTCATACTCAGAATTTTCGCAGTCAGGAGACGGAGTACATGTTTTCTGTAAAGGGACTATGCCGAAAGCAGGCCGAAAAAAGGGAAATCGCGAAATGTACTGTGACAACCGATTCTTTGCAGTTACGGGTGATCACATAGACAAAACTCCAAAAACAGTAAATGAAGCTCAAGAATGTATTGAGGATTACTATCAATTGTGGTTTGAAGGATATGGGACTACTAACAACAGTAATAATATCAAGTCTCTGATAATGGATGATGAAGACATAGTGAAATTAGCAAGTTATGCACGAAATGGAGGCAAATTTAGAAAATTAGATGCAGGAGATATTAGTGATTACCCCTCACATTCTGAAGCGGAGTTAGCATACTGTGGAATATTGGCATTCTACACTCAAAACAAAGAGCAAATAGATAGAATTTACAGAACCTCGAAACTTTACACTAAAAAATGGGATAGGCGAGGAAAGTATACTCTGGATAAAGTTGTGACAGGGTTAACTGAAGTTTACCTAAAAACAGAATGTGAAGACGAAATATTCCCTACTGAAGAAATAAGTCTAGCAGAACTCAAAAATCTTAAAATGGATCAAAACAGTCGTAAAATGCCTAATTTAATGGCCATGCTGCCTGCTAATCATTTCATTAACACAGTTACCGATTGGATGTCAGGACTCTCAGATACCTATTACGAGTACCAGGTCAGTACAGCGCTTTGGCTACTATCGGACCTGATTCAAGGAAAAGGGGCGCTTGTTATAAAGCAAGGCACGATAAGGCCTAATTTATACGTACTACTACTAGGATTATCAACCAAGAGCAGAAAATCTACTGCAGTAAATAAAATTGAACAAATTAGAGAGGCTGCAACAGATACAGAATTGTACAACGACGAGCCAACTATAGAAGGTTATCTCGAAATGCTGGTTCTTAATCCAGTTCAGAGTTTTGTTTGTGACGAAGTGAGTGGACTTTTTGCAAAATATCACAAGAAGTATAATGAAGGAATCTTTGATCTAGATTGCAAAATTTATGACGGAGCTTCAATCAGAAAAATTAAAGCTTCAGGTCGGAATAAAGAACCACAAGAGTATATTATCAAGAACCCATACGTTACGCACCTTTACGCGACGACTCCTGACAAATTCACAACAGTAATAGAGCTAGAAGATTTCTCTTGCGGGTGGGGATACAGATTCCTTTACGCATTTCCTACGTATGCCAAAGATAGAATGGATATAGAATTAGAAAATAATGAAAATATAGATGCCTGGGGAAAAGTTCTAACTGCGGTTAAAACTCTTTATAATAGATATTCAGGCGCCGCTGATTTTAAATTTTCAATCACAAAAGAAGCCTTAAAACTGTTCAACAAAATAAGTGCAGAACTAGAAGATGAAGGCGAAAAGATACAGAATGAATCATTAGATTCAGCTATTGCAAGGGCAGAAGATAATATTCTAAAAATATCTATGGTTCTTGAAATTGGCAAAAAAGAGCCTTCTCATGAGATCACAAAAGATAGTATATCTATCGCTTCCCTTTTAGTTCTTGACTTTTTTCTGCCTTCATTTTCGCAAGTAATGGATAGAATACTCTCTGATATTTAAACTAACAAGATCGAGAAAGCAATCTCAGTAATTCGTAAAATGGGAGGGACATGTAATAGAGGTACACTTATTAAAAACGGTCATTTTACAGCAAAAGAATGCGATGAAATTATTGAAGCGATGGTTATAGGTTCAATTGTAGATGTTAAAAAAGTAAAAGAAACAAAATTAGTTACATATATCTTAAAAAGTGATGAAAAAGTTGTTAATATTCAATCCACAGAGCTCACAGATTTATTTGCCAATCTTCGCAATGTTCGCAATGTTCGCACATACACTGTAGGTGTAACTACCCTTGCGAACATTGCGAAGATAGATCATATACCTAATGTAGCGCGTTGCCGGAAGGATCTTCTAGTGTATGTGCGAACATTGCGAACATTGCGAACATTGCGAACATTGCGAATATTGCGAACATTGAACAAAGTTTGTGTTCCAGTGTGGTCTCTGTAGAAGAAGCCGCTAGAATTTTAGAAGAGGAGGGCTTTTAATGTCTCTTATTTTCCTTGACATTGAAACCACAGGTTTAAATCCTCTCACTTCAGAACTTGTGACTTTGCAGTTATTGACTCCCTCCGGCAAGTCGATGATAATTAAAGATCCTGGCGACTTAGAAGCACTTAAACCTAAGCTTGAAAGAAGTTTAGTTGTAGGCCACAACATAAAATTCGACTCTAAATTTTTGAAATATCAGTATGGTATCACTCTTTACAATGTATATGACACATATTTGGCAGAGATAGCAATCTCAGGGGGGAAACTTGTACGAAGGAAGGGTGCTTCTCTTACGGATTTGGTATTTAAATATTGTGGTGTCACTCTCGATAAGTCTGAACAGTGTGGATTCAAGAAAGGTGAACCATTAACTGCAGAGCAGGAAAAGTATGCCCTTAAAGACTTGAAATATCTTCCTGAAATTATGAAACAACAGCAAGCAAAAATAACGTTGTTCGGCTTAGAAAACATAATTGATATTGAGATGAAATGTCTTCCTGCAGTAGTATGGTTAGAGCTTTCTGGCTTCCATGTGGACGTTGAGAAATTAGAAGAAATAAAAGCCTTTATTCAAAATAAGTATCAAGAGACTGAAGCTTTTATTCAAAAAGAACTTATTACTTTTGATAAGCAATGTCAGCTAGATGGCACGTTTGTTTCCAATAATTTGAATTTAAGCAGTCCTAAACAGCTGAAACAAGCTTTAAGGAATAGAGGTTATGATATTGATAGAACAGATATAAAATCAAGAGCAAAGTATGCTAACGACCCTATATTTCAAAATCTATCTGATTTTAAAGAAGCTGAGACACTTCTTAAAATATTCATTAAGCCTTTACCTTCTTACATAAATTCTAAAACTCAGCGGGTATATTCTGATTTCTGGCAATATGGTGCCGCATCCGGGCGGTTCACTTGTGGGAAACCTAACTTACAATAGCAGGCGAGTAAGTTTAAAGATTGGAGAAAAATTTTTACTGCCGAGCCTGGGAATAAAATTATTGCAGCTGACTATAGCCAAATTGAATTAAGAATTATTGGTCAATTGGCTAGAGATCCTAAGTATATTGAAGCCTATTGTACTAATCAAGACTTGCATAAGAGAACTGCAGCTATTATGTTTAATGTGCCTGTGGATCAGGTTACTAAACAGCAAAGAGGAATAACAAAATCAGTTAATTTTGGTTTGAATTATGGTATGGGTAAAAGATCTTTAAAAGAGAAATTGAAGCTAGAAACAGACATCGATTATACGGAAGATGATGTGGCAAAGCTTATTGAAGACTTCAAAAACTTATACACTGATGTAACAAATTATCTTAAAACAATAAGTCAAAAAGGATTCAATCGACTCGAAGTTAGAACTGAAGCAGGAAGACTTTTTAAATTCGATAAACCTTCGGCAGAAACAGAAGAGAAATACAACGTGCAGAAAGGTAACATTGAGCGTGAATGCAAGAATCTTCCGGTTCAAGGTCTTTGTGCTGATATGCTGAAAATAGCAATGGGTAACCTTTTCTTAATCCTTGAGCCTCGAGGAGTGAAACTCGTTAATTGTGTCCATGATGAGCTTGTTTTTGAGTGCAAGACAGAAGAAACTGAAGAAGTAGCCGCAATTGTAAAAACTGAAATGGAGAAAGCTGGAACGCTATTTTTGAAAGATCTACCATGTATCGCAGAAGTCAAAGTAGGTGATACTTGGGAGAAATGAATTATTCTCTTTTATTTTTGATTCTTTTTTCTTAATTTGGTCTTGTGAAATAGATCACCGACTCTCCTAATTCAAACAAAAGACAAATGCGCAAATGATAAAGACAAGCAAGAAGCTAGATTATGTTGTTGTTTAGTTGTTAGTTAATCTGTAGTTGTTGTTTATTTCTTCCTTTGTGCTCATATTTCTCATTTTCTTCGGTTCTATTTCCAAAATCTTTCCACTTTAAATTTCTCCCATCGAAATTTTCTCCACAACCAATTATTCAATTGTGAAAAATGTCGTTAGTTACCATTACCAATATTAAGTGATGATAACATATAAATACTAATAAATTGTAGATAGTAGCGTAGTTTCTTTAAAATTGACGGGCTGATAGATTGAATAACATGATAGGTGGTAAAACAAGATTTCAGCTGAAATTTACAGAAGATATGTTCCTGAATGCGCTATTAATTG
>PLUB01000114.1 GCA_003164755.1 Methanosarcina sp. | reverse complement strand
GATTTTTTGCAACGGAACCGAAATAAGCGGCATAATGGGATCAGACAGCATAGTAGAATTACATGGAAAATGTTGATCTTACTTCTAATTAAATATACTTGCTAGGGGTATATAATTGAAGTAACTGTATCAGGGTAAACGGTCAATCTAACTCTTCCAAGCTTTAAATATATTTTTTTTAATACGAATACTTTGGTGGTAATGTTACAGTTTTGAACCAAAAGCTTTTGATGGATTTAATTACTGTCATGAATTCGTCACAGTTAATGGGTTTAACGAGATAAGCATTAGCATGAAGATCATAAGCTCTGATCATGTCCTTTTCAGCACTGGAAGTAGTTAGAATGATTACGGGTATGTTTTTAATGTTGTTATTTTCTTTTATTTCTCTAAGAACTTCACTTCCATCCTGTTTTGGTAAATTCCAATCCAAAATAATTATATCTGGTAGTAGAGAACCTAAAAATTGATCCTTACCACATAAAAAACGGATTGCTTCTTCTCCATCTTCTACAATATGAAGATTAGTTATAACTTTTGGATCACTGAAGAATTCTGTTATTAATCCAATGTCTCCCTTATTGTCTTCAACTAAAAGAATTTCCAAAGGCTTATCTGATATTTTCACTTTTAAAACCTTCGTAAACAAAAATTAAAGAGTTTGTTGAGCAGTCAGCATGAAAATACAGAGTCAATAGCAATCTGATTTGGAATTTGATGAGCAAATTTCTAAGAGATTACTATTAATTGTTAGATATTTTATATCTCTTTCAGTTTTGCGTAGGGTGGTAGTCATATATTTAGAGTATTGGAAATCAAAATATTTTGGATTATTAATTATTAGATATAGTTTATTCGTTATATTTTAATATATTTATATTTTATCCTTGAAAAATGATCCAGAAACTTTAATAATTAGTAGGACACAAAATCTAAAAAAATCGGATCATAATAGGTACATTACTAAACCAAGAAATGCAGGGAGATTCAGTTCCAAATTAAGTAGTGGACGTAAAATTAAAAATAATTCAATTCTGGATCTGCATCTGTGTATATCTGCAGAATTTCGATTAAAGCAAAATTGGAGAATTATGACTATTCTTGATCGCTTGAGTCCAGATGAAGTAGATATCATGGCTAAGGAACGGACGGCTGAGCTGGGAAAAGCTAATCAAGCGTTAAGCAGAAAAAATCGTATTCTTGAAGGAATTAACAAGATTTTCAACATTGTAGTGCAGGGAAAAACAGAAGAAGAGCTGGGAAACGAGTGCCTGTCTGTAGCTCTAGAAGTGACCGGCAGCCAGCTTGGTTTCGTCAATTTAATGGGTGATGATGGATTACGGCACGATATTGCGATTAGTGACATGGGATGGGAGCAGTGTTTGATGTATGATAAAACCGGACATCTCCGCCCACCTGGAAATTTTGTCGTGCACGGATTGTACGGCAGTGTCATTAACAGCGAGAAAAGTTTATTTACTAACGATCCAATGTCACATTCAGATAGTATCGGCGTGCCACACGGTAATCCAGCGCCCGCTTAGTTTCTTGGCGTACCCCCTAATCTTATATGGAAAAATTTAGAGGATGCTCGGGATCGTGAATGGGACTATAGTTCCGAGCAACAGGAGGATCTTAAAGCTATCGTACCAGCAATCTTGCAGGCTCTACATAGGAAAAAATCCGAATAGGCACTGAGTGTGAGTATTGATCAGCTGGGTTTGGCACTGAACGCTGCCAGCGCCAGTATCTGGGAATGGGACATCAGGACGAACGATAACATCTGGTCCGAAGAGCTGTAGGCGCTTTATGGGCTGGAGCCGCACAGCTGCCAACCGTCTTATGAAGCGTGGCGACAGACCATTCATCCCGCTGACCAGGAGTTGGTCGAACGAAAGGTGCAGATGGCAGCAGCGAGCGGAACATAGCTTAAAATAGAGTGGCGAGTTCTAGATCCTAATGGCACCGAACGATGGTTGATATCAGTGGGCCGCCCGTTGCGTGATGCCCACAGCCAGATGAATAGCTATATCGGCGTCTTCATAGACATTACCGAGCGTAAGAAGATTGAATTCGCTTTGTGCGAGAGCGAAATGCATCGTGAGGTTGCCGAAGCTGTTGCAGCCGAACGGCAACGGTTCTTTGATGTGCTAGAGACGCTACCTGTAATGATATGCCTGTTAACATCTGACTATCATGTCGCCTTTGCCAACCGCAGTTACCGTGGATATTTCGGTACTTCAGGCGAGAGGCGCTGTTATGAATTTCGTTTTGGACGCACAAAGCCATGTGAGTTCTGTGAATCATATAAAGTATTTGAGACCGGACACCCACACCATTGGAAAGTCAATGTTTCGGACGGTAGTATAATTGAAGCCTACGACTTCCCGTTTACTGACATTGACGATTCGCTTATGATCCTTAAGATGGACATCGATGTCATCGAGCGCAAAAACGTTGGAGAAACTTTGCGATTATCAAATATTTACAATCGTAGTTTGATTGAAGCTAGCTTGGATCCTTTAGTAACTATTGGGTATGATGGCAAAATTACTGATGTAAATACTTCTACAGAATTTGTTACTGGTTATTCACGGGACGAACTTATTGGTACTGACTTTACGAACTATTTCACTGAGCCTGAGAAAGCCAAGAAAGTGTATCAAGAAGTGTTCGAGAAAGGATTGGTATTTGATTATGAGCTTGAAATCCAGAACAAAAATGGGCACTTAACTCCAATTTTGTATAATGCTTCAGTTTATAGGATGAATATGGTGAGATTATTGGTGTTTTTGCAGCGGCACGTGATATTACTGAACGCAAGCAAATAGAGAAAGAACTAGAGCCTATATCACGTTTGCCTAAGGAAAACCCCAATCCAGTTATACGCTTGGATCAAGGCCATAAAATCAGCTTTATTAACACTGCAGCCCAAATAATGTTAACAGATTAGGGTTGTGCTACCAACCAAGAAGTTCCTACAGAAATCACAACAATAACTGTTTTGGCCTTGAATGATGGCATAAGACGTGAATTTGAGTACAACTTTACCAATAAAATATACCTTATTAACTCTCACTCCGTTCTCACAAGCTGATTACGTAAATGTTTATTTCTGTGACATCACGGAGCTTAAGAATGCAGAAAAAATGTTGAAATTGCAATTAAAGAACTTACTCGCTTAAATGAAGAATTGGAACAATTTGCATACGTTTCTTCTCATGATTTGCAAGAACCCTTAAGGATGATAACAAGTTATTTGCAGCTTTTACAAAGAAAATACCAAGGTAATCTTGACTCGAAGGATGATATGTACATACAATTTGCTGTTGACGGGGCTTCCCGCATGCAAGCTCTAATAACTGATCTTTTAAATTACTCCCGAGTGACTAGAATAAGTAAAGAACCTGAATCGATTAATTGTAAATTCATTTTGAATCATGTATTATCTAATTTAAGAGTGATAATTAAAGAAAATAAAGCTACTATATCTATGATACTCTACCGGATGTAATAGTAGATCCTACCCAACTGGGTCAGGTATTTCAGAATATGATACTCAATGGAATAAAATTCCATGGTGAAGAGACACCCATAATTCATATAGCTGCAGAGAAAAAAGCGAATGAATGGGTATTTTCAGTGCACGACAAGGAATTGGAATTAATCCACAATATTCAAAAAAAATTTTTGAAATATTTAAAAAGCTCCATACAAGGGACAAATATCCTGGAACAGGAATAAGAACTTGCAATTTGTAAGAGAATTGTAGAAGGGGATGGTGGACGTATGTGGGTAGAATCTGAAATAGGCAAGGATTCAGTTTTTTATTTCACGTTACCAATCAACCCGCAAAATTTCAAAAACTAAATTTTAACACATAAAAAAACACTTTTGGAAATTTATTTAAATTTGTCTATTAAACAAGTCTCATAAATGAGAACATAATTTTTCTGGCTTGAAGTTATGAAGTTACCATCCAAATCTTTTTTTTTCAATATCAAGCTGGGATCTAATATAATATGATAGTATCATTTTGACTGTCTTGATATATATATAATAATAAAATCGATGTGTTTTGCATGAATTTGAGTAAAAAATGCTCTCAATTTTTGGCCAAGATGGCAAAAACACACATATTTTATCACAAAAAAACTCTGAATCTTCTTTTCGGATCATTTACGATTCAGAGTAGTTAGAGAATATCATATCTGAGATATAAATACAAAATTAATATAAGGTTATTCTTATAATTTAGAGGATTGTAGGAAAAATGAGCGTTATTAAATTAGGATATACATATTTTATATATGGTTGTGATTCTATGTTAAAATTTTGCATGGAGCATCGATTCACATTTTAAAAAGATATGACATATACATCAGTTTATATAATATGAGTAATTAGTACGTTTGCAGCCACTAAGAATTTAGAAATTTTTTGAAATTCTCTTTAATTAAAATCAAATCGTTATGGCTTTCCACTCCGTTTGAAGTCAAAAACACTTTATTCGATAAGCTCTACTTTTTGGCTGGTTATTTATACTACAATATAAGTAATTTATTGATTAAACAATGATTTAAGACACGATTACAAACATTGTGTTGTTGATATAATAAAAGGAGTTAAATAAATGTTGAAACAATCATCTAGTATGAAAAAGGTACTTGCTGTTTCGTTGGCAGTCCTTTTTGTAGTATCGTTGACAGCTGTAGCAGCGACTGCGCGTGGCGGCGGCCGTGGCGGCGGCTGGGGCGGCGGCTGGGGTGGCTATGGCGGCTGGGGCATGATGGGAGCATATCCCTACCTTGGATACGGCGGTCTTGGCATGATGGGCGATCTTGGATGCGGCGGTCTTGGCATGATGGGCGGTCTTGGATGCGGCGGTCTTGGATTTGGATATGGCGGTCTTGGATTTGGATATGGCGGTCTTGGATACGGCGGATGGGGCGGCTATGGCGGCCGGGGCTACGGTGGACACAGACGCGGTCGCTAATCCTGAATACCATATTGTGACGCTCAAGCATCACGATAAATTAAGTTATCTTTTTTTATTTTTTTTGAAATTTAATACGAAGTTTGAGATTGTATTTTATCCCAAATAGCAAATATGTAATTCTATTAAAAATCAGACTAGTTAGAAAAAATATTAATTAGATTGCGGCTCTGGATATTATTTACCCGAATCAAATTTCTCAATAATTTTTTCTCTGATGTAATCTGCATCACTGACAATTATCTCAAAGTTCTCGTTTTTATTTTCCGATACTGAATTAATTTTCCTATATACCTTCCTTCCGAACTCGTCCGGAAACCGCCGTTCCAAAATCCACATACATATCCGAGTGTCTCCAGCATTTGCTGCGGAGTTTAGGCTTTCCAAAAGTGTTTTAGCAGCATCAGAATTCCGCTTTTGAATGTATCGATAAAACTGAAAATATTTCCCAGATTTTCTGTCTTCCCCTTGTTTAACCAGTCATTTAATGTTTTATAGTTATGCCAACAGATTCAGCAGCCAAGCTATAAGTCAACCAGAGCGCAATATTATCACCGATTCTCTGTTGTATTTCATGAGTGAGCTTCGAAGGACGTGCCATTGTGAGAACACCGTTTTTTATTTTTTAAAATTAATATTAGCTGATCCTTTATTTAATATTAAGTTATTTTTGTTCTGCATAAGAAGCGGAGTTATACGCTTCGAATCAAATCGGAGTCATTCTCAGGCTCTGTAAGCCATATTTTTGACTTGGGTAAGTATTTTTACCTAAGGACTCTCGATAAAAGTATAAATAATAGCTCCAGAATAAGTCATTGTTTGGACCAAATTGAATCCCCATGATTTTAATGCAATATAACGGCAGGTTAGTTCGAGATATTTTACATATGTATTTATTCATTTAAATTAAAAAAATTAAATTTATAAAAATATTTGCTTAGATTTTTAGATCGGGTTTTATGTATAGCACACACTATTTAGTTTAAACACTGATTATATAGAATATATGCAAAAAATATATAAATAATAAAATAGAGTTATATTTTGTAGGCGCTCAGACCTTAGAAAGGATTCTCTACCGGACTGCATGTAACGACCCCCTGCAGTCACAAGATCACCTTTTTTGACATTTTAAATTCGCCTGTTCACCTAAACCAATTAAATAGAGTAAAAGAAGATCGATTGTGGGTGATTTAAGCCGATTTCTTGAATCGGTGAGGGATATACCTTATGTAAATTATAAACCTGTTGTAGGGCCTGAGATTAAGTCATTTATTTACTGGCATGTAAAAAGGCTTACACTGTTATAATTCATGTGACCAGGATCACTTAATATTAATCCGGTTTATTTTAAGTTAGGATGACATATTCATAAAAGAATATATTTAATTAAATCTATTTATGATTAATAAATTCCCCAATATTTTAAATGAGATATGCGCTCGAGCTATAGGGATCCCCCTCGCCTGCAGCTCATACCAGTACCTTTTTGGCACCTAAGATCAGCTGGATCACTTAACTAATAACTAGGCTATTATATCACAGCTGCCCCCATTTATGGAGCTTTTCGGCTTCTTCTAATACTAACTCAGATCCAAGTCTTTGTTCGTATTCATGGATTTTTTTGTTGAAATTTGAAACAAATTCAGAGACGTCTTCTACAGTAGAATTATATTCTATTTGAGAATATTTTCTTAATGCTTTTCCCAAAAGCTCCACTGCATCATATATACCTTCATCATTTTCTTGACTGTAACTAATACAACCATATGTAACCCCCCAATCAGCTGTAGAGTTACACTCGCTAATTATATTCAGATGACAGGATTTAGCATCAAGTGTAATACTGTAACCCAGATTTCCAGAACAAGAAACAACTAATTTTTCTTTATTTGTTTCTAAATCTATTGTTCCTTTCGAAAAAGTATCATCACAATTGCCCTGTATAACATTCTTTCTTTTAAGGGTTACATTAGAATTTATTCTATCTATGGTATGTGGTTTTAGTGTAACCCCTTCAGATATTACACTAGGGTTACAGGGGGTTACAGTAGTTATACGTTCTTCAGATAGCTTTTGTATGAATATTGTCCTTTTTTCTTCTGCCTTTTCACGATTTATCGTTGCAACCGAATCATATATTTCAAATCCTAATTTTGGACCATTGTATTCGTATATATTTGCCCTTGTAGTTACTTTATCTCCGTCTTTCCCATCAATCGTATTACTGCGATCTATCTTATTCAACTGTGGCACTTTTGCGAGCATCCCACTATGACCATCTTTTCCATGTAGAATGTGCATAATCCGTGTTCTAGAAACACCCAATAAACGCATTAAATTTTGCATGGTTGCCGGCTTTTCTTCGATGGATTTCAAAACTTTAATTTCAAGATCATTTAGGTTAGTAGCATTGTTTTTAGATGTTCCTTTGTAGATACTCAATGCTTTATAAAAGTCTTCGATCTCGGATAGATAGTATCCATTTGATTTTTGTCGCTGCATGACTTTAAAAAGGGTAATGGATCTGATTATATCTAGAAATTTCTGGAAATTACGTCTATTCTCTACATTGGTCCATTCGATAGCATTAATAAAAGGTACTATTATTGTATACTGTTCTTTGTCAAGGATATCAAAAATGCACCGACAAATTAGAACATCATCATCAATTAACAAATTCAAATCGAGTTCTTTAGCCTTAATGTGATTATAAACCCTTAAATCCTGTTCTTTGCTTCCATCAACATCTGCATTTAAGAATCTGTTTGCTAATTGATCATCTGGTATACCGTCAACTGTTGAGAACCAAAAAGAGCACCGTTCTGGTATTGAATATTCAGCATACTCCTGGTTTACTACTGTTCGATGCTTGACTGCCATCTGAAAATTGGAAGTACTTTGTTTCAACGTTGCTATTGTATCATCGGTAAAATTGGCATCATCTGAGTATATTATTGTTCCACTTTTCAGATTTGGGTGATAGTACAATGATTTACTGGACATACTACCACTTATATATTTATGGTTTGGTAGCAGTTTAAGCACGTTTCAATTGCATCACTTTTGCCTTTTCCGCTTTCACCACTCGGTTTAACATGTAGCCCCCGTGTGTTGATAATATAAGTAGATGCAACCGCACACAAACAATTTTCTCCGAGATTCGTATCCCCTACATGCCGTAAATTCCAAGTATCTAAGATAAATTCGAATGCATCGCCTTCTTTTAGGATTTTATATGCAGACTCCCGAATATTTCCAGAATAATTGCTTAGTCTATCTTCATATTCTGTTTTTTCTTCTTGTACTTTTTCTTCCAGATTACTTGTTGCATTCTTGTTTTCATGATATTTGTCCTTTGCTATCTCCACAACCGTTGTTTTAAGATATTTTGCCTTCAGTTGGAACTTTTTAGCTACTTCATTATTGACAAAAACTTCCCATTCATCGAAGGGCATGCCAGCAAGATCAATTGAGATGAAAATCCTGTACGCTCTTTATCCTGTCTAAACTCGTAGCTTCCGAACGTACTACTTGTGTATTTAATTTATACTGCTATATAACCTTACACTTGAACCCATAAGCCCTTTAAAGTCCTCTGGACTATGCTCCTTCATGTAATCGGCAATATCTATTTTGTCGATACCTTCCAATTTAGGCAATATAATAAGCCGAGCTTCAATCCGTTAGTTTTCAAGTGCTCCAGCGGTACTTAGCGCACCTTTAAGACCAGCTTCATTCAACTAAGTATCATTGTATATATAAACTCGCTTGAATCCCTTTGTAAGATTTAGTAACTTCTGGTGATCCTTATCCCGAAATTGTACTGTAACAGGAGAAATACAAGGAAAGGCCGCCTGTAACATTACGATACAATCAGCTACCCCTTCAGTAATTATACAATAGTCACAGCCCCTTAAGCTGTCTTCGCCATAAAAATAAGAGTTTAGCACGCAAGGGCACACATACTCGCGCCCTTCTTTGTGGACTAAAAGCTTTTTAGATTTCATTCCCTTTTCGTATTCAGCAGTTGGGGTTTCAGGTGTTTCCCTACCAATGAAATAAACAGCTTTGCCATTATTCCAATAGGGAAAAATGATTCTGCCATTGAATACTTCACAACCAATCTTCCCATCGTTAACACAAACTAGACCTGATTTTGGCAAGGTTGTTTCGTCCAGATCGTTCAAATCTCTGCTCGTTGTAGCGTAGCCGATTTTTAACAAATTTGCAGTATCTGGAGTAATCAACCACTTTTTAATTATATAATTGTAAAGCTCGGCCTTTCTATTAAATTCTTGTGATAAATCGCCACCGTCTCACTAAATAAGTTGTGAATCTCGACTTTTTCTTTTTCGGCTTCAAATTCCTTTTCCGTTATTTCTGCCAGCTCTATTCCTGCCTGCTCTGCAGCTATCATGATCACTTTTGGGAAATCAGAACCCCTGGGGTCACTAAAACCACGTCCTATCCAATCCACGACATCCCCACCCGTTCAATTTTTGGGATCGTTCCATAGTTGCAGTCTCTGATCCACTTTTAGACTTCGGCCAGTATTCCCAACTGGTGGAACTGATCCAACATATTCACCATTCCCATTACAATGCAGGCTGATGTCTCGTCCGATCACATCTACGATATCAAGACGATTTTTTATTTCGTCTATTTTATTCCGGTTGTTGTAGGTGGATAACATCATTAAATACCCCTCCTAACAAAAACGGTATTCGCAAATCTAACATAAAATAAAGAATCAAATACTTGAAACATTTCCTTTGCAGGCGATATATCTGGCTCATCGTCGTTTAAGATTATTTCAAAATATATCTCAAGTAAAACTTTTTTATACCCTGCATGATATTTCGCTAGGATTTGACCAATTGTCAGATGAGAAGCCATTTTAACTTGCCCCCTTATCAAAAGATAGGTACCCTTTTCCGGTTCGATTTCCTGCTTCCCATCTCTAAGATATTCGGCATCGTTACCAAAATAATTTAAATATCTGGTTTTAAAAACAGTGTCTAATGCATCCATTCCCATTTCGTTGCACCAACTGAATTGTTTTTTGGGCAACAGCAATAGGAAGATATTAATATTAGAAAAGCTTATATTTCTATATTGGAAATAAGAAATAAACTCTCCTTAAATTAACTAGATACTGTTGATGCTCGTTACATTAACAGTAGTTTCCATTACTGTTTTTCAAAAAATTTTGTATTTATTAACCGTGTTAGTATAGTTTATTAACACAAGTTTAATTGTTTTAACTATATCAATCCTATTAATTATATCCAAAATCGCTTTACTTTTGCTTCGTTAAATTGGTTTTTATTCTTTTTCTCGAAAGTAATCAAGATACTTCTTCCTTAGAAGCTCATTAATTACAGAGTGAATATACTTCATTAGGTTGTTTATAATAATTTTAAACAGTTTTTTACTCCCTTATCATGTTGACTTTTGTATGACAGATTGTATATCCTATATAACCAAATACTAATCCTAGTACAGCGTTACAAATTAATCTGGGATCTTTCTTTGAAACTGCAAATAATGTTTTTTATAGTGCCACTAATGACATAAGAGACTTAATAATTAAAATTATAGTTGATCCTATTTAAATATACAATATTGTAAGACTGATAGAACTTTCAAAGTAGAATTAGTCAAAAATATGGCATCCAACAACACTGATACAACGTACTAACACAAGCAATATTGCATAGTTTTATACATTAAAAAGTGTTATATTTTTGCACATAATTCCATATACAACCAAATTAAACCACAAATATGCCAACTTGGCAATGAGCTACGGCAAAAAAATATGGAGTGGGTTAATAGATGTTGACCAAAAAAAAGAAAACGGAAAATTGCCTTTGAAGATCAAAAATATTTATGTTCTATAATCATCCCCAAAGTGATTACTATAAAGAATAATCCAAATATCCAATGGAGTATCCTACTTAACTTTATTTGTTATGGTATTTTATATAATTTTCAAAAAAAACTCAATTGTAGCTTTCTAACCTCTTCTATCATAATCACCATGTAATGACATTTCAAATACAGTGCTGATGGGCAGCGGTTATGCTTGAAAATTATAAAAAGTGCGCTTTATCAAAAAGATATTGTCTGTAGGAAAAAGATTGAGTTATGAGAATTGAGACCCCATTAACTCTGCAATTTTTGCCTCAACCAGTCTATTGACTTTAGCCTCTATTATTGAAGATATATCCATCTTTGAACGTTCCATTTCTTTTCCAATGTTTGATGGTGTGACACCTTTATCGGTAATTCCATTTGCTTTCAAAATAGCGTCATCAATATCGCGTCCAGATAAATAAACATATATACTTGGCATATCCGAACCCTGAACCCATCCAAAGTACGCATTCATCTGAGCTTCTGTTAACAAATTAGCCATATATGTACATCTCGAATGGCGTAGTAGATGGGGGTGAATTTTCTTTGAGATTCCAGCTTTCTTTGATATTTTATTTAACTGCATTCGTATAGCACCATATTGCATTGCTTCTAATTTCTCTGGCTTTTTAGCAAAATGGAACCATAAAGGAGCCTCTGGATTGTTTTGACCTGGATGATCTTCAAGCCAGTTCCTAAGGTAATCAACGCTCCATACAGCTCTAACTCTTCTAGGGCCAGTTTTTCCATTGACAATAATTGAAATACCAATATCATCAAATTTAATGTCTTTTACGCGTAAATTACCTATTTTCCCTATTCTAGCTCCAATATCCCAGAGTAATGCAATTATTGCTTTATCACGTTTGTTTAATACAGTGTCGATTATACTCTCCACTTCATCTTCTTTGAGCATATCCTCAGGAAACTTTCGATCGTACTTTTTCAACGTTGTTGTTATCCATCGCGTACTAGCAGGTTCTTCCCCACCATTTAACCATTTGTTGAATTTCTTCAATAGGACTTTATAATCATGTTTAGTCCAATCACTTAGGGTCGATTTTTCAATACTGCCAACATAAGCACGGATGTCTTCTTCGGTTGCCTTATCAAAATCAATAGAAATGAACTTTACAATAATCTTAAACGTAGACAAATATTTGAGAGCCCTATGTTCACCAATTCCTTCAGAAAAACAGTAGTTAACAAAATTAGAAATTAATTTTTGATTCGTTACAGATATGTCTGAATTTTTCAAAGAATCTACACGTTTCTTGATATTTAGATTATAAAACGCTACTTCCATTATCTCACATTTCCTGAAAGTAGGCTGTGAACCTTTTAAGGAAATAAGCCTCGGGCGGGATTTGAACCCGCGACCTCGTCCTTACCAAGGACGCGCTATACCCCTAAGCCACCAAGGCACTGTTGATCAAAGAGTATCTCTAAAATATCACGGTAGAGATATAAATGTTTTGAGTGGCATGAAAATCAGGGAAATGTCTAATTACTATCCGTGATTTATTCAAAGAGTATCTCCAAAATATCACGGTAGAGATATAAATGTTTCGAGTGGCATGAAAATCAGGGAAATGTCTAATTACTATCCGTGATTGATGGATATGGTTCAAAAGAATATAAATAATGGTGTTTCAATAGATTCCAAGTCTTTCCTAATCTCATCAGTTCCAAAACCAGTTCCATAAATCATTAAAGAGAAATTACTAAAAATCAATTATCTTCATTTGCTTAAAGGCTTTTTTTCACCTGGTTTTCCTAATTTTCAACAATTTTATGAATTACATCGGAAATTATTGCATCACTCCACAGTTAACCACCCAATAATTGGTTTTTTAATGTCATAGCATTCTTTAAAGATTTTTGAGAATTTAGATAAACTTCCGATTTCAACAAATTGAATATATCAGGCTCATAAGCAACCAGCCAAAAATTTGGATTTATATAGAAATCCTCATTTTTTGATTTGATACTTTTCACAATCCGCATCAATCTTGAAGGAGAATATTTTAATTCAGAACAAACGAAAAGAGGTTCCGTTGCAAAAAATCCTT
>PLUB01000052.1 GCA_003164755.1 Methanosarcina sp. | reverse complement strand
CTTTATAGTGATTATTTTGAAAAATTCCAGGAAAAAATTATTAGTCCATAATAATTGCAAAATAGTTATTTTCAGTTTTAATCATCTTCTCTTTTAAGCCTAAAGACCAGGCCATGACAAGCCTAAGCAACCTGCATTGATAAAACTAATTTAGACGATAACTTCAAGCCAGAAAAATGTAGAGCAAAAATAGGGATTCCTTAAAATTATAATCTCTTATTAATTAGATATGAATCATTTTTCAGCTTTAAGCATCATATCCTTCAGCTTGGAGATTTCTTCTAGCTCCCGTTTTAATGTATTTTTCATTTCTCTAATTTCATCTAAGTCTGCAAGCTGTACGTAATCAGTTTTTATGGTTTCTACAGTGGTTGAAGCTTCCTGCGTAAGTGGCAATCCACACTTAAAACAAAATTGTGCTTTTTTGTCTATAATCTCTTTACATCGGGGACATTTTAAAACTCTGGGCTTCTCTTGTTCTTCTTCAGGTAATTTGAGACCTGAAGCTTCAAGCATTGCTGCATTAATATCGTTCGCTGATAGATGAATGTAAATATTAGCCATCTGAGAGTTAGCTTTCCATCCTAAAACAGCTTTAAGCTTTTGTTCACTTTTCAGTTTCTTAGCTAAATCTGTAGCTCTTGCATGTCTGAATGAATGCGGATTGATTCTCTTCCTGATTCCTGCTTTCTTCCCTATGATGGCAATTTGCTGGTATAGACCTGTCGAGATATCAAATTATGCGGCTCCCTGAATGAACAGAAAATTGGAGCATCAGGGTCTTCTTTCCTAGGATGAATTTCTAGCCATTGGCTAAGGTAGGAAGATGCAAAAATCAATCTCGCGGGTCTAGCGCCTGTTTTCCCTTCACGAAGCCACAAAAGGCATCCATATTCGTCGAACTTTGCATCTACAATGGTTGTACTTAATAACTCTCCCTTCCTTGCTCCGGAGTCTGTTAAACAAGCTATTAGTGCTTTATCCCTTGCTGTGGGTGCATGGCGGATTAAACAATCAATTTCTTCATCTGTTAGAAGCTGATCTGGTGTTATACTGCTATGTTGTGTGTTTTTTGTTTTAATGCATCCTGCGAGCTTTGGGTTAATTATTCCTATGAATACCCTGATGACAATCTTATGAAGCTTGAGCGATGAATTTTTCAGGTTCTCCAAAGTATCCAAATAATCGTTAAAGTCGTCCTCTGTGACGTTTTCATATGGTTTTTCCAACCACTTTGAGAAGCGCATTAGTATAATTAGATGATTAATTATCGTCCTTGGTTTCTTTTCATCGTCCTGCAACCGTTTGATGTCTTTTTTGAGCTTTTTGAAATTATCTGGTAATATTTCGGCTTCTGCAATTTTTAGCCGATTGTTCCAGTAAGCTAAGTCCAAGATATCTTGTTGAAACATTATTCTAATAATGCATTTTTTCTATAAAAATAGTTTCCTTATTTTAAGTAAACTACATATACTAAATTTCTTTTAGTTGACCCTTCGGAAGGGATGCTGGATCAAGCAAAGAAAAAAATGTTATCATACCCCCTAACGGAAGGCTAGAATTTCTGAAAACTTCCCCACGCAGGAATTCTCTCAAAATTTGAAGGAAAATCCAGACATTATCACTGCTATACAGTGCCATCACTACCTTAGCCACGAAAGTAGGGCCCAAGCCACCAGAGTATGTTGTGATCTGCTAAAAGAAGGGGGAATTTACATTACATTTGAGAATATAAGGCCTCTGACAGAAGATGGTATTGCCATAGGAAAAAGATACTGGAGAAACTTTCAATTGAGCTATGGAAGGAATGAGAACGAAATACAGAAACATCTAGAACATTTTGATACTGGATATTACCCTATAACTGTAGAAGAACATTTGGAACTGTTGAGAGCAACGGGATTCAAAACTATAGAGTTATTTTGGTACTCCTATATGCAAGCTGGTTTTTACTGCATAAAATAAAACTTTTCATTGCTATGCAGGTTTTCATCCATGAGCATTTCTGATATTTCGATTCTATTTTTAACACAAATTAAATGAATTCTATTTAAGTTATAAAGTCAAACATTTTTTGGAAATTTAACATAATATCAGCAAAATTGCTATCTTTTCAGTAATAAAAGATAATTGCCATTTCTTGTAGGCCTGATAAAGTTGAACTGTAGATTGATACAGTTTTAGATCACTGATCTCTTATCATTTTTTAGGGAAAGCCTCAATTTCCAACCTTTTCATCTGGCCATTAAAATATCCTTTTTCATCAGGAGGATTATTTCTTACAAAAATAGCTACAACTTCAGTTATATACTCCTCTTTCAACTCTTGGGGTACCTGCTGTATATGAGGAACTCATTTGAGACAATCCAAGCAAAAAATTCGTTATCACCCTAGAGAACCAGATATAGGAGTGCATTTATCATATTCTTCAGATCCATAAAAGCCATATGGAAATACAAAATTCTTGAAATAAGAGCTCCATTTTTCATCTTCAAGCATAGAGTCAACTATTTTGAGGACTCTGCAAAGTTTCCCTTCCTTCTAAACCGGGCCAGAAATATCCCATTAGGTTTGAGACTTTTCCAAAACCCTTCAGAGCAATTTCAAGAGCTTTTATCAGTGAAGAACAGCGTTGGAAAATACAACATCGAATTCAAAATCAAAAATAAGTTAATTTGCATCTATCTGCATAAAAGAAAGGTTTGAGAATTTCTCTTGAGATAGTGATTCCTTGCAAGAGTGATCATGTCTTCGAAAGATAGATCCCTATAACAGAGCCTCAAATTAGACTTTTTGATATTTCAGCACTAAGCTTTCCATCTCCACAGCCAACGTCCAGAAACCTTTCACTTCCTTTTAAATTAAACTTTGCAAGAATTTTGAATTACTAGTTTTTTTGAGCTACGGAATTAGAAGAATGAAATTTAGGATCCCATTAGTACATAAAACAATTTGTTTTTTTCAAAATAAATTATTTTGTTTTTTTTCGGTATCGAGTAGTTTTGTATTATAGGTTAAATAAGAAACATTAAAATGTAAGATAAGAGCTAATATATCAAAACTGTTTCATCCTAACCATTTGACCAATGAATTCTTTATACTTGTCAAAACCTATTTTCTATTGATCCTTTATGCTTGAAGAATATGAGAAAAAGAGACATTTTGAAAAAACTCCTGAGCCTTTTACTCTTGGTTCACACGAAAGCACCGACAAGCCTACTTTTGTAGTACAGCGCCATGATGCGCGAAACCTGCATTACGATTTCCGCCTGGAGATGGATGGAGTTCTGAAAAGCTGGGCTGTGCCAAAACAACCGCCAAAAGAGACAGGTATCAAAAGGCTTGCTATCCAGACTGAAGATCATCCTCTTTCTTATGCTGATTTTGAGGGGGAAATTCCGGAAGGAGAGTACGGAGCTGGCAAGGTTGAAATCTGGGATAAAGGAACTTTTGAGCTTCAAAAATGTGAGGAAAAAGAGATTGTTGTGACACTCCATGGAAAGGAGCTGAAAGGGAATTATATTTTGATCAGGACAAAATATGGAAAAGGGGAGAAAGGATGGCTTTTCTTTAAAAGGACAGACTAAAAATAACCATGAGAACGGGTTCGAATATTTATGGCAGATTTTCTATTTTTGTAATTTTCAGTTTAAAATATCTCTGAAATGATATTTCACCAATGTTATTAATTAGAAAAACCAGACTATCATTCCATCTTATGGGGAATATTCATCAATCTGATTGGGAGTGTTGTAACATATTTAACTCTACCTATAAAATAAGTGAGTTATATAGTTATAATCGCATAAGTTGGATAAACGCCAATATTTTTTTCCGGCAGATAACCATTATTTTGTAAATAATAATTTATCGAGAAAATTCATTATCCGCAAATATTTTTTTCCCAAGAGAAGAAACTAATTGAAAGCCTTCGATATCTAAAAGTCGAATAGTTCATATTTGATAAGATTTGATTCTATGATTGCCCAAAGCAAAGATTCGGAGATGTCTCAGTATCGAGAATCTATTTTTCACATAGGATCTCCAATATATGGAAATGTACTAAACAGATGAATTTTACCCTACTTACAGAGAAAACTAACAAGTTCAGCTCAAAATTACTTCCCCACATGATCATAGACAGCTTTGAGTAAAATTTCAGGATCAATTAATTAAATTGTATTCTCTACTATCTCACACACGCACAGTTTTTGTTTGAAAAACTATGGATCATTGTTTTTAGATGGTTATTTTAGACCTTACATTGTAGCTTTTTTCTGTTTATGTCAGAATTTAGGTTAAAAGTTTTTTTCAAAATAGATGTTTTGAAAGTTAAAATGTTGTTCCGTGAAGGATATTACTATGATTTGTATAAGTTTATCAACGAACAGTAATATAGAAATTATTCTAATTAATGAGTAAATATATTTTTCCAGTAGAAAAGTTTACTTTGTAGAGTGAAGTATTATTCATTTGTGTTTTTGTAGTTTTTTTAAGCATTAATATATGAACAAATATCGAGAGATTGAAAATGAACGAAGCTAAATGTGATAAAGCAAGTAGAAAGCATACAATCATAACGATTTTAGGAATCACTTTGGTGGTATTTTTAATGCTAGTGAATATAGCAGGAGCAGCGCAATCTTTAAATATTTGGTCCCATAAAGGAAGCGAGCTAATTAACTCAGAAAAGTACAACGAAGCCATAAAAGCTTATGACAAAGCAATTGAAATTAATCCACATGATTCGTACGCTTGGGATGGCAAAGGCGTAGCTTTAGGGAAATTAGGCAAATCAGATGAAGCAATAACAGCATTTGATAAAGCAATTGAAATTTATCCACAGTATTCAAAAGCTTGGTACAATAAAGGACTTGCTCTAGATAATTTAAATAAATATGATGAAGCAAGAAAAGCATTTGACAAAGCAATTGAAGTTAATCCGCATTATTCAGCAGCTTGGTACAATAAAGCAATAATTTTAAATAAATTGAGTAAGTCGGATGAAGCAATAAAAGCATATGA
Organism: Methanosarcina sp.; assembly: GCA_003164755.1. Classification (GTDB taxonomy): domain Archaea; phylum Halobacteriota; class Methanosarcinia; order Methanosarcinales; family Methanosarcinaceae; genus Methanosarcina. Next base: position 122,970 of record PLUB01000052.1, on the reverse strand, counting down.
AAAAGCAATTGAAATCAACCCGCAACTCAGGAGCTTGGCAAAATAAAAGTAATTTATATAAATAAATAAATAAATCCTATTTGTGGGTTGAATAGGTACTTAATTTTTTTTATTTTTATTCATCAGGAGAGAAATATAGCAAGGTTTTTGTTTTCCATCCCAACATATATCTCGACTGACAAATGGGAAAACACATCGTCTTTTTGATACAAAATCTATGTATATATCCTGTTTAAATCTAATAAAATAATTTGTATATTTTTAAATAAAATAGAGACACAAGAAATAGAGCAGTATCGCGAATTTGTTGTAAATTTGAAGTCAAGTTTTGGTACAATGTGTTTAACTTTATTCTTTGATGTGGAATTGTCTACCCAATACCTTTTTTAAATAGGAAAGGTTGTAGACTAATCGACACCATTTCGTAGATACGATCTACTTTTGGTTAGTATGAGAATTATGATGTAGAGAATTGATTCATCCAATGTTATATAAAATTAAAGTTATTATAATATCAAAATATACACTTGTAATCGGTTAAGTGCGTCTCTTCAACTGGATGGATCTCACTAAAATGCAAACCTATTAGATATAAATAGAAAGGTTTTTAATAGACTGTTTCGAGATATGCAGATCCGTTCCTCTTAAACAATGGAAAAAAAGATAAAGATAATGTTTTAACTATAGAGGATTACATACTTCTGGAAATTCTTAGAGTTCAGGCAGAAGAATTCAAGTGTGTAGATAGGGAGAAAATTGTAAACTATTCAAAGAGCTTCAAAGACATCTTCTATGTTATTAAAAATAAGGATAATAATATAGGCTACTGCATTTATTATTTGAAACCAGCATTTTCTATTAAGGGTTTTGAAAAGCAAGCGGTTCTTTCCGCACTCACAATTGACATGAATTTGAGAAGCGAGGGTTTTGCTGAGAAATTACTGAAAGAAAGTATTGATGAAATGAAACTAAATGGAATATAATTTGTTACATTATAATTTATTACATTAAATGTACAGATAAACAATCATCATCCTATAAAATTATACAAAAAATTGGTTTTAGGAGAATTACTGAGACAAAAAAATATATGCTCTACGGGGAAATCTGTTATAAAATGGAATTGAAACTTGTTTAATCTTTTTTCTCCTGATCCTATCAAAAAGATTATCTCAAACGAAATTGGCTATGAACCTATTTTTGGTTCTTAATTCAGTACTTTACTAACCAGTAATCTGTAATTTTAAACGCATATCTATTTATTTCATCCTTATTAAACGGTGATTGGCAACATAGCTATATCTTTATCAGTAAACTTTCTTTTGGATATGCAAATATTTCAATTTATGAAAGAAAATAGGCTAGCTTTATGCCAATGCCGGTATCTACATGCGTGCCTACAATCATTGTAGTAAGACTAACTTAATTTTATTTCATCAGATTTTCTCCTTTTTTACTGTGCTCTAATAGAAGCGAGCGCTCCCCTTTTAATTAGTGAACATTTTAAGAGCCTTTTAATTTAGCAGTTCTCATAACGTCCATTGGGTTAAGTTATTTTCCATTCTTTTGCGAGTGTATTCTTTTCTACAATTATGTTTTCCTTTTCTTTCGCTAATTCCATGTGATCTCTGCAAAAGTTAAAATGAGTACAATAGAACTTTATTTGATGAGAATTTTCATTATTTTCTGTGTTTTTGATTGATTGTGGTCAATTACCAGTGAAATTTATGGCAAACTTTATCGAGGCCAGAAGATCTTCAAAAATCTCAAATATCAAGGATCGTTTCGAGAATATATATTGCGTATTGTAAAGTTACAGTAGGTCACAACACTTTTCTGATAGGTTCTTAATTGACTTCAACTCTGCCATATACCCTATCACAACCGAATTATAAATCCAGTCTTTATTCCCTTCTCAAATCCTACTCGTTCATAGAATCTCAGCACACTTTCTTCCTTTCTTCCGGTTAACAAAACAACTTTATAGCAGGTATTCTCCTTTGCAACCTCCACAGCTTTATGCAATATTGCAGTCCCATACCCCCTTTTTCGATATTCTTTATGAGTTACCACATTTTCTATTAATCCAAATGGTCTCCCGCTTAGTGTTAAATTATCTATTACAATCAATGTACATGATGAAACTATTATCCCATCAGCTTCCACCACAAAATAATATATGTTTGGATCATTGAAAATTTTCCCCCACAATTTGTTTATGTAGTAAGTTCCTTTCAAATCAGGATCATCAGGATTTAAATATTTATATAAATCAAGTAATCCACCCAATTCTCCAAATTTTATTAACCTCACTTTATTATTTATGATATCGCTCTCCAGACTGTTATTTCGACGACTTTGCTATTTTTCCGTAAAATACCTTCCAGCAAATGTTGCAGATTCCAATGTAAAATTAGGGCTTTTGCCCAATAAAATATCCATCAAGAGTCATGTATCCAGCTATTATCATTGAGACTTACGCACTTGAAGCACAAAATCAATACCATTAAACTTAAAACTTTCTAAAACTCAATTTTTAATCATCAAGTCCATTGTACATTATTTTGCATCCTAAGTGCGTCAGTCCTATTTATGCAAGAGCCCGTTTTGAAATTCAATCATTTTCTACAATTGGATATTGAAGATGCTGGGTTTAAATTAAGATAAAAAATTGTTCAAAAATTTAAAAGTAAGTTGACCTTGATTAGGGAATCTGAAATTCGATGTAGTTTTATGAATATGTTTACTACAAAAACTATGTAGGTTACATACATATTATTATCGAACCTTAGTGAACCTACCCTAGTCTCTATCGAAAAAGATCTCAGACTAAAGTAGTGATAATTCGCAGAGTTTATGCTAGTAAATCATGGGATAACTAGAATAACCGCAATTTTTAAAATTGTATTGGCTGTCTTCAAAAAGAAAAGAATATAACTTTTTGAGAAGACAAACAGAGAAACTGATGAGATTTATACCACACTGGAAGTTTTGGTAATATCCAGTTATTATTGTAATCAGGTACTCCAAAAAACAAATAAGTAAAACAAGCAATTTAAACATCATAATTAATTCTGCTTCATTCCAGTCTCAAGAAACTGTTTTTGTAAAATAGATGTACTCAAAAATGATACGAAAGGATTCCAATTAATTAAGGGATCAATTTCAGCAGTTTTGTATCCAACTGAATGAGGAAGTTTTTATAATTCTCTGCACGCAGGATAATTAGAAAACTAGTACATTTAAATAAGGTGAATTATATAGTGAAAATCGCAATCATCTAATGGAGCAAGACTAAATCAAGAATGCGATACAAAATTAATATGAACTGCTTTTTTAGGAAAAACTCAGTTTTAAATTCGTGAAGATCCCCATTAAGACCCAAAACATAATCTGTATTAAATTGTTGTTCTATTTCAAAATATTTCATGTGGAAGTAGATTTTACCCATAAACTATTTTTTGTATAAATAATTTAAAATAACTAAGAGTGTATAAGATATTGTAGCTAAAAGCGAACAGATAATGAAAAAGTAAAGAATGACCGATATAGTGTGTGAGTATCTTGGGCAATTGTAGAAATTTCGATAAACCTCCGATTTCGACAAAGTTTTTTTATTCACATTATATATACGATAGCACAAAATGGAGGTCTATCGAAATCCCTTTAATTTATAAACACGATTGTTTGAATACCGGAGTTCCATTTCATGGTACAAAAGTAGCTTAAATATGAATAATCTATTTACTAACAGTTCACAGAAAGTTTCCACCTCCTATAACAAGCTGCATGGTATTTTACCTTAAGGTCAAATACAGAAATTAGCTGAAAAGATTTAGGCCTGATTCCCGGTAAGAAAAAAATCAAAGACAAATCGGAATCCTCTAAATTTTTCGTTTTTGTTAGTGATTTAAAGGGAGATGTCTGAGCAAAAATAGGTAGGAGGTTAACGACATTTTAGCCTGTCAACGTATTACGTACATTTCATAAGATTGATCTATTTTATTGAGACCATTTATATGATCAACAGCTAATTTACACTTGTTCATTGTTTTCAGAGATATTATTAATATTTGAATGAGAATTGAGACAGAGTGAATAGAATTCTTGTTTACTGCCATATTCACAACGGTATGAAAAATGTATTTGCGTGCAAGCAACCATTAACCTTGATAGTTTACATGCTCTCTGAAAAGTTGTAATATAGAATCAATAGATTTATTTTGACTTCAATTATATTTTAGGACTACATCGAGATATATAAATAGAGAGGAAATCTGGACGCTTTTTCACCACTTATTATGAAATATTAAGCGTCGTTTATGGAAAAATGAGGAGTGTTGAAGCACTAAATTTGGATAAAATTCCATTATTTTTTAAAAACTGGAGAAAAACAAAAAAAATTAAGAAAAATGAATGATTTCGATAAATATCGAATTTTCACGAATCATTTGTACAGCATTTATATGCATATAAAAAATATAGTGAGTTATCGTAGTCCTCAGTATTCTATTGACTTTAATAAATCAAAAACCCAGAAAATGATAACAATTCTCATAATTAAAGAAAAAAAATAAAGAAAAATTTGAAAATAAAATTTAGGATGACAAGATTGAACCTTCATCCTAACTTTCTTATGTACCGAAATTCTCGCTCTATCGCCTTATTTTATATTTTATTTTCTTTTGTACAAGAATACAGCTAACAGGATAGTTATACCGGAAATAATTTCAAATCCAGGCATGCCCGTAGTGTCTGTGCTTTTGTTTTTATCATTTGCTGGTGTTACAGTGGTATTTGGATTTGCTGTCATCTTACCAGTTATTACAAAGGGAGAGAATCCCGGTGTTTGCGCTGTGAAATAAAGATACTTGTCATCTTCTCCTGATTTGCTTGTTGGCAATGGATTCCATTCCTTGTCACAGTACCTATTAAGGGTGATGGAAGATTGATCTATTTTATTATCCTGTATCCAGAATTTTTCAACCTTGAAACATAATACCGCATTTTCTAGATCCTTGGGAGTTGCAAACCCACTGTTTCCAACCCAAATATTTAAGTGCTTGTATACAGCTTCAGAAGGCAGACCTGAAGCTAGTATAGATTTTTCTTTCAGCATTTCTACTATGGTAGTCGTCTTACCAGTGTTCTTTTTCGAATCGAAGCTCACATATACAACAGAAGTAGCGTTTTGAGGGAAATCAAATTTCACAGATTTTCCGCTTGTAATGAAAGCCTGTGAAATTTCTTTACTCACCACATTACTGTGAAGCTCATTGGAACTACCTACACCTGCACTTTCACTGCTGCTACTGAAGCTGCTGCTACCGCTGCCATCACTATCACTAGAACTACTAATACTCTGCACATTTGTAGGATTGTTGTTATAATCTAGAACAGTTATTGTGGTAGCCTTTGAAATCGTGTTATTTTTATCGTTAACTATAAAGTTAACGGTGTAGTTTCCTGCTTTGGAATAAGTGTGCATTGGATTCTGCTCGGTTGAATTAGTTCCGTCTCCAAAATCCCAACTTTTCGATATTGCATTTTGTGAAAGATCTGTAAGCTGGACATAAAGTGGAGCATAACCCTGTGTAGTACTGGCTCTGAAGTCTGCAACAGGAAGTACTACACTTACGAGTGGTAATCTGTCAATGACATTTACTTCTTTATCATATACGGCATCAGCAATTCCTTCGCCTTCGGAATCATGTGCAGTTTGGGAAAATCCATCACCATTAATATGTGCCCAGAAGTTACCGCCAATATATGACCCACCTACAATATTTTTGCCTTTAGTTTTTCCTATGTACCAGGTACATCTTGTATTTTTAGCGTCCGTATTCTCGGTATTGTTGAAATAGTTATTATAAATTAGGTTATTGATGCTTTTAGGACACAGGAAAATACCCTTTTCGTTCCAGATAATATGGTTGTCTGTAATATTGTTGCTTACAGCAGAGTTCAGGTCAATACCATCGAGGGCATTATAAGACACCGTATTATTGGAAAGAGAGTTATTGTCTGCAGAGTAGAGCCTAATCCCCATATTATTATATGGAGCCACATTGCTGGAGAGTATGTTCTTATTTGAGCTTTCCACGTGGATTCCGATATTATTGCCTCGCGCTGTATTACTGTCAATGTAACTATTATTTGAATTCACTAAGTAAATCCCATCTCCACTGTTTGAAATTACACTGTTGCTGACGAGCTTATTATGATTGCTAGTATTCGCAAGACGAATACCATTACCAGTGCTAAAATCCACAATGTTATTAGAAAGCGTATTATCGTAGCATCCTGAGCCTAGTAAGTAAATACCTCTACTATTTCCAGTTGCGTGATTATTAGATATCACATTATTATTTGTTTCCACATAGATACCATAAAATGTGTTTGAATTTGCTATATTGTTATCCACAAGATTATTTTTGCCACAATAATTAGTCAGATGAATACCAACGTCACACAAATTTACATTATTGCCTGAAATCGTGTTCCCACTATCTTCCCATGTTAAGTAAATTCCTTCTTTATTTCCATCCGCATTATTGTTAATAATTTTGTTTTTATGGGAATACCTCATAGCTATTCCGTAAAGGTTGCTTGAAACTTTATTATTTTGCACAACGTTGTTTTCGCAAGTATTAAAGAAAATACCATGGTCTGCAGAACTAGCAGTATTATTTGAAATTGTGTTCGATTTGGAATTATAAAGATTTATGCCGTTGGTGTTAGTTCCGTTGACTGCACTATTTAACATTAATACATTGTTATTTGTTAAGTTGTTTTCAGCTGAAAATGACAGATAGATCCCATCGTTTTTGTTTGCGTTCAAAGTGTTTCCTGAGAGGGTAACACCTTTTGCGGATTCCATTAATATACCAGAGTTAGTATTCTGACTTATGGAGTTTCCTGATATGGTACTTCCTTTAGAATTAGAACCTACAATATGAATCCCATTATTTTGATTTGAGATCGAATTTCCAGAAACCATGGTATTGCCAGATTGTTCAATATCAATCCCAGTGCCAGTCCCAAAAGTACTAGTTCTGTTGAAGTTGTTGTTGCGAACCACACTATCAGTAAAACTAGTTAGTTTCACCCCAAGTCCATCGTTCAAAAATATATTATTTTCAACTGTGCACTGTTTACCTTGGGACAGGTAAACTCCTGCAATATCATTTCTGGCTCCAGTAATAGTAAATCCTTTGACTGTTACATGAGTTTTGTATTTAATAGAGATCACACCTTTAACGGTAGGACCTGCTGTATTGTCGGCAACAATTATGGTGTCTCCAGGGTTACTAGATGATGCCATCAGTACCAGATTATTAAGATTATTAGCATAATCTCTGCTTATGTCTATATTCCCAGTATAGGTTCCGGGTTCTACAATGATTGTATCGTCTGATTTTGCACTGTTCACTGCAGCCTGTATTGAACCTCCTGGTTGCACGTGAATCTCAGCTGCTGTCCCTACACAGGAGCTTAGTGTAAACATTAAATAAGCCAGTAATAAAATTTTGATGATATTTATGTCTAATTCCTCCATAATAGTAGAAAAAATTGAGAATGATACTTTCCCTAATTACTTAGGAATTAATTACAAGTACGATATAAACATATTGGTACTTATCAATATATTTTTATATATATTTATTTTGCGAAAACAGCCAAAGTTGTATCTTGTTTATTGGAATATTCTCATAAACTATTCAATAATTTATTGAGGATTAGAATTCATCTCTTATTTTTTTTCTTCGTGAGAATCATGTTCAAATTTTTCCAGCTAATTTCTGTATTTGATTTAATTTATTTCTTTTCGGAGGCATTATTATTTGATTTTAAAGATAGTTTTTACTATCCTTAAAATCCAAGAATGATGAACTAGAAAAGAAATAAATTAAATCAAATACAGAAATTAGCTGGAAAAATTTGAACATGATTCTCACGAAGAAAAAAAATAAGAGATGAATAATTCCCAATAGTTTAATGGCTTTTGTTCGAACAGATTTGAGGAGAACTGTTGAAAACCAAGAAAATTAGCGAGAAATGGTTCAGTTATTAGTTTTTAGAGCATTTACAATAATGAATTGCCATTTTCCACGTAGTTTTCACGTATTGAAAGAGAATCAAGTCATTAAGGTAATCAATAAATAGTGATAAAAGACAAAGAGTTCTCTTTTGGAAATAGACGGCACTTTGGAATACACCATAAAGTGGATCTCAAAATTTAATGTATAAATTCAGTCACTTAATCTCCTAGCAAAGATATGATAAATGTGAACTACCACTCAACTGAAGGCTAAGTGGTTTCTTGGTTCATTCCTTCTCTTTTGAGAACAAGTCCCTAAGCCCATCCCCCGCATTTAATGGGTGTCGAATTCCAATTAGATGTTGATCAATGAGAGCACATTTTTTGATATTAATTACAGCATTGATGTCTCGACCATGTTTTGTCTTGCAATCAGGGAATTTCCATCCCCTATCTTCTAGTGTCAGCTAAGAGTTATGGTATCATGACAGATCTTATATTATGGTTCAAATTTACCTATCATAAGAATGGTTTTTCCTGACCATTCTGATTTATAATAAATTTTGTTACAAAATTAAGGCTTTTTTGAGTAAATATAAACAAACCACTCAAAAGACAATCAAGCAGAAAAAAATCACAAGTATAAAGTAGATAAAAATAGATGAATTTCTACTTCCATTAAATGGAAGTATTGACTGCAACGACAAACTGAGATTCTGGCTTTCGATGATCCATAAAATATGGAGGCTTGATATCCAAAGATAATGATTTCAAAACTAAATATGAGTTCAGTCGTGTCAATCTTAAATAGAAGGTATGGAAATTTTGAAACATAATATTGTCAAATGTATTGAAGTTGTGAAAATTCCATAATATCTATATGCAACGAATTGATTATATTAAGTGTTACGATTATAAGGTAGAGTGCCACCTATAAAGTAGGGGGTATTCTACCTTATAATCGTGAAAATGAAACAACATTTGGTATTAAACTTGTAACAGAAAAGTAAATTGGTATGCATTTCTCTGTACCTCTAAGCTTATTAGTGAGGTATAGTGCAAAAAATTGTAATGGAAAGTTGATGTTGAGAATATACATAGATTTTACTTTACAATTTATGTATAAAAAAGTTACATTTCAGCATAGTATATACTCATTTCCCGATCTTTTTGAATATTAATGACATTGAATCTATGACTCTGTTGTTTTACAGAAAATTATACACACTGCCACTAAATTTCTTTTTTGATAAAATTTCATTAAATAATTCATACCCGATTTCCAAAGAGGTACTATAAAGAAAGCCATCTATTTTACTAATATTACAGAAGATTAAAAAATAATCTAGCTTCTGCTGATAACTATTAGGATTTCCAAAAATCCGGTGAGAATATTTATTTTAATGCAATAAGATACTTCTGATGATTAATTGATGGAAAAAATAAAAACCATTATCAATATCTTATAGTTAAATAAAATCAGCCCACAGAAAATTTGCTCCTGAATCTTGGTAGATATGGGTATCGATATTGTATTTCTTTGAGAAATAGTTGCCAAAAAATATAAATCAAAAAAAAAATAGTAATAAAACAATTATAAAACAGGAACTCCAGGATAAAACTCCATCTTTCCTTCTCTTATTGTATCTCGGATTATTATAACCTAATGATCCAAAAACTCAGATTTACCTACGCATGTTAAGTTGAGGAGCTGACATGCCATCATAAGTACTGGCCATATGTTCTGGTTTGACATCAGGCATGGACGAACTCTTGGCACTGAGAACATCGTCCACATGGAGTATCATTTCCGCAGCTTCGGAACCGGCTTTAATGGACTCTACCTTCACTCTGAGTGGATCAACAATACCTCTTTCGAGCATATCTTCTACAATACCTGTTTGAACGTTTAAGCCTGCACTTTCGTTTTCTGCGTGCTTTGCCCTGAGGTTCACGATAGAGTTTATTGTGTCTAAGCCTGCATTTTTGGCAATTGTCCTCGGAATTTCTTCAAGGGCGTCTGCAAATGCCAGAATCGCCATCTGCTCACGTCCGCCTATGCTAGCGGCATATGAGCGAAGCTTAAGCGCAACTTCTATTTCCGAAGCCCCACCGCCTGGAACGACCTTTCCGTCTTCTACAACGCATTTCGCTACTTTGAGTGCATCGTCAATTGCACGCTCCACATTATCAACAACATGTTCGGTTTCACCTCGGATGACAATTGATACGGATTTGGCACCCTTACAATATCTCAAATATGTTTTCCCCTGGTCTCCATCGCGATCCTGTTCAAGGAGTCCTGCGTGCCCAAGTTCTTTTTCTGTGAGTTCCTTGATATTTCTTACGAGTCTTCCGTTTGTGGCATCGGCAAGATGTTGCATATCCTCACTCTTGACCCTGCGAGTGGCATAAATTCCTCTGTTTTGTAAGTAAGCTGCAATTTTATCATCCATACCTTTTGAACAGAAAACAGCATTTGCACCTGCCCTAATGATATAGTCTGCCATTTCTAAAAGAGCCGCATTCTCTTGTACTATGAAATTCTCAAAATCCACTGCCGTGTTGATCTGAAGTTTTGCTTTGTTTGTAGTTTTGCCGATCTCCATCGGAGCATCTATAAGTGCGATATTTGGATTCTGGATTTTGAGAGGGAAATCTTTCTCCAGGGCAACTTTATCAATTACAATACCTTCCACAAATTCCGTCTCATCAATGGTATGACCTATATCTTTCGTGAGAATAATGCGTTTAAGGTCGGCTTTTCCTTTCTCGTGTATAGCAAGAACTGCATCTACGCAGAGATTCGCAATCAATATATTGTATTTTTCGGAAGCCTTACCTGTAATGGAGGTTTTAGCAACCTTTACAAGCATTTTCTTTTCACCCTCACCAACTGAGATCGCTAGATTCTCTAAAATCTCAATGGCCTTATCAGCTGCGAGATTGTATCCTTTGATAACCATTGTCGGGTGAACCCCATTGTCAATAAGGGTTTCTGCTTTTTCCAGCAAGGAACCTGTGAATACAACAGCACTTGTAGTTCCATCACCTGCTGAACTTTCAAGTGACTGAGCAACCTCAACCACCATCTTGGCTGCCGGATGCTCGATGGACATCTCATGCAAGATAGTAGCACCATCGTTTGTGATTGTTATATCTCCAATAGGGTTGACAAGCATTTTGTCCATACCACCCGGCCCTAGCGTACTTTTGACTATTTTTGCCACTGCCTTTGCAGCCGCAATATTCATACTAAGCGCTTCTTTCCCCTTAGTCTGCTCTTTTCTGGGATCTATTATTATGATTGGTTGGGCACTTTTTTCCATCTAGACAAAACCTCCTTAAAATATAGTGTATATTAAAGAACTTAATTTGAAGTCGTTCTGACTTGTGGTCAATTTTAGCAGGAGATCAACATGAAAACGTGACTTAATGATTGGCTGATACAAAGCAGTATTTACTCAGGAATTACTGATAATACTTCTATAAAAACATACCGATTATAAATACCAATCCTTAAGTATAAAAATATATTTCCTCATTACATTCTGAAAGATAACAAAAACTATTCCTCTACGATTTTATTTTTCCTATAAGTATTTCTCCTCAAGAACTATAGAACAGTTTGATAGCCACATGATTATGCGTTACTATCCAAGATTTGGATTCATTATTTCCGGACTATATTCACTGATCCATCTTTTTTCCCTATATAAAGATCATTTACATTGGAAAAAATTCCATGCTCCACAACTCCAGGAATTAAAGATAGTTGGAGAGCAAGACTTTCAGGATCATTTATTATACCAAATCTAGAATCGAGTACAAAGTTTCCATTGTCAGTTACCACCGGCCCATCTTTTCTCAGAGCAAGTCTCAACTCGGGCTTCCCCCCCATATTAAATATATTTTTCATCACAAGTTCTTTTGCAAAGGGCAGGACTTCTACTGGTACAGCCTTATTAAGATGCAAACTCGTTTTTGAGTCGTCAACTACAACAAGAAAATGTTTTGCTGAAAGTGAGACTATTTTTTCCCTTGTATGAGCTGCTCCTTTACCTTTGATCGCGTAAAGATTTGAATCAATCTGGTCAGCTCCATCAATAGCAAGATCCACTTCAGGATGCTGGGCAAGGGTAGTCAGAGGAATGCCGGCTTCTATTGCAAGCATTTCGGACTGATAAGATGTAACAACACCAAGGATCTCGAGTCCCTCTTCACAGATTCGCCTACCGAGCTCTCTTATAGTATTCGCAACTGTTGAGCCTGTCCCGAGCCCCACAACCATTCCTGATTTTACTACTAGCGATGCTGCAATGCCAACTGCACGTTTTTCCACGGAGTCAGTTAATAGATTTCTTTCGTCCATATGTATTCCCTTAAGGTTCAAATATTGAGAAAAGAATTATAAAAATCTTAAGATTAAAAAATTGTTCAAAATTCTAAATTAAGGATCTCAGGGAGAAAGTCTTCTCCTGTCTCTAGGAAAGAGCACGGTATCCCTTATGTTGTCTGTTCCAAGCATGGTCATAACAAATCGTTCACAACCCAGACCCCAACCAGCATGTGGAGGCATGCCATATTCGAAAGCCTTAAGATAAAACTCAAAGTTGTCAGGATTCATGCCCTGAGATTCGATTCGGCTCTTAAGCAAATCAGGGATATGAATACGCTGAGCTCCTGAGGAAAGTTCCATTGTGCGATGCATCATATCAAATGATTTGCTTAACTCGGGCCTGTCCTCATGTGGCATGACATAGAATGGTTTAATCTCCGTAGGCCAGTCAATGATAAAATAGTGGGACTCTCCTGTGGTCTCGTAGACATAATCGCCTACAATATGCTCTCCTAGAGTGCCAATATCATCTTTCCAGTGCATTTTTTCTCCAGACTTAGCATTAATGATCTCTATTACTTCATCGTAGGTAAGCTTCAGGAAAGGTATCTTCGGAACCTTTAGTTCGACTCCTAGGACTTCAAGAGAATATTGACAGTTTTCGATAACACTGCTGTAGATATAAGTCACTAAGTTTTCCAGAATTTCCATTACATCGAAATGATCTGCAAAGCTAACTTCAACGTCTATAGAGGTGGCTTCGTTCAAATGCCTGCGAGTATCATGTTCTTCTGCCCTGAAGATCGGGCCGATCTCAAAGACCCTGTCAAAACCACCGCTCATGAGTATTTGCTTGAAAAGCTGAGGGCTCTGGTTCAGAAAAGCTTCTCTGTCAAAATAGGTGATCGGAAAAAGTGCAGTTCCACCTTCTGTTGCCGTTGCCACAACCTTTGGAGTTGAGGTTTCGATAAATTTATGTTTTATGAAGTATTCCCTGCTAGCTTGAAGAACCTGGTGTCTTATCTTGAAAACCGCAGTTGTCCCATCTCTTCGTAAATCTATAAAACGGGAGTCAAGCCTTGTGTCCAGTTCAGCTTCAACTTTACCAGTTGTGTCCATTGGTAGTGGAGATCCTGCGATATTTAGGACACGAATCTCATCAGGAAGTAGTTCATACCCGTTTGGAGCTTTGTCTTCAAACTTGACAGATCCGATTACTGTGATTACTGATTCGCGAATAAGTTTCCTTGCAGCATCAAATAAATCTTTATCAACTTTTTTCTTTACCAATGTAACTTGAGCCTTCCCTTCCCTGTCCCTGATCACTATAAAGCAGATTCCACCTAGGTCTCGGACCTCATGGACCCAGCCTGCAAGAGTGATTTTCTGGCCAGCTGCTATTTTTTCAGGATTGATATCGGCTGTGTAATGTGTTCTAAGATTTGCTAAAGACATAAATTCACCTTGATTAAGGACAAATTAAATGAGATGTAAAAGTGAAGCTGAAGCGTAAGTGAATAATCATAACTCATTATTAATGTATTTGTTGAAACAACAGATTTCATACAGAAGTTCCGTTTCTGGTAGCATGAATCCTTTTCGCTCACTTTGCTCGCTCAAGGAGAATAGCTTATATATAAGTAATATTGCTCTTTTCGTCACATGAAGACATTCTGTAATTTTAGTAGAATATTATAATCATGGAAAGCTTGAATCCAGCTTCAGTGAGAGACTAACCGTAAAAAATAGAATGAAGCATATCAGATAGACCATCAGTGTAATTCTTATGTTTATTGATGTGAAAAAATATTAAAAAATTGTGTACCTTTTAAAATTGATCTTATATCCAAAACTACTGATATGAGATACTATATATATCCATATATATCTTGGAATAAGTTATGCAATGAAACATTCATATTTATATGAATACTTTTGTTCGGGAGATCGTGGATGAATGCTGGATAGCACAAATCCATTGAAACCGGATATTTTGATTGTCTATTCTCTTCATATAGCTTCAAAGATGGTACAGTTATCAAGCTGGATCTTAGCAATCTAATCTTGAAGAAGATCACTGGGCAAAGGAAATTGGAGCTAAATCAAATAAGCTATTTTTGGAAAAAATTTCAAGGTGTTTATTCTTCATTACATCTTATCACTGTCACTCTGGCTGGGAGAGAAAGGAATGTCCTAGTCGATTTAAGAGATACCCTTATGATCGATATAACCGACATTCTGCAGATGTATACAGATATAGAATTTGTTAGCCTATTTGCCCACTATTATTCATAAAGTTGGGACTTACGCACTTAGGTGCAAAATCAAGCACAATAAAAATTGTGATTTATATCCCCCAATTTAGACATTTATAGGCCCAATGCAATTGATTTTTTAGTTCAACTGCGTAAGTTCTAAAGAGTTTGACCTTATAATTTTTGATTACCTTAAAAAGGAAAATCCAAATTTGATTTTACGTGAAATAATTTTTCCTGTTTTCTAGACCGATTTTTCCTCTGGAATAGATTCATACAGTTTTCTTCTTTCCATAGGCATGGATTTGAGATACTCTTTTGCTTCTTCCGGAGATACGACTCTACGGGTTCCATCTGGTTCCTGTATAACCACTCCGCTTTCTATGAGCATCTTGTATCTTGCATTTCGAACTTTTTTGTCAGGGTGACAGACTAAATGGCAATTAGAACATGTATATTCCATCCTGGACCCTGGGATTAGGCATATAAAAAATCCACCTTTGAACTTCGGTCTTTCAAGGTATGCTTGGGTAGCAGTAGGTATTGCAGCAATGAAATCTTCATCTTTTTCGGGAATTTTAAAGCGCGCCGGAGACCAGGTAGACCATTTTCTTGAGGCGTTCAGACCTGTAAGTCCCCCACATACAAGAAAACAGCGACTATTGCTTCTTCGCTTTCCATAACTAAACTCCTTTCCTCCAAGGGTTACAGTGACTTTCTCAACCGGGTCCACATATCCAGATGAACATACCGAAAGGCAGAGCTTGCATTCGTCGCAGTAGTTTTCTTCTTCTGGCAAGGAGTCTGTGGGGATAAGTTCCGCGTCCGTAACTACTGAGGCCAAGACAATCGCGGATCCATATTCCTTTGTAATAATATTTCCTGAATATCCTAAATACCCTATTCCAGAGCGTACTGCCAGATACCTGTGAGAAATGGGAGGATGCATATCAAGCAGCCAATTTTCTGTATCCCTTCGGTAAACGAAATTTGCAGACTGAGGGACAGCTTTGTATCCAGATTGCTGCAAGAAATCTGCTATCTCAAGGGATATACCATTGGCAAGGGTAGTGATTCGTACCTTATTAGTTTCAAGGGATTCATGATCCATTTTTCTGAAATAAGGATCTATAAGGTTCTGATCAAAAGCTAGGGCAAAACAGACAGCAGATTTTGCTTCTGGTAGCACATAAGTCAGATCTGCAGAAGGAGGACCGCCTAAAAGGGTTTCAGTAGTAGCAATACCTACTTTAAAGGCTCCAAGGATCAGAGCCATTTCTTTTAGGGTTTCGGTCAGTTCTACAATCTTCGATTCTTTGGATAATTCTTCCATTTCCAATTCCTCAAGCGAATTTGAATAATATATTAGATTTTAAAGATATATATAAGATAGTTGGCATATATTTGATCTGCATTAAAATAGATCATTTTTTAGAAGTATATTCTGAAAGCCTTTTGATAATTTTCGTATGATTAGCCTCAATTCATAATTGAGAGAGTTAACTACTCCTCCCTAAACTTCGCTTCGCTCCATTTTGTTCTAGGCTCCTGATAAAGAATATCCCTGCAAGATCAAGATCTTTTAGAGTCTCAAGGATACCCAACAGAAAAGGGATAATTTATAGAAGGCAGTCTTCTTTTTTGTAATTGGCTCTCAGAAAATTTCAGCGAAATTTCACTTTCAAAGCTAACCAATTACCAGGTTTGCGAATTTCTTAATTAAATAAATGAAAAAAGTAGCTATTCAGCCTGAGAAAAACAATATTATAGCCAGCTTTACCACGATTTAATGAGCAAATTTAGGTTGGCTGATTCGAATTAAATATCGGCTATTAACCATGTTTGTTTCTCTTTGATCAGTTAGCAATCCAAAGTATCAATCCATTGTTTTAGAACTTCCCACGGCCTAGTTGGGCATGAGCTCGGGCCAAGTGTCCGGCAGCCTGAGCTCCGATGAGGGAAATTTCTCCTGCAAGCACAGCAGAAGCTACTATCTCTGCAAATTTCCGAGAATTAGCTCCAGGAATTTCTCCTGCCCCTGAAACATCAAGAATATTAAGGCAATCTCTCTGAGTTCCAAGGCTAGTACCCCCTCCTACAGTTCCCACAGGTAGAGTAGGCAAGGTAACAGAGCAGTGAATTTCTTCATACTTCGTTAGTTCCATGCTCGTAATCGCAGTGCTGCCTTCAACAACATGAGCTGCATCCTGTCCACAGGCTATGTAAATGGCAGCTACAATATTCGCAGCATGGGCATTGAAGCCAAGTGATCCTGCTCTTGCAGAACCTAAAAGGTTTTTGCTGTAGTTTACCTCAAAAATGGCATCTGATGTGCATTTCAAGGATTCCTTGATGATTTCTTTTGGAATAGTAACTTCAGCCACAACGGTCTTTCCTCTTCCAAGAATTGTACTTATAGAGGCCGGTTTTTTATCTGCACACATGTTTCCTGAAAGGGTAATAGCCTGTGCTCCAAATTCGTCTTCTATTAGATGTAGTACTGCGTCAGTAGCTATAGTCACCATGTTCATACCCATGGCATCTTTTGTATCGTATGAGAATCTAAGGTACACATAAGTACCTGTCACGAAGGGCTTTACAGCAATTAGCTTTCCAAAACGAGTAGTCTTTTCAGCAATTTTTTTCATTTGGTCGAAAATTTCAGGACGCTTTACCCACTCATAAAATTTTTTAGTCCTTTCTATGCTATCAAGCTTAAAAACAGGTGCCCTGGTCATCTCGTCTTCAAAAATCCTTACATTTGCTCCCCCTGACTTTGTGATGACTGAGCAGCCCCGATTTACACTGGCAACAAGACCCCCTTCAGTTGTGGCAAGAGGGATATAATATTCAGCGTTTGCATATTCTCCATTAATTTTTAAAAGACCAGCAACTCCAAGAGGAACTTGAACTGCACCTATCATATTTTCAATATTCTTCATTTTTGCAGTCTCAACATCAAGGGAAAAATTTTGGATATGCTCGAATTCTAGTTTTGTAAACTTCTGTATTGCAAGCCTCCGAAGTTTTACCGCCGTTAGTGGATCTGCAAACTCTTCAATCTTGCGAAAAGCTATATCCCCATCAAGGACTTTCTTTAAAAGAAGTTCCTCTTCTTCATTTAGTTCATCGTCTTTTTGGAGCATAAAATCACCAATTGGGATTTATATCATAGAACTTTGTCTTCGTCCGTTAATGATAATTGTCTGAGGAATTGAAATTCATAGTTACCTTTATAGGTTATGCAGCATTAACCACATATTTGAAAATATAGTACCCATTATTTAGATGGCGAAATGCAATATTTATTTGAATGCCTATTTTAGTAAGACTTACGCAATTGAATTGAAAAAAAAATGGCAAGATTAAGCACTTAATCGTCTAAATCTAAATGATTATTGAGAGGCATATGTACTTTATTTAATCCTTAAACTAAGTAAGTCCTATTCATATTAAAATTCAATTCCCACCTTAATTATGCACATATTACATATAATCCGTTCCATAAACTTTATTTTCTTGCTTTCTTTATTATGCTATCAGAAGAATTGTCAACAGCCGTTTAATTTTTACCATTTTTATCGGTTCAAATTTCCCCACTTTTGGATATAAATTTTAATCACTTTTAATAGATTCACTCGAAACAAATATGAAATCATTTAAATTACAGGCTCAGATAGATAAAAGTATGCTCCACCTTAATATCCTTTGAACATTGGCTCCATTTTATTTTGGGAAGGAATTTTGTTCTAATTTTGGTTTTTCAAAACCGTCTAAAAAACAATGAGCGAATTCCCATCTGAGGCTCAATGTGGCTTTTATCACGGATGCCAAATTGATCTCTTAGGCAATTTCAATGACAATAAATTGGTGCTTTAAATTGGCAAAAATGGTAACCATGTCTTGTAGTTTAGACATTAACAAATATTTTTTCCTTGCTACTACCCTCAGTATATCCGATGAAAAACAGCAGCAACTTTTCGAGAAAAATGATGACTGAATTTTAGCTCTTAAAAGTTGGGTTACATCAGAAAAATGTGGTGTTATTGCATGTGAAGCAACAAGTAACTTTTAGGTTCCTAGGTATAATTCACCGACACTTCCAACCTGAGTTTACATACCATTATGTGATGGTTTCAATTTTTTCATGTCTTTTAAGGCTAAGAATTCCAGACAACCCTCCTAATGCATCCGATAACCACAATAGTATTATTTAAGATTTCCAGTTATACTGTCAGATTTTGCTAGTATTAATACTTTCAGTTGCTCTTAATATAACAGTATTTTTGCTCTGCAAGGACATGAATTTTCCTGTTAGTTTTAACTTTAGAGGAATCTTCAATAATATAAAGCTGCTAAAAGAGCCAGATAAACTACATTCAGGAGATATACATTTTTCTTAAAAATACATCTCTTGTCACTTTCCACATATGTACAAAAGAATGCAATCTATTTTCTCAACATACAGTAGCTTAAAAATTAATCTAACTTTCAATGAATAAGTAGGCAAACAAGCAAACAAATTCTATATGTATTAACACCAACAGGATGTAGGGTACATAAAAAAACTTAAGAAATATTGTTAATTTAGGGAATCGTGAAAGTCATCGCAAAACTTATACATGTCTTATGACATTTACTCGCAGGTTCAGATGATGAAAGCAGTACTAGGCTTAGAAGACGGAACAGTTATCAGTGGCATTGGTTTGGGTGCCGAAGGAACGGCTTGTGGTGAACTTGTCTTTACCACTCAATTCACAGGATATGAGGAAGCGCTGACAGATCCTTCTTATAAGGGTCAGATTTTAATGTTTACTTATCCACTTATCGGGAACTATGGCGTCAGTGGAGAGCGTTTCCAATCAGATAACATCCATGCGGAGGGCCTTGTCGTTCGAGAGGCCTGTAAAAATCCTTATCATTATAAATCAAAACGTTGTATCCATAAATTTTTAGAAGATGAAGGGAAACCAGGAATTGAAGGCGTAGATAGCCGTATGCTCACCATAAGGATAAGAGAACACGGAACAATGCGTGCAGCCCTTATCACTGGCAATGATGACGGAGAAGAGGCTGTCTCTGTGGCAAGGAACTTTCCACAGATAACGGACGAGGAACTGATTTCCCTTGTAACCTGCAAAGAACCTCATTTTATTCCCGGATTAGATGGGACCTGGAAAGGGAGCAGTAAGCGCAAACACGCAGTTGTAGTTGACCTTGGGATAAAACGCAATATAATAAACAACCTGCATAAAAGGGGAATTGACCTTACAATTGTTCCTGCAACTACAAAAACCAAAGAAATTGCAAGCTACGAACCAGATCTACTTATCGTTTCAAACGGTCCGGGAGATCCTGAAAAGGCGATAGAAGCAATTAATGCAGTAAAAGCTTTTGCAGGCACGATTCCGATCTGTGGAATATGCTTCGGGCATCAGATAATCTCCCTAGCTATGGGAGCAAGGACATATAAGTTGAAATTCGGGCACAGAGGAGGAAATCAACCAGTAAAAGATCTAGTGGAAAACAAAGTTTTCATAACCTCTCAGAACCATGGATATGCGGTTGATGCTGACTCTCTGGATGGGACTGGGCTATATGAAAGGTATATTAACGCAAATGACAAGACTGTTGAAGGAATTTCACACAACGATTTGGACATATTCAGTGTGCAATTCCATCCTGAAGCTCAGGCTGGACCTAGGGATACAGAGGAAAGGTTCTTCAATAAAGTTGTAAAAGTCCTCGGGGGTGAAATATAATGCCGAAACGCGGGGATATTAAGAAAGTTTTGCTTATAGGTTCAGGCCCTATAACTATCGGCCAAGCTGCAGAATTTGACTTTTCAGGTAGCCAAGCCTGCAGATCCTTAAAAGAAGAAGGCGTGCAGGTTGTTCTTGTGAACTCAAACCCTGCGACAATCATGACCGACCCAGAAATGGCTGATTTTATATATATAGAGCCCCTCGATGCCAGAATTATAGAAAAAATCATTGAAAAAGAGTTACCTGACGGGATAATCGCAGGTCTAGGCGGACAGACTGGCTTAAATCTTACAAGTGAACTTGCGGAAATGGGAGTATTTGAAAAATATGGAATCCGTATACTTGGTACTCCTGTTGAAGCCATCAAAAACACCGAAAATCGAGAACTCTTCAAGGAGACCATGCTCAGGATAGGAGAAAAGGTTCCCTTGAGTCGTGCAGTTAACTCCCTCAAAGAAGCTGAAGAGGCTGTAGAGGAACTGGGCCTACCCCTAATTGTCCGTCCGGCTTATACCCTTGGTGGGGCTGGAGGCGGAATTGCCCATAACAAGGAAGAACTCCTCGAAATAGCGGAACGTGGGCTAAGGCGCAGCCGCATTTCCCAGGTGCTTATCGAAGAAAGCGTGCTCGGGTGGGCAGAGATCGAGTATGAGGTCATGAGGGATGCAAATGATACCTGTATCATGATCTGTAATATGGAAAACATCGATGCAATGGGTGTGCATACCGGAGAATCAATAGTTGTTGCCCCTTCTCAGACCCTGACAGATGCAGAGCACCAGATGCTCAGGAGCGCATCAATCAAAATTATCCGTGCTCTTAAGATCGAGGGGGGATGCAATATCCAGTACGCTTTAAAAGAAGGCGACTACAGAGTTGTTGAAGTCAATCCAAGGGTTTCGAGGTCATCAGCCCTTGCATCCAAAGCTACAGGTTATCCGATTGCCCGCGTAACCGCAAAGATCGCAATCGGAATGACTCTTGACGAGATCATAAACAATGTTACTAAGAACACTCCTGCTTCCTTTGAGCCGGCTCTCGATTACTTAATTATGAAAATTCCCAGGTGGCCATTTGACAAATTTACAACTGCAGACAAAACCCTGACAACAGCCATGAAAAGCACTGGAGAAGTCATGGCAATAGGCAGGACAATTGAAGAGTCTCTGATGAAGGCTTTCAAGTCTCTGGATATCGACAACCAGTTAGGTATAAAGCGCTGGGAAGAACCAGAAATCAAGACTCTTCTCAAGACTCCCACAAATGAACGTTTTTTTGTCATCTTTAATGCGCTTGAGAGAGGAATGTCGATTAAGGAAATTGCCGAACTTTCTAATATCAACCCTTTTTTTATCTCAAAGATGAAAAAGATCGTGGACATGGAAAAGCGTATTAGGAGGGAAGAACTCACTACTGAGCTCCTGCGTGAGGCAAAAAAGATGGGATTTCCTGACACGCGCCTTGCAGAACTAACCTGCAAGACCGAACAGGAAATAAGCGACATCCGGCACGCAGCAAACATTGTGGCCACTTTCAAGATGGTTGACACATGTGCAGCCGAATTTCAGGCAGCTACTCCTTATTATTATTCCACTTACGAAGATACCTGTGAAATAAACCCAACCGACCGGAAAAAGATTCTCATCCTTGGTGCAGGGCCTATCAGGATAGGTCAGGGAATCGAGTTTGATTACTGTACTGTTCATGCAGTCACTGCGCTTAGGGAGGAAGGTATTGAGACTCATATCATCAATAACAACCCTGAAACCGTTTCCACAGACTTTGACACCTCTGACAAGCTTTTTTTTGAGCCCCTAACCCTGGAATATGTAATGAACGTAATTGAATGTGAGAGGCCTGATGGGGTACTGGTGCAGTTTGGAGGACAGACTTCGGTAAACCTTGCGCTTCCCCTAAAGCGGGAATTAAAGCGCAAGACAGATCTCGATACGGTGATCATGGGCACTGACCCTGATGATATGGATCTTGCCGAAGACAGGGAAAAGTTCTATATTCTGATGCAGAAACTTGGGATCCTGCAGCCTGAAGGCGGTTATGCAACTTCTCAGCAGGAAGCAATTGAGGTTGCGAAAAGGATCGGCTTCCCTGTCCTTGTGCGGCCCTCCTATGTTCTCGGTGGTAGAGCAATGGAAATCGTTTATGACGAAATTGATCTTGAACGCTATATGAAAGAAGCTGTAAGAGTCTCTCCAGAACACCCGATCCTGATTGACGATTTCCTTGAAGCAGCCTGCGAAATTGATGTTGATGCAGTCTGCGACCAAAAAGACGTACTTATCGGCGCAATCATGGAGCATATTGAAGAAGCAGGAGTACATTCCGGAGATTCAGCCTGTGTAATTCCTCCCCAGTCCCTATCGTCTGAAGTGCTTGACAAGGTAAGGAACTATACACGGAAGATTGCACTAGCACTTAAGGTGAAAGGATTGATCAACATCCAGATGGCAGAAAAAGGTGGAAATGTTTACGTTCTTGAAGCAAATCCGCGTTCGAGCAGGACAATTCCCTTTGTCTCAAAAGCAGTAGGGATCCCACTTGCAAAGATTGCAGCAAAAGTGATTGCAGGGTATAGCTTAAAGAGTCTGGGATATACGGATGAGCCAAAGCCCAAACACGTTTCCATTAAAGAAGTCCTCCTACCCTTTGACAAGCTTCCAGGAGCAGACCCAGTCCTTGGCCCAGAAATGAAAAGTACTGGAGAGGTGATGGGCATTGACTACAATTTTGGGAGGGCATACTACAAGGCAGAACTTGCAGCCGATAACCTCCTTCCCCTTACTGGAAAGGTTTTCCTATCCATCAGTAATGCAGACAAGACCGAACTTGTGGAAGTTGCCAGAAAACTTCATGCAGCAGGCCTTGAGCTAATGGGCACAAGTGGTACTGTTAGCTACCTTGCACAGTATGGGATTTTCATGGACATAGTAAAGAAGGTTCACGAAGGAAGCCCGAACGTCATAGACATGATGCGTAGGGACGAAGTTGGCCTTATCATCAACACCCCAACAAGCAAAGAGTCCCGCAGGGATGGTTCAAGGATCAGGCGGGCAGCAGTTGATTTCAAGGTTCCCTATATTACAACCATCCAGGCAGCATTAGCTGCAGCTGATGCGATCGAGACCATGAAGAAAGGCCAGGACCTTACGATCAAATCCATCAACGAGTACCACAGAGAGATGAAGCACGAAAGAAAGTTCGAGCTGGCAAAATAGATCAACAATCAGGAAGTTCTGAATTGAATCTTAAGTAGCTGGTAACTATTCAGGTACCAATAGATAATCTAAGCGATGCAAGTTAGATCTTCCAGGAAATGTAGCTACCAATCTATGCAAAACATAATCAATAGAATCAATTAAAAAAATAAATCTCCAAAAAATATTCTCTTTAAATATTAATTAAGGGATCTAATGATTTTGTTTTTCCCAAGCTTAATAGTTACAGCAGCAGCTTTAACCAACAATTCAGAAGCGAAATTCTACGCAGAAGTCCTAATCTTAAGTTCTGAAACAAATTTTGTACAAAAATCTCAACCAAAAAGGATACTTATTCTTATCCTTAGATATATTATATTAAATTTCAATCTTATTACAATCTCATTTGTTTTAATCCATCAATTTGTTTTAATCCATTAAAGAGGTAGTAGAAGCATGGCAAAAAAAGTTGCACTTGCATATTCTGGAGGGCTGGACACTTCAGTGTGCATTCCCATCCTCAAGGAAAAATATGGATACGACGAAGTGATCACGATCTCTGTAGATGTAGGTCAGCCTGAAGAGGAAATCAAGAGAGCCGACGCAAAAGCCCAGAAGATCAGCAATAAACACTACACGATTGATGCAAAGGAAGAATTTGTAAAAGATTATATCGGCCCACTAATCAAAGCCAACGGGAGTTATGAAGGCTACGTAATGGGTACATCCGTTGCCCGTCCTCTTATTGCCAAAAAGGTGGTAGAGGTTGCCACAAAAGAAGGTGCATCAGCTCTTGCTCATGGATGTACAGGAAAAGGCAATGATCAACTTCGTTTCGAAGCCATTTTCCGCCAGACAGATATGAATGTTATTGCCCCGATGCGGGAGATGAACCTGACTCGGGAGTGGGAAATCAACTACGCAAAAGAGCACGGAATCCCGATAGAAGCCACCAAATCCAAACCCTGGAGCGTGGACGAAAATATATGGAGTCGTAGTATAGAAGGTGGCGTTCTTGAAGATCCATCTTTTGTTCCGCCCGAAGAAATCTACGAATGGACTAAATCCCCGGAAAAAGCCCCCGAAAAGCCAAAGATTCTTGATATATACTTTGAAGCAGGATTTCCGATCTCTCTTGACGGCGAAAAACTCAGCGGTTACACCTTAATTAAGAAACTAAATGAAATTGCAGGCGAAAATGGAGTAGGTAGGACAGATATGATCGAAGACCGTGTCCTTGGTCTTAAAGCCCGAGAGAACTACGAGCATCCGGCTGCAACCGTTCTCCTTGCTGCTCATGCAGACCTTGAAAAACTTGTACTCACCCGTGGAGAACTCAAGTTTAAGAAAATCGTTGAAGAACAGTGGTCTGAAATGGCCTACTCCGGCTTGGTAGATGATCCCCTCTTTGCAGACCTCAACGCTTTTATCGACAAGTCCCAAGAAAGGGTCACTGGCACTGTGAAAGTGAAGCTCTACAAAGGCTCCCTAACCATCCTTGCTCGCTCCTCTCCAAATTCTCTCTACTCCGTAGACCTTGTCTCCTTTGACAGTCAGACGATTGACCAGAAGGATGCCGAAGGTTTTGCAAAATACCACGGATTTCAGGCAAGAATGTATAGGAAAGTTATGGATAAACATTAGAGTATTTCGATAAACCCCAATTTTTGGTTGGTTGTTTATGCAGCCTATATAAGCAATTTATTGAAATTGGATGTTTATCTAAATTCTCTGGAATATATTCTGTGTTCCAAGATTCATTTTGTGATGCAATCCCCATACCAGATAATTTGAGTTGGTAATTTGTTAGATCTGAAGCACCTAGATTTGTAACGATTACTTGATAATATTTTTGTATTGGAGTTATTGTTACTTTTGGAGGAGTCGCTGAAAACTGATGAATGAACATATAATCAACTTGTATTTTTTCTTTTGATTGCCTCGTGAAGATATGAGGATATCTCACAACTCCTACACCATCTTCATTCGAACTATAAGCTTTACTCCCATCTATAATGAATATCGTGGAGCTTCCAGTTCTCGAAATATCGTAAGTGTGCCAAGCTCCAAACCAAGACGATCCTATGTAATGGAGATCATAAGCAGACCCGCCTGATTCTAGATAATGGGTGCCAGCAATATATGTAAGGTCATTTGAATGAGTTGCCAGTGAATCGGTGCTCAACCCAATTTTGCATATCTGCCAACTCGGTGAATGGCTTTTTACCCCCACCTTAGCTCTCATTGTCAAAGTGTTATTTTCAATACACCCACGATTAGCCATTATCCACTCTTCACCATAATTGTAGTTAGTAGGATTTCCCGTAATGATCAGGACCATTTTTGATATCCATTTGACCTGTATTTTGTTTATAGTTCCATTTGCTAGGATCCGGAATAATATGGAGATTTGCTGTTAACTGTTTCAAATAGATTTTTTCATTATATGTAATTCCATGAGTACCCGAAGTCGTGTCCCTTCCTCCTATAACGTATAAACTACTACCTGAAATAGCAGTTCCCACACCATCCCTAGGATGTAAACCTAAAGCAAATCTATGTGACCATGAATTAGAGGATATGTCATAAGTATATACTCCATTACTTCCTACTTTTCCTGTAAGATTTGGGGCTCCTCCAAATAAATATATTTTATTAGTAGCTGGGTAATAGACTAAACCTCCCCACGAAATGTTAACCGGACAATTTGCCAGTTGTGTGTAAGTGTCGGTATCTATGATGTGTTTATAAAGATAGTTACCTAGTAAGAGATAGGTATTGGTGCCATCTGTAACCGACATTAAACCCTGATGAGAAATAGAAGTCGGCATTTGAACGGGGTTTAAGGCCCAAGAGTTGGTTGTAATGTTATAAATCTGGAGATGAGGAATGGAATCTAGCCCAAATCTATCGTTGCTACCACCATAACAATAAATTCTATGTGCATAATTTACTGTTGTTACACCCCATGCAGCGATGGGCATTGTCGCACCCTGCGTCCAAGAATCATTAGCCAAATCATAAATTTGTTCATTGTTGAGAATTACAGAAGATGCTGACCCATAGCCACCTGTCGCATAAATTTTATTATTATACAATATAAGAGGTACGTCCGCAGCGCCTGTCAACAACCCTACTTTTTGTGTTACTATACCATCATATTGTATCGCTGAGGACGACTTAAAATCTTCGAAAAAAGTGGGAAATACAGCATTACCATTTGGAGAAAAACCCGCTGCTTTAGTGAGATTAAAGGTTATGGAACTTCCTGATGGAATCGTTTTTGAAATCCATAAGTTATTATTCCCATCAATCCAGTAAGAAGCAGAAGCATTTGACATCGCGAGTGTACCTAATGCCAGTATCGAAAATAAAGTTAGATTAAATTTCATCTAGATTCAATTCTAAAGATAATGTAACACTCTGCTATATAATATGATTATAGATAATCATGGATTTTTATTATTATAAATATATTTGCTTTTTTCAACCTATCTGAATTTTTATTCATCGCGACAGTTGGAAAGAAAACCTATCTTAGTGGTATATATTCAAAACTCTGCGAATAGTAGGTTTCCTCTCTTAGTCTCTTTTTCTCAGAGATCCTAGCCACAGGTTTTTCAACATAAATAAGTGTATTGGCAGCTAAATCTTCATCAAAAATTAGTAATATACTTTCAAGTTCGATCAATAATTCGAGATTTCCTCCATAAAATTCACTCATTATGACATCAGAAAAAAGAATTCTGGAACCTAAAAGAGTACCAGAGGCTCACAGTGGAGATATTTCCCGAGGATGAAGTTGTTATTCATGTCTGGTTAACTTTAAAGGCGTTTCGCCTTCCTTAGGCACTGAAAAAGCTGGAAAGGATGTTACTACTAACATACATGAAAATGAAAAATATTAAATTTTTGTTTGGACCACTTTTTCCCATCAAATACAATTATTAAATAGATTATATAATATCAACTGAATACAAATTGAGCACCAAAAAATTAAGAATACATTTATTACTTTGAAGCCAGATCTTAAGTCTGGAACCTTTTACCGGATTTAGCAACCCTTGCATAACGAAATCGGAATTAAAGAACCTGGAGAAACTTTTACAAAAAGAGCCTGTAAAGATGAGTGAAAGTTTGAAGTTAAAAGATTAAAAAATTCAGTGCAAGAGGTGCGATTTGAACACACTAACTCCTACGAGAATGTGCCATATCTTTAAATCACAAATTTTACAAAATTTTATTATGAGTAATATTTTAGACACTATAAATAAGATCATACAAGTTTCTGTTCTTTGATTGTTTTGCATCAGAAGGCTACTGACATAATTTCTTAGAAATATTTCTACATTTTTTTCTTAAGGTATAATTATAGCCAGGACAATGTATATCACAAGCCCTATTCCGTCGAATAGAGTAAGAGCTACAAAAGCAAGTCTTATCAGAGTAGGATCAATTTCAAAGTACTCACCTAGCCCTCCGCAGACTCCAAGGAGTTTACGTTCAGTCTTGCTCTTGGTCAAGCGTTCATTCATAGTGTAAAAAGTTCGTTTTTTATCTCTGAATTCTTTTTGAGGCTTTTGTATAGTTTCTTCTATTTTTTCAGCAGCTTTTTCATCGGTTTGTTTCTCAGGTTCTGCCCATAATTTATTCCCATAACCAGTTTCAAATTCCTCTAGAGCTTTGAAATCACTTTCTTTTGATTCTCTTCTTTCCTGTAATGCAGAATCCCTAATGATCTCCTTGTCGTCAATTTTTCTCTCATATTCCATTTCTGATTCCACCATAAAATCAGATTTTGAAACCCCTGGAGCTTCAAATAATTTTTCTTGAATTTTTTTAGTTTCAGTTCTTTCTTGAGAATTTGGATTTTCGTTCATATTGATGATTCCATTCCTGAGGATTTATACTATTAGGATGGTTTCTCCATTTTCTTCGCTATTGTTATTTCACCCTTCAATTTAAGCAATATTTGGGGCAATTGTACCCTTTTAACTGTGGAAAATTTTGTATAACATCAGGATGAGTATTAAATTTTGAAAAACTTATCTTCAAATATTCGGAAAGCAGTTCTCTCGCAGCTCCAAGGGTTGAACTTGCACTATCTTCATTTTTAGGTAGATACACTCCAACAGGATTCATGTTCGAGGGCACCTAGATAAATTATTTTCTCATGAAGCGCTACATAATGCTTTCCAAGAAACTAGCAATCATTGTATAGCTGCTGCATTGGTCACCGAATTTGCAAGAAAGAAAACAACAGCTATATTCGAAATGCTTCACTTGGCTACTATACTTGCAGCAAGAGAAATCAAAGCTTTTGAGCATGTAAATAGGGATTCCAACAAAAAACATTACCGCATTAACCTAAGGCTGTCAACAAGGTAATTTGTATGAGCCTAAGGGAATTGAGTCGGAAATAATGATAGCAAGCAACCAGATAAGCATCAGTTTCAAGATATCTCATCGAATCTTGATATCAGCATATTTTATCCTTTTAACAAGCTTTCCTTTTATGGACTTTATTTCAGTCGAATAAATTTCTTTTGACCAACTTGATTTGAGAATAAAGATATAACAAAATACTAACGTTTAGAATAAGTTATACTTAAGAGGTTTATCCAAATTCCCTAAATAAAGCTGTTTTTTAGAGTCATTGAAATACCCAGTCCAATATAGTCCTAGTATTTTAGCTTCAGCAATCTACTATAAAAACTACCAGTTAATCTCCTTGAAAGGATTTTTGAGTTTTTTAATTATATTATAGGATAAAATTTGTTCTGCTGCCATAATTAGAGAAGAAAGAGACTGTTTTTAGAATTTAGAGGATTTTGAAAAATTAAATCAGAGATGTTAATAACTTATCCTGTAATCCATTGTTATGAAACTGGGATGAAAATCCAGAAAAAAGTACATTGACTTCATGTAGCTGCCAATGACAAATACACATGTTATCTTTCTGATCCAAAAAGAGGATCTTAAGCAGTTAAAACTATGGGAATTTTGACTGAGTTAAAAGGAATAGCAGTTCATGACAGGGGTAAATCCTACAACAATTATAAATGAGCTCCGCTCTTTGCAATGCTCATCTCCAGAAAGAACTTAATGGAATTGAAGAAAATTATAAACAGCAATTGGCTAAAAAGATGAACGAGCTTTTAACAGAAATAAAAAAATAAACTGATGAATCCAAAGAGTAAATTTAAGAGTTGAACCTTGAGCGAATTAAAGCGTTGAAAAAAAATGTTCAATTCCGTAGTCTTGGAAGGAATTGAAGAAAATTTACACATATAAACCCTAAAAACAAGGGAAGAAGGTGTAAATCCAAAAAAAAAGCAATGAATCTACTTGGTAAGATTATATAATGCAAAGAAAAAAAAAATCCGGAGATTCCTTATAGATCAGAGAGTGCCATTTGAAAATAACCAGGAAGAAGGAAACATCAAAACGATGAAATTACAGCAAAAATATCAGAAAATTTCAGAACCAAATAAGAAGCGGTATGTTTCTGCTGAATTAGAACCTGCATTTCTACAATCAGAAAGTACAATTTGCCGGTTATAGAAAAGGTTCTAGTGGCACTCAAGAAGAAGAAGCTAACTATACCCTGAATAGTTACAAAAAAGAATATAAACTTAGAATGGACATTTGGGTAGAAGCTAGTAGATAGCCTTTGATTACCCCGTGCTTTGAATAAGTAGAGACATATTTTGAAACCTTCCTTTTCGAGATGTATAGTTTTAGATCCAGAAAATAAACGTTGTCTCAATTTATAGAAAAAATTCATAAATTTAAGAGGATTATGATAAACCCCTAAATTTCGTAACATACTTATGAATGGTATATAAAATACCTCATAAAAATTAGAGGTTTATCGAAATCCCGTTAAATCTATTATACTGTAATGAAAAAATTTACTTACAATAAAATTCCACTCTGAACCCTGATGAAGGTGTATTTTTGAACCTGAGAACCTTGAAAAAAGCAATTTTAATTCCCTTACTGTTCATAGTAGGAGTATTTCTGGTCCGCACCTACTTGACAGAGATTGTAACTATTCTAGGAGAAAGTTGGGGAATATTCCATGAAAATCAGATTCATTATTTTAGTCTGGCATTCTTAATACACCTGATGAGTATATATTTATTTGCAATTCATTGTCAGCAGGTTCTCTCTGTTATTGTCTACGATCTTGAGGCCACATGCCTTTTTCCCACTTTTTTTGGAAAAATAATCGTAAATAATTTAACTTTGGCGAGCATGGCAGGAGGCGAAATGCTCCTGATACTTTGGGTTAACAAGAGATTCGGAATAAGTTATACTAATGCTTTCAAATCAATTCTTTCCGAAAGATCGATTGAAGCAATTTCTATTTTGATACTATTAATTTATGCTTCATACTCTTTATCTTCGTTAGAGATCAAATTATTACCCTTAAGGAGTAGTCCAACTCTAAGCTCAAATGATCTATTGATTTTAGTTTTTTTCATAACAGGAATGACAATATTGTTTCTCCGAGCAATTTTCACTTACTGTCTCAACTGTGTACAGCTAAATTGGAGACGGCTTAAAAAACTCTTTACTTTTACCCCCCTTTTATCATTTGGAGACTGGATTTTTGATAAAATACATCTCAAAATGATGGTTTTAGCCCTGAAAATTGATCTTTCTTTACATTTAGTTTCAACGATCTCAATTTTGTACTTGCTACTTATAAGCCTTTCAATTGTTCCCAATGGGCTTGGAATATTTGAAGGAGGTATTATCTATGTCCGTCTCTATTTAGGGCTGACACTTGCTTTAGTAAATAACTTCTGTTTTCTCGAATGTTTTGAGCTCCTTTGGGCTCAGCAGCATAAAAGACTCCTTCATCTAATTAATTACGGAGGGTTTAAAGTATGGAAAAGCTCAAAGTTGCACTGATCAGTGACTGGTACTTCCCAAAAGTAGGAGGAATAGAGTATTCCATGCATGCCCTTGCTAGGACCCTTGCCGACCATGGCCACGAAGTAAGCATTATTACAAGGAGCTATCCGGATGTCCCTGAACATTGTATCAGAGATGGGGTCTCAGTGATAAGAATCAAAAGTAAACCCTTTCCTGGACAGCATCTGTTTCTCATGCCCAATGCATACAAACAGCTGTATTACCTCTTGAAAAAAGGGAATTATGAAATTGTCAATTGCCATGGACTAGATTCTCCTATTGGAATATCGGCCCTTCTTGCATCCCGGAAACTGAGAATTCCTGTAGTAATTACTAATCATTCTCTAGTAGGGCGTACTATATATCGCCCAGTTTATTATCTTTTAGGTAAGTTGCTGTTAAGGAATGTTGACGCTGTGATTGCTGTTAGCTCGGCAGTTGAAAAAGATTCAAAGATAATGACATCAAAACCTATTTACCGAATTTTTAATGGAATTGATTCTGAAGAGAATATTTTCAAGGTTCCCTTTCTTTTTGATACTAAAGGAAAAATTGTAATCGCTACTGTCGCACGTATGACAAAAAAAAAAGGGGTCTTGAATATTGTGAATATTGCTCCTTCTATTCTGAAAAAATATAGAAATGTAATTTTTTTAATGATAGGAGACGGTCCACTTCGGAAAAAACTGGAAAAAATGGTAGAAAAAAAAGGGTTATCTAGAAACTTTTGCTTTACAGGAGAGGTTCCCAGAGAAAGGGTATTGGGATATTTGGAACAGGCAGATATCTTTGCCCTTCCTTCCAGTGATGAAGCCTTCGGAATTGCAATCCTTGAAGCTATCTCAAAAAAAGTCCCTGTTGTGGCAATGAATCATAGTGGAGTTTCTGATATCATCAAGAACGGAGTAAGTGGCTACCTTGCGAATAATCTTACTGAATTTTCATCCCATCTTCAGACATTGATAGAAAATCCGGCATTGAGAAGCTATTTTGTCCAGGAAGCTAGCAAGGAGCTTTCAAATTACAATTGGGACAGAATATGTGAACAGACCAATCAGATGTATACAAAGGTCATTTATGAAAAAAATTACAATAACAATTGATGTGGAAGAAGATTGTCCACCTATGCTTATAAGTACAAGAGGTATAGAAGAAGGATTGCCTAAATTATTGGATCTATTCAAAAAGGAAAGGATAAAAGCAACTTTTTTCGTAACTGGAATGATGGCAGAGCAGTTTCCGGACCTTATATACAGAATTCTGGAAGAAGGACATGAGCTGGGTTGTCACGGATACACCCATGCACGTTTTGACCGAATGGATAAAGAAGAAGCAAGAATTGCCCTTAATCAGGCTGTAAAAGTCCTAAGACGTTTTGAAAAAAAGCTGATATCCTTTAGGGCTCCGAACCTTCAATTCCCGGAAAAATACCTTACGCTTCTGGAAGAGGAAGGTTTTCGGTATGATTCCTCACTTGCAGCCTACAAACCACCGTTTCCCAGAAGTAGAGTGGAAGCTAAAATAATCAGGATTCCTGCTACAATTACTTCTTCTTTTTTAAGGCTTCCCCCATCCTTATTTCTCCCGCTGCTCAAGCACGTAAAAGCTCCTTTAATCTTTGTCCACCCATGGGAATTTGTGGACATGTCTAAACTACCCATACGCCTTGATTGCAAATTTAATACTGGAAAAGAAGCTCTCCAAAACCTTAAAACACTAATACATTCCTTCAAGGCTGAAAACTATCGTTTTTTAACTATGGAAGAAAGAGCATGTCTTGAAAATTATGAGCTAAGAAGCTAGATAAAACAAAAGCCTACTTTGGTATAGTCACCTCTAGAGTAGTAAAATATTATTATAGGTTGGATAAGGATATAAATATGATGATAACATTTAGATGTGTTTATCGAACATGATACTGCTAAAAGAATCATTATTCCTGCGACAATAAAGAACATATGAAAATTCAAGTATTCTTGTTGATTAAAATAGGTCTGATACGCCTTAAATGAAAACAGGATCAAAAATAGAAGTCGTTTTTATAAATTATGTAATATTTTCTGGTTTTTGTTATGTATTGTAGCTGTAGAATGCGGGAAATTAGGATGAATTTTTGCGATCTCATAAGACATTGAAAAGTCTCATCCATTGTCACCTTGAATTTGTTATATTTCCTTAATATCCGCCATTTGATATATTCACATCAGTATATTTATGAAGCAAAAAAAACGAGATGTTATCGAATCAAACAATTTATCTGCTGAAAAATAAATTTCTGTAACTAATTTTGAATTTTATTTTCAAACATAAATTTGTTCTGCTGCTTCATAATATATTGATAACCTTAATGCCAGGGTTATCTTTTCATGTAGGAAATAGATGAGAAAAATGGCAATTTATTGTTGTAAATAATCTAACAACAAATTATTAAACTATTTTATCATCAATACCTCTTTGCCTTCAGTGGATTTCCTCAAATATGTTCGAATAAAAACCATTAAAACTATAGCAAAAATGGTACTCTTTACACTCGACAAATCCAACATAAAAAAATCAGGAAAACAGTCCAATAGGATCTTCTCCATAGTATTGCAGAACCTGGGAAAAAAGAATAATTGTAAGGTTTGTTTCTTTCGTCGTATTTTACAAAAGAGAGGAGAACGTTGATTGATGAGCGCCTATATTTCCTAAAAATGGATCATGATAATATACGCTGTTTTACGGCTGAGGTTCTTCGGGGATGATAAGGCTCCGAATAATTATTAAATTGGTCATTAGGTGATCGAAAATGTAAAAGAAGAAGGTATTCCTGTATCTTATGTCACAATGGACGAATTCTATGGAGAAAATTCAGAATTATTGACCAAACTTAAAAGTAAACCTTAATTTTGATTGCGATATAGATGTTAATATCTTTTTTATTTCGAGAAACCTGTGGTTAGGATCCTTGAGAAAAATGGAATAAGAGGGAAACAACTACTCCTCCCCGAATTTGGAATATATTATAGTGAGGATGGGTTTTTTCCAGTTAAGTTAAAGAATCAAAATTTACACGAGTTAAAAAAAATGGACGAGATCTAAGAAATCGATTTTAAAGCTATAAAAGGTTGGAGACGTCAGTAGGTATTGCCTTTTTAGAGAAAAGTATGGCTGTTCATCAGCAAACGCTTTGGATCAAATGAAGTTAATTAGATCTGAAGATGTTGTATATAGCTTTTTGTTATAATCTTCATCATTTGATGACATTGAAAATAAAAGGCGCATTTAAGGAGAGTGGAAGCTGTCTTTAAAATCAAAGAATAATGAACCAGAAAAAATTGGGTCAAATACAGGAATTAGTAAAAAAATTGAGACAGAGTTCTCACAAAGAAAAAAATTGGAGGGGAATCGGAATCTCTTTAAAAATACGCTGAGGGGGAGATTCGAACTCCCGTAGCGCGTGAGCACTACCGGTTTTCAAGACCGGCGCCTTAGTCCGCTGGGCCACCTCAGCAAGTTGAAAGTATTTGTTCTTGTAGCTTACCGAAAGAAAATTATGTAGATAACCCTTATACCCAGGAAGATATACAGAGACACCGATGATTATATATATAATTTACGAAGAGAAGAATCTCTTCACTTTTTTGGTTCAGTCACAAGATGAAATCAGACTTCTGGTTCTGAGGGTTCTTCGAATTCAGCTCTTGATTCAATCTCATCTTTGGTCTGGGGGGATGATGGTGGGGCTGCAGATTCAGGTGTGAGTTTTTCAATTAATTGAATCTCTTTGAAACCAACGTACTTGAAGAGTTCGAATGCAACCCTATTCTTTGCCATGAGCCAACGTTGGTTGAAGGTCAGGCCTGTGGGTGTATAGATCTTTGCAATCCCATCATCAATGGAGATTTCGATATCCCTCATTCCCGTGTAAAGAGCTAACATACCCTTTATTCTTTCAGTTTCAGTCTCAATAACTCTTTCAATGGTGTATTCATAGATAACTGTCTTGCCTGCAAGAGGACTGTTAAAATCCACAGTGACTCTACGACCTATAACTCGGTTGACAACACCTTCCCTGTCATCAACCTTAACAGTCATACCTGGATGGACTTTTCGATCCTGAAGCTTCGTAATAGAAATTGTTTCGATGAGTTTAGGGTCACTAGGCCCAAAAGCCTTTTCCGGGGAAATTACAATTTTTCCCGTGTAACCGACTGCTTTTCCTTCGAAATTTTCATCGAGGCCCACGATAGTATGCCCTGCACCGACAACAATGATATCTCCACCATAAAGGCCGCGGGGGTCAAAGATATCTTCTTTTTTTGCAAGCTCTTCGTCAGTTGTGTCGAAAACTCTGTTATCTTCGAACCTACCTGTATAGTTTAATGCTATGAAATCGCCTTTCTGAATCGTCATAATTCTCAACTCTCCTAGAAACTCATTTCTTAAATTAGCTAAATTTATAAGTAAGAAAATTGTTCATATAAATTTCTGAACTTTCTGAGCAAATATGTTTCACGCTATAGAACTCTGCCTTTAATAAGCTTTTTGGGAATCACAAGGTTACTCCAGATCTGACAGGGAATTATAAAATTAAATTTCAAACTAATATTCTCTGAACCTGTTCCATTATACCTGATCTATATCCCTAATTTGAAAGATTATGTGGCTAAGAGAAAGAATATAAAATACTGTATAAAAATTAGATCACAACAAAACTGAAATGGAACTAAACTCCAATATCTACAAACTTTTTTAATCTATGTGGTTTGGAAGTGACAAATCCGGAGAATTTTGATGCAATTTATTAAGTTTGTTGAATAATTTTTTGACAAAAAGACGATACTTCATTTAAACTGAGAGCTTCACTGCCAAACTAAGGTAGTAAAAAAACAGGCGAGTTCAAAAATTATTAGAGAGGAGTACCTTTAAATTTGATAAATTTAAACTAGTGTTCTGGAACTATTAGAGAAACTATTTCAAATCCCAAATGAAGTAAGCACTCTAGGAAACAAACGTACTGTTGAATGCAAGAAAACATCACAGTATTTTAGTTCAAGTGATAAATCAAATAGAGATCCGGAATTCACAGAACCATAAATTATATTGTGCATAAATAGACTTTATGCTTCTGTTTACTTCATAAGATTCAAAGTTATATTAGTATTATTCAACCTGAATAAAACAACATCATTAGCAACCCTATCAAAAGTTTAGTGGGTAATTTTACTAGAGCTCATTTTCTTAAATGTTAGCTATTGATCGTTTTCACCTGTTTTGCATGGACTGATAATTACATTTTTTTGATAACTCCAAACCAGCAACTTGAAACTAATTTAGGATAGATGAATAATTGTTATATTTTGATACTATTTGATAGCGACATTTTTATTGTTTTATAAATATATTCTGTTAATACAATAATTTTTATATAATAAAAATATAGTATAAATTAATGGAATCGGTAAAATTCGGATATAACGTAGCACAGTAATTATTCTATCCTTATAATATTCAAAAAAAGATAATAAAATTTGCTTGAGGGCAATTTCAGATAGAGATTTTAGATTCCTCTAACAACTCGAACTTGAGACTAATACTGGTAAAGAAAAAAAAATCGATGTCAAAAATTACTTTTCTGCAAAACTCGTTAAAATTGGGTAGAATTTTACTGAGCAGCTGAGCCAGATCGTGATGTACTTAACCATTCACAATAGTAGAACATATATATATATGAAACCCATTAATCAGAAAAAAAACCTATGTAAAAGGCCCCATGTGAAATCCTAAACCAGGTAATGGAGTTTGAGCAGGTTTATTAATAAGCTAACCTTGTTAAGATTTCTTCATTTCCAAAATGAATCCATTTCAAATATTTACCTACTATGATTCTTCCGTAGTTGAGAAGAATAAAAATTAATTATTATTGAATTTAATGGTGAGGACAACTTGGTTTCAGAAACATTAAAAAAGCAGA
Source organism: Methanosarcina sp. (assembly GCA_003164755.1). Taxonomy (GTDB): domain Archaea; phylum Halobacteriota; class Methanosarcinia; order Methanosarcinales; family Methanosarcinaceae; genus Methanosarcina. The sequence continues at coordinate 85,476 of PLUB01000052.1, read as the reverse complement.
TAGATCGATTTCTGCTAGCTTTCGGTTTTTCACTTATGTTCGGGATAATGATTCTTGGACAGAATTTCAGGCAGACTGTTGGGGAAGCTGTAGGGGTTTTAATGAATCCCGTACTTGCCCTGGTCGGACAAGAGAATTTTCATCTAGTCCTCTTAGTAATGGCAGCTATTACTGCTATTTATGCATCCCTAATCCAAAAGTATACAATCGACTGGGATCTCATGAGGAACACACAGGAACGTATGAAAATTTTCCAGAAAGAATTTAGAGAGGCACAACTTTCCCAGAATACGTACATGCTAAAAAAACTTGAGGATCAACGAAAGGATATGATGGAAGACCAGATGAAGATGTCCAAACAACAATTCAAGCCTATGGCTTATATAAGTATCATCTCAATTCCTCTTTTAATGTGGATTTATTACTACATAAGCGGTCACGGATCTGCAACCATAGTTTTTCCCTTCTGGGGTAAACAGCTACTTACTTCTAATGCTTTTGGACCTTTTCAGCACTGGATTTACTGGTACTTTATCTCTTCTCTTGGAGTCAGCCAATTGATAAGAAAGGCGCTGAATATTGGTGGGGTCTGATGCAGATAACCGTAAGCGGGCTTCCAGGGAGTGGGACAACAACTACCTCAAGGCTTCTGAGCGAATACTATGAGCTTGAATTAATTTCCTCGGGAGAAATTTTCAGGAAAATGGCTAAGGAGAAAGGAATGACCCTTGCAGAATTGGGAGCTCTGGCCGAGAAAGATCCCTCAATTGACCTGGCTATCGATAAAAATCAGAGGGCTATTATCCGAAGTCAGGACAAGCTAGTTCTCGAAAGCCGGCTTGCAGGCCATATGGCTGCAGGTGTTCCGAATGTGCTGAAAATCTGGATAAAGGCTCAATTACCTACCCGAGTGAAACGTATTCAGAAACGGGAAAAATCAGTATCTTTTGATGAAGATTTCAAAAGAACCGTATTAAGGGAAAAATCCGAAACTCTTCGCTATATAAACTATTACAATATTGACATTGGAGATCTCTCTATTTACGACATTGTTATTGATTCTGAAAAATGGAACCAATATCAGATTCTGGATATCCTCAGAATTGCTATCGATTCCCTTGTCGGGCCACAGTAATTTCTTAGCCCTATTTTTACAAAATATTGGATTTTCATACACCTTACAGTTTATTCTACCTGAAATATAGATATGCTGTACTGGATATTTAAGTTTTTCACAACCGATGTCTACATTGAGGTAGCAATCACAATGATGTATCCAGTAATCTTTGCTGCATTAAGCATATGCTGGCATGAAGATTTCTGTAGTGCTCTATCCTTTGATTGTGTATCAGATTGAATAAATAACCTAAATTTCCAAACTCAAAAATGAAATGCCAGTTTCAATTGTCATGTTTAATCTTTAAGAGACTTATGATAAACAAAATTACGATTCAATCGATACTAAGTATAGGAAAATAATCACTATAAAAGCCTACTACAATGTTAGAGATAAAAATAATACATCTCTGATGTTCATACGTCCATAAATGCGTTTTTTCAAATATTATCAACTTAGCAGTTTATTATTAGGCTTATTGGATATATATATACAGTTCAGGAGTTTTCGATAAACAATGTCACAAGTCAGCAAATTGCCATCAGAAACTGAAAGAACCCTAGTCAGAAAATCCGGCGCCTGGACAAAACCTTGTTACGGCTGTTATCCGGAAAAACGCCCAATTTTTGAATATATAGAAAAAGGAGTGGTGAACATTGATAAGCCACGAGGTCCCACAAGCCACGAGGTTGCAGCCTGGGTAAAAGAAATACTTGATGTGAATAAAGCCGGTCATGCAGGCTCTCTTGACCCCAAGGTTACCGGACTTTTGCCTACTCTTCTAGGAAAGGCTACAAAAGCTGTCTCAGCTCTTCGCCTTTCTGGAAAAGAGTATGTCTGTCTTCTAAAACTTCACAAAGAAATGCCTCCAAAACATGTTCGAAAAGTATGTGAGGAGCTATCTGGCCCCATTTACCAGATCCCCCCAATTAAATCCGCTGTAAAGCGCGTACTCAGGATAAGAACGATATATTATATTGAAATAATTGAAATTGAGGGAAGATCTGTGCTCTTTCGCGTAGGATGCGAGGCAGGAACTTATATCAGGAAACTCTGCCACGATATAGGGCTTGCTTTAGGCTGCGGTGGACACATGCAAGAACTCAGAAGAACAAAAGCCGGACCTTTTACTGAGAAAACGCTTGTTACCCTTCAGGACCTGAAAGATGCATATGTTTTCTGGAAGGAATATGGGGATGAATCCGAAATCCGGAGGGTTATAAGGCCAATGGAATCGGCGGTTTCTCACCTCCCCAAGATAATCTTGAGGGACAGTTCGGTAGATGCAATCTGTTCGGGAGCTTCTCTAGCTGTTCCTGGTATTACAAGCCTAGATTCAAATCTTATGAAAGATGATCTTGTCGCGTTATTTACCCTAAAAGGTGAGCTCGTAGCTCTGGCAAAAGCTGAGATGAGCACAGGGGAGATCTTCAAATCATCGTTTGGTCTTGCAGCTACTCCTATCAGAGTTATGATGAAAATCGGAACTTATCCAAAAGGTTGGGCTAAAAGAGAAAAAAATATTCAACTTTAATATTTAAAAAGATTTATATCATCGCACTTCAATATTTTTGATTTTATGTAGTTTCTAATGACTACTATCAAAAAAATTTAAAGATAAATAACCTAAACAAACATTAAATTCTTCGAATTGCAGGCTCAAAAAAATAAAAGTACTTACTTCTCTATTCATTTCTGGCTATTGACCCTGTCGCTATCTGGGAAGGAAGTTTGTTCTAATTTTGGTTTTCAAAACCGTTATCTTATTACTTCTCTTCTAAATATAAAATTTCCTTTCAACATAAAAATTAAAATGTCATATTAGTGATTTAAAAGCAATACTTTTTCTCAATTTATGGCTTATTTTTCTTTTTCAGAAGTCTCATTCTCATATTTTACTTCTTCACTCTCAATTACCTCCTTCTCAAGGAATTCTTCTTCTTCTGTGAATTCCTCATTAGGCCTACCTGCATAACCTACAGGCTGGATATTCTGAAGTTCTGCAAATTCGCTTACACTATGGGCAATAAGTTGAGGGTATTTTTCGATCTGTTCTCTTGGAATGAAACCTTCTGCTTCTGAGTATTTTATGATCCTTTCTCTTGCATCTTTTGCTGCTTTGCTTAAGTCTTCAAGCTGCTGTCTGCTTGCAATATAATCTATTTCTTCAAGTGCCAGAGCCGTCCAGAGCGTTACAACCTCCATCCTATTTGTAACAGCACCTGAGCCTATAACCTCAAGAGTGTCAACGGCGCTTTTTGCAGTATCGAGCATCTGAAATTGTGCCGCTCCTTTTCCTACTTCCTGTAAAGCTTTTGAAAAAGACAAGAGTGCAATTGAAAATTTTTTCCCTAATGTCAGTTCAGCAAGTGTTTTAAGAGCTTCCACATCAACGGATGCAACATTCTCAATCTTTTTCTGGATAGCTTTGTTGCCTATGTTCCGGAGTGAAATTATGACTCCCTTTAAGTCAGTCTCCAAATTTGCCCCGAGTAACTCTTCCCCGAATTCCCTAAGGTATTCAACAACTTGAAGCGCATCGTAGTCATTTTGTTGTCTTATTGCTTTCTCTCCAGTTTGTCCAAGTTCGATAGCTTTCTGTTGATTCAGTGAGAACATATTAAAACCCCTTTACAGTAAAATTCTATCAAAAATGCTTGAATTTCGAGACAATAATCAATTATATAGGTTTGCTATGATATTAGTCTTACTGCTTTGTGAAAATTAATTGATAACTGTCAATGACTGGAAATAATTAATGAAGACTCCTATTTACCTTTAATTTTTCCCTTTGTGGGATTCCTGTCCAAATATTTCTCGCTAATTTCTGTTTTTGACCCTGTTTTTTCTTTTCTAGGTTATTATTCCTTGATTTTAAATACAGCTTCTGCTACTCTTAAGATACTCTTTGTATTTCCAATGTGGTCAAATAATAGATATTATGACAAAAAGCTATACAAAATCTTCAGAATCACTCTTTGAACAGCAGTGACAAGAACTTTCTCTGCTTTGAATATCTTTTAGTTACTACATAAACTCGTTCCACTTTAGCTTTTTTTGAGCTGACCCTCAGATTTCTTAATACATTACCCATTACATTGTGATGTTCTTTTCCTGTTGTATTCATTGTTGAATTATAACTTTTGATTTTGTTCCAAAGCATCCTCTATCTCTGTAAATCACTTCATTTTTTTCTGATGAGTCTACGTGAGAATCATAAAGTGATGCCTTCGTTATTTTGAATCTTCTGATCAGCTCATAATCCCTGTCTATTATGCTATAAAATTTAAACCCAAAGTGTAACTTACCATCCTTTTTTGTGTATGTTCCATCTCTTTACCTTTTTATTTTTTCTTCATTTTCCAGAACTCTACCCTTTTGTTCAGGATCTGAATAGATAAAAGTAGCTTCCTGAATCATTTCCATCTTTATTTTCAAACCAAGGCAATTAAGTTGGCTTTGCAATTATCCCAATATTACATTTTTTTTGCAGTTATCAATAATTATTTTTATGAATTACCAAGCTATGATACTGTCAGATATTTATTTAGGATAACAAAAAATTTCCTGAAAGAAATTCGATCAATACATTGTTTATCAAGTCCAAAGACAGAAAGACTATGCTATTGCTGTAAAAAAAGCATTTTAAACAGAATGATTACTTCAGCTTAAGGTATGCCTTATAAAATTATTTTGTTAAAATATATGAACTTAAAAATGATACGAAAAGATTTCCAATCAATTGAGTAAATTAATTTCAGCAAATTTGTCTCAAATTAACTGAAGATGTTTGCATTCTTCTTTAAGACCAAAATCAGTATAAATTTTTATGAGTAGAAATTATTATTAAGAGATTTAAACTTCCCATTGCTCAAATGAATAGAAGTTTATCAAAGATTCTCTCAGCATTCTCGGTGGATTAAAATTTCCCCGTTCCAATCCTTGGAAAAATTCGAGAATTTGGAATAATACTGAAAAAAAGGAAGTCTTTTTGATACACTATTTAAGTTCACAAAACTTGAGCATCATTGAAATCTCCAAATAAACCGGTTTTGACAGAAAAACTGCATGGAAATATCTCCAGCTGAAAACCTTACCAAAAACCAAGAAAAGTTCCGGAAGAAAAAACCAATTTGATCCTTTTAAACCTTACCTTTCTAAGAAATTTAATAGTTGTATATATAATTCTTTTCGATTCTATCGAAAAACCAAATAAAATGGTTTTGGAGAGGAAAAACTATATCCAAAGACTTCATAGATAGGTTAGACCAAAAAAGAGAGTCTCTACTGTACTTCACGATGAAACAAAGACACGAAATTCAGGTTCAGATTGACTGGATAGAAATGGCAGAGTTGAAATGGACAAAAAGATAAAGAAAATTCATTGCTTGACATGATTTATAATTATTCCAGGCTGGAGTAGGTTGAATTTACACTGAGAATAGATACTTCCACTCTAATCAGATATCACTAGAATTCATTTGAGTACTTTAGAGTATATACACAGGATCTCAGAAAAATCCTCAAACACTTATATGTTTCGTTTCCTGGGAATAGTATTACTATTACGTATAGATTTGCAGGAAAGATCTCATAAATTCAAATATTTGAAGAAAAGTCAGAGGTTAGTGTAGATTACGATAACATAAGTGAATATTAGATCTTCCGAGAAACGAGAGTTCACAGAAAGAAGAAACATTTTCAGAATTTACTTAGTAAAGTTTATAAAAGAAAATTTAAAATGTACGAAAAACTCACATATCCCATTAAGTTATCATGTACTAAATTTGAAAAGAGGCTTCTTGCAAGCTATTAAATTATTATTGACGGAGGTTTTGGATACGACATTTTGCAGATGCGTACATATATAAAATTTATGTATATATTTGCCCATGATCTCTCATTGAAAGTTAGATTAGTTTTTAAGGTACTGTCATATTGAAAAAATAAATGGCACTTTTGTGTACATCTGCAGAACTTAGGGTTAAACAGCAATTTGCTTTTTTTTGTAATTCCTGGAGATCGTCAGGAAATTTTCAATTATTTTCAATCCCTCTGGAGTAAGTACGGATTCGGGATGGAACTGCAAGCCATAGATAGGATACTGCACATGCTCGACTGCCATGATACTCCCATCCTCAGCCCGCGCAGTAACCTTAATTCCAGGTGCGGGTTCACCAATCTCAAGGGAGTGATAGCGCCCTGCCTCGAATTGGTCTTCGAGTGCTGTAAACAATGCAGATTCAGTGTGAAGGATTTGGGAACTTTTACCATGCACCGGCCCGACTTTGCTCCTCCTTACTAACCCACCGAAAGCCACGTTAATTGCCTGGTGCCCTAGGCAGACTCCAAGAAGAGGAATCTCTCGACCCATTTCTCTGATTATTTCCAAACAATTACCTATATCCTTTGGGTCAGAAGGACTTCCGGGTCCTGGAGAAATGACCAAAGCATCAGGTTTTATCTCCCTTAGTTCGTCTAAGGAAACAGTATTCGGGAGGACCAGTGTATCTTTTTCAAAGTAAGAAATGTAGTCGACGAGATTCCATACAAAGGAGTCCTTGTTATTTATGAAAACAACCTTCACCTTAAAATACCTCCTAATCTTATTTATTGACAAACCCAAATTTAGTAGAATCATAAACTTAATTATGCATGAATGGGCTTTATGCCTCTGTTTTACCCTACACAATTCAAAGTTAAATCTTATGTTCTTTGACTTCAACATTTTTTACTGATACATTCTGTCGATACAATACATTTTTTGGAATAAAATACTGTATCATTTGGCAGAATTTATCTAACTTGGGTTACGAATAATTCCCTCTTGCTTTTTTTGTCTTTTCTTTTTTTAGAATTCTGTTATCTGAACTTATCGTCTCGAAAATGCCCCTATCTAAAAATTTATTAATGCATATCATCCCAGGTTTACTGACTATAATATCTCAAAGTTCTCCGCTAATAGCCGCAAACATTGCTGCCATCTTGCGTTCAGTTTCCATAAACTCGTATCCTGGATCTGAATCTGCTACAATTCCTGCCCCTGCCTGCACTGAAGCTTTTTTGCCCTGTAAAACCACGGTACGGATCACAATTGCAAAATCTGCATCTCCGTTCCAACTGTAATATCCAACTCCACCACCGTAAATTCCCCTTGGAGAGGTTTCAAGTTCGGAAATAATCTCCATGGCACGGATTTTAGGGGCTCCAGAGAGAGTTCCTGCCGGAAACACTGCCCTGAAAGCATCGAACTGATCACATTCTGGCCTTAAGGTTCCTGAAACGGTGCTTTCTATATGCTGGACGTGGGAATACTTCAAGACTTCCATGAATCCTGAAACCTTCACTGAGCCACTTTCAGTAACCATCCGTACATCATTTCTCCCTAGGTCAACAAGCATTACATGTTCAGCCCGTTCCTTTTCATCATTGAGCATATGAGAAGCTAGGGCTCCATCCTCTGCCTCGGATTTACCACGTGGACACGTTCCTGCAATCGGGTTTGTGATTACGATCCTTTTATGTACAGTCAGCAAAGTTTCAGGACTTGCACCCACAATTGCCAGGTCTCCAAACTCGAATATGTACATGTAAGGGCTCGGATTTATTTTTCGAAGCTGCATATATAGTTCAAAAGGAGACTTTTCAAGGTTAAATTCATATTTCCTGGAAAGAACTGCCTGGAAGATGTCCCCTGCAAGAATGTGCTCTTTTGCCTGGAGTACAGAAATTTCGAACTTTCTCCTATCAGTATCACAGACCGGAACAGATGACCCTAAAGCTGTTGATACAACTGGAACTATTGTTTTGATTGACTCCCCGTACTGGGCAGCTTCCTTGAGTGTGAAACAAAGTCTTTCTGCCTCCATAAGAGCTTGATTATAAATACTTCCGACATCTGAATCCGGATTTACTAGAGGAGTTACTGCTATGTAGATCTCATCAGTCAGATGATCGAACACAAACGTTTTTGAGACTAATAAGTACTGAAGTTCAGGAATCTCGGACTTAAACCCTTTTTCAACCCCAAGCCAGCTTTCGTAAATTGCATCATAAGCTGTATAACCGATAGCTCCACCCAAGAAAGTATGCCTCTCAAAAAGTTTCGCATTTAGGAGTTCCATTCCATTTGCAGTAGGAAAAGCTAGGCGAAGAGCATCGAATGAATCTTCTCCTTGAGGAATTGAAGCCGTAAATTTATGATTATTCAGTTCTGTATTATCTCTCCCCATATTCTCTGTTTTCATGGTTTCGGACCCGTAGCTACCCTCTATTTTCGATCTGATGATTTCAAAAAATGCGGAGGCTTTCGGATTTAAGAGTTCAATGGAAATTTTTTGATCACTTATTTTAAGCACTGCATCTGGGTCGTTTCCAACAAACGAGTATCTTGCCTTGACGGCTTGTTTTTCCACGGATTCCAGCAGATAAGAGTATCCTGAAGTCCCTGAAGCCCGCAGAGTGCGGTAAAGATCAAGAGGAGAGCAGATCGTAGAGCCTGTATCAACTCTTGCAAGTAGCTGGATAAGGCAGGGTTGCTTTATCCCCGAAACAAGATTTTCGAATTCTTCTTTTCCAAGATCAAAGGAAAGCATTGGCACACCTCACTTCTTCAATAAAGCTTTTGATTTTCAGATAATCTTTTTTCCCGAAGGCCTCTACCCCTGAGGCCGTGTCTACAGCATAAGGGGAAACAGCCTTTATCGCTTCCTGCACATTTTCAGGCTTGAGCCCGCCTGCAAGGATGATAGGAAGCCTGGTTTCATCAACAATTCTTCTGCTCAGGGTCCAGTCGTGCACACAACCAGTCCCTCCGGGTTTTCCTGACTTACCTGTATCAAGCAGGATGGAATCTACAACGGCTGTTTCTTCCAGCAGACTAACCTGCTCTAGAAGATCAAAAACAAGGGTAGAATTTTCTACCTTTTCTACTGAAGTTTCATCACGCTCAGCTATGAAAAGAGTCTTTATGATAGGAATGTTTGTTTTTTCTTTTATTAATTCAAAGTCAGACAGGGGAAGCTTGGAATGAATTTGCACAATATCAGGTCTTACTTTTTCTATAAGCTCTAAACCCCTGGCTGAATTTTCTGGCATAATAACAAGTACTGAATCTAGGCATCTTGGAACTTCAGAGACGAGGGAATAAGCAGTGCCAGAATCAAGATTTCTCGGGCTCTCAACAGGAACTTCTGTTATAAAACCAACTGCATCAGCTCCATAACGAGCTGCGAGCTCTATTTCCTCTGAGGTACGGATCCCACATATTTTTATCCTGGTTTTTGGTTTCTTTTTCATATCCTTTCCCCCAAGGTATGGCTCGAGATGGAAATTGTGGAAGGTGATATTTTTTTCTCCGAGGAAGTACCTCCATAATTTTGTCTGTAAAACTCGGATGTAAAAGTCCTGAATTGATTGAACTTGACCATAACCTTCCCGCTGTCAATAGCATCTTCAGCAATAGGAATTGCTTGCCTGATCGAACCTACTATTCCACTCACATAAAGAGCTGCAGCTGCATTAATGACTACAAGATCCCTTTTCGGACCTTTCTGCCCCTTGAAGATGCCCAAAAGGTCCTTAGCATTTTCTTGAGGGGAACCACCGATAATATCTCTTGGACATGCTTTTAGCATACCCAGAGACTCAAGGGTCAGAGTATAAGTTGAAACCATGCCGTTTTTTAATTCCGCAACAAATGTCTCACCTATGTTTGAGATCTCATCCATCCCATCTCCATGTACTACCATTGCCTGCTCAGTTCCAAGTTCTGCAAGAGCACATGCTATTGGTTCGCAGAGTCTTTTATCAAAAACTCCTATTACCTGCCCTTTAACGCCTGCAGGATTGGTCAAAGGCCCAAGTATATTGAAGACCGTACGGATTCCAAGTTTATTTCTGATTTCAACAATCCGCTTCATTGCCGGGTGGAAGACTGGAGCAAACATGAACCCTATACCTATTTCTTCTATTGCCCTTCTAACATGTTCCGGAGCCAGGTCAACTCTGATCCCTAAGGCTTCAAGCACATCCGAACTTCCTGAAATTGATGAGACGGCTCGGTTTCCGTGTTTAGCTACAGGAACGCCTGCAGCCGCTGTTACTATTGCTGCTGCTGTTGACACATTGATAGTATTAAGACCATCCCCCCCAGTCCCGCAAGTATCCACAAGCCTGAAAGCTACTCTGGGCTTGATTGTATAAGCTGTTTTCTTCATGCCCCTCACAAAGCCTGTGATTTCTTCGGATTTTTCACCTTTTGCCTTCAGAACAAGCAGAAATTCCCCAATCTCGTCATCATTAGCCGTACTTAGAATTAACCCTATTGCAGCTTCAGCTTCTTCGGAACTGAGATCACTTCCTTCTTTCAATTTTGTTATGTATCTCTGCATTTTTCCTGCCACCTTAGAAACCCCTATTCACCTTTTGTAGTTTTTTCCCCAAAATATCCGCTTTTATAAATTTTTCTTATTTTTCTGTCTTTCTGCCTTCTTTCTATCTTTAACTGGCATTCAGTATACTGTATTTGAGATCTCTTGCAAGAGCTTCCAGCTTTTCATTCACATTTTGTCCTTCTTCGATAATCCTGACAAAAGCCGAGCCGACTATGACAGCATCTGCTCCTGCTTGTATAACTTCATTAGCCTGCCTCCCCGTGGATATCCCGAATCCCACAGCTTTTGGAATTTCTGTTTCTACTCTAGAAAGCAGTTCATTAGTAGAAGACGAAACATTTTCCCTGGTTCCTGTGACTCCAAGCCTTGAGACAAGGTACAGGAAACCAGAGCCTCTTTCCAGAATCTTTCGAACTCTTTCATCAGTCGTAGTGGGAGCAATCAAAAAAATTAGGTCAAGCCCGTTCTTTTCACAACTTTTCTTCAGATCAGCAGTCTCCTCTATCGGAATATCTGGTATGATCAAGCCACTAATTCCAGCTTCTGAGGCTCTTTCTATAAATTTATCTACCCCATACCTGAACACAGGATTGTAATAGGTCATGCACACAAGAGGAACCTGAACATCAAGATCTTTGATAAGATCAAAATAGCGCTGGATGCTCATGCCTGCTGCAAGCGCTCTCTGGCCTGCTGCCTGGATGGTTAAGCCGTCGGCTACAGGATCTGAAAAAGGAAAACCAATTTCTATGATATCTGCACCTCCATTTTCTAGGGCTTTTACAATCTCGCCGGTTGCCTCCACAGAAGGATCTCCTGCCATTACATAGCAGATCAAACCTCCTTCCTTTCTTTCCCTGAGCTCTCCGAATTTTTCTGAGATCTTTTGCCTTCTCATTTTAGATTCCTCTCTTAAAGCTCAGGACTGTTTCCAGATCTTTGTCCCCTCTTCCTGAAAGATTTACAACCACAATATCCCCTAGTTCTCCATTTTCCGCCGCCTTTTTCAGGTAAGCAAGGGCGTGAGAAGATTCCAGAGCAGGGATGATTCCTTCGAGCCGGCTCAGTTCATGAAAAGCCTCAACTGCTTCATCATCAGTAGCATAAAGGGCTGTAACCCGACGGCTTTCAGCCAAGTAGGCTAATTCAGGCCCAACCCCGGAGTAGTCAAGTCCTGCAGAAACAGATTCCGATTCAAGGATCTGCCCATTTTTATCTTGCAGCACCTTTGTCAGAGCTCCGTGTAGGATTCCTTCTTCTCCAGCACAGAGACAGGCCGAGTGAAAGGCTGCTTTTTCCGTACATTTCAAGCCTTTTCCTCCGGCTTCAACGGCAATGAGTTTAACCTCTTTATCTTCGACAAAGGGATGGAAAATTCCCATTGCATTGCTTCCACCACCAGCACAAGCAATAATTGAATCAGGCATACGTCCTTCCTTTCCCATAATTTGCTCCTTAACCTCGCGTCCAATAACGCTTTGAAAGTCCCTTACTATCATAGGATAGGGATAAGGCCCCACAACCGAGCCTATTAGGTAATGAGTATTCACTATATTTGTGACCCAGTCCCTGAACGCCTCATTGATCGCGTCCTTGAGAGTCTTTGAGCCTGTAGATATGGCTTTTACCTCAGTGCCCATGAGTTTCATTCTATATGTATTCATCTGCTGGCGTTTTACGTCTTTGGCACCCATGTATACAATAGTCTCAAATCCAAGGTTTGCCCCTACCATGGCAGTTGCAGTTCCATGCTGGCCTGCACCAGTTTCTGCGATCAGTCTGGTCTTACCCATATATTTTGCAAGCAAGGCCTGTCCAATGGCATTGTTTAACTTATGAGCCCCTCCATGAACCAAATCTTCGCGCTTGAGATAGATTTTTGACCCATATTTTTTGCTCAGGTTTCGGGCAAAATAAAGGGGTGTTTTCCTACCTGCAAAGTCTCGCAGATAATGCTCAAGCTCTGCAATAAATTTTGAGTCGTTTTTGTACCGTTCATATCCCTTTTCAAGTTCTTCTAGTGCCGGCATGAGGACTTCAGGAACGTACTGTCCCCCGTATTTCCCATATTTTCCTCTAACCTGGGTTATATTGCCGGTTTTCGAACCTGCAAGTTCATTTGAGTACGAACCCTTTGTTTGAGATTCTGAAACTTTAGTTTCTGCCAATTCAATTACCCCTTGTCTATAAATGTATTAATATAGCTTAATTTCTGATCTCTTGACTTCTGTTATCAAGATTTATGTTATCTTAATTTCTTGTAACTTGATTTTGTGATATTTGTGAAGCAGAATTCAATTTTAAAGTGGAGACTAATTTTTCAACCTTAATTCCACCAAGATGAAAACTCCAAACAATTCACAAAACAGTTATTAACGCCAGCAAAAACTCTGAACTAATTCTCTAGTTTTTACAAAAACAGAGTCGCTTTCCATAATTTTAGACCCTATCAATACGGCATCTGCTCCAGCCTGGATAACTCTTCTGATATCTTCTGCGTTGTTCATCCCACTCTCACTTATAATGAGATGTCTGGTCCCATGGTTAAAGTCGTACTCTCGTATGAGGGGTGCAAGCTCTTCTGTAGTGACCAAATCGATTTTAAGTGTCTCAAGGCTTCGGTTGTTAATTCCAATAATCCTTGTGATGGTTTTTAGTGCAAGCTCAAGCTCGGCTCTGTTATGAACTTCAACTAGCGGTTCAAATCCCTTTTCAAAGGTAAGCTCGACAAAGGTAATCAGCTCTTTCCTAAGGATACCTGCAATTAGGAGTACTAGATCGCTCTCTACTTCATCAAGTTGCCTTCTATCAATAATGAAATCCTTCCTAAGGATAGGCAAGGATACATTTTCTCTTACTGCATTCAAATTTGCAAGTGAGCCCCGAAAAACCCCTGGCTCTGTTAAAACCGAAATTGCAATAGCTCCAGCCTGTTCTATCTCCCGTGCAAGCCTTGAGGCTGTTGCAGGCAAGATATCTCTGAAAACTTTACCCGGAGATGCAGGTTTGATTTCCGCAATTACTGACACTAACCCTTCTGCCTTTGCACCTTCAACCGCAGAGAAAAAATCCCTTTTCTCAAATTGCATTCCAATAGATTCAGAGCGTTTATGTGATCCTAAAGCCTGAAGGCGTGTTTTTGTTGTGCTGAGGATATTGAGGATAGAAGTGTGCATTAAGTATCACTGAGGTATATTTAAGTACTGTGATGTATAAAGAAGTGCATTTTATAAATAGATTTTGGATCAAACAGAATTTTCGAATAAAAATAAATAACATGCTGCCTTTAAAGATAAATGATATACATGGTAATAGGATTTACAATGATAAATGTGCTGCCAAGCTATGAAAAAGCAGCATATAGGGAATTTAGGACTATAGAAGGGATTAAAGACGTTTACCATGTCTTTGGAGAATATGATTTTGTAGTAATTATTGATGTCAAAGACCTTAGCACACTTAACTCAGTAGTGGACAGGATCAGGGAAAGCGAAACAGTAACCGCTACCCAAACAATTGTCGGGGCAGAACTTTAAGCTGGCAGTCATGAAATAAGCTTATCACTGTTGGATGTGAAGGAAAAATCATGCATTTTTTTTAAAAAAGTTCTGGAATTTTATACTTTAAACTTTTATTGAAACCAAATCTCTTGCTTCAGAAACTCTCAGAAATAATCATGTTTGAATAATCACCACAAAAAAATTTTATCGAAATTTATGCCGAAGAAGAGAAATGGACAGAAAGAATATTTTATCTTTGCGAGAAAATACTACTAATAAAAGCATCTTTAATCTAAATTCTTGCTTTAGATATCTATAAGGTAAATAATCAGGAAACATTAGTTTTATTCTAAGGAAATATTAATTTGATTTTTCAACCTGAGGTAAAATTCCATGGAAGTCCATATTGCAGAAGAACTTGCCAAAAAACAAAAGTCGATAAGTGTCGCCGAATTTTTTGAAAAAAATAGGCATATCCTAGGTTTTGACTCTGCACCCCGAAGCCTTATTACAACAGTAAAAGAAGCCGTTGACAACGCTTTGGATGCCTGCGAAGAAGCAGGAATCCTGCCTGACATCCTTATCCAGATTGAAAGGGTGGAACAGGACTACGTAACCGTCATTATAGAAGACAATGGACCAGGAATCGTAAAAGAGCAAATACCAAAAGTTTTTGCAAAATTACTGTATGGTTCAAGGTTTCATTCCCTCAAACAGAGCAGGGGACAACAGGGAATAGGAATTTCCGCAGCCGTGCTCTATAGCCAGATGACCACAGGCAAGCATACGAAAATCCTCTCCAAGACAGGGCTTAATACCCTGGCCCATTATTATGAGCTCATGATCAATACCAGCACTAATGAGCCCGATATTCAGAAAGACGACGTAAAGGACTGGTTTCGCGCCCATGGGACCCAGATAGAGCTGGAGATGAAGGCTGCCTACGTAAAAGGAAGAAGGCAATCTATTTATGAGTACCTCAAAGCCACAGCAATTGTAAACCCTCATGCAAGGATTATCCTTATCGAACCTGACGGCAACGAGGAAGTTTTTGAAAGGGCCACAGATAAAATGCCGGACTTTTCAGAAGAAATCTTGCCCCATCCAGAAGGTATCGAGCTCGGTACTCTTATGAAAATGCTGCATCACACTGAGCGCCAAAAACTTGCCTCTTTTCTTAGATACTCTTTTTGTAAAATAGGCCTACTCACTGCCGAGGAAATATGTAAGGCTGCAGGACTTGATCCTGAAATAGACCCCCATTTTCTTAGCCATCATGAAGCAAGAAAACTAATTGAGTCGTTTGAAAAAGTAAAGATCATGGCGCCTCCCACAGACTGTCTTTCCCCAATCGGCGAAGAGCTGATTTACAGGGGGCTTGAAAAAGAAACTAAAGTGGACTTTATTGCCACAAGCACACGAAAACCGGCTGTATATTCAGGAAATCCCTTTGTGGTAGAAGTGGGGCTGGCTTATGGGGGAAATCTATCGAAAGAAGAAAAAATAAGCATAATGCGTTTTGCTAACCGTGTTCCTTTGCTTTACCAGCAAGGAGGCTGCGTGACCACACACGCAGTTGAAGATATTAAGTGGAAGCAGTACGGCCTAAACCAGCCTGGGGGTGGGATTCCTGTAGGGCCTGCAATCCTTCTAATTCATGTAGCTTCCATCAATGTGCCCTTTACATCAGAATCAAAGGACGCTATTGCTGACATTCCTGTAATAAAAGAAGAAGTGAACCTTGCAATCAAAGATGTTGCCAGAAAACTTAAACACTATTTGGGCAAGCAAGACAATCTCAAGAAACGCCGGGAAAAAGAAATAATTATCACAAAAGTGCTCCCAAAAATGGCATTGAAGGTTGCAAACATCCTGGACAAAGAGGTCCCTGACATAAATCCTGTTGTTGCAATGATTATGGGGAATCTGCTTGTGTACAGAAAAGTAAAAATGAACGATTCTGAGACTGCACAGGTTGTAATAAAAATTAAAAATTTTGGGAGCTCAACACATTCCTTTAGGATACATGAGATGCTGCCCTGGACAATCAGTAGGGCAAAGCCTGAGCCAAAAGTTGTGACTATGGGTAACGATTACGATTATATATGGGAAGTTTCGGTAGTGGTAGGATCTTCAAAGGTGCTCAGCTACATGATAGAACATGCAACAGACAAAGAGCTAGGAAAACTTCCTGATCTCATTGTAGAAGGGATCGAAGAAGAGCTGGTAACAGGAGCAAAGGCCTTTAAGGAGATATAAAATGGCCAGAGAAACAAATAGCAAAACAACTTCAAGGGATACCATAGCAAGAGACAGACTGCTTGAGCTTGCAGGAAGAATTTATGACCAATTTGAAAATGAGGTTATCCCAAGCGTCAGCCTTCCCAGCCGAACAAAGGCAAATATAGAATATTCCGACGAGAGTGAGGTATGGGTCTATGGGGATAGAGAAAGCGAAAGGAGTGCAAAAACAGTAAAAGGTGCATTTCAGCTCCTGAAGACGACTTATGCGACAGATTTTCTCATAAAAGAGCACCTGGCCCAGAATCGTGGTTCGACACTTAGAGAACTTTACTATATATCTGAGGGCTGGGACTCCGCCAAGTTTAAGGAACAAACTGAAAGTGACCGTCTAATCGAAGATCTGGAACTCCTAACCAGTCTTCAGAGAGAATATTTCCACATGCGTCCTGAAGAAGACGGAGCTACGATGTTTGGGCCTATTGAGATATCAGAAAAGACAAAGCGAGGAGAGCGGAATATCCACTGCCAGAGAGATGTCGGAGAAGGAGGATACCAGATTCCTTTTAACGTGGAAAATATAGAATTTAAGGGCCATGAAGCCAATATGATTATTGCTATAGAGACAGGAGGAATGTATGCACGGCTGATGGAGAATGGTTTTGATGAGGCCTACAAAGCAATACTTGTCCATCTCAAAGGCCAACCTGCAAGATCAACCCGCAGAATCATCAAGCGAATGAACGAGGAATTGGGTATACCCGTAGCTGTCTTTACTGACGGCGACCCCTGGTCCTACAGAATTTATGCCTCTGTAGCCTATGGAGCTATAAAAAGTGCACATCTATCGGAATTCATGGCCACTCCAGCAGCCAAATTCCTGGGTCTCCAGCCCTCAGATATAGTTGAATACGAGCTTTCTACTGACAAGCTCACAGAACAGGATATCAGCGCATTACGCAGTGAACTTTCAGATCCACGTTTTGAATCTAAATACTGGAAGGAGCAAATCCAGCTACAGCTTGATATAGGAAAAAAGGCTGAACAACAGGCCTTTGCCGGGAAAGGTCTGGATTTTGTAACCGAGGTATACCTACCTAACCGGCTCAGAGAACTGAGTATGGTATAAAGAATAAAATTTGCAGCATTGTAAGACGTGTTAAAACCTACTCAAGTAGGAAGAATTTATTATTTGATATCACTTCTGAGTAATAAAATAACGTATCAGCAGATTTTTATTATGTGGCTTTGTAGCTGCTGAAAGCAGACTGTCGGAAGAGCTTCAAAACGCAGTCAAAGCCGTGTTAAGGACTTATCAAGAAAATCTCGAAACAGAAACAGTAAAAATTCATGGATGAGAAGTTCCAAGTCCTTAGGATGTCCTAGAAAGATACTTTTTGAAATTAACACCAGATGTCAGTATCTGAAATCCTGACAAATAATATATTGTAATATATCTGATGTCTGTAAAAAGTAGGATCTTTGGAACGAACAAAAGTTCAATAGTTTTGCCATAAAAGCATAGCAACTTAATAGTTATTGCAACATGGTAGTTTTTCTCTTATTTTCTCTTATTATTCTACAACCTTGGCAGTGTACTGCAAGCTCTGTAAAATCAGAAATATCAAGACATGATTAAGTATGAAATCCGACTCAGATGAACAAATTAAACTAAGTATGTAGAAACTTGACTTTGAATGCGCTGTAAATTTATTTTGATAAAATAATTTTCACGATTAATTTAATAAAAATAAATAGCAATAGAACTCGTTTAATTTTGATATGCTTTTTTAATACTTTTTTTGCATTTACTAGTGTGTAATCGGTAGAAATTTGTACATCCCTATAAGTAATAGAATAATCGAGTTGTCAAAACAATATGCAAAGCTTATCTATATAATGGAAAATTGAATAACAAGAAACAAGCATATAAGTAATGAAACCGTAATCAGAAAAGAAGACTAAGGGATGAGAGCAAATTTCACAGAACCTTCGGTACCTGCCTATTTGGCAGAGGATTATCTTTCTCGTTGGGGTTATTTTTTCATTTTTGAGTTTTAGGCAGTTTTTTAGGGAGTTTTTGATCAGGAGTAACTCCGTAATATATTTTCCTTGCCGCTCCCCAAATACAGCCATTTTTTCCGGAAATTTTCAGTTCAATGTCCTGGATATACTTGCAAATTATATTCCCTTCCCTAGCACCCTTGCAAACTATACAGAACTTTTCACAAAAAGTAGGAGGATTATCCTTCGCTTCAGCCATTTTCACACTCACGTTCCAGAGATTATTTTGATCTGTATGCTCCCTGAATACCTTTCGAGATAAAGTACTCTTGATATAACTAAGTAATCTTGATATAACTATAATCTTAGCTTATATCATAGCGATTTCTTTCCTGCGCCCGGGCCGGTAGCACATGGAAGATCTCGCTAATCTTGACTTATATAAGGTTCTTTGCAGGAATCCAGGGCTTTGCTGCTGCACACATGCCTTCATTTTATCGAACTTCTATCCTGAACTGATAACTTCCACTTTACCCTTTATCTGAAAGAAGCCGGCGGTCTCCGGCCCCCATAAATAGACTCCAACATTTTAATTTTTTCCAAGATTTTCCAGGCATTTACCCATGAAATTGTCTTCAATCCAGATTGTTTCATTATCCACAAGCTGGTAGAACCCGATCGGTACTACATGAGAAATTCCATCCTTTGAAGCGGTAGCCACAGGAGAAATATTTACCTTTGAAAAGACAGTTTTCATCTCTGCACTTAATTTTACTATAGTAATCAACAACAAATAATTGAAATATAAAGTTATATATTTAAGCATCAAAAGTATGTATCTATTTTTTTCTTTGTGTATTTTAATAACATTTCAGGGCAAAAACCCCATTCAAAGATTCATTTTAAAAAAAGAAGGAGAATGGAGAATTTTAAAAAATTAGAGAGGTTAGATCGGAAATCCTGAATAAAATCGATTCAAGAAATGAAAAAGCAATTGACCGAAAGAGTTGGCCGGTTGAATACAGACCCATTCCCAATCATCCTAATGAGCCTTATGCCTGGTCCTGTCGTGCTTTAATTCCACCGTGAACTCCTACTTACGGTGAGGTTGGAAGCATTCTCGTTGATGCAAGAGGACAGGTGATTTCCATGAAGCACAATCTTATATATTGTCCTTACTTCCGGAGTTATCTTTATGTTTCCTCTGATCCTATAGCTGGAATGGTCGGAACGATGACCTTTTTATCCCTTCTATGGAAAAAGCTTTCCGAATGCCATCATTTTTAGAATGCTGCTTGCTACGAAGAGCTTTCGAAAAACTCTATGGAAATCACGCTTATTAATGTCGAAGAACTGCTTGAGATTTTGAAAAAATGCAGCGCTCCTTCAGCTCCGGCACTGAAAGCAGGAAAAGAGTTAATTCAGAGCTCATCCCAAAACTCAAAATAACTTATCTGAATCTCATGTTATAATAATCAATTGAGTTTCTGATCATGAAAACTAGTGTATCGATTCCAAAATAGATCCCTTGTTTTGTAGGAAATCCATGATCTATAGACAGGTTCACAAGTCCAGGTTTTGAATATACTTTGGAATCGCAGTACTAGTTATGAAAATTTACTGATTTGAGATAAAATTAGTTTTGCGATGAGCTCATTCTTAATCATGACGAATTTGGGAAGTTTTCTTCATAAAGAACCCAATGATCGTTTACTCAAAAATGAGATTTAAAGAAGCAAATTTTGATTTCTGGAATAAGCTCGATAGTCTTAAACGATATATATTCTCTAAGGAAAAGGAGCTCTTTTTTCCTAATTTCAGAAAGCTCCTCATCCAGACCATAGCGAATCATTTCGATGCTGGATACTTGCTGTGACAATTTTTATAATCTACATCACTCTTAGAAGAGGATATTTTGGTTCAGCATCAACTAAGAGATATACATGATTAACATCAGTAAGATTGGATCAAACTCAAAACAGTACTTATATCAATTTTAAAGCATAATAATTTAAAATAATTGAGGATATCTTTTTCTAATAAAAATTTTTCTAAATACTTTATACTAAACAAAATAGGATGCATTATATTATAAATACAATAATTTGAATGCCGTATTTCCATTCTATAGTACAAAGGTAGCTTAAAACATAAATCATTTAGTCAAATAACGTTTCTTGGGGAAGTTTCCAATCTATAAGCAAGCTATATGGTATTCGGCAAAACAAAAGGGCAACAAATGAAAATATATCGTTTCCTGGAGTTATGATCAAATCTGAAAAAAGAATATGCATCATTTTTTTGGAAAAACTGAAGAGGACCTTATGTTTGCAATTTTCAAAAACTCATGCGAAAAATATGAAAGTAAAGAAAAGATAAAAATTTCAGGCAAGTTTTGCAAGAACTACCTTGATATCTTCTAAAACCTCATCTATCTCCTTATTACCTTCGAGAGTTACCAATATACCTTTTTTAAAATAGTAATCTATAAGGAGCTGAGTCTGCATTTTATAAACATTCAAGCGATTTTGGACTGACTCTTCTTTGTCGTCGGACCTCTGGTAAATTTCATCCCCGCAGATATCACATATACCTTCTTTTTTCGGTTGGTTAAAAATCCTGTGATAACTTGCTCCACAGTTTCTACAAATCAGCCTACCGCTTATCCTTTCTATCAGCTTTTTGTTAGGCACTTCAAGGTTAAGAATAACATCTAAAGGTTTGTTTATTTCATCCAAAATGACTTCAAGCGCATTTGCTTGAGAGACAGTCCTTGGATAACCGTCAAGGATAAAACCTATTTTGCAGTCAGGTTCTTTCAAGCGGTTCTTAATGATCCCTATAAGCACTTCATCAGGAACAAGATCTCCTTTATCCATATATGCCTTAGCTACAAAACCCAATTCAGTGCCTTCCCTAACATTTGCCCGCAGGATATCCCCTGTGGATATTTGCGGAATTCCATAGAAGTCAACCAGTTTTTTGGCCTGTGTGCCCTTTCCAGCACCTGGAGGCCCAAATAATATTAGATTCATTCGAAGATCCCGTTCTTATATCCTTGTTAAATTGTTGTAGTTATATTTAGATTGAATTCTTTCCTAAAGTAAAAAATAACCTTACTCCTCCCCGAAGAAGGAGCGAATCATCGGATGCATCTCCATAATCTGCTCAGAAGCTATGTCCTCATAAAGACGATACACGATACTCACAGTCAGCAACAACCCTGTACCTCCAGCACTTCCAAGAGTACCAAGAAGGCTTGCAAGAAGGGTAAGAATCCCTATGAAAGCCCCACCGATCACTGTAACTTTAGGAATATAACGCTCCATGACTTTTTCAATGCTGCTGATATTCCGCCTGAAACCAGGAATCTGCATGCCTGAATCGAAAATCTTCTGAGCTGTAGGTTTAGCACCCATGCCTGTAGTCTCTATCCAGAAAAGGGAGAAGATAATTCCACCTACTATAAGCATGAAAGCATCTGTAAAGACATGAAGTGCTATCTGCCAGATAGCAGGAGTGGTTGCAGCACCAACGCTTACAAAAGAATCCTTCACTAGAGATGGAATCCAATTATGAGGACCGTTTATTGGGGAAAGATAAAACATGATTCCGTTAATAGGCACTGATCCCTCACGAAACTCTCCAAGGAATGTAATTCCCCGATTAGCAAGGATAATTCCAATCATCTGAACGTTAGCTTGAAGAGCCCTTACAAGAATCATTGGTAGAACCGAGGAGTAGATTAGCTTTACAGGAAAGCGGCCCCTTGCCCCTCTTACAGCACTGTGGGCGAGAGGTATTTCTATTCTCGTACTTTCCACAAGCACTACAAGCAGGAAGATAATAACTGTGCTCAGGAGTGCAAGAATTCCTCCATTGATAAGCAGATAACCAAGGCCACTACCTGAGAAAAGATAATCTACCCCGGTGTTCTGGGCTATGTAGATCCACTTAGGAATTAACCCTATCGGAAGCCCAGACGACCTATCAAGCTGCCAGTTAACGATCCCTATAACGATTTGCTGTGAAATCCCCGCAACTATGAAGAGCCCGACCCCTGACCCGATACCCCATTTGGAAACTACTTCATCCATAAAAAGAACAAGTGCACCTCCAACGAAAATTTGGGCAAGAAGTAGTAGGGTGATTACTCCCAGACCTACACCGAGAGCAGAAGCAAGTACTGGATCCGGTTGGAGATAACCACCAACTAATTGCGGTACAGCTTCTAGTATGATCATGACTAAGACAAGGAACTTCTGAGCTCCCTGGAAGAATGCCTGATCCTTTGGGTCCGAAAGGTCCATTTTGATAATATCTGCTCCAACAAGAAGTTGCAGGACAATCGACGCAGTGACAATCGGCCCAATTCCGAGAAGAATCAAAGACCCTGAAGCACCAGCTATAACGGCACGGTAAGTTTCAAAAAGGTCAACAGAATTCTTGGACATCCCGAAGAGCGGCACATTTGCTAAAGCAAAGTATAGCACCAGAACTCCCAGAGTCCACCAGAGTTTATTCTTAAAGTGGACATGTTTTTCCGGACTTGCTACTGCAGGTAATTTGTTAAAAAACGGTTCTAATGTATCCCTGAGAGTCATCTATTACACCATTCAAATCATACATTAAGATTATACTGCTTGAAGTATTGAACTATATTCCGCAATAAGATCTTATATACAGCACATGTAATATAAAAAAATTATCAAAGAATGAAAGAAGGTAATGCCAGAATGATACTACTCATTCAGCATTAATACACCTGCCACTAGCGTTCTCAATTTTTTTACGGGCAGATAGTGAAAATTCTTCAGAGGTAATGACCCAGTTCTTCGTAACGCGCCCACTTCCGAGAACCTTCTCAATCCCCAAATTTTCAAGGTTAATATGGTATGCACCATCCTGGATTTCTGCAAGCCCCTCTTCAACAAGATAAGGAGCAAGTTCATCAAGCTCTCCCACATTTACTATAGAAACATCTGTACACACTTCGGCAGGGCGCTTGAAACCATGCTTTCCATAACTGTACCCCCTTATCATCGCTCTTACGAAATGATGTTTACAGCCACCTGCTTTTCCACGACCTCCTCTATTTCCGGCTCCACGCCTGTTTTTATGAGTCCCGCCTCCGCAGGTCCTGGATCCTCTGAACTTCTTGATATCCATTTCAACCACCTTATCTCATCTTATGCAGGAGTACGTTGATATCTGTATTATGATTTCCGAGCACTCCACCCTGTTGAAAAGTCCTTTTAATCCCAGAATGTCCTTTTCTTGGAGGATGAAGCCTAAAAATAGGCTTCAATTTTGGGATGTCCTTAAGAGAAGCTTTTCCCTCTATTAAAGCTTCAGCAAAAGCATTTATTGAATCGTAAGTAGTGTTTTCCTGGATGTATTTAGCTGTCAAGCGAGTATCACCTTCGAGCCTTCCACGATTTTCGAGAATCTCTGCAAGAATTTTTGTGTCAACCTTTCCATATGCAACGTAGTCCTTCACTTTCAGGATCATGCCTTTGAAATGAGGATTCTCGGGAACGAGCACACAGTGATTAACCTTATGCAAACGAAGCATTTTCATGGTGTCTTCAATGGTGTACCTGACATTAACCTGCCCTCTTAGCCTCACAATTGCATACATTTTAGGCTTCCTCCTTACGACGGTATATCGGCAGCCTCATGACGTTGACATGATTCAGAGCATCAAATGTTGCCTTTGCAAAGTTAAGAGTTGATCTAGTTGTTCCAAATGTATTTGTCCATACGTCTTTAATTCCGGCTTTTTCCAGCACCTTTGTTGCAGTGTTTCCTGCCGCAATTCCAAGCCCTCTAGGAGCTGGAATAAGAATTACACTCACACTACCTGCCTTTCCTTTAACTTCGTAAGGTACGGTATGAGGTAGACCGCAAGCGCATTCCCATGAACCGCAGCCCCTGCGGATATATGTTATAGCTAGCTTTGCATCGTCGATAGCCTTTCTAATTGCCGGCCCTACCTGCACATCCTTTGCCTGGCCTAGTCCTACATAGCCATTTTTATTCCCTACAATAACGGTTGCTCTGAATTTTACACGGCGTCCGGAGTCAGTCATCCTCTGAACCATGTTAATATCAAGCACCTCATCTTCCAGGTCAGGAAGCAGCATATCAATTATGCGAGGTTCCCTGATTGGCAGGCCTGACTTAATTGCTTCTTCCATTGAAGTAACTTGTCCTTCAAATACAAGTTTTCCGAGCCTTGTTTTTGGGACCCAATCTTGATCGAATGCCATTTAATCACCTTAACTAAACTCAGCAAAGATTTTCTCTTTGGTCGCTTCAAACTGCTCTGGCAGGTCTGAGCTCTGTTCTCTGTATTCAGCAATATGCTTTCCACGGATTCTCTCTTCCGAAGGGAAGACTTCCGAGCTGCAGGGAATATCAAAACCTGAGTCTACAATTCCTTTAAGAGCAGCATAAACTCTTGAACCTACAGAAGAAGCCTGAAGTCCTATGTCCAGAATGCCTCCTCCGTACCCGTTCTTCAAACTTTTCAGTCCGAACAATAATCCTGTAAGGTATGCAGCTGGTGTATTTCCGGTAGCTCCTGTATAACCATACTTTGCAAGCTCACTTGAAACTGCTGAAGAATAAGTTATATCCCCGTCTGGGGTCGGAGCTATTAATTGGATCTGAACATTTTTTGCACTCTTCCTGACAACTACACGATCCTGTCTTGAGAGCAATAACTTGAGACGAAGGTGATAATTAGTGCGTCCTTCCCTTCTTCTTCTAAAAGGAACCTTATATCTTGGTCCTGTTGCCATCTTCAGCTCCTCCAGGTTATTCTTTTTTTAACATTTTTTCGGACCCAAGGTGGGAATTAAGGTGAGAAACGCTTCTGTATTCTCCGCCTTTTGCCTTTCTGTAGAGTCTACAGTACACAGACTTATTAAGCATCCCTTCTGCACGCAGTTCCTTGAGTCTTCTTCTGAGAGCCCGGATCTTTTTGATCCACTGCTCTTTCTTCGGGGTGCGAGCTCCCTTTTTACCTTTTCTAGATCCATGACCCTTGCAGTGCCCATAATTACGTTTCGCAGCAAGAGCTCTGGCTCTACCTCTGCTTACACCCCTTACCGGCTTAATCTTAATAGTGCCTTTCTCAATGAGCCCACGGATGTCTTCTCTCGTGATTGCAGAAGCAATTTCTTCCGAAGCTTCGGGATTGAGCCACACCCTGTCAAGTCCACATTCAATAACTTTGGAAGCTAGCCTCCTCTGGTTAAACAAGTCTGACATTTTTAGTCACCTTTTCCAGGGTTCAACACTCTAATTCCGAGTTCTTCAGCTTTTGCGACAATAACTGCTTTCTTTCTTGCGCCTATTGCAGCTGCTACTCTGATAGCCTCATAAGACGAATCAACAAGCTCAAGTTCCGAAGTGCTGGAAATAAGCACATCAGAATAACCTGATGGATGCAGACCTTTTACTGCAACAGGACTTCCGTACCCTACCTGAGCAATAGCTCCTTTTGAGACATACTTTCTGCGCTGTTTGCCCTGAGAACCCCTTGGACGCCTCCAGTTAGTATCAAGTCTCTTGAACTTGTGACTGCACGTTCTCTTGAATAGGGGTTTCTTTCCTTTTTGTACCTTTCTCACATTGAATAATCGCCTTGATTCAGGATCCATGTCAAGGGTAGAAACTGAAGTATCATTCACCTCATTAAATTTTTTTGCCATCATAGCCACCTCAGGGCTTTTGAACAATGTAGATTCCATCCTGGAAAACCCTCGGATCGAACCTTCGGATCTTTGTTTTCTGTTCAATGTTTGCAGCAGTCTGTCCTACGTCTTCCTTGTTAATTCCGGAAATAACTACTTCGTTTCCACTTACCTTAACATCAGTATTGCCAAGAATTTTTGCAACTCTTGGTTTTTTTTCTCCAAGGAAATTTCCAATTACGAGAGTTTTACCTTCAACTTTTACCTGCATCGGGAAGTGAGCATACACAATTGTCATCTTGCACTCAAACCCTTCGCTTACACCTTTGACCAAATTTTTGATATGGGAGGCAAAAGTTCCAACCATAGCTTTATGTTCTATTCTTACGGATTTGGCATCAACCAATACTTCTCTTTCCTTGACTTCGATCTTAATTCCTGGAAACCAAAACTGTCTTTCAACAGTTCCCTTCGGACCTCTTGCTGTTAAAACATCCTGTGAGAGAGAGGTGGAAACTCCTTCAGGAATTTTAATTTTTCTTGCAATCTCCTTAACCATTCTTCGTTTCCTCCTCAATATACATAAGCAAGAAGCTGTCCACCGATCTTTTTCTCACGAGCGTCGTATTGGGACATAACCCCGTCTGAAGTTGTTACGATAAGAGCACCAAAGTTCTTTGCCGGCAGAAACTGTTTTTCCCAGCGCTCAAAGCTGTCGGTTCCAACGGAATACCTCGGTTTGATCGCACCACATTTGTTGATTCTTCCCACAAGGGCAATGCTGTAAATCCCAGCTTTTCCATCGTCAATAAATTCAAAGTCGCCAATATAGCCAAGATCTTGCATAACCTTCAACACGTTACCAATGTTCTTTGAAGCAGGCCTGATGACACAGGAACTCTTCCCAATGATCTCAGCATTCTTAATTGTTGAAAGGGCGTTTGCAAGAGGATCAAGTAATACCATTTTAATCACCTTAAGAATATTTATGAAAACCCATCTCATGGGCAATCTCCCTGAAACAGTGCCTGCAAAGGTAGATATCGTATTTGCGAACAAGGCCTTGCTTTCTCCCGCACCGTTTGCACACATTTACCCCTCTTCCAGACTTATTTATCATCTCTGCCATTTAAATGACCTCCACGCCATAACTATCGCTAAGAAAGGCAATCGCATCCTCAACTGTGACTCTATGGTTAGTCGGGATCTTCCTTGTTGCGATTCTTCTCTTGCAGATTCTTTCTCCAGGGCGCTTGATCACAACTGTTACGTCCATTCCGAAAACCCCTATATTTGGGTCATATCTCATTCCTGGAAAATCTGTGTGCTCTTCAATTCCGAAAGAGACATTTCCGAGAGAATCGAACTGGGACTTGACGATAGCTTTTTCAACGATATCTAATGCGATTTGAAGGAACTCCTGAGCTTTCTGGCCTCTCAAAGTTACCTTGCAACCTATGGGTTCTTTCTTCTTGATCGCAAAAGCTGGCAAAGTTCTCTTGGCAAAGCACCTTACGATTTCCTGACCTGTAATAGTCCGGAGGATTTCTTCGGCGTTCACGAGATGTTGGCCACTTTCTCCAACACCCATGTGGACAATTACCTTGTCAACGACTGGAGTGCGCATAGCGTTACTCATTTATATCACCACCCAACCTAATCTCAGGCTTGTCCTCACCGATCACAATTACATATTCTTCGATCGTTTCAAAATCTATTTCCCCGGAAATAGTAACAGTGTTGTGTCTGGAACTCTTAACTTCCTTGATATCCTTGATCTTTCCGATTTCTCCTGAGTGCTGCCCGCCTACCACCATTGCAAGGTTGCCAATCTTGAATTGGAGGTGTTTTACCACCTTTTTGTCAGGAACCGAAAGAATCAGAGAATCTCTAGTCCCGTACTCGTTAGAGCCGAGGATATTAGTTCCATCACTCAGATTAAGCTGTACTTTACCTCCTTTGAGTGTGGTCTTATTGTCGATCCGGCATAGCTTGTCAACGTTTGTCTCACTCAGTTTGTGGAGTGTCAGACGTCCCTTATCGTCCTGAAGCATCCGATATGATTCATTTCTGAGTGGGAGAGTAACTACATCAAAGAGCCCGACTGGAAACCTGAGATCTTTCCTGGAAATTCCATCCACAAGAACCTTGCCTTCCGAGAGGATCCTTTTACCTTCCCTACTGTTATCCACAAGATTGAGAACATTTCGGATTATGATTCCGAGCGGAAGACTACGTTTCTTGCTGTGAGGCCCTGCGCAGGTGGTAGAAACCCACTTATAACCTTTTCGCCCAATCTTCCAGCTTTTTGGAACTGATAATCTTTTCTGGTGTGTCACAAAATCACCTGCCCCACTTCTTAATGCTTGATGGTCTGCGCCCGTCCTTCATTTCCAGTTGTATGATCCTAACGTTGGAGGGGTAGATAGGTCTTGGGACTTCAGTGCCATCCACCTTGGTGGAAATTACCCTATCCACACAAATAGTGCCATCCTTAAGGGAAACAACCTGGACCTTTCCTTCAGTGTTCTTGAAGTTTCCGCGCATGACCTTTACAGTGTCTCCTTTAATGACTGAAGCGCTTCTTGTACCATATTCCTTAGAAAGTTCTTCACTTAACCTCGCACCCATTAATCTCTGCCTGATGTGGAGAGGCGCGCTGTATCTTGCCTTTCTCTGTTTTCTGGGCTGTTTAGATACCATAGTCGCTACCTCAAACAATAATAGATGCTGTGGTCCCGATTTTAGGATACCTCTCAGCTACTTCCCTTGCAACTGGACCTTTTATATCCGTACCTTTGGGAATTCCTTCTTCATCCGTTATCACCATGCCGTTATCCTCAAAAGACACATGAAGCCCGTCAGGACGACGGAATTCTTGTTTCTGACGAACCACCACTGCAAGAAGAACCTGTTTCCTCATTTCTGGTGTGCCTTTCTTTACAGAGACGACGCACATATCTCCAATTCCTGCGCAGGGCATCCTGTTTTTGACTCCTCTGTACTTCTTGACAGAGATAATCTCAACGATCTTGGCTCCTGTATTGTCAACACAGGGAATCTTGGCGCCTGCGTTCAAAGCCCTTGGGATATTGGAACGTATGCCTTTCATTTGGGCACCTCCGCTTTGACTACTACGTAGGACTTGGTCTTGCTTAGACGCCTGCATTCCGCAATCGTTACAATATCACCTATTTTTGCTGTAATGCATGGTGGGTTGTGTGCGTGAACTTTCGAGCGTCTTTTCTCGTATCTTTGGTATTTTGGCACCATTTTCATATATTGCCTTTCAATAACTACCGTATTGTCCATCTTACTACTGACCACGGTACCCACAAGAATTTGACCTCTCACAGAGAGTGTTCCGTGGAAGGGACATGATGAATCTTCACAGTCTTTTGATGGCGCCGGTATATTCAATCCAATATCTCTTGCCATGAGTTTAGCCCCATTTACGTAATTTTTTGATGTTCTTGATCCGATTTTCGGGTTGTGATAGCAACAGGTTTCCCTGAATTTTAACGAATTTATCGAATCTATGGCCTTTTTCAGAGAGCTCGGCAGGGATTCGAAAGAGAAATTCCGAATCCGCCTTTGGAATCTTCAGTTCCCTGGACTTTGAGTTTTCTATGATCAACATATTCTTTGTTTCATTTATTACTCGTCCATGGATTCCTGTTAATACGGGATTAGTGGAATGAATCAACTTAATTTCTAGCCCTATCAATTCGTGGTAGATGAGGGTAGAAGGTAGAATTTCCACTTTAGATTTCATTTAGCTCATTCTGAATTGTCTTTATCCGAGCAATAGTTCTTCTGATTTCTCCGATTCGACCTGGGTTTTCTGGAGACCCACCTGCAGAGGTAAGAGCACGTTCCTTGACAAGCTCGTTTTTAAGGGTCTCAAATTCGTCAACCCTTTCCTCAATTGTCATGGCCCGGATTTCGCTGATTCTAAGAATTGCCATTTATTCCCTAGCCTCCTTGTGAACCCGTGCCATAGGATGCCAATAATCATAGCTCTCATGCTTATGCTGCCAGACACCATTGACTTGTCTGCGGACTTCTTCCGAACCCTCTACATAGATAAGTTCAGCTTCTTCAATGTCCTCTGACGCTTCAGCCTGGGGTTCTTCAGCTTCTTCAAGCTCTGCGACTTCAATTTCCTCTACTACTTTTTCGACTATTTTTTTGGGTACTGCCGGAGAAGCTTTGGGTTTTGCCGCACGTCCCTTTTTAGGGGCCTCCGCGGGTTTCTCAACCGGTTTTTCGGCTGGTTTTATGGCTGGCTGCTCAGCGACAATTTCATTTAACTCCTTAATCCTGTACGAGTCAGGCAGGACAACATCTGGCTGAATGATCCGAACTTTACAGCCAAGGGTCCCGAGTTTTTTGATTGCTACTGCAAATCCTTCGTCTACTACCTCTTCAACAGGGTTCCCGGAGTGCTTTATGTATCCATTAACGAATTTTTCAACTCTTGACCTGGCACCTGTAAGCTTTCCTGAGATTACGACTTCACATCCAAGAGCTCCTGCATTCATGACTGCACGAAGAGTGTTGTGCCCGGCTTTCCTGAAGTACCAACCTCTCTCAATTGAAGCTGCAAGTCTTGATGCCATCATCTGGGCGTTAAGTTCAGGCCTCTTGACTTCTTGGGCATCAATCTGCGGGTTTTCGAGGTTGTATTTGATCGCAACGTCCCGAGTAAGTTTTCGGATAACCTTTCCAGCTTTTCCGATTACCATTCCAGGCTTTTCGGAATAAATAATAATTTGAGTGCCCATTGGAGTCCTGTTAAGATCCATCCCACCGTATCCAGCTCTGTTCAGCTGCTCTGCAAAATACTCGTCCATGGAGGCCTTGACATACCCATCGTTTACGAACTTTTTTTCTATTGCCATTAGCGCACCTCAGAAAGAATCATCTCGATATTTACAGTGTCGGTATCTTTAGGGGTAGCCCGTCCTCTGGCCCTTGGCATAAATCCATGAATTATCCTTCCTTGCTGAGCTGCAACATGAATGATATACATGTTTGTGGGTTCAAGGCCTTTGTACTCAGCATTACTTTCTGCATTTTTTAGGACCTTGAGAATTTCCTTTGAAGCATTGACAGGATACCTGCCAGCAGCCATTGGACCTTTCCTGTGGCCTGTTCCATCGTGATGTCTTTTGAAAGGTACTGCTTGTTTCAAAGCAATTACGTCCTCCAAAAATTTCCTTGCTTCAGCGACCTTCATGCCCTTTATTTTACAACAAACCTCTCGAGACTTTTTAGAGGAAATGTGCAGTTCTGAACCCATCGCCTTAGAGGTTATTTCAGGGTTTCCCTTGACTGAATAATCAATTCTTGCCATTCCCTTTCACCTCACTTCAATGGCACAAACTTGCTTGAACGAGTTGCTCCCACGCCTGCGCTACCATGTGTAACTTTGGATCTTGTGGGCGCAAATTCCCCGAAGCGATGCCCGATCATTTCAGGCTGAAGGTCCACACTTACAAATTGTTTTCCATTGTGGATTTCAATTGCCTTTCCGATCATTTCTGGAAGAATGATCATATCCCTATGATGAGTCCTGACCTTCTGTCCTTCCTTAAATTCGTGCAAAACTTTTTTTTGCCCGTCTGTAAATCCGCGTTTGATGCTCCTGCGCTCTCTCGAAGGCAGGAGTTCTGCAAACTCTTCAAGACTCAGTTCCTGAAGTTCGGAGATGGTTTTCCCGCGATAGGTGTATTCACCCTTTCTCTTAGGTAACCTTGATGATGATTTTTTTACCATAACGAATACCCCTCATCAACGCTTCATTCCTGTCCTTCTTGCTGCAATTAGTCCGACCTTTCTTCCTGGCGGGGCGTTCCTGCTAACAGTCGTTGGTTTTCCGGGATGCTTCCAGGCACCTCCACCGAATGGATGGTCACGCGGGTTCATGGCAACACCTGAAACCCTTGGATACTTCGCAGCTCTTGTTTTCAGCTTATGATACTTTTTCCCGGCTTTGAGCCATGGTCTGTCCACTCTACCCCCGCCTGCAACTATACCTACAACTACCCTGCAGCTGGGGTTAAGCCATTTGATAGTACCTGAAGGCATTGCCACTGCAGTCCTGTTGAGCTCATGAGTTACAACAGTTGCGTATACGCCTGAGGAGCGAACAAACTTACCCCCATCATTTGGTTTTGATTCGATATTGCAGACAAAGAAACCTTCAGGTACCTTTCCTATAGGAACTATATTTCCTGGCTTGACCTCAGCATTTTCTCCACACTCGATTGTATTCCCGACTGCAATGCCCTCGGAAGCCAGCAAGAAAAGTTCTTCTCCGTTTTCAAATGCCACTTTTGCGATTGGAGCTGAACGAGCAGGGTCGTGCTCTATACCTATGACTTTTCCCTCCAGGGAAGTATTTTCATCAACACGAGGATGTCTCAGATCTGCCTTGTACTTGTGAGAAGGAGCTCTGTAGGTCGGGGTACCCCTCCCTCTGTTTTGTGATATTATTCTTTTACCCATGTATCACACCTCACATAAGTCCTATCCGGGTTGCAATCTCGTGTGCTGACTCCGGCTCTTCGAATGCCAAGATTGCTTTTTTCGTCCCCTTCATGGTGGTCATTGTCCGTATGGACTTTACCTTGAATTCATACAGCTTTTCAACATCCTCTAAGATCTGCTTTTTGTTTGACCTGGTGTTAACGATAAACTGGAGCTTGTTTTCATCAAGCAACATCATCGCTTTTTCAGTAACAAAAGGATAGTCAATGGAACTCATTCGAATACAACCTCCAGTTTCTCAATTGCAGATTCTGTCCAGATAGTAAGGCGCCCCGCATGAGTGCCAGGTGCGAGAAGTTCGGCATTCAGTGAATTTACTGTTGTGACGTCTACACCAGACAAGTTTCTTGCAGCCTTCAGGATAGGGGAATCTTCCCCTGCAACAATCAGGATGCTCTTTTTATGTTTGTATTTCCTGCCTCTGAGCTTCCCGCGACCAGCTCTTATATGTCTTCCATATTTTGCCCTCATTACATCGTCGTAGACCCCGACAACTCGCAGGAAGTCTATTACTTGCTTTGTTTTATCCAGATCTTCGAACGTTTTTTCAGCAACAATAGGAAGCTCAGCTTCAAAGACATGCCCCCTCAGGTTTACAAGATTAGTATCCCGAGTTGCTGCGATTGCAGAGCGGATTGCATAGCGACGTTCCTTAGTGTTTACCTTCTCTTTCCTGTCAGCTTGGGGTTTTGGAGGGTGAGCTCTTCTACCGCCTTTTGCGTGCGGGACTCTTGCAGCTCTGCTGCTATTTATAAGTCTTGGAATCTGAGCAACACCTCTCCCAGAACCCCAGGATCTTGCAGAAGTTTCCATTCCTGCATAGAGACGGGGACCATAGGGCTGAAGCCTATTTGCTTGTGCCGCAAGCACTGCCTTTTTGATCAAGTCAGGGCGATAGTCCGTATCAAACACGGATGGGAGGTTAATTTCCCTGATAACCCTTCCTGTAAGATCGATAGTTTTTGCCTTAGCCATTTTACTTCACCCCTGTTTGGATTCCCTGCTTATGTGAACTATATTTGGTTCTCCAAGGTCGACTTTCTTTGCCCTAATCGGGTCTCTGAGTCTGATAAGTCTCTTGGAAGGTCCTGGAACACTACCTTTGATCAGCACATAATCTCCTCGGATCAGGCCATAATTCAGGAAACCACCATCTGGAGTGACTTCTGCTCCATTGGATCCGATCTTAAGGATGCGCTTGTTGAACTCTGTCCTCTGATGATATCCCGTCTGACCCATCTGTGGGACTCTCCAGGAAACGTGAGCCGGATGCCATGGACCAAGAGTGCCTATTTGCCTCAGGCTACCCTGTCTTGAATGCTTACCCTTCATCAGTTGGATACCCCAGCGCTTGACAGGACCCTGGGTGCCTTTTCCGATGGTGATAGCGGCTGTATCAACAAATATTCCAGTTTTGAAAACGTCGGTAATTCTTATGAGGGTGCCAAGAATTGACTTTGAGTATTCGAATTTGGTATTGAGATCCTTTGCACTGATTCCGGATTCCATGATATCGGGGGTCTTCTTTGGAACGCCTGTAAGGCTCTTTGGCAGAGTGTATGTAACTGCTTTGATATCGCTTACATTACCTTCTTCAATCATTTTTCCAATAGTTTCAAGGGTTTCAATCAAATTTTCAGCTGCTGAGATATTGATCCTACGCTTGAGTTCAGGATCTAGATCTGCTGCCCACACTTCAGCGATTGCCCTCTCTCCGACACTGTCTTCTGTATAAGCCCGGATGGCTGCAACCCTGATTGCAGGAGTTTCGATTACAGTTACAGGTGCTGAGATCTCCATACCCTGTGTAAGGCTGTTCTTTGTATCATCAACCATGATTACGTGGGTCATTCCAACCTTATACCCTGCAAAACTCTGTAACCTTGGTTCACCTATAGCCTCTGGCCAGGCCCTGAACCGTGGAATGTGGCCTTTTGCCCTTTTTCGCGGACTGAATGCGAGTGAACCTCGTTTTGGTCGGTGTATGCTTGCCATATTTCTACTCCATAAATTTTAATTTAGATACCAGCCCCTCCGGTCGGCTCAACTAAAGTGGCAAAAGAAAAACGCACTGGATTAACTAAACGCTACCAGGTTGGGAGGGATGTCTTTCAGACCTGCCTGGCAAAAAAAGCCTCGAGCAGACCAGAGCATTACACTTCTAGTACCCTAATTCCTTCAGGCATCTGCATATGGTCCTTTCCCACAATCTCTGCGAGAGCATACGCTTAAGGGACCGATGTTACGATCCCTGGTAGACCCTAATCCAGGTATCCAGCCCTGATTTGAAACATTTAGCAATTTATTCGAAACTTCAGCATTCAGTAACCTGATCTCAGACTCAGTAACCAGTAATATTACTTGAAACTTCAGCATTCAGTAACTGCAACCGCAACTCATCGAAAACCTGAACAGTTTCGTGCGATTTTAGGCGCATATAGCGCCAAAAGCGGGCGTTTCAAAGCATTGGCCCTTTGACACTCATGTTGATCCAACTTTTCTCACTGGATTTATCTTCAAATACAGAAAATTTCACCTAATCAACGGCAAAAACCCAATTTCCCAGAAGCTTCCAGGAACTTAGCATTAAGCAACACATTGATTTTGTTTAATAATTCCAAGTATAAAAGTGCTTGAAACCTCAATCTCTAATGTACGTTGCCTGTAAATAGCACATCTAATATATAAATCCTTTGTGGAAGACGAGAACAAAAAAAAGAAACGAATCAATGAAAAGTGAGAAAAAAGTGAATGAATTAAACAATTACAACCGGACAAGATATTAGGAACACATTGTAAATGTTAATCAAAAGAGGAGTTAGATAACAGATAACCACCAAAATTTATTCATCTTCTTATAAAGATCTAAATAACTCGTAAAAATAGAAAGGTTCTATAATTTCTGTATAATAAATATCAAAGCAAGGGAAATCTTTAAAGAATAACCTGAGATTGAAACCAATTATGAAATGGCGAAATGTGGATGATGAAGGTTCTATCGGAACTGTTGGTAGTGGTACGACTTCAATGTCATTACAAAAGATGTTGAAAATCTCAGGAAAAATATAAGAAAAGGATATAATCTAATTTAGATAGTTAATTTTGAGTATATTAGTGTACTTTTTATACCTGAGTGAGAACGCTAACAGATCCAATTGCTTGCAGCAGGATTCAAAACCAAAACTTTGATTTAATGCAATTTTTATAATAATTTTGTAATCGATATTGATCTGCTTTACTTATACATAGAATGTCTTCGTATCTCGCGCACGTTCAATGACAGCAAGAAGATGCTGTATCAATAAATCATAAAGAGGAACCAGAAAGTCACTGTTGATTCAAATGAAACAACACCACATTTTTCTGATATAAACAAACTTTTAAAATCTAAAATTTCGTCATCATCTCTATCGAAACTCTGTCGTTTTATTCACCGTATTTATACTGAAGATACAGCAATAAAAAAGCGTTTATGAAAATCAAAACTACGAAAGTTATTCACTATTTCTGACAATTTAGACCACCAAATTTGTTTGGCCAGTGAAATTACCCCAAAGGCAAATTGGCATCCGTGATCAAAGTTACATTTGAGCCTTCGATGACAATTCACTGATTAGTTTTGGAACGGTTTTTAAAAAACAAATCAATGAAAACCTCACTGCTCAAAATAATGATGCAATCAATAGTCAAAAAAAGTAAATTAAGAAGTACTTTTGGATTATTTGTGCCTGTTATTTGATAAATTTAATGCTCGTTTTTAAGAAAATAGAGTGCTTGATAATTCGAATGATTCTCAGTTATTTTTATTTTAATTTATGCAGATAGCAAGGTTGATTAGTATATGAAGATGGAAGAAGCATGAAATATAAAAATATGCCTGGAAGATAGGCAGGAATTATGGATTCAAAGTGGACATTAAAGGATCTAACTGCATTGAAGAAAATTTTGATAAACCCAATATTTTGTCATCTGCATATAAATAATATCTAAATGACTAGTGAAGATCAGAGTCGAAATCCTTTGAAGTGCTATTAAAACATCAAGCGGATAAAAAAAGAATGAACATCAAATACTAAAAATGCAATCAAAGTTATGGTGCTGCACCCGCAGCAAACAATGTGGTACGCAACTGCTATGGCTGTAGAGGAATTTTTCGGAATCAAATATTTTCATTTGATTATATGATTATATTTTCCCTAGTTTCCCTGATTTTCAGCACAGTTTACTGTTATATTTGAAGTTAGGATATCACTCACAGTTCCAATGTAAACTACACTACTTCACAGTTTTCCATACAGTAACTGTTTTTAATTTCAAGTATTCTTTGAAGATTCTTCCTGTTTTAATATGTTTATAATTCGCATCACTACTAAAAAATATTCGGATTCAGCAAAAAAGAACAGGTGTATATGACCACAATCAAATATATTGTGCCAAATTCAAAACAGTATAATTAGCAATTTCAAAGCATATATATTTCAAATAGTTGATGATGTCATTATCTCAAAGAAATTATCACGATACTTAATACAAAAAAACTAGGTGATATTATTACTTTATGGACATAATGGTTCACATGAAGTGATCCATTTTTATAGTGCAAATGTGTCTTAAAAATATACGTCAGTCAGCTATAATTGGAATTTCACAAATGTACACATTTGAGTAATTTGTTTGCCTATTTGCCCACAATTATTCATTGAAAATTTGATTCATTTTTAAGCTACTGCCATAAATAGATAACATCCTTGAGTATATCTGCAATAAGTGAAACAATTACGGCTATAAGGAAGATTCCATCCCCGCAGCAAGCTGAGGGGGATCGACTTAAAATAAAGTCAAAGTTCACGGAAAAACACCAAGTCGTTGGAATAAGCACTAAAATACAAAAGAAAAGTTTAATAGAAATTTTCATTTGTAAAGTGGAAATTTGGAAGGCATTCGGATTATTTTGTGAATTGGAGAAGAATAGGGTATAGGAGCTCTAAAACCTATTAATTCATTCCAATAGGACTATAAACCTAAAAATATAAATGTAGAACTATTGGCTAATTGCTTGAATGGTTAACAACTAGTAACAAAGTAGGACTCACAAGCTAAAACTGAGAAACAAATCGCATGAGACCAAAAGATCTAAATGAACAATCAAAATCGTAATATTCAACAATCTAAATCATACTATTTATGACAATTTGCTTGTGCTCTATTGTTCTCCTCAAATAAATAAGTCCTGCCAGAAAAAGATATCTTATATATATTAAGATATTAAGCGACTTCTATTTTCATAATTTGATTCATGATTATGCGTAATAAATTATCATCGGTTTTACAGCTATATAGGACTTACGCGGTTAAACGAAAAAACCAGTAGCAATAAAAATAAATTGCCTATAATATAAATTCAAATCACAACGTATATTGTACTGAATTTTGTATCTCAAATGCGTAAGTCCTATCTCAGACCAATTCAGACCCATCTAGACAGGTCAGTTCATTGTTCGACTAGTCATCAATCAGCTATTATGTATACTTGCCAAAACAATCGCTTACTTTCACCAACCGTTGTCGGCTATGATGGCCTGAACAAGGTATGTGTAGTCAGGTGCACAGAAGCATCCATAAGGTCCACATGCGCAAGATCCAGGTGCGGTGCCGTAGGGTGCAGGTGGGTAAAATCCGAATGGGCCGCCCCATCCAAAACCAGGTCCTCCCCAACCGCCACCAAAGCCGCCGCCGTAGCCACCATCTCCGCCGCCACGGCCACCGCCGCCACGTGCACTAGCTGCCACAGCTGTTAAAGATACTACTACAAAGACTAGCATGAAAATGCTAAGTGTTTTTTTCATTCTGTCAAATTTTTGTTTCCCCATATTTGTATACACTCCGAACTTTTGTTCCGTTTGATACTATTTATTTAAGACTATTGGTTTTTCAATTTACTTCCAATCGACAAGTACACTGAGCAAAGATTACTTTGCGAATCAATACTCAAATTTCGTTTTTTTAAGAAATGAGTACTGATACATTTTGGAATTGTATTATTTGCCGATTTAATAGATTTCAAATTGTACCACCAGAGTATTATTATTCAGAGAATATAATGTATAGCGAAATATAAGTAAGAAACTAATATTTACTCGAAACAATTTTTGACTGAAAATGGGTTTAGATAGTTCAGTATCTTATATATATTATAATGAGTATTATCTCATAATTAATCATTATTTTAACAAAAATACCCCAAAAAAATGACCTTATTTCACCCTTAATACTAAATGGATTAATGAAATATAATTTCATATTTCTTTAGACAACATATATCGCACAAGTTGATAAATAGCTCATAAGTCCACACGTTTTTTTTAAAAGTGCGGTTAGATATCAGATTTATTTAAAATGGGAAATCATGAAAAACTGCTTTTATTTCTACAGCCATTATTTAAAAGAATAATTAATACAAAATTGGGACAATTTATAATTTTAGTCAGTATTTTCTGAAGTGGGAAAATTTTGCTTCGAAATTGAGAATATAAAGCCAATAAAAGTATTTAATCGACTATTCTGGGTTTTATAAAGGATTTCGATAAACTCCTAAATTTCGTAATTTGCATATGAATGGCACATAAATTACTCGTAAAAATTTGATTTTTAATTGGAAGGTCTCAAATTAGTTCTTAAAATCTGTGATCTAATTTGACAAATGTTTTTTTCAAAATATCCTCCAAATAAATTCTTGTTTTGAACATTGTTTTGTAATTTTGTAAGCACCAATTAATTGATATACAATGAAGTAAGGAAAGAGTAGAGTTTCCTACTCACCTTTTTACTCATCTGACTCCAAATTATACTGTATCCTTAATCCGACCATGTCTCCTTTTGCATTCCGCTCTTTTTTCATATAGTTCTTTGAATGAATCATCTCTAATATTTTGGTTTTTCAGATACATTTACAACCTGTACCATTCTTCCATCCAGGCACAGAAAACTGAGTTTATCTTCCATTTTTGCATTGATATCTCCGTCCTTTTCCACATTTTATTAACCCAGTGATCTATTATCTTGATCCCCTTTCGTTATTGATTAAGGCAGTTGATGCATAAGTAA
The DNA here is from genome assembly GCA_003164755.1 of Methanosarcina sp. GTDB lineage: Archaea > Halobacteriota > Methanosarcinia > Methanosarcinales > Methanosarcinaceae > Methanosarcina. The sequence continues at coordinate 45,857 of PLUB01000052.1, read as the reverse complement.
TGACTGATTTTGCTTTAAGACGAAACCATATATATGTATAATTAAAGAGCAAATCATAACCTCATCAACAGAATATGATTATATATCAGCATTTATTTTTTGCAAAACTTCGATATATTTAATAAGTTCAAAAAAACCAAAATTAATATCATAATTTTGAGTCATAAAAAAGAATGAATTCCAACCATTGCTATATGCGCCTTATCTGTTTTAGAGGATTTCGATAAATTGTTTAATACCAGAATATATTTATAGAGAGCATATAAATGACTCGTGAAAATCATAGGTTTACCAAAATTATCTTTATATTGATATTTAGGATTATAATAAACATGCTTATAGTATCTTGAAGCTTCAATTGGAATGAAATAGATCTTAGTTTTGTTCTGGTTAGAGTTTGCGGATTTGATTATAAAGCAACATCATTACCTGAGCAATTCCTTCCTCTTCAAAACTGTACTTCATAAAATGATTAAAGGTTCCGCCTGAAGAAAGTTTTATCTAGCCTTTTTCATAAAAAGATTCCAGAATAGCCTCTTCCTCTGTTAGGGAAGAAATCGTTTCATCATGCTTAAGTTCTCTAAAACATTTCACAACAAAGAGTTTTATCACACAATAAACATTGTAATCATACCAGAAACACTGTACTTAAAGTGCCAACTTTTGTTGATATAAAAGTACGTCCTACCTACTTTGTAACATTTTCAATTAAGCGGCAGTTAGAAAATTGATACATTGTTGAATTTTATATACAGATAACGTTTTCGAGGGAATCCTAGAAGAGGACTTCCTTATATACCACTCAATTTTTAGCCATGAGAACGTAAAATTTTGTATTATTTAATGTTGATGCTGTAAAATAAAAAATAAGTGAAGACAGAATTAATGAAAAAAAAGAATAGATTTTTAGCTAAAATTCCAATTGAGAGCTGTTATCTAATTATCTATAATAAACTACAAATTAATTAGATTTCTAAAAAACATAGCCAATTTTGAATGTGAATATTCACATGTAAGTTTTGAATGTAAATAGGATTTCGATAAACCTCTAATTTTCACAAGAAAATAGATATAATTTATAAGCAGGTACAAAATTTAGGGTTTATTGATAATCCTCTAAATATTCAAATTAAAGTCATATGGAATTGCATAATCATGAAAAACACAGAAGAAAGAAAATACAGAAAGCTCTATTTCACCTTCCATTTTTCTTCCATCTCTCCTCTTTCAACTTAGCGCTTATGCTTAGTTGGTGCTACAACATATATAGCACTTGATCTTGCACCTCAAATGATTCAGTCCTATTTTATAGCCAATATAAGCTTCCCTAGATAGATTAATTTATGTTTCGGCTAGTCAGCAATAAGCTCACGATATCATTCCCGAAACAACTGCTTACTTTCACCAACCATTGTCGGCTATGATAGCCTGCACAAGGTACGTGTAGTCAGGAGCACAGAAGCATCCATAAGGTCCACAGGCGCAAGATCCAGGTGCTGTACCATAGGGTGCAGGTGGGTAAAATCCGAATGGGCCGCCCCATCCAAAACCAGGTCCTCCCCAACCGCCACCAAAGCCGCCGCCATAGCCACCAAAGCCGCCGCCACGGCCACCGCCGCCACGTGCACTAGCTGCCACAGCTGTTAAAGATACTACTACAAAGACTAGCATGAAAATGCTAAGTGTTTTTTTCATTCTGTCAAATTTTTGTTTCCCCATATTTATATACACTCCAAATTTTTTTAGTTTGATACAATTTTTTTTTAGTTTGATACAATTATTTCTAAGACCATTAGTTTTTCAATTTACTTCTAATCGGCAAGTGCATTGAATAAATATTGAGCTACAAATAGACGATCTAGCTTCGATTTTAAAAGACGAATCTATTTGTAAATCTGCGTTTGGTATTATTTGCCGATTTAGATGTTTTGAAATTGTACCATCAGAGTATTATTATCCAGAGAATATAATGTACGGCGAAATATAAGTAAGAAACTAATATTTATTAAGAACTCGGAATAAATTTTAATCTGAAATACCATTATACGAGATGTAGAAATATACATTAGCATTAACATAAAATATTTCACATAAGTTTGCTATTTTTATGGAAAAATATAGAAAACAGCATTGTAATTAAATTATACCAACTGTTATAATTATCATATCTCCTTTTAATGCTATTTATAGTGTATGTAATTAAACAAATAAATTATACAACTTACAAATTCTGAAAATCTAGGACTTATTTAATCCTAAATGAGATGGAAATCATAGTAAATTACGTTATTTTTATACCACTTAATAAAAATAGTAATTCCTATGAATTTGAGACAAGATATAATTTTATATTATAGAGCTTGATAAATGTTCCTTCACACTAAAATAACATACAGAGAAGAATAATTATTTAACAGAATATCAGTAGATATTTACAGCAAATCCAAAATTGTATTGCAATACATTTCAATTATACTGAAAGTTGCATCATCACCAACAGTTCCAATGTAATCTCTAACATTCCAAAGTTCACCAAAAATAACTGTTTTTAATCTCAGAGTACTCTTTAAAGATTTATCTCGCTGTTGATACTTTTAATACCGCATCACTATGGAAGAAGATATTTTGGTTCATCACCAATTAAAAGATGTACATGATCAGCATTATTACCTACATATCAAGCTCAAAACAGATATATTTCAGAGAATTTCGATTAAACCTCTGATTTTTACAAGTGATTTATATACCATACATAAAGCATATGATGAAATCAAACGGTTTATCGAAATAGTCTTAAAATAGTTGATGATGTCATTGCCCAAAATAAATTTTTGACGATACTTCATACAAAAAAAATCTTATATCTTATTTTATAGACACAAATATTTACAGGAAATAGTTTCATTTTATGGAGCAAAGGTAGCTTAAAATCGAAATAAGTTAGTTAATAACAGTTATCTGAGAAGTTACCAGCCCCACATAAAGTAGTGGGATACTCGACTGAGATAGAAATATATTTATTGCCAGAATATAAATAAGTTATATGAAAATAGTAATTGCATCTAGAAAGTATTCAATTCCCCCTTAATCACCATTTCTGTAATCTTTGTCACATTAGAAAACCAGTCATCAATTATAACTTCAGTTTCCGCTTTAACCTTTTCAAAAGAAGTATCTTCTTTAGGAATAATCTGAGCACTTGCTACAAGTGGCTTGTCAATAGGTGTTCCTATCTGGGAAAGCAGTCTAACATAGACTTCCTGTACGTCTGAGACTTTTTCTACAATATCACGGGAGATCTGAGTCGCTAGAAGGTTGTAGATTTTCCCTATATGGTTGATCGGATTCTTTCCGCTTGTAGCTTCCATACTCATAGGCCTGTTTGGTGTTATCAAGCCATTACAACGGTTTCCGCGCCCAACGGAACCGTCATCTCCCATTTCAGCTGAAGTTCCGGTTACTGTGAGAAAAATACTACATGCGTCCAAGTTATCTCCTGCGTTAATGAAGACTTTAACATCTCGTTCAGTGTAACAAGTTGCAAGTTCCCCTACATAATCCTTCATCTCTTCAGTGATACTCAGATAACTGTTTAAGTCGTCGATATATTTCCCAATCATGCCACTACATATTGTAAGGGTTATATCTTCCCCATCCCTCAATCCCATGACCTTCATATCCTCTCCGATTCCAGGAATGCGTGATTTCAAGTCTGTGAGAAGTTGCCTTTCTGTATTGTAGACCAGATTTTCAAGCTCAGAAAAAGGAGCATGTCCAACACCGAAAGAAGTATCATTTGCAATAGGAACCCTATCTCTTTTGAATACATCCCTTAGATCTGAAGAACCTGTTCCGAGTTTGCAGTCCATGATTACGTCTCGATCAAGGTCCATATTCACAAGAATATTCTTAAGATATCTCCTTGCAGCTTGAAGAGCTACAGACTCGGTAGCAAGTTCGATACCTCCGAACTCTTTTGTGGCTCTGCCCACCAGCAGAATATATATTGGCTGCAGCACTTCTCCGCCCCCAAATCTAGGACATGACCTTCCAGCTACAATCTGAGTTTCGTCTGTGTTGTGGTGGAGTACAACCCCACATTTGTTGATGTATTCCCTGCATAGTGCGCGGCTTACGGCTTCGGCCAATCCGTCTGATATGCTGTCAGGATGCCCTATCCCTTTGCGTTCTACAAGCTCTATTTGTTGTTTCTCAATCGGAGTTTGCAAGAGCTCCTCTACTTTTATATTCCGGGCCATTTTGGATCCTCTTTTTTCAAAATTAACAGTAGTTTGATTAGTACTGTTGATGTTATTCTTTTACTATTTTTCGGTCAGTTAACATTAAAACTCTGCTTTTTCAGTACTTAGTATTCATGAACTCATATATTGCTAAAAAACATATCAATGATATTATATCCTCGACATTCTGCATACGTACATATATTTTGAATTTGTTGACCTCTTAGTCAATTATTATTCATTGAATGTCAGATCAATTTTAAGCTACTGTCATATTGGGAAAAAAATGGATAGCCTTCTTGAGTGCATCTGCAGTAAGTGGGTATATGACTCAAGAGTCTATATTTGTGAACTATCCCTCCCACCCACTGATGCATAGGGGAAGGAACTACTTTTAAGTACAACAGGCATTTAATTAGGGCTGACGCTAGTTATAATCACCAAAGAGACTGTTTGTCGAATAGTATCCACAAAATATGGATAGCTTATCTACAAAGCACTCTGCGGTAGGAAACTTTTCATGATATGAATTGAACTATTCCTATCTCGATTAAAAATATTTTCACAATCGAAATTCAGAGTTATTTCCCAAAGAAGCATCTCTTTTCGAGGTCCATAAACATAAAACTCTTTGAAAGTACAGATTTCATCTATTTTTATCAAATGTTTACCTATAAGTTCGTACTTATAAGCTAAAAAACTGATGAATGCTAAAAGGTAACCTTAATTCGGAGTTGATCTATTTTCTTTCCGTTCTGTTTTTAGATTCAGCTATGTTTTGATTTTCAAATCTCCTATAATCAAAGTATTGGCTTTGGCATTATCCACTATTTTTTCGGGAAAGTTCTCGTTGAAAATCCTTAAACTGATTGGATTTATTATATTCCATCATTCTATAAGTCTGTGGACTCTAAGGTGTCTTTTACTTTTTTTAGGACCTTTCTTTTGGCCTTCAAATGGTCTTTTCGAGACTTTACAGAATCTAATTTTTGTTGCTAATATTGATCTAATCTTAAGAGTCTTTATTTCAAAGATTTACCTCTGATATTGACAGCAGTTACTATCTTTAGAATACCTGAATCAATAGCTCGAGAAATCCCATCATCAATATATTGAGTTTTAGTTAGTTCATACACAAAGAAACGTAGAAATCCCCTTTAAAATGAAAATGTCCACTACTATAGATTTCTATTTGCTGATATTTTCATAATTTATCCCTAAATCAAAAGTGAAATCTCTTGTTTTAAAAGTAAATAAATTTTGATAGAATGAAAGAAACAGTATAGATAGCAGGATAAAGATATAATTCAAGCGAAGTATCGATATTTAAGGGTTACTGGAAATTGATCTCATTAAACTACAACTACTTAAGAACTATTCTTTTTACGCCTAATCTTCAGCACATAAGTTTTCCGTGAAATCTACCGTGAAGTCTATATTGTAAAAGAGTATTTTGGATAAACATTCCATTATGATGAACACACTCGGGAAAAAATTCCCAGTAGAGAACATTTAGGAGGCAGAGTAGATGATTCGCATTGTAATACCCAATAAAGGACGCCTTCACGAACCCACAATATCTATTTTCCGCGATGCAGGATTCCCAATAAGAGGAGGAGCCGAAAGCCGAAAACTTTTTGAAAAGACCATAGATCCGGAGATCAGCATTCTCTTTGCCAGAGCTAGTGATATTCCCGAGTACGTACAGGATGGAGCTGCTGACGTGGGTATCACAGGTATAGATCTTATTACGGAAAGAGGAGCGGATGTTGAAACTCTTCTAGACCTTAAATTCGGGAAATCAAACCTTGTACTAGCTGTGCTAGAAGACTCTAATTTTGAGAAAGCTCAGGATCTTGAAGGCAAGAAAGTTGCAACTGAATTTCCGAAGATCACTGGTCAGTATTTCAAAGAGCTGGGAGTTAATATTAACATCATAAAGGTTAGCGGTGCTTGTGAGATTACCCCACATGTAGGAATTGCGGATGCTATTGTGGATATTTCAAGTTCCGGAACAACTCTGATGATCAACCACATGAAAGCTATTGACAAAGTATTTTCCTCAACAGTTTATCTAATAGCTAATAAAGAGAGCTTACAGACAAAAGATAAAATTCTTGATATCAAAACTGCGCTCGAAAGTGTGCTTAATGCAAAAGAACGGCGATATCTCATGATGAATGTTCCTGAAACCTCTTTAAAGGCAATAAAAGAAGTGCTACCTGGAATGTCAGGGCCCACCGTCATGAAGGTTGAATCCAGCAAATCTCCTGAAGAATCGATTCTCGCAGTTCATGCAGTTGTTGATGCAAACCTAATCTTTACCATAGTAAATAAACTGAAAAAAATAGGTGCCAGAGACATCCTTGTTGTACCGATTGAAAGAATCATGCCCTGAAAGGAAAAGGTCTACAATCATGAGAACATGGGGCTATTATTTTATAAGTTTGCTGGAGAAGTGGTGTTCTTGGTTTTTGCAGTGATTCCTGCGGTGGATGTGAAGGGGGGGAAGTGCGTTCAGCTTGTGCAGGGAGTACCTGGTAGTGAAATTATATCCCTAGACAACCCTCTTTCAGTTGCCTTAGACTGGGTTAACAAAGGCGCAGAGTGCCTGCACCTTGTAGATCTCGATGGTGCAATAGAAGGGGAACGGAAAAATACTCAAATTATTGAAAAGATAGTAGAGGTCTGTAAGGAAAGAGGAGTTTGTATTCAAGTAGGAGGAGGAATTAGAAACTTTGAAAATGCCGCTGAGCTCCTTAAACTCGGAGTTTCAAGAGTAATTCTTGGAACTGCTGCCATCCAAAATCCGGAACTGGTAAAACTGCTTGTCAATTCCTTTGGAAGCGCATACATAACTGTTGCTCTGGATGCAAAGAACGGAAAAATCTCAATAAAAGGTTGGACTGAGGAGTGCGCGCAAACTTCTGTAGAAATGGGCAAAAAGTTTGAGGAGCTGGGGGCAGGAAGTTTGCTTTTTACGAATATAGATACTGAAGGTCTTATGCAAGGAGTAAATCCTGTCCCTACAAAGGAACTTGTTGAATCAGTCACTATCCCTGTAATTGCATCTGGGGGAGTAAGTTCTTTGCACGACCTACAAACTCTGAAGAAAACAGGAGCATTAGGAGTAGTTATTGGCAGTGCTCTTTACACAGGCAGATTTTCTCTTGAGGAAGCTATTGAGTCCACAAAGTATGATTAATTGGGTGCCGATCTTTTTTTCCAGCAGAGTGATTAGCTCATTACCTTGATTTTCCGGAATAAACTATCAGGATTCAAAAAGCTGCTAAATACGAGGTATTTATTTAATTTAAGAGAATGTGATGCTCTATGAGAACAGGTAAAATATCCCGCAAGACAAAAGAAACTGATATTCAACTTGAACTGAACCTCGATGGTACCGGAATTGCAGATATCAGCATAGGAGTCGGGTTTTTTGATCATATGCTTACTTCCTTTGCGCGACATGCAGAATTTGACATTAAGATTCGTTCAGAGGGCGACCTTTACGTGGACGAGCATCACCTAGTGGAAGATACGGGGATAGTTCTCGGAAAGGCTCTTTCAGAAGCGCTTGGAAACATGGTAGGAATCGCTCGTTTTGGAGAAGCCAGAATTCCAATGGATGAGGCGCTTGCAGACGTTGCTGTGGATATTAGTGGGCGCAGATATCTTGTCCTAAAAGCGGACTTTGCGGCGCCCAATGTGGGACAGTTCAATACCCAGCTGGTGAGGCACTTCTTCGATACTCTTGCCTCAAATGCAAAAATTACGATACATGCAAGTGTCTATGGAGATAATGACCATCACAAAATCGAAGCTCTCTTCAAGTCTTTTGCCTACGCCATGAAACGAGCAGTAAAAATAGAAGGCAAAGACATAAAAAGTACGAAGGATACTCTCTAGAATCGAGTTGAACCATCCGGATTTTGCTTCATAAGCAAGATGTCCGTTTAGCTAGGCTCAAGGGATAACTTGTAGCTTAGAATTGTGCTTTGCTTAAGAGGCTTAATTAAAACCAAATGTGAAATTCGTTGAATAAAAAGCTCAAATCAAATTGCTTGTTTTCACTACGCACTAAATGATTATATATGCTTCTAGACCACACACTCAGTTCGTAGAAATTCAAAAATCATCGATTCTTGTTTTTATCCTACTTCTTTAATCTAGATGATTAAAACTCTGCTTTAGGTTCTCTCTGATATTCCGGAAGATATTGTTTATTGTGTCAGCTGCCACAGCTCAAACGGATCTATATAACTTACCATTTGACTATACGACCTCCCCATTACGATATAATTTTTCAATTAAGGACGAACTTTGAAAAATCTGTAAGAACTACCTCCTTTCAAGTATTAAACCGCCTCTAATAGAAAGTCTTTTGGATGGGATTCCAGGAATGATTGAATGAGAGATTTTACCACTTTCATAGCATTAATTTTTAGCATTGCTCCACAAAAATAGGGGTAAAGATAGGCATGCGATTCCATTTAATTCTCTTATTGGAGAATATATTGTATCGATAATCAGGCACCAATACTATGTAATAGATGATCCGATAATAGCTATTGCTAACTTTATTTAATTAAAGTGTATATCAAAGACCTTTCAGAGTGAGTAGTACCATCTATGACCATGGTGACAAAAAAAATCATTTTACAACAAAGCGATAATTTAGAAGTTCAAACTAAAACAAAAAGATGCTAGGAGTCGCATCATACATAGCCTAAAGGACAAGGAATTCATGACTCTCAGCGCTCCAGAAGTAATAAAATGTTCAGCATTACTTTTCTGCAAAGATCATGAAAACGGGTAAAATTTTAATGAATATCTAAACCGTTAGTTAAATGTTGAATTTAAGACTTTCACTAATTATAGAATATTGTGTATAAATCACCCACTGTTACTTATTTTTCCCTACCTCTTTACTTGCTTTTAAGCTAATTATATTTTTTCCAGCTTTATTGTATGCATTTACAAGATTCGTGGCCGGAGAATTTGTGGCCAATCTCTAAAAATTTCATGTTCATGAGTAAGAATTCGTAGATTTGTGTCAGTAAAGGCAACAATCAACTGTACATGTTTCAAGTAGTGTTACTGCTAAAGCCTATAACTGATTTTCCTAGAGCTATTATTACACTCATATTGCTTATCTTTGAATTTTGAGCATTTGCATTGCTTACTTTAATCTATATTGTATTATTTCCTGCTGCTGAATTCTATGCATTTATTTTACTCAGTTGATTAAACCCCATCTCCAAAGGTCTAATCCCATTCTGCTGTACTTTTTGATGTATCTGTAGACTATACAGAGAGGTGAGCATAACTCTACTTTGCTATTAACGTCTGCAAAGGGGAGGTTTATAATTTGTATTAATTAAAACTATTCCTTGCTCCAATTTCTGCAGTGATAACATATTCTCTTATCGAAAGTTTGTAATGATTTTGTTTTTTGCTGCCGGCAAGAAATTTTAAACGTACATTGTCTGAGTAGTCTTTTGGATCAAGTATGAAATCTGTACCATATTTAAGACCGATTTCTTTGGAGATTTCATTGAGATTTCCTTTGAAATAAGCCTTCCAAGCATCAGGATATTTAGTGGAAATTATACAGTCAAATGAGCTAATATTCCCTAAGTCTATAGTATTAGGTTGACTTCCAGTCAATCTCAAATAAGTATATGTATCCGAAGAAATCGAATCTGAATTTCCTGATACGTTGATTGCTTGGATCAAAACAGTATAGTTATGTGCACTAATTTGATTTATACTGAATAATGATGGAAACTGCGTCATCAATGATCTGCCGTCTTGGACAAGAATAACAGCTCCGTTTTCATACCTGAAAACCTGATCCACATATTGTCTGTTGTTCGAATGATAGGTAATTATGTTAGAGTTGATAGATGTTTCATTACCCACTGTTGGGATTATGGTCACTTTGTATGATTTTGTATTTATTGACAGTGTCCCGCTTGATTTTGATGGTTCCAGAATAGATATTCCCCCCCCACCCATGCTAAATGGAACCGTTAAGGGAGGTCGGGCTGAATAACTTGTGTTTGTAGCCGTAAGAAAAATAATCATGTCTACTGTTGATTTTAGTCCTGCCATATCTTTCTGGACTTCACCCATATGTGATTGTTCAGCATCAGTTTTCCATTCCGGAACATACGCAATCCGTACCACTGCAAATATGGTAAATAGAATGCTTAGCAGTAGTACTGCGGCAATGACTGTGGATGCCGCTAATTCTGAGTTTGATAAGCTCTTAATGAGCTCTTTCCAGCTTCTATTCTTTCCTATTTTCATAACAGGACATCGTGTGATTTTTAAATAGAATATCCTCTTGTTTTCCTTTTTTCATTCTCCCCCATGGAGTTCAACCCTCTGGATCACCTGACCAGATTTAGTGTTTACAAGATACATATCAACAGTATCGTTATCCTTCAGATAAATTCCCAGTTGTCTCAGATTTATTTCTATACAGTCGCCTAGCATCAGAAAACCATTATTAGATGCAGAATCTCTCGAATTCAAAACCTTAACACTAGGATCTGACATGTTAAACTTAGCCAACTTTCCATTGACACTAAGTATGATCTTGAGTGCTTTCAGGTTAACTTCTTCTCCCCCACTGTGCAATATCTGTATAGTATCGGCATTAGTGTCAATTCTTTCAGAAATGTATGTATGCTGCTTATGAGGAGGATTTATTACTACAACATCCGAAAATATAGTAATTGCTAATGAAGATAAAGATAACACGACTATAGCTATCATGAGCACCTGTCCTAAGACTTCTGAAACTGCCTGACAGTTCTCGCCAAGTGCCCTATGTTTTTTACCCTCCAAGTTAAAACCACATTATCAATATTTTATAATATCCATGTCACATAGTTACTAATTTGATATTAACTTAACTATCTATAAATAATGATATATTACTTAAAAACATTAATAAAGAATCTAGAGATAGAACCACAATGGAACATATACATAATATAATAATGTAATCAGCAAAAATGTAAAAAAGGATAATGAATAAGAAGTATAACACTGTAAACATATATATATTGAGAACTGTATATAGTTTATCTGTGTATAACAATTGTTAGAAGTTTCAGGCAGGTATCCTGTCTGAGTCCTTTAACCCGGAGGGAGAAACAGATGGATCTCAAGAAATTATTTAGGAATAAAGATGCAGTGTCCCCGGTCATCGGTGTCATCCTGATGGTTGCAATAACTGTCCTTCTCGCCGCTGCAATCGGTTCTACCGTCTTCAGCCAGGGTTCTACCAAATCTGCACCCCAGGCAAACATCGATATTAAAGCAAATGATACTGCTAATGCTACTGGCATAGCATCTGTAAAACTTGAACACCTTGGCGGAGATCAAATTTACTTCCGAGACTCAATAACGAAAGTTACTGCATCCCTTGGAACTAAATCTGCTGCAGTTAACACTTCTAGTCTCGATAATTTGAGCGTGGGTGATATGAAAATACTCTCGCTGGCTAATACCGATGGTATGAATATTTTTGGGACAGGGCCAATATCTGGTGATATTGTTAACATTAAAATCGTCGATTTGAAGACAAATCAGCTCATCATAAACAAAGATATTAGGTTCTAAAAATAATTAAAGCACCTTTTATGGTGCATACCCTTTTTCTTTACGTAAGTATTTATCCAGAAATTTGTCCAATATTATTCGAGTTTCCATATAGATATCATAACCTACAGTTGCATTATAGATAGTTAGAAATAGTTAAATTATAATCGAAGTATCCGAAACTTTTTTGAGTCTGAATGCAATTTTGAACCCCTATAGAAAGTTGTTTCCAGAAAATTTGGAGGATTAGAGAAGCTAGTTTTTCTGAAAGACCTGCTTAAATTATGAAAAATTACTGGATAGGTCTTAGGAACTACATTTTGCAGATGTACACAAATGTAGAATTTGTTTGTCGATTTGGCCAGTATTATAATAGATGATATTCTTGTATGCATCATAGAAAGCGGGATAATGGTTCTCGGAGAAGTTTCCATCTCTACAGCAAGACGCAGGTTATTCTACTGAATTAAGAAAGAAAATGTTAAGCATAGTCGGAAAAAAGATATGACAATAAGAATTTTATCCACATAAAGCAAAAATACCTTACATGACAGAGCCAGAATTCAGCATAAAGAAAAACCTTGAGGAAGCAGGAACTGATGCTTACCTTATGATAGGAAATATACATAATTCTGATATTTACTATGTAACCCATTTCCTATCTTCAGATGAGTTCGTCTATCTGCAGACAATAGCGGGAGAAGAAATACTTCTTATTTCGGAAATGGAAAAGGGGAGGGCAAAAATCGAGTCAAGGATTTCAATTATAATAACGACTCAGGACTTTGACTACAGAGAGAAGATCAAGGAGAAAAAAGATATGTATATTGCCTATGCAGCTTGTATATCAGAGTTGCTCCTTGGAAAAGGAGCAAAAAAAGTTGCAGTGCCTTACGATTTTCCGATATTTTACTCAAATTACTTTGAAAAATCAGGTTTTTCCATAGTACCTGTGAAAAGCCCTTTCAGAAAAATAAGGAGCCTGAAAAAACCGGAAGAAATTGAGTCTATAAAGTATGCTCAAATGGCAGGAGAAAAAGCTATGAAAGCAGCGACCTTCCTGATTGCAAAAGCAGAAGAAAGAAAAGGAAACCTGTATCATGAAGGGCAGCTCCTTACCGGGGCTAAAGTAAAAGCAGTCATTGACCATACATTGCTTGATTTTGGGTGTGAAGCCGAAGAAATTATCGTTTCATGTGGTAGAGATACAGTAAATCCGCATGGCACTACAGATGGCCCTCTTTTGGCAAATGCGCCAATTATTTTGGATATTTTTCCGAGGAGCAAGAGAGAGCGTTATTTTGTGGATATGACGCGAACGGTACTTCATGGAGAAGCTTCAAAAGAGTTGAAAGAAATGTACCAAGCTGTGCTTGCAGCCCAGGAAAAAGGGCTTGAAATGATTAAGCCAGGTGTATCTACAGCTGATGTGCATAATGCAGTCTGTGAAATATTCGAGAAAAAGGGCTATGACACCTACAGAAGCGGTTCAAAAGTTGGATTTATTCATTCCACAGGGCATGGCATTGGACTGGACGTACATGAACTTCCAGGAGTAGGAGAAAATATGGATGTTCTTGAAAAAGGTAACTTAATCACTATAGAACCTGGCCTATACTACCCTAAGATTGGAGGAATCAGACTTGAGGATATGGTGCTTGTCACAGAAAATGGGTGTGAGAACCTTACAGGACTAGAAAAACGATTTGTATTATAACATCTTACAATTTGAAAAGTCTGTCATTATATGGGATAATATCCCGCTTTAATAGGAAATTAGCGATACGATTGTCAGGATCAAATACTTAGACCTTATTATTTCACTCAGGCCAGAAACTTATTACATTCAATAAGAGATTAACGGGATTAACATGACTGATAATGTGAACAATAAGCAAGAAATCCTCGAGAAATATAGAGAAGCAGGAAAGATCCTAAAGGTTGTCAGAGACGAAGCCGTAGAAATGGTAAGAGTTGGGAATAGCTTGCTAAAAGTTGCAGAATTTGTGGAAAATAGAACTACCGAGTTAGGAGGTGGGCCAGCTTTTCCTTGCAATATTTCGAGAAATGAGGAAGCAGCACATGCAACCCCAACAGCTGGAGACACCGATATATTCGGAAAAGATATGGTGAAGCTGGACCTTGGTGTCCATATAGATGGATACATTGCAGATTCAGCTGTTACTGTTGACCTATCAAGGAACTCCGATATATTAAAAGCAGCCGAAGAAGCCCTTTCTGCAGCCATTAACCTTGCAAGACCAGGGATCACTACAGGAAAAATTGGAGCTGCAATAGATGACAGTATTCGCAGCTATGGCTTAAGCCCAATAATAAACTTGACAGGCCACGGGCTTTCTCAGTATGAAGCCCATGACGAACCTTCTGTTCCCAATAAGCGTGTTGACGGGGGAGTAATTCTCAGGGAAGGCGACGTTTTTGCAATAGAACCATTTGCAACGGATGGAGCAGGAGTTATTCACGACGGGAGCTGGGCCGAGATATATAGCCTCATAAGGAAAAAACCGGTCCGTATGCCGGCAGTCCGAAATATCTTGAAACAGGTAGAAGAATATAGAGGACTACCTTTTGCAAAACGCTGGCTTGAATCCGACAAGTTGGAGTTTTCATTAATCCAGCTTGCAAAGGCAGGAATCCTTCAATCTTATCCCGTGCTTCTTGAAATTGAAGGGGGACTTGTAGCCCAGGCAGAGCATACAATAGTGATAACTCAGAACGGCTGTGAAATTATAACTAAATAAAGATTAAGTGGCCTGAAGATATCTGAAACAGATCGCAAAAATGAACCAATTTTTGAGAGAAATTATATATCTGCAGGATTTCAGGAATTTCTATGGGTTCAGTTTCTCTAATCTCTGACATAAAGGTAACCTGCAATAGAGATTGGGACTAAAGAAAAATTTAATGATAATTGATAGGTCTATACTAGCCGAAAGTTCTTATGCTACAGAAAATATCATAGGTGGAAAAAATAAACTAAATTAAGCGAAATAACATCTATAGTGAATGGGTAGTTGCAGTGGAAATTGAGGGGTCCACGAGTCTTAAAGTTAACTCTTTAATTATTGGAACAGAGATTAAAGTGTAAAACAAATATTGAGGATTCAGATTTACCTCTAATTTTTTATCGGGGGAATCCTGTCCAAATCCTTACCTCTATTTTCTGTAGTTAACTCTATTTTTTTCTTTTCTGGTTCATTATTCTTTGATTTCAAAGATATATTTCGCTACTCTTAAGATATTCCTTTTATTTTCAATGTAATCAAATAATAGAGATTATAACAAAAAACTGTAAACAGCATCTTCAGATTCACTCGTTGGACAGTAGTGAAAAGAACTTTTCTTGCTTTGAACATCTTTTTAGTTACTGCAGAAACTCTTTCCTTGGAGCTTTTTTTGAGCGTACCCTCTTGTTTCTGAATACATCACTCATTTCCAGAGAATATTCTTTTACTACTTTTCTCATAATTGAATCACAACCTTTTAATTTTGGTCCAAAGTATCCTCTGTCTCTGTAAATAACTTCATTTTTTTCTGACAAATCTACCTGAGAATCATGAAGTTTTGCAATTATTGTTTTGAATCTTCTTATCAGCTCATAATCCCTATCTATTATGCTATGAAATTTATATCCAAAGTGTGACTTATTACCCTTTTTTTGTTCAGATTATGTCTCCGATTATCCTTGTTTTTGCTCCATTTCCCCGAGGTTTATCTCCTTTTGCATGTCCAGAATCTTAATAAATAAAAATAGAGTCCTGAATCAGTTCCTTTTTTATTTTCAAATCACGGCAATCAATTTGGCTTTGCAACTGCCCCCATATTTCTTCTTTGCAGTTATCAATTATTTTTTTTCTGAATTACCAGACTTGATACTGTCTGGTATATACTCAGGAAAAACAAGAAATTTCCTGAAAGAAATACGATCAATACATTGTTTCTCAAGTTCAAAGTCTGGAAGACCATGCAATTGCTGTAAAAAAGCATTTTAAACATAATGAGTACGTTAGCTTCAGATATTATCCGAGTTAGATATTTGAGAGATTCTGTTTATAATCCCCATAGAAAAAATTAACACTTCAAATGTTTAAAAATATAATGCAAATGTGGGAAATACCAGCCTGTATTGTTGGTTCACCGTTCGTGAGTTACTTCATGGATGAGATTAGCTACATCAATACTAAATTCAGATACTAAATCTTCATATGTCAAATCAGTATCTTCAAATATATCATGCATTAGAGCCGCAGCCTGTAATTCTAAATCTTCAGGGTATAATATTCATAATTTCGTAGACCTGCCAACAGTGGCTCATAAAATAGTCTTTTCCGGCATCATCAAGCTAACCAGCATGTGCATTTGCACCAAAAACGATTGCTGCCCTAACTATTGTATTTTTCATATTACACATTTTCATCACTTTCGTAATAAACGATATCTCCCATTTCATTAACAGATTACAATTCCATACACTGAAAGACAATATCCCATGCATATAATTCTTGCAGTATCGCTTATCTTCACCAGCTCGCCTCTGACATCAGATGACATATTGATCTTTAGTCATGAATGAATTCCCTTTGTGACCCTACATAGATCAAGGACTATCTTGAGAGATTCATTACTTCTGAACTTCCTTTTTTGACTTAATGGTGAGCTTCCCATTAAGCTCCAATATCCTGTTGAGTTGAGACGTGGCAATTTCCTTTGAAACAATAGGTTTTGATGAGCTTTTTCCGTTGGGTATGGATTTACACAATTGAGCTGATAAGTATATTATTGACTCAATTTTAATTATTTTTTTCAAATCTTGAGAATTATTGTAACAATACTTATTAACTTTTATTATGACGGATTATATTTAAAAAATGCACCAAATTAAGTAATATTCAGGTATCCAAAAATAACCATCAATTAGAGAAAATTGATCCCTAAAACCTGACCTAGCAAATATTAATTAAAACACCTATTGATATCATATTTTCCTATCTAAATAGTCACTAAATAATTTTGTCCGAATAAATTTAGAATGAGACAACATAAATAAAAATAAAAAAATATAACCATAGCAAGATATAAATTCCTGCAAGTAATTACCATCAGAGAATTATCTGCTTGCAATTAAACTTTTCTATAACTGGATTATTTTATGCAGAAAGCTGAATTATTCACGCTACAAAATTCAATCTAGTAGTTGATAGGAGTTATTGGAAACTGTGAGCAAGAGAATATCTTTAAATTGTTATAAAAATTATTAATATGTATTCTTTTTTTTGGAATTCAACAACTTCTGGACAAGACCTCAATCCTTTAAGTAATGTATCTTCCTCCAACATTCTTAATTCGCCATAGCAGAGAGATTGATAATGTATAACCCTAAATTACAGATCACTATAACAGTGACTCTGACTATAATTTCCACAGTTCATATTAGGAGTCGATATATTCTATGAACAAACCTGTGACCGAATCCGCAGAAAATTCTATTTCTGTCGAGAAGTCTAAACCCTCTGATTCTCCAATCAATATACAAAGAAAAAATGAAGTCTCCTTTCCCTCATCTGCAGTAGAACCCTGGGAAACTGAAGCAAAAATGGATATAACTTCCAACTTTTTTGCAGAGACGCTTCCTGACTCAGCTGTGGAAATCTCAATTCCTTTGCTTTCTCAATTCCCATGTGACTGCAAGGATGAATACCACCCTTCAAAAGTTGTGCTCATAGGGACAGCCCATGTTTCAGAAAAAAGTATCGCTGAAGTTAAGGACGCTATCAAAAATCTGAAACCAGATGTCGTTGCTGTCGAGCTCTGCAGGGGGCGTTATGATTCTATAAAAGGGAATGTCCAGGAAAACCAGGTTCCTATCAAAGATATTCTTTTTGAAGGGAAGATCTACTACTACACCATTCAATGGGTTCTTGCCTATATGCAGAAAAAAATAGGGGAAGACATGGGCGTAAAACCAGGCGCTGAGATGCTTGCTGCGATCGAGGAAGCCGAGACTTTAGGGTCTAAAGTTGCCTTAATTGATCGAGATATCCAGGTGACTCTTCAGCGATTTTGGAGAAAGATGAAATGCCTGGAAAAAATCAGGATGATTATCTCCCTGCTCGACGGTCTTATAGGAATTGGAAAAGGAACCGATATAGACATCGATCAAATAACAGAACAGGATGTTGTAACTACCCTTGTAAGTGAACTCAGGAGTTTTGCCCCTACAGCAGCCGAGGTGTTAATTGATGAACGAGACGCGTATCTTGCAGGAAATATACTTAATATCGCTGCATGTGGAAACAAAACTATCGTCGTGGTGATAGGAGCAGGGCACAAACCTGGAGTAATTAAATATCTTAAATATCCGAAAAGTATCCCTTCCTTTAATACTCTTATAGAAGTTCCGAAGAAACGTTTCGATATTATTAAAGCTATTGGTTTTATTTTCATCGGACTTATAATGGTATTTTTTTGTTACTTCTCATTTCAATCTTTCCGATGAAGCTTTTTTTGATAGTGTAAGCAAAATAAGGAAACTAATCAAATAATTCAATCTTCAAAGTTTTTGCGTCCACATCCACGATTACGGTATTCAGACTCATGAGAATTGCACCCATAGAAAGACTCAATAAAAGTCCATATCCGTAGAGAATCCCTGCAGCAAGTAGAATTGCAAAAATATTGAATCCTATTGCCCAAAGAAGATTTTTATACATTTTGGAGTAGGTACTCTTGGAAAGCCTAATTATATGCAAAACATCCCTTTGATCATTTTTAACCAGAACAATATCAGCAGTTTCTATCGTAATATACGTACCTGCTCCAATAGCTATCCACTTTCCCGGAATGGTATCTAAAAATCCAGTCTTTTTCCTATAAAACTACTGTATTTTACCTTTTATCTCAAGAGATTGCCCTTTATTACAACTTTATTTAATCAATAATAAAGTACTTTTTAAAAAACAACTGTATACTAACGGCTCATTACGAAATAACTTAGGCAACGCATAATTATTATGGAACATAATATGTGGAACCATTTATGAAAATAGTTAAGTACGATGTAAAAATGTGCCTAAGTTAATTCACGATGGATCCTAAGGTATGGCTAAAAGAGTTACAAAATATCATAACTACAGAGACATCTGTGGAAATTCAGATCCATGAAAATTTGTAAAGATATTGTTATATCCGATTCTCTCGTATTGAAATATGATAATTATGGGGAAAGATGTTAAAGAAATCGAGGAAATAAAGGGCTTTGTGCCCAGGTCTGTTGTATATGCTGAACAGATAAACGAAGACTTTGCTGAAGGTATCGCTGGTTTTTATAAAGCAGTCTGGTATGAAAGAGATGGTGGGCTTTCCATGAAGCAAAAACACCTTATAGTTTTTGCTATGGTTCTGGTGCAAAAATAATATTTCNNATTGTGAAGGTTTTTTCTGATTTTGCAAGGGAGCCAGATTTTTTGCAACGGAACCATCAACTGTATATGTGACTAACTCCGGCAGCAATACCACTTCTGTAATTAACACAACAAACAACACTGCCTATGCCAGTATAAATGTAGGAAACGGTCCTGCTGCCTTCGGACAGTTTATAGGTAATGATTCCATAGGTAATCCAGTTGTTTCTACAGTTACCGGCATCATCCCTAGCAGTGGTCCTGTTGCTGGTGGTACTTCTGTAACTATAACTGGTACAAATTTAGGTGGAGCTACAGCAGTCAACTTTGGAAGTGCTTCAGCTACCATTATCACCAACTCTGATTCACAGATAACTACGACTTCACCTACAGGAAACGGAGCAGGAACAGTTCACGTTACTGTAACTACAAATGGTGGAACGAGTACTACTTCATCAGCAGATCAATTTACATATACGGTAACACCACTACCAGCTCCTACAGTCACCGGCATAGCACCTACAAGTGGTATTTACTGGTGACTCTGTAACTATAACTGGATCAGGGTTTACAGGCGCTACAGCAGTCAATTTTGGAAGCACTCCAGTTACTTACACAGTTGACTCTGATACACAGATAACTGTGAATAATGTCCCGGCAGGAATCGACGGAACTGTTGAAGTTACTGTAACTACACCTTATAGAACGAGCGCTACTTCAACAGCCGATCAATTTACATGTACTGTACAAGCTCCAACAGACAATGAAAAGTACAATAATGAAGAGCACAATGGTGACAGAGATAATAACTATTGTGGACCTGAGTATGGCGGTTATGGGTGTTATAGTCCCTGTACCGATGTATGGCAGTCCTATGTATGGCAGTGTACCTGGGGGGTATGTTAGCGAACCTTATGGATATAGTAGCGAACCAGCTGGCGCAATAAAAACACAAAATTCAGAATCTAATGGCCACAAGGCTAAAGCTCATTTGAGCAAACATAAACATAAACACCATACAACCAAATATCACAAAACAGGAAAAAATCATTCAAAACAGAAAAAACACTTAGAACAGAGAAATTGAAATAGAACTTAAAATTAAACATATCTGGTATACGTTGCAAACAAATAGCCATATGGTGTGCGCCAAGCAATGTATACCAGTGTATTCTCGCAATGGAATACACAATACTTTTCTCGATGTAAACTGGTATTTTCATGTATCTAAACAGTTTAGCACATGTTTTCAGTTTAGCACATTATTTAACTTTTAATTAGTCGTCATTTTCACAAGTGGTATCGTCGTTACAGTGACATTGGGAGCATCCACATGTGTGAGAATGGGAGCATCCACAGGCATGAGAATGGGAACATCCACAAGTGTGAGGGTTCCGTTGCAAAAAATCTGGCTCCCTTGCAAAATCAGAAAAAACCTTCACAATTAGGATATTTGATTGATTTCATCACGGATAAAATAACACACAAAGGTAAGAATTATAGTCTCAAACTGAGGAAATATTATTTTTGCACCAGAACTCTGTATGGTATGTGATCAGAAAAACCCAGACATTTCCTGAAAGAAATTCGATTAATACATTGGTTTTCAAGTTCAAAGTAGTAAAGACTACGCAATTGCTGTAAAAAAGCATTTTAAATATAATGATGATATCATCCTCAGATCTGCCTCAGAAAACTGTTTTATTAAAATATATAAGCTCAAAAATGAGACAAAAATATTCCCAATCAATTAATGAATCAATTTCAACAATTTTGTCTCCAACTAACTAAAGATGTCTATAGACTTCTTTAAGAACACAATAAGTAAAAGTTTTCATGAGTAAAAATTAATGTTAAGAGATTAAAACTTTCCAATACTTAAATGCATAGAGACTACGTTATGTATACCTCTCCTCAAAAATAATATTTTTCACAATTTGTTTCCCTCAAACTTATTATTTTTTAATTTCATTTATGTTTGCAATTTGAGCTACCACTTTTGAGTCAATTTCCATTTTTACCTTCGTAATCCCCATATCAGGATAAAAAACCATTTTAATCTTGGCTTTTGAATTTGTTTTTTAATTTGGTCTGATACTAGTTTTACTGTTCATTTCAGCTTTTTTCTTAGCCTCCATCCTGCCACAAATAAACCACCATATTTTAGACCTAATCATTGATAATTCTTCAATTCTCGGAGGTTTTTTTGGAATAAATCTCAGAGATCCTAAAACTTTTGTCCATATTAAATATCCTTTTTTCATCTTACTCTGTTTTTTGTAGCGGTACAGCATTTTTTTCAGCATCAAAATTGAGGTCATTGCTGCGAATATAAACTTCCAATCATGCTCTTTTTCATTCAGTGTAATCTCTTCATTCCTGACTGCATTTGTATTTACAACACAGTGAACGATAAGATTTTCCTTTTTCTTTGGCCTTCCAATCATCCCTTTTCCACTTTTTGATATCTTGGAAATCTCCACTGTTTCCAGCAGATATAAGGATTAGCTTTCCCACAGCTTTCTATAGCTGCTTTGAGATACTCTTCACAGACAAACTTTATTTTCTTTAGTTCTTTGAATTTTTTCGAGATTCTGTAATCATTATTTGGACTCTCTTTTCAGAAGTGATGTTTTTTTCTTCATCTAAGTGGAGTGAAAAACTACCCGTTTCTGCTCGATACAATCATATTCAACAATAGTTACTTCGAACGAATATCTTGGATCCTTTTCCTGTTTGAACTCGATAATCGATGCCAGCAAATTTGTTAGAAATCTGAGGAAGGTTGGTACATTCACAAACAAAAATTCCAATGAAATTAAATTTTTATTATTTTTAGCCACTTAACAATCTTGAAAACAACTCTTGTAAAAAATATACTCTGAAAAATAGGTATCTTTCAACAATTATGTTAAGCGATTTCTATTAAGTACTATATATTCTATTTGCTATATATAATATTAGATTACATATCTTTATACTCATTGGTCTTTGAGATTTGAACATAACTATCTCAAACAAAAATGAGTATATCCAAGCAGAAAAAATAAGTCGTGGGAGGTTACTAAAAATCACAATCAAAGGAATTGCTCCATACTGATAGAACAATGCATAATGTTAGTTTTATAAGATTTGATACAGTTCCGCAGATTTGCTGTAAATTAAAAGTGCTGTAAATTGAAAGTCAAATTTCTGCATACTGTATGTAATTCGGTCTTTAATAGGTGTGATTCCCTAATCATAATTTCTTGAGCTTTGTGATTTTTCAAACAAAAAAATCGGCACACTGCCAGATTTGATCAATAACTTACTCCTACTAAAAAAAATAGACCCATAAATGAGTATATCTTCCGCCTCCCTTCCGGAAAGGTAGAAAGCTGCCGGAAATTGATACAAAAAATCTCTATTCCGGCGGCATTTTGAGTGAATAATTTTTTTTATTCACTTCCTTATGTATTCAGTCTTATTAATCTTCTTCTGCCTCTTTTACTTGCACATCTACTTCTTCCATTTCCTCTTCCTCTGGTTTTTCGATATCTTCAGTTTCTTCTACGTATTCAAGTATTCCTATATCTTCGCTTTCATCCTCTGAGCCCGCGATCTTCCTTTCTGCTTCACTAGCTTTAAGGTCAGTTAGATTCAGCTGCTTTTCAGCGTCTCCACTTTTAATTCTAGCCACACCTACGACTTTATCACCAGGTCTGAGATTCATGATTCTTACTCCCTGGGTGTTTCTGCCCTGGATTGAGATATCTTTAGCCGGGATTCGGATTATGATTCCATCGGCGCTGGTGAACATAAGCTCGTCATATTCAGCTACAGATTTAACTTTCGAGACTGAGCCATTCCTTGTGTTAGTGACTATTGTAATCACGCCTTTTCCACCGCGACGGTAGGCTGGGTATTGAGAGTATTCGGTACGTTTACCAAAACCGTTTTCAGTTACCGTCAGGAGGGTTGTCGTTTCGTCAACAAGATCCATGCTGACAACTTCATCATCCTGGCCATAAAGGGTCATGCCACGAACACCTCGCGCAGCTCTACCCATAGGTCGGACGTCTTCTTCGAAGAAGCGGATGGCTTTACCTTTCTTTGAGACCATTATCACTTCCTTAGTCCGATCAGTCAGAAGAACTTTTACTAGTTCATCGCCCTCGTCCAGAGTAACTGCAATTATGCCAGCTTTCCGGGGGTTCCTAAACTCAGATAGAGGGGTCTTCTTGATCGTACCTGCTCTTGTAGCCATAAGAAGATATCGATCTTCAGAAAACTCTGTTACAGGAATCATGGCATTGACCATTTCT
Organism: Methanosarcina sp.; assembly: GCA_003164755.1. Taxonomy (GTDB): domain Archaea; phylum Halobacteriota; class Methanosarcinia; order Methanosarcinales; family Methanosarcinaceae; genus Methanosarcina. The sequence goes on along the minus strand of PLUB01000052.1, from coordinate 22,274 downwards.
CCTTCCTGTAATTCCAGGAGGTTTACTATGGCTTTACCTCTGGACTGGCGGGAACCTTCAGGAATTTCATAGACTTTCTGCCAATAAAGCTTGCCCAAGTTAGTGAAGAAAAGGATATAATTGTGTGTTGAGGAGATAAAGAGGTTCTCCACGACGTCCTCTTCCTTCATCTCCATGCCGATTATACCCCTTCCTCCACGCCGCTGCATCGAGTAAGTATCTAGAGGAATACGTTTTATATAGCCCTCATTTGTAATCGTGACCACGACATTTTCTTCATGTATCATGTCTTCATCAGTGACCTCAGCAGCATCCTGCAAAATTTTTGTCCTGCGTACATCTCCGTATTTTTCCTTTAGTTCCATAAGCTCGTTTTTAATTATTTCATACTTGATTTCGTCGCTTTCAAGTATCTTCATGAATTCAGCGATCAGTTTCTTGAGACTTTCCAGCTCCTCAATAATTTTACGAGTCTCGAGTCCAGTAAGGCGCTGTAGGCGCATTTCCAATATAGCTTTAGACTGTATTTCGTCAAGGGCAAAATTATCCATCAAGATCTGCTTTGCTATATCGGCGTTTGCTGAACCTTTAATCAGGACAACTACTGCGTCTATGTTATCCATGGCAATTCCCAGCCCTATCAGGATGTGAGCTCTCTCTTCACTTTTCTTGAGATCATAGACCGTCCGCTTCTGGATGATTTCCATCCTATAGTCCAGATAGATTTTCAGTAGTTCCTTTAGATTCAGTTCCTTTGTCTTAATTCCATCCACAAGGGCCAAATTGATTATTCCGAAACTAGTCGCCATCTGGGTATGCTTGTAGAGCTGATTTAAGATAACCTTTGAGTTAGAGCCCCGGGAAATCTCGATAACAACCCTAATCCCATCCCTGTCTGACTCGTCTCGTAGATCTGAAATTCCAACTATTGTCTTTTCCCGGGCTAGCTGAGCAATGTTTTCAATCATCCGAGCTTTATTCACTTGATATGGAAGCTCTGTTACAATAATCTGCTCCCTGTCTTTCTTCAGTTCCTGAATTTCAGCGACTGCTCGAATCTTTACCGAGCCCCTTCCAGTCATGTACGCAGACTTTATGCCAGCTGTTCCCAGGATATGGGCACCCGTAGGGAAGTCAGGACCCTTGATTGTGGCCATGAGTTCCATAATTGTTATTTCCGAGTTTTCAATAAGCATGAGGGTGCCGTCAATTACCTCTCGTATATTATGAGGGGCCATGTTTGTTGCCATACCCACTGCAATGCCCGTTGAGCCATTTATGAGGAGGTTCGGAAGTTTTGAAGGGAGCACCACGGGCTCTTCCATGGATCCATCATAGTTCGGCCTGAAGGGCACCGTTTCCTTCTCAATATCTGTCAGCATCTCCTCTGCAATTTTGTCCATGCGAACTTCAGTATAACGCATGGCTGCAGCCTCATCCCCATCAATAGATCCAAAGTTCCCCTGCCCATCGATTAAGGGATAACGAAGAGAGAAAGGCTGAACCATCCGCACGATACTGTCATAAACTGCTGTGTCCCCATGAGGGTGATATTTTCCTAGCACGTCACCTACCACACGGGCAGATTTCTTGTAGGGCTTGTCATGAGTAATCCCTGCCTCTTTCATGGCAAAAAGGATTCTGCGGTGAACCGGTTTTAAACCATCACGGGCATCTGGAAGTGCCCTCCCGACTATCACACTCATTGCGTAGTTGATGTAGGAGCGTTTCATCTCATCGTCGATAAGAACAGCAGTAACCCCTGTCTTTTCTGAATCTGGGCCTTCGTCTTCAGGGTCTTCCGGAGCAGGACAGGATACAGATATTTTGGATTTATTTTCAGGATTTTTTTGTGCGAGAGCGGAGGTAATTTCCTCATTTTCCGACTCTTTATTCTGCTCTTTCGGGATAAGAGTGGCTTGATGAGATTTTTTCACTTCAGCTTCTTGTTCTATTCCGTTTTCGTATTTTGCCATTTTAGACACCTCAGATATCCAGGTCCACAACCTCTTTCGAGTGAGTTTCTATGAATTTCCGGCGCGGCTCCACCTCATCTCCCATAAGAATTCTGAAAATTTCATCAGCCAGGATCACATCCTCCAGGGTCACCTGCAAAAGGGTCCGGCTCTCAGGGTTCATGGTGGTTTCCCATAGCTGTTCTGGGTTCATTTCTCCAAGCCCTTTGTAGCGCTGGATTGTAAGTCCCTTGTCCCCGAGTTCTTTCTTCTTTTTTTCGAGCTCTCTGTCCGAATGTATATAGTACTCAGCTTTGCCTTTCTTTATACGGTAGAGGGGAGGCTGGGCAATATACACGTATCCAGCATCGATAAGGGGCCGCATGTAACGGAAAAAAAGTGTGAGAAGAAGAGTTCGGATGTGTTCTCCATCAACATCAGCATCTGTCATGAGAATGATCTTGTGATAGCGAGCACTCTCCAGGGTAAAATCTTCGCTGACACCGGTTCCAAAAGCAGTTATGAGGGAAATAATTTCATTGTTTTTCAGGATCTTTGCAAGTCTGGATTTTTCCACGTTAAGAATCTTTCCTCTGAGAGGTAAAATAGCTTGAAAACTCCTGTCTCGACCCTGTTTTGCCGAACCTCCTGCTGAGTTTCCTTCCACTATATAAATTTCGCAATTTGCAGGATTCTTTTCCGAGCAGTCCGCAAGTTTACCTGGAAGGGTGCTAACTTCGAGAGAATTCTTTCTTCTCGTCAGTTCCCTCGCCTTTTTTGCAGCCTCCCTTGCTCTCTGTGCAAGGAGAGCTTTTTCGAGGATAATGGTTGCAACCTTTGGATTTTCCTCAAAGTATTCCGCAAGCCCATCAGTTACAAGAGAATCTACTATTCCTTTGACATCGCTGTTTCCAAGCCTAGTTTTGGTCTGTCCCTCAAACTGGGGTTCCATGAGCTTAACACTGATGATTGCAGTCAAACCTTCTCTTACGTCATCACCGGTGAGCTTGGCATCTTCTTTGGAAAGCTTGTTAGCTTTAATATAGTCATTTGAAACCCTTGTCAGTGCAGTTTTGAAACCGATTATATGGGTTCCACCTTCATGGGTATTTATATTGTTTGCAAAGGAATACACGTTCTCTGCATAACTATTCGTGTACTGCATAGCAATCTCTACTATCATATCATCTCTTTGACGCTCAAAGTAAATCGGTTTTTCATGGAGAGACTGTTTTTTCTTGTTTAGGTACTCCACAAATTCCACTATTCCCCCTTGATATGCGAAAATTTCTTCCTGCCCTTCTGGACTTCTGAAATCCCCCAGGAGTATGTTAAGACCCCTGTTAAGAAAAGCAAGTTCTCTTAACCTGTTAGAGAGGATATCATGATCTAAATCTGTGGTCTCGAAGATTTTAGTGTCTGGTTTAAAAGTAGTTTTTGTGCCCCTAATGTCTGAAGTTCCTATTTCCTGAACATCAGCCTCAGGTTTTCCACGGATATAGCGCTGAAAATACTTCTTGCCGTCTCTACTAACTTCTACTTCCAGCCATTCAGAAAGAGCATTTACGACAGAAACTCCTACGCCATGGAGTCCACCGGATACTTTGTAAGTATTTTTGTCGAACTTTCCTCCGGCATGCAGAACGGTCATAACTACTTCAAGGGCTGATTTCTGGTGAAATGGATGAGGATCAATGGGAATACCTCGCCCATTATCCAGGACTGTCACACTCATGTCTGAGTTGATCGTAACTTCTACCTGAGTACAGAAGCCTGCAAGGGCTTCATCGATACTATTGTCTACTACTTCATAGACGAGGTGATGGAGTCCACGACCATCTGTGCTTCCTATGTACATGCTGGGACGTTTCCGAACAGCTTCCAAACCTTCCAGAACCTGAATGCGCGAAGCATCATAAACCTGTTTATCACTCATTTTGGGTTATTCTCCATAAAAATATGATAATTATCTGAATTATGCAACATTTCGCTTTTTTTAAAAATTCGTGAGAAAACTTTTGTCAAAAAAGATCTTAGAAAATAATATTAGTGATATAATCCTTCAATTATTATCATATTGATTTTATATTTCCTACGATGTTTCTACCATAAACCGAATTCAATCTGCACTCATACATTTTAAGCCTTTAGATCCGCTGAAAATTATATCAGATTCTTCGGTATAAATTCTCTTGGAAAAGGTATTTTTACATAAGATTATACCAAATCTGCTAATTTTATACTCATTTTTTAACACATTTTTTGGTTAAATAAACATTTTCTGTTTCATAAGCAAAAATTTGTATCACCTAGGGGGTCAGAGCAAGACTTGCGGCATTGTAAAAATATTTGGACATATTTTAGACAGTCAAATCCAAGATATTTTAGTTAACTGAAGAAATCACTTCTATTATATCAAGAAAATTATTAGTAAAGGCTGATGTGAGAAAGTAATACTTAAATAAGATTCCTGCTTAAAAAAACGAAGTTCAAATAATTTGTGAAATCAGTTTATAAAAAGATGTAATATAACAGCACTTCATTAAATTGTAATCGATGATTGCAAAAGTTAATCTACTTAAGTTGCCTTATTAAAAGATGATGTGAAACAGAAGCTCTCAAATTGGACTTCTAACTTAAAATCTATTCTTTTTTTCATTAATCCTGGTCTTCACTTATTTTTTATTTTACGGCATCAACATTAAATAATACAAAATTTTACGTTCTCATAGCTAAAACAATCTGGCATTTAAGGGAGTCCTCTCCGAGAACTCCCTTGAAAACTACCTTAGCATCGAAGGTACTTCAATTTGCCAATTTTTGCACTTTCTCGCATTGAGATATTTCAAAGACGTAGAAAACACTTTTTATACCAACAAAAGTTTTCAATTAAAGTGTTTCTGGTATGATAAAAACTCTTTATTGTAAAATGTTTTAGAAAACTTAAGCATGATAAAACCATTTCTTCACTAACAGAGGAAGAAACTCTTCTGGAATCTTTTTTATGAAAAAGTCCAGATAAAATTTCCTTAAGGTTGAAACCTGATCATTTTATGAATAAGAGGCTCGTAGAGAAAGGAATCAACGAGATAATGATGTTGTTTGATAAAAAAACCTCAAAACTCTCACAAGAAAAAAAAGCTAAGATCGGTTTCACTTCACTTAGAGCTTCAAGATACGATAAGCATGTTGATTACAGTCCGAATTATTAATATAAAATGATAAGGTATACATCACAATGCTTGGAACTTATCCTGTTTTCAGGACTTATATTAATTATCTTGCTTATGATTTTCTTGAACTTATTAGACATTTACAAGCTTTACAAAAATAAATGCTGATATATAATAATATTCTGCTGATGAGGTTATGATTCGTTTCTTAATCATGCATATATATGATTTCATCTTAAAGCAAAATCAATCAGCTCTTATGAATCGAATGCCGTAATCAATAAGAAAGTAGAGATTGAGAGAATAGATCATGGGCCAATAAAATGTGGAAAAAAGGAAGAGATATCAATGCAAAAATGGAAGAAAAATTCATTTTCCGTTGTTATAATGGAAGAATGATTCAGATTGGCATGTATTTGAGAAACAAAAATATTAGAGATTATTAATTCAAAGAACTATACAAAAAAAGAGTGGAATGCTAAAATAGATATGGTCATAGTAAGCGTACAGTAAAATTTTAAGTCAGAAAAGTGAAAGAGAAGTAAACTTTACTCACTCCTGAACCCCAGTGCATATCAACTATTGATGCCTACTGAATTACAAAACAAAATTCAGAACAAAAATTCATTTGTAGAATATTTTTTAAAAAAAACAATTTTTAAATTGAATCACGGATTTTAAGAGCTAATTTGAGATTCTCACAACATATATGTATTTTTTCCAGTAACTATAATAACATCTTATATCTGAACAATTTTATTCGACATTTATATCTGGAATTGACCACAAATCACAAAATATTGGCACATTTACTTTGAATGGAGCTAAACGTATAAACCATTTAGTTACCGCTATTATCAAAAATAGTTCAATTTTGATTCAATCAAAACTGACACCTAAACTAGGTTTCAAAGTTCTAGCATCAATGCCTATACAAATGTTATGCACACACTCAATTCAAAGTACAGGTTCAAAAATACTTTGTGGGATTTAGTTACGCAATTATCTAAAGAAAATCGACTTGTAGCCATCAAAGGAGATAAAAATCAAAATGAGTTTCAGAAATGTGTCTCTCTACAAAAAATTGTTTGAATCGATTAAATTTCCTGTTATTTGTTTTACTGTAAGAAATATATAAGTATAAAATTATCTCCCTGGTGGATGTAAAAAGGAAATGGAACAAATTCAAAGTAAAATTCGAGAAAATGGATAGAATTATACAGGATATCTGAACTAGTTGGTGAAGTATTAAACTTGTTAAAGTAAGAAGTTTCTCAAATTAATCTTAAGAGTAAATATCATTATATTTTTATTTTCATCATTTAGCGATAACTATCTTTTTTAAGGAAAATATATTCTACAATGTTTATCTAGTTTCTAGATGTTCATCTATAAAACATAAATGAATTAAATTAAAATCTGTTTATTTAAAGATAAAGAAGCATAAATTAAATAATGTATTATAGTTGACTACTGTGAGTATCGCACATACTCAGATTTAGAAATTTTAAAATATCGATCTTGTAGGTGGTGGACGAGGCAATCGCCGATACTGGGAAAAATCATGCAAATCAATTATATCGATTTTGATTACACCAGTGCTTGAATTCATAGTTCCTGTCAATAGTTTTAGAATATAACTTGGGGGTTATTCAAATTGAATAATGAACTATCGATAAACAAAAAAATTCGGTGCATAAGTAAAACAGAACAATATCAACCCGAGAGAGGTATAACTCCCCAGAACATCATAGTAGTTCTTCCTGCTTATAATGAAGAAGTCTCCATCGGAAGCATGGTCCTCCTTACCAGATTTCATGCAGACAACGTAATCGTTGTTGACGACGGTAGTTCAGACCGTACAGCTGACATTGCCAGAGAAGCTGGAGCCGAAGTAATCGTACATGAAATTAACATGGGAAAAGGTGGAGCTCTCAAAACCGGTTTTTTAGTCGCAGCCAATTTGGGTGTCGATATAATTGTAACGATGGATTCAGACGGCCAGCACAACCCTGCTGACATTCCAAAGCTAGTGGGTCCAATTATTGAAGGAAATGCTGACATTGTAAATGGTAGCCGCTACTTAAACGGCCTGGATAAAAACACTCCTTTTTATCGCCGCGTCGGCCAGACCATTTTGGACAGGTTCACTAACATAAGCTCAGGCATCCATATTACCGATTCCCAGAGTGGTTTCCGCGCCTTTGCGGCCTCTACAATAGATATTTTTCGCTTCAACGCACAGGGCATGGCTATAGAAAGCGAAATGCTTGCAGATGCCGGGAAGGCCGGCCTCCGCATAAAAGAAGTCGAAATAAGCGTCCGTTATGACGTTGACTGTTCCACTAAACATCCGATTCATCACGGTCTTGAAGTCCTCGTCATGATCTTAAAGGACATGGAATTCAACAAGCCCCTTTTTTACTTCACAATCCCCGGTATATCCCTTGGAGCAGGCGGCCTCTACATGATTGCTCACTTCCTGCAAACATTTTCCATGGGAGAAGGTCTCAGTTTAGGGCTTGCAATGCTCATGACCTTACTGATTGCTGCAGGGAGTTTTATGGCTTTAACGGGCATAATGCTGCATTCAATGTCTGCAATCCTTAAGGGTATTAGGGCTACTTAAATCTATACTAAGTAAAAGCTTTTTCTTGAAAACATTGCGGATTTCCATCTGGACCTATATTCACATGATTTGTAGGTTCTTCATTTTTGTTCATGAAATGTCCAAAGAATGACAGTTTATAAATTATAACCGATCCAAAAACTCAAAATTTGCTTACTTGAACTTCACATTTTGAGTGAATAATCTAGTTTTAAGATCATGAAAAAGATTCTGAAAACTCTCAACCATTAGAAGCAGAATGACTTTCTAGATAAATTCAATAAAAAATAAAAATGAGCTATTCTTTTTTTCATTTCATCCTTTTGCCAGCTTTGCAGCATATATTCTTTCACCAAGAACATTTTCGCCTTTGGTTTCAATAATTTTGCATTATAAAAGAGGTGACTATAATAGAGAGGCACCAGAAAACATATACCTGGCTACAAGCTTTTGGCTCTGACTTTAACAAAAAAAGTCTGTTCCGGATTAAACCTCTGTCTTCATTAAAGAAAAAATAAGTATAAATAATATAATATTTATATAAACGTATAACTTCCAACAATTATTCACACACCTCTTATATGTATAGGATAAACTTTATATATTTATCAAAACACTTGAGAATAAATAATTTATTTTTTCCTAAACACAGATCAGGATGAAAAAGTCTAATTCAAAGGAGATACCCCACCTAAGGTTTATTTCTTTCTCTGCTGTTTCTTCTTGTACTCCTTTTCGAGTTCAAAAATCCCTCTAGCAGCCTCAAGTTCTTTTTCAATCCTGTGATAATGCGAAATCACAAGACCAACGCCAATGAGTAGTATCACAATTGTGGCTAAGAAAAACGCAGGTGCAGATTTAGTATAATATTGTACCTGAATAGCAACTTCTCTTTTTCCCATTTTCGAAGAAATCCAACGGAGATTTTGCCTTCCTTTTTCATCATAAGTTACGTTGGAAGGGGTCGGTAGTGCTATCCCAAATACCCTGTTGCCAGTAACATACCCTGCTGGAAAAACCACACGTATAAACTCAGAATCAGGTTTTATGAATCCAAAGCTCTGGGTCCCTGGAATTTCATGTGTATAAGCAATAAATCCTGTGACAGGTTCTTCGAATTCGAGGTGTATAACTTTCAGGTTCTGGCTAATTTCTTGAGTCAGAGTATAATTGACAGATGAATTCTCAGTTTTGTGTGAAATTTCTCGTAAAGTATTGATATCTGCTACGATCTTATTTGAAGGATCTACGAGCAATACAAAATTTTCAATTGGTTTATCCTCTGAATTGCCGCCTAGGGTATCGGGAGGATAAATATCAAATTTACTACAATTTATTACAATGTTTACAACCTGTGCTTTTTTATTATCCTCTAGTAAATAGTATGTGCTGGTATTTACAGGTGTTTGATTGATCCATGAATCCTGAAAAACCTCAAATTCATAGCTAGAGATATTGCCGGGCTGATCAAGGAAAATCTTCTTTTTTTCTTCGATACAACCTGATACCAAGACCACCATCAGAGCAAGGAATATAAAAATTAATTTAGTTTTTATTTCCACAAAAATTCTCCCTTTAGCTTCAAGAGATCTTTTTCAGTCTGCGGCAATTCTTTTTTCCCCCAAAGTGAAGCCTTTTTAGGATCTGGAATATGTTAGCCATTATCCTATGCTCTCTCTTCTTAATAAATAAAGCGGATAATCCAGTAGTTCCGAATCTTTAAGTTCCAAAGCCATGTCTACAACTCCGATGTATATTAAAAAACTATTTTAAGTTCATGAAGCAATTGATTTACATCGAAAAAAAATTCCACCCTTGAATATAAGTTTAATGACTGAGGATCAACTTTCAATATTATGGCAATGTTGTATCAGAACAAAGAATGCATCTGATTTGCAACAAATAAAAAAGTTGATCTTATAGACAAATTTGGCAAGAAAATATCTTATGAATGCCGAGAAAAATAGAATATAGAAACTGGATATAAGTAAACTATGAGTTTAAGATGCTAACATGTCTAAAATTATCCCTGCAAAGACTCTATTTTTTGTCATACAATATTCGAAGCTACATCAAATTTGAGCTACTGTAATCATAATGGAGAAGGGAGACAAAAAAAACTCTAATTTACTAAAGAAAGAATAAAAATCTGACAGGTAAACTCAAAACTTAGGTGCTGAGCTCTCCGGAAAAATTCAGAAATCTCTCCATCATAGGCCAGTCAATTTTCTTTATATACCTTGCCTGGATCTTTGAAATATAAAGAACATTATTACCAATAAGTATCTTAAGATCTGAAGATTTCGGTGAAACGTAATCAAGCGTAAGAAGTACCGGGCCCTCGGAAGAAGTGGAAAGCCTGAAATCCTGCCCGCTTTTTCTTATATAAGCTCTTACCTTCTCATCAATTGCAAACGACGGAATCATATTAGCACCATGCAAAATTTGTCCTGGGAAGATAAATAATTACAGATTTTGAAATTTGGCTATCCGTCATTAAGTGATTGATATTTTCATAATCAAATTCCAATTATGACTAAAATTTTTGTTCCCATGCACCTAAGTATATTGATCTAACTAACCTCATTGAAGTGCTGAACAAAAAGACCAAACAAATAGTACTAGATGTGTTTTTGTAGAAAATCAATCAAATAATCGAAGAGGACAAAAATTGAAAAATGATAAAAACTCGACGATAAGGATAAGGTTCTGACCTTTAAGAATCTCCAGAGCAGTTTTAAATTGGATGAAAGCAATTTAGAACAAAGATATTATGATGATGAAAGATAAGGGAAAAATTGTAATCTGGCCAATATACATTGACCAGATGAAGTCAAGGAGCAAGGGAAGAATAATCGCTCGGAAAAATTCGATGAAGGAGCCGCAGCTCAATGAGATTAACGAAGCAGCCAAGCAACTTGGCCTAAATCCGGAAATAGAGCCCGAAAAAGCCTACCCCAAGTCCTGGTGGGAAATAAGCGGGAGAGTGCTTGTAGACGACAAAGGTCCTAAATCGATTATCACAAAACAGATAGCCTTATCCATAAAAAAGATGCGAGGCCAGAAGGACTCTACTAGAACTTGAAATTGAAAATCACTAGGAATTGAAGTTAATAATTACTTTTTTAGGCGAAGTAAAGAATCAATTTAAGGAGTTTCCTTAAATTGAAATTTCAAATTAAATTAATATTTGCATATATAAAAACCAGTTTTACTTAAATTTAAATAACTTTGATAATGTTTACTTCGTTTGTTTTTTTGCCATGTTTGTCCAAATTAATGCTTGTATGAATTCTATTGCCACCCTTTGAGTATATATTACTTAATTACTTACCACTACTTTCCAAAGATGTACACCAAAATTTCATCTATTTTTTTCTCAATTTAACACTTCCATGAACCCCAGTATCATAATTTTTGTATACATTACTTAATTATTTACCACAAATTTCCAAAGATACACACAGAATACCATCCATTTTTCCAACGTACCGATGGATTAAAAATTAGACCAACCTTTAATGAATAATAGTAGACAAAGAGATAGCAAAATTAACATTTGTATATATATATATAAATATGTAATGCCTGTTTAAGGACGTATTTCCTTGATTAGTAACTCCATAATCTGGAAAAACTTTATTCCAGACAAAACTATGAGAAATCCATATCAGAAAGAATATCAATCCACACAAATAATAATAGAATCAGCGTAACTATTCAGCCGGGGGAAAAAATATCATTAGCTATCTTTACTAAGATTCAATGAGCAAATTTAGTAGGAGGATCTGATTAATCTGTAGTCTATTGGTAATAATTATTATTTTTCCATCAATTGATAATCAGAAGAGAATTTAAATAAACCTCCAATTTCAACAAATTGCTTATATAGGCATTACAAACAACCGGCTAAAAATTGGGGTTTCTCGAAATCCTTAGAAGTTAATTGCTAAGGAAACGATCGAAAATTGGATCGTTTCCTTGAGTAATTGAGCAAATCTAAAAAAAGAGTAGAGCTATCATTTTTTGGGCAATTACAGAGAGAGTCTCATGCACACATTTTCACAAAATCATGGATACGATCGAAAATTGATAGCAAGAAAAATTGTGAATTTATGCTGTTTTACTGTGAAAGTGGGATGAAAAATTGGATAACGCAATTTCATGGAACTCAGTGTATGATTCCTTGTTTTCAAGCGCGAGGTCCCAGCATATAATAGCTTTTAGAGCCTGCTCCTTGAAAAGCAATTTCTAATATTTGATCTGTATTTGAAATGACTTTTCGAAAAAAAAGCTATCTTCTAGTCTGAAGTTTCTCAAGCACAACTTGATCTGTAAAATATATATTTAGGAACTAAGGAGATTCGAAGCTACTGTTTCTGTAAAACACAGGTTTCTGTCATATATAATATATAAATAGCTAGAAAAATATGGTTAAAATAATTCCCGGATAAATTTATGTTCCCGAGTTTGCCGGAGTTGCCGAAGATTTGTAGTCTCAAAAATACTGAAATAAATAAATTGAATTAATACGAAAAGTCCTTTTTTTTCGTATTTCTCGTGTCATTCGAATTATTCATGTTGCCAGAATTATTCGTATTCTTTGAGCCTTTTCCCTTTGATTTCTGGGCAAGTTCCACAAAGGGTTTTCGTCCTCTCTTTTTGTTTTTGAATATTTCAAGTAATGTTTCAGCTTGAGCAAAGGGTACTGTTACGAAAGAAAAATTTGGAAAAATCTCTGCATCCTTTATTCTCAGTTCGCTATCTCCTGTCTCCTCCTGTATGAACTCTCGTAACTTGTCCGGAGTCATGCCGTCGACTTTTCCCATGGCAATAAATAGCCTGGTTTTACCCTTTCTGTCGACATATGAACTGCCGGAAATCTCTGCATATATGCTTTCATCGAACTTTTCCTTGAAAGCATACTTAAGGACTGCAGCCAGGATTTTCTCTGCCGGATATTCATCGAGGAGTTTTTCACTCATTTCAAGGCAATCAATGTATTCTTCTGCTTTTATGGTTGATTCAAGTTCAGCCTTCACTCTTGCCCGTTTAGCTTTAATAACATCTTTTATTTCAGGCAATCGTCCTTTCTTCATATCGGACTTAGAGGTCTTTTTTATGTAGGTTAGCCGCCTATATTCCGTGGATGTAACAAAGGTAATAGCAGTTCCCTGCTTACCGGCTCTTCCTGTCCTTCCTATCCTGTGCACGTAGGAATCAGGATCTTGGGGCAAGGAATAATTGATAACATGGGTAAGCTCTATGATATCTATACCTCTTGCTGCAACATCAGTTGCTACCAGAATATTTATCTTCTGCTTCCTAAATTTGTTCAGAATTTTTTCCCGCTCCTGTTGCGAGAGGTCACCGTGTAGGGCATCGACTAAATAGCCCCTGTCTCCTAAATTTTGAGCAAGCCGACTTGTATCAGTTTTTGTCCTGCAAAATATGAGCCCGTAAAAGTCATCTTCAATGTCAATAATCCTGCAGAGGGCTTCAAATTTATCGTTTTCCTGGACTTCGAAGTAGATTTGTTCGGTCAGGTCTGTGACAAGTTCCTCCTCGATGGCAACGTGCTCATATTTTTGCATATACTTTTTGACGATCCCGAGGATTGCTTTTGGCATTGTAGCTGAAAAGAAAAGCATTCTTTTTTCAGGACCAGTTGCATTCAAAATTTCCTTTATGGCATCAATAAAACCCATATTTAGCATTTCGTCGGCTTCATCCAGCACGAAATATGCAACATCTTTGAGGTTTAAGCTCTTTCGCTCAAGATGGTCGATGACTCTTCCAGGTGTTCCTACAACAATGTCAACCCCACTTTTCAGTGCACGAAGTTGCTGGGTCATAGACTGCCCACCATATATGGGGATGATATGCAGTTTTTTATCTCCTTTGAGGGAGTTTAGTTCCTCTGAAACCTGAATTGCCAATTCTCGTGTTGGTGTCAGGATTATTGCCTGTATTTTACCTGATTTTTCATGGATTTTTTCGATAATCGGGGCTCCAAAAGCCGTTGTTTTCCCTGTCCCTGTCTGTGCCTGCCCTATAATATCACATTCTCCTTTCAAGAAAAGCGGAATAACTTTTTCTTGAATTGGAGTTGGTTCTTCAAACCCTTTCTTTTTTAGAGCTTTCAACGTGCTGTCTGAAAGCCCCAATGCCTTAAATTTTGCTAATTTCTCCATATACTCACTCTATTATTGACAATTATTTTCTACAAATCTTGCAGATTGCAGACTTGCTACTAATACTCTCTACAGCATACCCAGAACTTTAATTTATGGAAAAAGGTCACTTATTAAAACGGTACAGGAGACCAGCTAAATATAAGTAAACACGCCGCATAAATGGTTAATATCCCCGGGAATGCTAGAATGTGCCTAAGGACCAGGTAAATTCAGAACCGGAATACATAAAACTTACACAGCAAAAATAAGATTTTCTTGGATAAGTTACATATGCTTTTTTGAATTCATCTCTATGGTGCAGGCAGACGAAGTGATTACGCTGAATAACTTCTTATTTGAATAGTTATCATGTAACTCCGTTTCATGTATATAACTCTTTGCTGCCTATCTAATGATAACTTGTGAGACGAAGTTTACTATTCTCCAGCATAATGCTTGAGCCTAAAATATAGAATGTGAGAAGGTAATGGGGGATATTAGTACCTGCCTTAAAGGTGAAGTTTATGAGGAAACATTTTGATGAGAGGTAAAATATCTCAATAGAGTTTCTGATTTGTTCGAACTTGTCCTAAATTTCTTAGCACCCTATTTTTTCTGTATCATTGTGACCCTCAAAAACTCAGCAAAATTTGTGCACTCACCCAGAAAATTCATGAACAGAACACAGAGTTTGGCAAAGTTTTATAGTGTGCTGAAGTCAAGTTGGCTAGCTTCTTTGTGATCTGCTATCTGTTTCATCTATGATTCAAGTAGAAGGACCTCAACATAAACTATGGAGTTCAGAAAATAATCATGGTATTTGAGAACTTTTCCGATATGTTGAGTAAAATAAGTCACTTCAAAAGTTCATTGATTATAAAAATGGGTTTCTTCGCCTTTGCTAAAAAAATTTGGATCAATTCTCAGATCATAAATTGCTTACTCATTTCCTTTCGCCTTTTCATAATATTAACCCTTTCTGTGAGAACGAATATAAATTTAAGAGACCCTTTAATATCTTCGGGGATCGAAAATTTACCATCACTAGACGTTTTATTTATCTTCTGGGTTTCTGATTGATTGAAGTCAATTGCCAGGAAAATTATTGAAAATTTTGGCGACCGCAAGGATATTAAAAAGTCTCTCTTTTTAATTTTACCTTCTGGAAATCGGTTCATTATTCGTTTGAATAGAAGTATCAAAGCTCTAACTGCTGGTAACCCGACAGTCATCTCAAATCCAAAATGACCCTTTCTTTTGGGGTGATAAAGTAAGTAGAAAGATATCACATTTAATTCCATTTTAGGATTTATGCAGTATCAGGCTTTGTGGATTGTTTTCCCTCAATTTATTCAAGGTTTATGATATAATTAAGCTGTATCTTTGTTGACTCATATGTACCATTTCTCAATTCTGTGAATTTTTGTATTACCTTCAGCCCAATAAATCTTGTTCCAAATTTTTTGTAATACAAATTTAGAAAAGCTCTCAGTGAGAACATTATATGTGTTCTGTTGACTTCTTTTTTCTTGTTTGAACCTTTTCCACATAACATAATATTTATTTCCCTATGGATACTCTTCAATTTTCCAGGACTTATTAACCAAATCTGTTTTCTTGGATTCATCCATATCCAGTACATTTGTTACAAAGTATTTTCGTTTCGTCGTTTTTTGAAACTATCCAAATTACTCTCACAAAATTCATAAGCTTTCAGATAAACCATAATTCCTTCATGAGGAATTCAACTATTTCAAACCAACTATTAACAAGAAGCATATTTCTCATATTATCAGGATTTACCAAAAAATGTGATTCCAATATTGTTAAAAAATACCATTGTTTTTCTCTAATTGCTTTGTTGTTTTTTACGCTTGCATACCACGTATCAAAGATGATAAATTTAGGTTTGAATCCATATTCTTTGGCTTTATCAAGAATACTAAAGGAATGATAATTCTTAGTTATATTTTTTTATCGACATACCAGATACGAATACAGATATATTTATATACAATAGCTGCTATGTAAGTTCATTAAAAATAAAGAGACGTATAATCATCTGTTGTTAAAAAACCAATTTTTGTTTTTAAACAAAGAGTTCTATACAATCTTATTTTTAAACTAATAACAAAAAATAAACCAAAGGTGAAACAAAGATGGCTTTTAATGACAGAAATAACTTCAGAGGAAATAATTTTGGAGCTCCCAGAGAAATGCACAAGACAACCTGTTCGGACTGCAAAGCTGAAACAGAGGTGCCTTTCAAACCTGATCCCGAAAGACCGGTTTACTGTAGGGATTGTCTTCCTAACCACAGGACACCCAGAGAAAACCGCAGATATTAAGGGTTATTCTAAGTGCTATTTTTTAAGTGAGTGACATAAACACTCATATATTTTCTACCTTTTTAGAATATATAAATAGTGATATACTTTTTTTCTCAACCAGTAATCTCTTATAGATTGAGACATAATTTTTTAAGGCTAATAAGTTTGTTTTGTGGCTTAACATTCACTTTCTCCAAGACACTTTTTAAAGTATCAATGTGACTTTTTCTGAATGGATATATTCTGGTGCCAAATAATATTCATCCTGCATCATATAAATATACACCATATACTTAATGGAAAAACAAAACCGAAACCGAAGTCTGCTGAGATTTTCTGCCCGAATCAAGAAAGTAAATTTGATGGTATTCATAGATAAGAAAAAGACAGCTTTTTAGATGGTAAACTTTGAGTGAGGGAAGTTACATTGAGAATTTAGTGATATGACAACTCCCGATTTCATTAAAAATTATCCTGAAGATCAGGGAAACCAGAAGGAAAATAAAGCATATCAGAAATTTAAATATTTGATTTTGAATAATTTCCTTATGCCAAAGCAGTGGCTAGAACATGCTCTACTACATGCAGCATGGTTAGATAAATAAGATTTTAATTAGAATGTTGACTATAGCCAACTCTGTATATTTAATTCTGATCAACTCTCTGAGTCTCATAACTAACCCAAGGAATTATTTTAAAATATTTTTTTACACTTTTACAGAAAAATTAAAGTTATTTCGATCGGGTGAATAGAGTAACAAGAATAGCAACATCATATCCAAGTCTTCTGCCTTTTTGACAGCGATGTCTAAATTCTTTGTTTTTGAGTTATCAAATCCCTATGATATCATAAGTATTTTTTGCTGATATTAGTTCGAAAAATTCAGATATATCTTTTGCCTTAGTGCTCAAGAAAAAGAAGCAAAAACAAGGAGAAGCATAGGATAAGCTTAGAAAAAAATTACAGTAAGCAACACTTTGAATATAAACTTCATAGCATAATAGATAGGGATTATGAGCTGATCATAAGATTCAAAACAACAACGTCATCACTTAAGGATTCTCAGGTAGATTTTCCAGAAAAAAAATGAGGGAGCTCATAGAGACAGAAGATACTTTGAAACAAAATCAAAAGGTTATGATTCAACAATGAAAAAAGAATAAAAAATATACTTTGGAAACGAGTGATATATTATGAAACAAGAGTATTAGCTCAAAAAGAGCTCCAGAGAAACGAGTTTATGCCGGAATTAAGAAGATATTCAAAGCAGGAAAAGTTCTTGTCGCTACTACTCAAAAAGTGAATTTAAAGATTTTGTGCTACGGCTTTTAGTCATAATCTCTATCAATTGATGACATTGAAAATAAGAGGAGTATTTAAGAATAGAAAAAGCTATCATTAAAATCAAAAAATAATGACCCAGAAAAGAAAAAAATCTGGTCAAATGCAGAAATTGGCAGGAAAGATTTGGAAAAAATTCCCACGAGAAAAAATAAGAGATAAATCGAATCCTCCTTATACTTTCCGCAGATGTACACAAGGATACTATATCTTTTCTAATCCAACAGAGCGTTAAAATTAATCTAACTTCCATGAATAATAATAAGCAAATAAGCAAACAAATTTGACATCTATTTACATCTGCATAAAGTCGATTTTATGATTCTATTTAAAAGATAATTTCTCCGTCCTTTGATAGTTATTTTTTTTAAATTTTGATTGAATTTTTGAGATTAAATTTGATAGATATGTAGATAAGGGGGAAAATATTAAATACTATGAAAAAAATTGGGCACTAAAGATGTTAAAACTGAACCAAAAATGAATACTCAAATATTTTTTACAGTATGAGGGGTGTGAAATTGTGAATCTTAGATAATTTTGATAAAATTTTTGAATGGTATTAGATGATTTTTGATGAAAAGATATGTTTCATTCCAAATGTTATTTAAACTATCAAACTAAAGTACTATGTGACGACTGTTTCAACTCTGAGGACTATAAATTGAGCATGGGGAAAAAAACATTTAAATAATCGAATATAAAGTAGACACAGATAAAGTTGAGTTTATGAGTGATCCTATCGAAAAAAAGTTCAAATAAAATTTGGAATATATCAGGACTTACTCAGTTGAAATGGAGAACCAAATGTGAATAATACTTAATCGTATCAATCCTAGTAACTATTAAGAGGCTCCATGCCCTTGACGTCCCTCCTCGAGCACATAAGGCATATGTATAAGTCGAATCAATGTGTCAATTTCTTCAGTTTTGAAAGCTCCTCCGGAGTTCCTACAGCCAATAGAACTGAATTTTCTCGAATTAAATCTTCTGCATCCGGCTCAAAGGAAAGAGTACCACTTTTCCATATTCCCACAATTTTAGCACCTGCCAAATGCTGCTGGTTGGAAACTTCCTTAAGCCTCTTGCCTATAAGAGGGCTTTTCAGATAGATCGGAAACTCAACTATATGAACCCCTTCGAAAATTTCAGTTGCTCCTGTAACTCGACTTACGAGTCTGTCCATCGCTTTTTTCCCTATAAATTGCCCGAACATTGATTTGGGAGAAACAACCGTATCTGCTCCTGCATACTTGAGGTATTTTAAATTAGAAATATCTTCAACAATAGCAATGATGTAAAGATTCTCAAATTCTCGGGCAGTTAGGACGATATTAGCATTTTTTTCGTCAGACTTGTTTGCAATAAGGATTACAGCTTTCTCGATACCTGCATTTATAAGTGTCTGCTTATCGCTCAGGACTCCAAAAATGCAAGGAATGCTCTTATAAGAAAGTTCTCTTATTAATTCTTCTTCGTCATCAACTATTAAGAACAGTAGGTTCTGCTCAGCCAATTCATCGATCAGGGTCTCAACCATCTGATTGTATCCGCAGATAATTATATGATCTTTCATCTCGGAAGAGACCTTTCTTGGAAGCCTAAACTTGATAGTATTGTCCATCCAAGGAGTTATTACATAAGTGATAAGAAAACTTGAAATTAGAATGACACCTACAATCTGTATAATTATGGAAAAAAGTCTTCCTCCCTGGGAAGTGAAGACCACATCGCCAAATCCTACAGTTGTAATAGTAGTTGTAGCCCAATAGATAGCAGTGATAATGTTTGCATTTTCGGGATGATTCTCAAGAACCATAAGATACTCAAAAATCAAGATATATAGGATAAACAAGATTACAGCTGCAATTTTGTATGCTATCTTATGTTTTTTGTGAATTATCTTCCGAAATCTGGATCTGAGATTAATTTTCTTTATCTTCGAGGTAAACATATTTAAAATCCTTCCCGAAATCCATGGTACAAATTGAGCTGAAATATCCTGTAACATTACTGAGTATATATAAAGACACTGTTCCAAACATCCAGCGATTTTTCATTTTTTGATTAAAATATTGATTTCAGTAATTCATCAACTAGCTCATATAATTTAAAATGCCCTGCCATTTTTCACGAGTTTTATAGAAAAGTAATATTAATATTCTTTTTAAGATTATTCATCCCAAGTTCGAGTTGATAGAGAAATAATAAAAATATCCAGCTGAAATTATCCTGAAACACATCTAATTAGTTTATTTTTGGATTTGAGGAGAATAGAATAATCACAAAGCTTCATCTATTAGATATATCTACACAGCTAAACTAATCTAATATTTATTCATTCAGTCTTACTTAATATTGCTTATATTAATCGCTCTATTTGAGATTCGAAGCAGCTGTTATGAGTAGTTCCATGAAATCATTTTTAATCTATCAAAGTGAAATGTATCTTAGTCAATTGTTTTTGGAACCGGATAGTTCTTTCCGAAGTGATTCTATTGCACTGTGACCCAGTAATTTTGAATCAAGAACGAAATTATAGAGAACTTCGATAAGCTCCTAAATTTCGTCATGTGCATTAAAACTGTATATAAATAACTCGTGAAAATCAGGGTTTATCGGAATCCATTATGATATAAAGGTAGCATACTTGTTGTTATTTTGACAAACTTCTTGGTTTGGATTATTCACAATTCGATAATTAGATTAGATGGAGAATTTTCGCTTAGATATATTTAAAACTTTCTTTTGTTCCAGTAATTTCGAATTTCGTCAGTTCTGAGAACATTTATAAAAATTAAAAGATGTCTAACAATTAGTTTAACGTAGTGAAGTAGTTGATTACCATGACGAAAAATGAATCACGTCTGGTATAGATACCTTCATTTTACTGTATATAGCCTCTGAATGATGTAATATCGTTGATACAACCTACATTTTATAGATGTACACAATGTAGAGTTTGTTTGCCTATTTGCCCACTATTATACATGGAAATTATATTAATTTTTAATCTACGGTTATATTGAGAAAATGATGATATCCTTGTGTGCATCCGCAGAAAGTCGGATTAAAGAAAGATATGGTAAAAATCAAAGTTTCAGTGGCATACCCTCACTGCAAGCAATTGGAAATGTTCACATTACCCTCTATATATAAAGAATTTATCAAAATCAAATTTTTTAATTTACTTTTATGATCCTTTACCTTCCTGGTTCCCTAGTTTTCAATATATATCCCAATGTAATCTAAGGTTGTATGATCATCAACATTCCAATATAACCTCATCACTCCAAAGCTCACTACACCAAAGCTTTTTTGATTTCAGACCATTATTTAAAGATTTGTCTTGCTGTGATAATTTTCATAGTATGTATTAATCTTCTTCCTTTATTTCATTAGTCAATTAGGAATCTAAATAATTCAGAATCCTTTTAGGATTTTATAACAATGTTTGATACTCATTTCGACGTCTTAAACAATCTTTGGGAAATATTTGAGTCAAAAAAATAAATAAATGAAAGAATCTATAAAATTTTGTTACAAAAAGTTAAGATCATATCGAAAAAGAGGAAACTCGAAAATATTAAATAATCCACAAGACTGGAATTTAAATTGTCGAGTAGGACCATAATAGGTCTATCCAATTGACAACATACCCCAATGATTAATTAAAATAATCCAGTATCCCATAATAAAATAAGAATGGGAATTATAATCCATAGATAATAACTAAAAAAAAGCAGTTTGGAAATAAATCTTCCAGATTATAAGTAGTTTCTATAAAATTCTCAAAAACTACTATTTGTAAGAAAAACTAATTCTATAGACTTTATATAATTTAATATATATAGTTAGATATACTCACTGGCAAGCAAAAATTAGACTTTTATGGGTCAAAACAAAGAAAGAACGCCAGATAGTTTAGAAAAAAAAGGATGAAGTAATAGAACTTGATGGAGGTATTACAAGAAGCATTATTTGCAAACATTTCTTGAAGACTTGAGGAGTGTAGTTCAACAGAAGATACACAAAATAAGTATGGAAGGAAAATAAATCAGGAAGGAACATAAATAGGCACGAAAAAACCAGACGTGCGGAGGGAGAATATGTTTACCTTCAAAATAAACATGAATCAATTGTTTAAGACTGCAGCAGCACATGATCTCGCACTCAAATTCCATTTTTAATCTTAATTACTAATAGTTAAAATTCAGTTGAGCAATTAGCACATAAAAATTACATGAGCGACAACCTAAAAAAGGGGGGAAATTTTAATGACTTATTTAGGTTTCAATTTTCAGTGCCTTAAAACGAATCTTGATATGACAAGAGCTAGAGTTATTCAGAGTACGGATTGATAAAGCCACATAAGCCATTGAGAGAAATCAGTGTAAGAAGAGTTATCATAAATATAAGTTCAAGTATTAACGCTGATTGTAGAGTTCTCAAAAATATGGAAAAGACTAACCAAAAAAATAAGATGGGGGACATTTTAATGACCTATTTAGGTTTCAATTTTCAGTGCCTTAAAACGAAGCTTGATATGACAAGAGCCAGAGTCATTCAGAGTACAGATTGATAAACCCACAAAAGCCATTGAGAAAAATCAGTGTAAGAAGAGTTACCAGAAACAGAAGTTCAGTCTTAATACTGATTGTAGACGTCTGAAACATAAGGAAAGATGAAT
>PLUB01000115.1 GCA_003164755.1 Methanosarcina sp. | reverse complement strand
ATCATTTTATCATGGATGCTCTAATATGTATAATGCTTTCAATGCGGGTGTGTCGTCAGGGTAAAGTTTTATTGCTTTCTTATAATCAAAGATTGCTGCCGCCTTATCGGCTTTAGCTTCGTCGATGATCCCCTTTGCATTCCAACCACAGAAATTCTTTGGATCAAGCATCAAGTTTTTATCTGCGTAGTTTTCTGCGTCTTTATAATTGCCTTGCAGATCCAAGATCGTGCCTTTCGCGACATTCTACATTGAATTATATAGGGTTCAATAAAAATGCATGGTCGATTGCTTTGTTATAGGTTTTTATTGCTTCCCGTATTTAATCAATTTATATAGAGTATTTAGCGATGCTCAAGTGAGATAAGCTAACTATACTCTGAATAGTTACGCTAGATATTTTATTCTGCAGAATAATTGTCTTCTGATTAACACTAATGGATATTTCGAAAACTTTAAGATTCCCTGATACTCTGTTTCATTCAGTATAATTTCTTCATTCATTAATGCTTTTTCATTTACAACATCGTAAAGACAAGCTTTTCATCACTTTTGGCCTTCATCTTGCTTTTTTTCGCGTATTTATATCATGAAAATTTCCTATGTTTCCAGAAAATCACTGGAAAAAATAAGAACAACAAATATGATGGAAAGGATTAAACGAGGAACTCAAAAGTAGACGTATGGTGATAGGTGCGCTCCCTACCCAGGAATCAATATTGAGACTAGCAGTCTCAATACTCATTGATAGAAATNNAAAAAAAGGATAAAGTGTATAGCGCAGATTTTGCAGAAAATTACACATGCTGCCTTCAGATTAATCTCCATTACTTTTTTAGGAAAAGTTTCAATGTTAAGAGAATTTCGATAAACTCCAACTGTGGTGTTTGTTTATGATGCATAACTAAGCAATTTTTGGAAATTTGAGGTTTAATAGAAATTCTTTTGAGTTTGTGAAGATCTCCAAAAAAATAAAAACATAATTAATATAAAATTATGTTTTGGATTACAACGTTTTATGGGGAAGTGAATTTATTCTGAAACTATTCTAAAAAGTGATTAATATTTTTTTATTGTTTAATTTTGAAACATTTTATGGGAAAATAAGTTTTATTCAGAAACTATTNNTTTGGTATAATTAATTTAAAATAAATACGGAAGTTACTTGTACATTGTAGCTTAAAACGAACAGATAGAGATTGAATTATAACTGGTAGGTTGCATGAATATCGGAATAATAGTAGACAGTTTCGATAAGCCTTCAATTTCAACAAATGCTTTATTCGCTTATATACAATCAACCATAAATTTGGGTTTTTCCAAATCTTCTTAAGATTCATGAGTGTTGAATTCATGATGATCCCTGCATTATTTTTTTGTTTATTGCTTCTTCAATTGTCCCAATCATGTAGAGATCACTTTCTAGGTAGTCTTTGAATTCATCAAGCAGGATACGCTCGCATCCATCGAGTGCGTCTGAGAGAGAAACAAATTTGCCTTTAAGGCCGATGAAATGCTCAGTTGTGAAAAAAGGCTGAGTGAGAAAACGCTCCAGCCNNGAGTTCCGCATATTGCGCGAGCGTCTGGCGGATTTCTTGGGCCAGGCGATAATGTCTCATGCCGATAATGTTCGAATTGGTCATTTTGGAATTTGACTGCAGAGGGTCAATGGCTGGATAAAGCCCTTCACCTGCTTTTTTGCGCGAGAGAACAATGGATGTTGAGAGGTGTGAGAATGTGTGCACAGCCGAAGGGTCTGTGAAATCATCGGCTGGCACATATACCGCTTGAATTGACATGATGGCTCCGGAATCGGTACTGGAAATGCGCTCTTCGAGCTCCGATAACTCGGTGCTCATCGTCGGCTGATAGCCCAGTCGCGATGGCATTTGCCCCATCAAACNNGTTCATCTGACCGAAAACCATGACCATGTTAGAAAGTACTCCTGCAGCTTTCATATCACGGTAAAGTTCTTCTCCTTCACGACTACGTTCACCTATGCCGCAAAATATACTCACACCCTGATGATGCTTGATAACGTTGTGAATCATCTCTATTAGCAGCACAGTCTTGCCAACTCCAGCCCCTCCGAATAACCCCGTTTTGCTGCCGCGCTCAAGAGGCATTAGCACATCAATTACCTTGATACCAGTTTCGAAGATCTCTGATTTAGTGGACCGTTGAGTCAGAGGCGGGGGTGCATTGTGTATTGAGCGCCATTGGACATCTAAAAGTGCCTCCTTACGGTCGATGGTATTTCCAAACACATCGAACATCCGCGAGAGAATTCCCGTGCCTACGGGAGCTTTCAAAGGCCCTCCGGTATCTTCAACTTCAATGCCCCGAGCAAGACCTTCGGTGGGGGTCAAAGCGATCCCACGAACACGATGCTCGTCAAGTTGAGTCAAAACCTCAATTGCAATTTGTCCTTCCTTTCCGGCACGTAGTAACGTATAAATGGGTGGCAATAGATTATCAAACCATATATCTACGACACTGCCACGCACTGCGACTATAGAGCCGAAGTTCACAGCCTTGTTCTGTTTACCCACAGAATCTTTAATAGTTTTTTGCATTCTTGTATCGTACCTTTTTGCTTTTTCGCGACTTTTTTTCCTTATATGGGATATTACTTGTGAAAATTGAATGGACATAATGAAAATTCATTTGTCTTAGGTTAATTGGGAAGCATAATAAATTACTCTATTCCAGCAAAGGTTTTCCAAAGAATTCGTTGGTTCGATATTGGAAAAGGTGAAGATTTTAGCTTGGTCTAAATTTAGTATTGTTTTTTGCTTAAAAATAGACAGCATGCAACCAAGATAATTCCTCAACCAATAACCAATGGATCTAAATTCACATTCGGCTTAGTACCACAAAATCCACAATGAGTAGAAACAGCTATAGGGAAAAAAGAATGATTGTTCAACTTTCAAGCAATAACTTCGTCAAAAGAATCAGATCTCCTTCAAATATCTGTTTTGCTGTAATGAGTTATTTATTGTTTTGTTTACATGTCTGCCCTGGATAAACAAATTATTTTAATATATCATAATTACGGTTGATTGTTCATTCTTAAGTATTTGCAGGAGCAAACCATAGAAAATTAGATTTTTAATGCTTATCTCATTTATTTATGGGATATTATCTCGTCAACTGACGACTTTACAGAGCCGCATAAACAAAAAGCGTAGAAATAATTTGGATCGAATTAAGAATTTCTACCCAGCTTCTCTTTAGGATACTTTTTAGTATCGTCTGGGTCATAAATATTTACTATTAATTCCACCAGCAATTGACTGCAATTAATCCTAATTATTGGCAAGAAGAACGGTTCCGTTGCAAAAAATCTAAA
>PLUB01000101.1 GCA_003164755.1 Methanosarcina sp. | reverse complement strand
CTTTTTGTTATAATCTTTACCAGTTGATAACAGATAATAATAAAATAATAGTTTAAGGATGTCTGAAGCTCGCTTTATAATCAAAAAATAATGAACAAGAAAAGAAAAGGGAGATCAAATACAGAAATTAGAAGGAAAGATTTGGGCAGAGTTCCATAGAAAAAAAATTAGCAATACATCGGAATCAACTTTAATTTAGAAATAGGCAATCTCTAAAATTATTCCTTAGGAGATAAGCTTGCTTAACAGATTGAAGTTTTTCGGTTGTACATCAATCAGCATATAAATTTTACAATGTTAACATCACAAAAAGAGGATCAAAAGTAGCAAGGTTTGTTCGATACAGATTAATGTGATGGCAGCAAGAAAGAAAAATAGCAAATTTAAAAAATTTTTAAAAATAAAGTAAATCTCAAGTGAACATGTAAAAGCAATTACTGTTCTAGGAAAGAAATTATCATATTGATATTACATCTGAATACAGATGGGAGAGATATACGAAGATGAAACAGGATATATAAAGGGAGAAATTCATAAGAGGAAGATTGTTAGGACAGGTACTTTTCGGTTGATGAACGTATAAAAATAATTAGTGGAATAATTATAATTCAGGAAAAGAGGACTTGAAGAGTGTATATGAGGAACAGGATCTTAGGTATTTTTGTTCAAAATTAAGCAAGAGCCTCGAAATTTCAGGATAATACCAAAATGTTTTTAAGAGGAGAATTCTAGTTAAAAGTAATAATATAAACAGTCTCATTAAATTATATAAAGTTTAGCTCAAAAGTCATGATGATAATGGATTAAGTGGATTAAATTACTACTATTTTAATGTAATCATGCCATCAAAAATAAAGAGAAAACAAAATAGGAATGTTGCCCTGACTCTAATAAGTAGAGAGCTTTACGAAAATGAAGCCTTTATGAATATAATGATGCAATGGGATATACTAAATATATTGCAACTGTATATAAAAGTTACGACATGTATCATCCTTCCTATTTAATACCCAAGTAATAATCAAAGGAAAACAGTTAATATATGAGATTTATGGGTGGCATATTTAAACTTAATATAGAATTTAAAAAACGCTGCTTAAATATGTCCGAAATGTTTAAATTCAGTAGAGTGCCAACTTATTAAAGAGGACTAATAAAAAAATTTAGAGAGTTTTGAAGATTATCTCTTAATTCTGCTTAAACGTAATAACAGGTATCTACCCCCTATTTAAAGGGTGGGAAATCAAAGTAACTTATTTATTAGAACAAATTCAGTTGAGGGGATTGATTGCAATCTATAGTACAGGACGCAATGAAATTCAGTGAAAAAGAGAAGGAATATCGAAACAATTCATCTTTAGATGATGAATTTGATGAATTTGGTCAACCGAGAATCATGATTATCGGATGCGGGGGAGCTGGGAATAATACTGTAAACCGGCTCTATAATATAGGAATTGAAGGTGCGGAAACGATTTGTATCAATACAGATAAGCAGCACCTTGATAATGTCAGAGCCGATAAGAAGATTCTGGTGGGAAAAACACTTACCAGGGGATTGGGAGCAGGTGGTTATCCAGAGACTGGGAAGAAAGCTGCTGAACTTGCAAGAGGCACCCTTGAAGAAGTATTAAAGGATGTAGATCTAGTTTTCATCACCGCAGGTCTTGGTGGCGGTACAGGAACAGGGGTTGCTCCTGTGGTTGCCGAAGTGGCAAAAGAACAGGGAGCAATTGTCGTAGGAATGGTATCTAGCCCCTTCAGAGTTGAAAGAGCTCGCATATTCAAGGCCGAAGAAGGCCTTGAAGAGCTTCGCAGGGCAGCTGACACTGTAATTGTACTGGACAACAACAGGCTACTTAACTATGTACCCAACCTTCCTATTGAACAGGCTTTTTCCGTAATGGATCAGCTAATTGCCGAAACAGTAAAAGGAATTACAGAGACAATAACAGTACCTTCTCTAATAAACCTTGACTATGCAGACATCAGGACTATTATGAGCTGTGGTGGGGTTGCAGTAATGCTCGTAGGCGAGTCAAAAAGCCAGGACAAGAGCACTGAAGTAGTGCGAACTGCTCTAAATCACCCCTTGCTTGATGTTGATTACAAGGGTGCAACTGGAAGCCTGATCCATGTAACTGGTGGGTCTGACCTGAGCCTGAAGGAAGCTGAAGAAATTGCTTCCATGCTTACCTATGAACTTTCCCCGAATGCCAATGTTATTTGGGGTGCAAGGATAAGGGAAGGTTATGAAGGCAAAGTGAGGGTAATGGCAATTATGACAGGGGTCCAGTCTGCCCAAATACTAGGGCCGCAAGCAATATCAGGAATCCTGGAATCCAGATCCGAAATTGATCCCATTCAGGGAAGAAGGTTCGGAAAAATGATGCATGCAGGTCAAAAAGGAGATACTTCAGAGACCTTAAGAAAAAAAAATGAGGAATCCATCATTGATTTTATAAATTAATCAAGCTGAAGGCAAAAGTCCGAACCATCAACGCTGAAAATTCGGACTTTTTATCAGATATTTTTTCCCAATCTTTTTCTAACAGATACTCTTTTTAATTAGCGGTTCTATCTGAAAGTATGAAAATTTTGATTCCAACAGGGCGGCTTGCTGAAAATATCGTCCGAAAATCAGTTGGAAAAAAAGCCGATGTTCTAGTAGTAGATATTGACATTGCCGCCTTCATTAACCCTAAGATACTTATTAAAGCATTTCAAGAAGCAAAAATTCCAAAAAATTACGATCTTATTCTCCTTCCAGGGCTTGTAACAGGAGATTTTTCAGAAGCTTCTGAGAAATTGGGATGTAAAATACGACTTGGACCAAAGCAAGCCTATGATCTTGGTTTCGTCTTGCAGTTTGTTGAAAAGATAGAGTTTTCCAAAAAAATTCCAGCCTGTGAGTTCCTTATCGAGATTAGAAAGGAAAAGGCTTTAGAGCTCATAAGACAAACCGAAGAAGAAGCTCATTCACCCCTTACACTGAGGGGAATAAAAATTGGAGGAAGAGCCTGCATGAAAATTATGGCTGAGATTGTGGGGGCAATGGACTTAGATACACACATACTTCAGATAAGAATCGAAGCTTTTATCGCCCGTGGAGCAGATATTATCGACTTAGGAGCCACATTTAATACTCTGCCCTATCAGGTTCGGAAAACCGTATCCATTGTAAAAACCATCACTACAGCCCCAATAAGTATTGATACACTTGACCCCGAGTTGATAACTGAAGGAGTTGAAGCAGGAGCAGACATTGTCCTTAGCTTGAACAGCACAAATATGGGAATTGTAGGCCCTATTGTTGCAAGAACAAGGACTACAGCCGTGATAATCCCTGATGAGGGAAATAGTCTGGAAAGCCTTATCAGAAATATAGAAGCTGCCAATAGGCTTGGAATTAAGAAAATTATAGCTGATCCTGTCCTTGACCCTATGGGTCATAATATAACTGAATCGATTGTTCGTTATTATGAGTTTCACAGGATGTATCCCCAAATCCCTGTATTCTTAGGAGTTGGCAACGTTGTGGAACTTATGGATGTGGATACCATAGGAGTTAATGCTACATTATGTGGAATAGGAGCAGAAGTAGGAGCAAGTATCCTTTTTACCCCCGAATTTAGTAATAAGGCGCAGGGGTCTATCCAGGAACTTAAAAGGGCATCTCAAATGATGCAGCTTTCCAGTATAAGGGGGAGTTCTCCTAAAGATCTTGGGCTTGACTTGCTCTGCATTAAAGAAAAACGCCGCCGTTTTGACTTCTCCCTCCCGGGAGATGCAATCCTAGCCAGAGCTTCTAAAAACTGGCATTTAGACCCTGCAGGTCCTATCCGCATTTGGATAGTACAAAATAGCATAAGTGGAGATGGCGGAGTAATCGTAGCTGAGCATGAAAAAGCCTCAGTAGTAGGAAAAAATGCCAAAGAAGTTATGGATACATTGCTTGAGCTAGAAATTGTCTCCTGTATGGATCATGCAGCGTATCTGGGAAGAGAATTAGAAAAAGCCGAACTTGCCCTGTACTTTAATAGAAGTTATGCTCAAGATGATGTATTCTGAGAGAAATGCAGACAAAAAAAGAGATGTGAGAGAATGAGACTCGAAAATGAAGACAAAGAAGCAATTTTTGAGATAGCCGCAGCGCGCTATTTTACAACACAAAACTGGAAATGGGTAAACCTGAATAAAGATTTTAATAGGATTATCAAAGCTTTTGATGAACTTAACGAACAATATGCATCCTATTCCTATGTGAGTAGGGACTGGTATATAGAGAATATGGGTTCCAGGAACCTTCATATGTGCAATAGCTGGGAAGAACTCAAAAATATGGTTGTATTTCTGAACACTCATGGAAATATTTTTAATTTCCTTGTCAACACAGGAAACGGAAAATCTTTCTGCATCTTAAGCGATTCTAGAGAATTGAACGAAATTCAGGCAAACGCAATCAAAGAAGGTCAGAAACTCGGATACAATGCTTTTGTGTTCTTAGCCACGATTCCGGAAGAAATTGATTTCCAATTACTTCAGGTTAGGGGAGTTAAATAAAATATCTAACCTGTTTCAGCTTTCTTTTGAATTAATGCTATTGAGGTGGAGAGTCCTTTATTGAAAGGTTATTTGTAAACTGCATTTTTGTATTGGCTCCTTGCTAGAGTTCTTCCTCAATATTCGTTTGATTTTATTTTCAAGATGCAATAAATAAATGCCATTTTTCTGTCTTTTTGTTCCGCACTTTGTGAGGGCAGTTAGAGAAGATCTTCCTTATGCATGCAAACACAAATATTGTTACATTGGAAATTTGATTATGAAAACATTATAACACTTAATGACAGACGAACCTTGGAAGAATTATCCATTTAAACAGATAGACCATCTATTAGATTCCCTTTTGAGGCTGATCTTGTCTTCTCTGGCTAGCCACCCAATAGCCATTAAAGCCATCTGGGAATCGAAACCATTCATATTCAAGTGATTCTTTATCTGGTTCAAACTACATTCCCCTTCTTCCAACCTGTGGTACAGCACTCCTGCGGCTTCCCCTACTTTCATGTTCATGTACTCTGCCATTCTTATCACCGATATTATTATCTAAATCTTACTTTTTTTGAAATATGATATCGTTTTTGGAATTGTAATTGAATGGGGAAAAAATATATAGATATGTAAAATCAAAAAATTAATTATAAACTCTAGAAATTGATTTGGAAATCTACCTTGAAACATATTACTGAATTTCTTACAATAAATAAAAACCTCTTTCCTATAGTAGATGAACTGAGAACTATTTACCATCTTCTCTTAGGTTTATCGTAAAATGTGGATTTCTTTTCAAATTCTATACAATTTGTATTGAACGTGTCCCAGTTCTTTTTTGCATCTACCATAAAGTATCATTTTATAATTAGATGATTATTTAAGGCAATCAAATTACACATAATTTTATCGAATCAAACAATTTATCTATAGACAAATATTTTTCTGGAACTAATTTTAATTTTTTAAAAAAGAGAACTCGTTCTGCTGTCTGAGTATGTATTGATTACTTCTAATAGCCCAATCCACCCTGCATAAAAGAAGAAGATGAAAAAAATGGCAATTTATTGTTGAGGTACTCTAACAATCAATCATAAACCATTTTTCTCACATAATTCTCCCGGGTCTTCATAATATCTACTTAAGAGAATTTTCAAAAAACCCCGCTATTTTGAAAAAAATTTTATTGATCTAAATGAAATAATTTAAACTAATTTCCAAAGTGAAGGCCTTCGAGGAACTTGTTGAATGTTTTGAACTGCCTAAGAAGCATTTCCTACCTTTGGTAGTATCTGATTTGGAAAGTGATATTATTCACAGTATCGTGAACCAACTTTTTCCAGGGATATTTGACGCTGTAAGCAAAGAGACGAAATCACAAACTCAAAACCTTGTACATATCCTGTTCTAAATCAATAGAGCTCCTAAAAGTCAGATGAAAAGAATATATAATCATTGAAAACATCATTCTAGTTAGAAACTGCAAAAGAAGTTGAAATTTATTGCATAAGAGTTCCTACATACTAGAGCCTTCAAAGCTTTGTAGAGCAAATCTTATAGTAGATAGCAACAAAAAAACTGATCGAACATCTCCGAGATCTTTAATCTGCTTTTAGGACATGAAAAGAAGTAGATCTTTTCTTCAAAAAAGAGATTGGGAGAGCCTCAGAGAGTCACAGTAACCTTACAGTCTCCAGGTTTGTGAGAGCCCGAGTCTCAATCTTGAGCTTCTTGTAAATCGAACTTGCAAGATCAACACAAGCCTTTTCATCCCCGTGTTCGGTAAAAACTCTTTCCGGCCGAGGCTGCATTCTTTTGATGTAATCCATAAGTTGCGCTCTGTCTGAGTGACCAGAGAAACCGTCTACTACCTGAACTTCCATGTTCATTTTCAGAATCTCAGTGTTCCCGTTCCTTCCTGTCATCGGAATTTCCTTCCATCCTTTTTGGATCCTGCGTCCAATTGTCCCATCGGCCTGATACCCTACAAATACAAGAGTATTGTGTGGATTTTCGGCGAAGTTTCTGAAATAGTCCATAACAGGTCCTCCGTTCATCATGCCTGAAGTTGAAAGAATTACACAAGGATGTGGGTTCTGGATTATCTTCTGGCGTGCCTCATGAGAGTCAACGGGCTTAAAACAATCGGACAGGAAGGGATTCTGACCTTTCTGGAAAATCAACTTCCTCAAATCATTGTTTAGGTATTCGGGATGTGTCGCATGAATTGCTGTAGCCTCCCAGATCATGCCATCAAGGTAGACAGGTACTTCAGGAATCAACCCTTTCTTTATCGATTCCTCGAGTACTATCATTACTTCCTGGCTTCTACCCACAGAAAAAGCTGGAATGAGAGCAATTCCCCCTCGTTCCACGGTATTCTTGACTACCATCTGCAGGTGTCTTTCTGCGTCCTTAAGTGCAGGCTGAAACGCGTTAGAATTCCCATAAGTAGCTTCACTGACAACTGTTTCAACTCGAGGGAACCTATTAACAGCAGGGTCGAAAAGCCTGGTTTTCTCATACTTGTAGTCACCCGTAATAACTACATTATGAAGCCCGTCTCCAATATGGAAATGGGAAATTGCAGAACCTAAGATGTGACCAGCATTATGGAAAGTCAATTTGATATCTGGAGCAATATCTGTTACTTCCTCATAGTCCAGAGGAATTGTATGCTTGAGGGTTTTTGCTACCATCCCCGACTCGTAAGGAATCTTTTTTCCCTCTTTTGCCGCCACATCAATATAATCGAGCTGGAGCAATACCATCAGGTCCCTTGTAGGAGGTGTGCAATATATAGGTCCTTCATATCCATATTTGAAAAGCAGAGGAACAAGCCCCTGATGATCCAGATGAGCGTGAGTAACTACTACGGCATCTATCTGATTCAAAGGAAAAACTTCAGGAACATAGAGATAAGGAGTCATGTTTTCGTCTGAGCCTATATTGACTCCGCAGTCAATCATAATTCTTGACTCAGGAGTAGAAAGTAGAAAACAACTCCTGCCAACTTCTTTACACCCCCCAAGAGATGTAATCCTCACCCATTGATCTTTTGATGTACACTCTTTATGAATTTTCCTCCCCACGGATTTAAGGATTTCTTTTCTTTCCTTGAGGTTGTTCCTCATGAATTCACGGATATTTTTTACTGTACGGGATTTGATGGGAGGAGTCCGAACAACCTTTGGAATCCAGCCGATTTGTTTTGTGATATCCCTAAGGGTTGCCCCATGTTTTCCTATGACAAGACCAGGCTTTTCAGCTTCAACGATAACTTCTCCGGAGTCGGGGTCAAAATAGTAGCTCGATATCCCTGATTCTTTAGGAACAACATCTTCGATTATAGAAATAGAGTCTTCAGGAGTTGCAAGCACCCTTGGATCTGGACGCATGGCAATCCGCGTTCTGAGTTCTTTTGCGAGGTTACGGATAATGTTCCCGTCATCTGCGAATTTGCGGGGCTCTTCTGTGTATAACACAAGTTGAGGCCCTTCAAATTCGACGTCAGTAATTGTAACTCCTTCGGGTAGATTTTTCTCAATTTTATGCTTGAGGTCTAATAGCACATCTTCAATAGGCATTAAGAATCTTCCTTTTTGTCAAAAAAATGAAAATTATATATTTAAAAAATAATAGGTTGAAAAAGATGTTAGTTTAATCTTAATAAAAAAACCAACAATTCAAATTTTTTAGTTTAACAAAGCTCTTATGGATTTTACTTCTTCGGGATCCAGCCTTTTGAATTTCTCCTTAGTAATTACCACTACATCTATATTCTCTCCTGACGCTGAATCCCTTTTAGTTGCATTATGGATAGCCCGGATAGTGAGATCAAGACCTTCCTTAACAGTCATATTTTCCCTATACTGGTCTTCAAGTATTCCGTATGCCATGGGAGAACCAGAACCAGTAGCTGATACCCTTGTTTCTTCAATGCTTCCACCAAGCGGATCTAGTGAGTAAATAGCAGGGCCGTGTTTATCAACTCCACCTATCAGAAGTTGGACCATCATAGGGTAGTAACGGTTGGCATTTAAGAAATTTGCCATTAGAGTTGCAATTCCTTTGATTGTCATGGATTCGTTCCTGCGCATCTTGTAGAGTTGGGATTCCACATTTACGAGCCGCACAAGTTGCTGGGCATCCCCGACAGAACCAGCAGTCGTCATTCCTACAAGATCATCGATCTGATAAACCTTCTTTGCGGTTTTACTTGCGATGAAATTCCCCATTGTGGCTCTCTGTTCGCTTGCGAGGACTACACCGTCTGTACAAACTACTCCTACGGTAGTTGTGCCCTTTAGATATTCGTTATTATCCATAAACATACCCTCATAATAAGTTAAAAAATGAGAAAATGTCGCTAAAAAAATGCTTTAGTGAGGTGAGAATTTTTAGTTTAAATCACAAAATTTAGCAATCTATTATCCCATTATTAATATTGCTATATATAAGTTTTCCGTCTCTGTTTTACTAAATGCGTTTGTAGTCTAATTAAAAAGAAGATTTGGAACAATATTTATTTTTTATTCAAGTATCCATCTTTCCCTATATCCTAAAAAAATCTAGAATTTAGTTGGAAAGTCCATCTACTTCTTCTGCGAGTTTTTTAACCCTCTTAATAATTTTTTTTGATACTTTGTTTCTACGCATTAGTGCTATTCTCTCCTCTATGGTAATCCTCTTAGTTCCCTTAACAAGATTATCTGCATGGGCAACGATTTTTTCTTCGAGGCTGCGTGGGAAATAATCATCTTCCGGAAGCCCTAGATTCCTTGCTTCTTCTTTAGATATTCCCGCTCCTATATGCCTTTTTATTATTTCGGAGACCTCTGACTCTATTCCTCTGGCTTTAGCCAGCTTGAAACCTTCTACAGCATGAGAGATCTCATGAGTACAACATCTTCCAAAATCGTGTAGTACAGCCCCTAAATAAATTAGCTCAGGGTTTATTTCGTGTCCTTTTGCCTTCAATTTATTTGCAATTTCAAATGCGAGAGAGGCAACTTCTTCGCAATGCTCGATAACATTAGAAGAACATCCTGTTTCTTCAAGCAACTTTATAGCTTCTGCTCGAGTGATCAAGACATATCTCCTATATTGAACTAAGATCGTCTACGCGTTTCTTCAGAACTCCTACAAAGCGAGAGTTGTCATAGTAAGCCAAGTCTTCTCCACACATCGGGCAGAGAAACTCAGTTTGTGTGGCTTCGTTAAAAAGAAGACGAGCACAGCCTTGAGGGCACATATAGAAAACATTGTCTTCCTCAAATTCAAAGCGAATCTTTAAATTTCTAAGAAGTTTTTTCTTTTCCCTCATAAGCTGATGCTCTATGTCAGAAAAGTTCAGGTGCCAAAGATATGTCAACCATCCACTGTTTGAATCTCTCTCCCTACGACAGATTGCGAATTTATTTTCGTAAAGTATAAAAAGAGTTCTTCTTACAGTGTTCAGCAGTACTCCACTCTTTGCCGCAATCTCTTCATCTGTAACATCGCCTTCAGGCATATCTCCTATCATTTTGAGCCCCTCTTCCCCTACAAGGCTCGTGAGGTATCCGCTAATTACCTTGTCATTAAGTTCGACCAACGTATTCACCTTAAATCCGTATATGAATTGCACACATCTGTATTAAAGTTTATATTCCGCTTTCCAGAAACTTACATGGTCTGGAAAATTACAACTTTAGCAAGATTGAATTTTACATTCTTCCAACAAGACTCAGTCATTGCCTCTATCTTTCGTTTGACTTTCAATAAAAGTATCTATCCTTTTTGCCCCCCTTTCGAGGGACAGGACTGCATCTTCCCTTGTAGAGGTGCATGAAAACAGGGAAGTGAGAGGACAGTCCGGCTTTACAACAGTTCCTTGGGGAGGGATGTCGGCGCATTTTTCCCTAATAATAATGTCCATGAGCTCTCTGTCTATAAAAAATTCCCGGTCTGAGTAAAAAATCCCCCTTGCAGCAAAACATTTCGCATTCGGTTTGTCTGGAAGTTCTCCACTGAAGCAGTCAACGTGAGCTTCAAAGAGATTAATATCCATTGCCTTCTCGACAGTATCGAGACTTCCCTGAAATCTTGGGTTTATCTCAAGCACTACAGGCCCATTTTCCGTGAACAGAAAGTCCACTCCATTAGAGCCCAGTAGCTTGAATCTTATAACCAAATCTTCAGCAAGTGCTTCCATTTCTTCTGCTTGCTCAGTCCTGAAAGGCGTTATGTTTCCACAATAGGCAAAGGGAAGCCTCGAAAGCCAGGATGTACCTATTAACTGTTCATTCACAGCTACTGAAAGAGCTTCATTCTTTGTGGACAGCAAAGAGACACTTGAGGGAATACCGTCCAGAAAATCCTGAATAATGACTGGCTGATCAGTGAGTTCCGGATCCAACCCAAATAACTCATCTAGTACAGATAAAATCTCCTGTTTGCTCTTAGCAATCCTATTGTGGATTCCTCCTCCGCCTAAGGCAGGTTTAATTATGACTGGATATTCAATTGTATCTAATTCTTCAGGAGAATAGCAGCGAGGGTGAGAGATACCAAGAGCTTCAAGCCTTTTAGAAAGGTACAGCTTATCGGAAGCTTTCTGCACAGCATCTGGAGGGCTGGCAAGAAAGGGGCAGGGAAAACTATTGTAATTAACCATCCCCAGACCAGAACCCAGTACAATGGCATCAAACTTCAGCTCGAATGAATCCATTTTGACCTTTATCTTAGAAAAATCAAGTTGATGCAATTTTTCTGCAGTTCTGAATTCAAGAAGAACCGAAGCATATGCACATTCTTGCAGGTCAAGATCACGGAATGCATCGATAGAATAAACATTATAGCCAGCTCTCCTCGCAGAGCAGACAATATTTCGGGTGCTAAATCCTATTACAAGAATATTCTGCATTTACCCTCGACTATTCCCATTTTGTTTTCCAGAATCTATGAACGTACCAGAGCAAAGATTCCGTAAGGAGTTTTCAAGACGGGAATTTCACTTCCTGCATCAGCACTGAATGACAAAGGTTTCTTTATAGCCACAGTCTCATAGCTCTCAGGATCAAGTACTAGAATCGCTTTTTTTTCTATTGAAACCAGCACGGTCAAAACCACATCCTCTATATTAGCTACTTTTTCTGCACCTTTCAGTTCCTCAGGGGTTGAAATGAATCTGGAGCCATCCTCAAGAGAAATCCCATTAACCTTTTTTCCGGAACTTTTGATATAGATAATCTTTCCTGTAAACATGACTACATCTCCTGGACTGAACTCAGGAAGACGAATTGCAAAAGTAATTCTATAAACATTTTTACCGTCTCTCATTCCTATAAGAGTAGGAGATTCGGCAAAGCTGCCACCCAATTTGGAGGTGATTAAGCGGCAGACCTGCCGCCCGACATTCATAGACCCCATATAAAGATCTAGCCCTTCTTTCTTTTCTCTGATTTCACTTACAAATGCAAGGCGGTAACCTTTTTTCTTCATGCTCTCTATGACTTTCCTAGAGATGATAGAACAACGCCTTTTTTCCTCTTCAGTTGGGAATCTACCTGCTGCTCTGATCTGAATAATGGCTTCAAAGTACCCTCCTGACTCCCTGCTACACATATCACATGCCTTTCGCTGAATCCGTACTTCAGTTTCACCCACTCCATGGACAAGTTCTTCATTGATCACCGCATCGACCTCAACCCTCACTGTGTATACATAAGGCGTAATCTCTTTGGGTTCGAGAGATATCTTCACATCTTTTGCCTCAATGTGAATTAGAAGAACATTTTCTACAGCATTGAGCAGGACATACTCTATGTTGCCAATATTTTCCCACCTGCTCTTATGAAAAAATGCTCCACAATTTGAGCATAAACTTACATGGAGAATAAGTGGCAATTCAATAAGTTTGAAGGTTTCAAAAAAACAGTCCCTACAAACAGAATCACAAAGTTTACTACATTCTCTCCCGCATTTCGGGCATGTTACTGAATTCATCTGTAATCCTTACTAATAATCTTCTTGGAGTAGTAAATTTAAGAAATATTTAAGAAGCAAAGTTCCTGCAGGATATACTTGAGCAGTTCACCTGTTAAGTTTACTTATGATATTTAAAAATAGCTGGATTTGATATATTATCAGCGGGTACCTAAACTCCTGGAATTCTATGGAATGCAAAATCAACAAATCAGTAGATGCCATTATGATTGATTTTGAGAAATAGATAGTTAATAGAACTTAATAGATAGTTCTGTTATATAAACATGTATATAACAGCCACATTGCCCTACTTTCGATAGGTATTGCAGTAAATTGCCACAATTATATGATATCTTATGACAAAAACACAATATAAAAAGATGAAATAAGATATCAAAAGGAAATAATTCAAAAGAGGAAACTTTTGAGATTTAGATATTTTCTTTTATAAACTGATTTAGTTTGGGATATGGATTACTTATGCAGAAACAAATGTCTGTTGTGATCTATTACTGAGATTGAAGCCAACAGATTCAAGAAGACTGAGTTTTCTGAAAAGCTACAAATTAACTAAAAAGAAAAGAACAAAATCTCAATTTAAAAAAGAAAAACGTTCTGTGTCAGAAAGACACAGATGTTTTCAGATATTAAAATACATCCTGACTTATTTTGGTGGCCAGTTCTTTTCCATCCATCCGGGGATACGGCCAGAGTCCATTGGACCAACCTTGACTTTTGCATCAAGTGCATCTTCGAGGTCACCCTGAATACGAGCTGCAAGACCTGGAATTATAACAGTGTTATGATTCACGTCTTTCTTGAGGTCGAAGCCAGCCTTATCAAAGGCATCCTTTACTTTGGCAGCAGTCAGCTGACCACCGGCAGCAGCAGCTTCCACACCAATACCATCGGTGTCAACTGCAAGCAACCAGCATACGATGCCATTTGCTGCGATATCGCTCTCTACAGTGTAATATGTAAGAGCGAAGTTGGTGGTGAAGAACACTGGAGAGTCTTTATCAGGTTCTCCAACCTTATACATACCTCCTTCCACGGAGACAGGACTCCTCGGATCGGTGTAGATGGTCTCGGCAAGATGCACTTCTGGCAATACGGCATATGCCTCCATGCTGTGGAGGATCATTATGTCAGCATACCTTATGGTGAAAATTGAAGCCAGCACGGTTTCCCAGTAAGACGTGCTAACAGGATCTGCAACTCCTGCCATCCAAGCTGTTAACGGAAGAGCCATGATCGGGTATGCGATATCGGTATCTCCCATGATACCTGCTCTTCGGATCTTCAGGAAGTTGGTGAAGGAGTCCTTTAGGCCTTTACCGCTCGGATAGGTTCCCGGATCAAGCACGATGTCCTTGATACCTGCTTCTGCGAAGGTCTTTGCAAGGGTCTTAAGGGCATCTAGGTCGTTGAAGGCTGAGACCACAACAGGAACCTTGTACTTAAGGGCAAGTTCTCCAACTTCTTTCCAGTTATCTTTGTTTGCAGCGTAGAGCAGTGGGTTTTTGTCCTTTGCGGCCTCAAGTCCTGCCTTCAGGACCGCGGGATTAAAAGAACAGAAGATCATAGGCAAGCCTACTTCTGCTACCTTCTTGACAGCAGCAGCAAACTTTGTCGGGTCGTTGGAAGCAGCCCTAATTGCCACACCATCTACAAGGAGGTTACGTCCCACATAGAATTTTTTGAAGTCAGCTATCTTCTTGACTCTTTCGATAAGATCAGCTTCTCCCATAGTGTCTGCAACGTCGAAAAACATCTTTGTCTTGTTGAAGAAGGTGAGTTTGTGACGGTAAAGGACATCGTCTCCACCGATCTTAGCGGCTTTTTCACCTACTCCAAGGACAACTTCTCGAATTTCAGGAGCAAGGAGCCTCTCAAGTTCTGCAAGCTTCTTTGTATACTTTTTCTCTTTGATTAGTGGAGGACAGTCTGATGGCTTGGCTGATCTGTCGATCAGCTTGGAAGCGAAGGCCATACATGTAGGCTCACCGCACTCCGTGCAGTTGGTTTGTGGGAGGTACTTGTAAGCTTCTAGTGGGCTATTTATTTTCATGTTTTACACCTCCGCTTCGATCCAACTGGCGATGTTAACAGGCTCTGCCTCGAGTGTACCGAATAGAGTCTGAGTTATCTGCTTCAAAACAGCTACGGCTGTTGGATGCATCATCATGAAAAGATCGTTCCCTGCAATTGCGAGGGACAGACCTGTGACGATTTCCCAAATCGGACCTCTGTATTCTCTTGGACCCCAGTCAGAGTCCTGTCCCAATGGAGAACCGACCATCCATGATTCACGGGCACCCCATGCGTTAGTGGTACCTGAGGACATCGGGAATGTCAGTTCATCATCACCCATTAGGGCTGCAAGACGAATGCGCTCCATATTTGTGTAGGCGTAGTCGAGACCATAACCAAGGGCTGCAGTTGTCGGGTCCATGATGATTCTGTCTCTGGGAACATTGCACTGCTTCATTAATTTCCTGTTCAGTTCCTTCTGAGCATTCATATCCAGCTGAGTCCAAGAAAGTACATCGTGATCATATTTTAGTGCAGCCTCTGCAATCTTGGCGTAGTCGAGGTTCAAGCTGGCAGATGCAAGGAGACAGCGCTCGCCTTCAGAAACCTCTGCTGCTTTTGAAAGAACTTCGGGATCCTTCTGCGGATTTCCGGAACCGCCTATCGCAATTGGCACATCCACAGCCTGTAGAACTTCTTCGACTGTCTTGGCTGCGTCCTTTGCAGATGTATCCTTTACGAGTGGATCGGTTGAAATCAGGTGAATAGTGATCATATCGGCGTTGAATTTGTCAACGTTCTTCTTTGCCCATTCTCCTGGGCTGTCCATGACTTCATCATAGTTTTCCTTGACAGCTTTTGCAAGCCCGATGCGCATATCGAAAACATCAATTGTAACCTGGTTTCTGTGGGGCATTGGAGCGTCAAAGTAGAATGGAAGAGCTTTTTCACCGCCTACTATTACTTGCTTTCCACGGGTTCCACCGTCTGCAGAGGTATTACCTAATGGGACTTCTTGGATCTGAGTTGTCCATTCTGCGATCTTTGAGACATCGAATTTAGCAGGAATAAGGTCTTTAAGTTTCGGAGCTGCTAGTGCTGGGGATACCCCAGGAGCGACTCCTCCTACTGCTGCAGGGGCACCCATGCCTACAGGAACGCCAAACATACTAGCAATTCTCCCGAAGTGCTGTGCAAGCATTGCACTCTCCTGTCCGAGGATAGCAGCAAGCATCGGATCAAAGCCGCCTCCGCCTAGTAATCCACTAAGATCAATCTCAATGTCCCCTTCTATCTTTACACCTTCAAGGGATAATATTTCCATGCCCTTAAACATGTCTGTCACTTCTGATAATTTAACTTTCTTTGCCATGTAAACCTCACCTTTTCCGTAGTTTTCCGTGCTGATGAGTGACTGAATAAATAGAGATATTATACAGATTTTACTCCAGATTCTTCCCATTATGGAAAGAAGGATTGGGACATAAGTAACCCTGCTCGTTCCTTTACATGAATTGGGTATTCAAGCTTGAAACGGGCAAGAACTTTGTTCTCCTTTCCGGCACGGCTTCTACAATATCCAATGTTAGGAATTGAACTCGGGCTAGAATCCCAGTTTTTGTACTATTTTTTCTACTTCTATTGCAGCAGCCGCATCGTCCGGAATTTCAAATAGTGGTACACCTTTTATATCCATTTCCTCGATTTTATGGTCGAGGGGGATCATACCTATCAGATTAAGTTTCAGGTCACCAGCCAATTTGACAAGTTCTTCACGATTAGATTCTGTAACTTTGTTTGCAACAACGTGAATTCGACCAATATTTGAACCCAGCTCATCTACAAGTTCATGAATTCTTTCAGCAGTCCGAAATCCCCTCCTAGAGGCATCAGTTACAACAATAAGGTCATCGATGTCTCGAATGATCTTCCGGCTAAAATGCTCAAGCCCGGCTTCAGCATCAATAATAACCACTTCATAATTCATGACCAGCTTATCTATGATACCTCTTAAGAGGTTATTCACGTAACAGTAACAACCTGAACCTTCGGGCCTGCCCATAACAAGAAGGTCGTAGCCAGGCATTTCCTCGATAATCTCATAGACTTTGCTCTTAAGTATGGATTCCTTATTCATATCGGGATTATCAGGCCTCGGTTTTGTAATTTCAGCCTGAAGAGCTTCTTTTGCATCCCCTACTGTTTTAACTGTATCGCAGCCAAGAGTCTCGGGCAGGTTAGTGTCGGCATCTGCATCAACTGCTAATATAGACTTCCCTTTTTTGGAAAGGGAGCGTATCATAAGAGCTGATACCGCTGTTTTGCCAGTCCCACCTTTTCCCGTTATTGCAATTGTTTTAGTCACACAATACCTCATTCGATTTTTTTTTTGTCTTGCCGATAACCTGTTCGTCACTCAATTATTTCGATTACTTCTTCTCGCTGATGACCATTCTTTCAATGGATATCTTTGCCTTCTTGAAGGTGATCTTTATTCCACCAGTTTTACCAGCAGACATCATTGGCATTGCCATTGGCATTGAAGCCATTGCAGGCATTTGGAAGCCAGCAGACGGCATCATCATCCCTGGAGCTGATGTTACAGCTACTTCCTCTTCTTCTTCCTCTTCTTCCTCTTCTTCCTCTTCTTCTTCAGCAGCTGCCCAGGTAGTAACTACAGGGTGATTCTTCGCCTGGAGGAAGGCTTTCAGAGACTGAATGTCCTCTGCATCTTTCTCGGTTGCGATCTTATCTATGATCTCTGCAGGGATGGTTTCTGCTATCTTTTCCTTGAGCATCGAAGGAAGCCAGACAACTCTGTTCCAGCCGCCATCAGCCTGGATAAACTTCGGTGAGTAGAAATAGTTGACACCGATACCAAGGAAACCTACAATCTGCTTCCCACCGCCGGTCTGACCGGCCATAGT
Source organism: Methanosarcina sp. (assembly GCA_003164755.1). Lineage (GTDB taxonomy): Archaea > Halobacteriota > Methanosarcinia > Methanosarcinales > Methanosarcinaceae > Methanosarcina. The sequence continues at coordinate 5,091 of PLUB01000101.1, read as the reverse complement.
GGAGAAACCAATACCATTAGGAGCCATCCCCTGATACTCTCTGTTAACCCAGCCAATTCCATCAACTTCAGGAATGAAAAATCCGACTACTTCGAAGCAGCCACAAGATGTGTGCGGTGATTGGAAGAAGGAGTGAAGTTTAATCTTGTCAAATTCATTACTTGAAAGTTTCTTAGCGATTTCATTTACACCAGTGTATTCACCAGTATTGGCGTCTAGAAGGTCACCTTTAGCTATTTCAAATTGTGGGCCTTCTGGATCAACCTTTGCTGCTGCACGGCCATCGAACCAGTTGATGGCACCACATAGAGAAACCCTGTCTGGAGACACAACACAAACGTTTGTCGGAGCAAAGGACTGACAGAGAGTGCATCCATAGAAAACTTCCACGTCTTCGTCGTGGAGGTCTTTTGTTCTAGCATCTCTTGCCTTGAAAATTTCCTTTGCAGTTTCCATCTCCTTCTTAACTTCTTCTTCTTTGGTGTAGAAAGTAACCTGCATTTTCTCGATAAAGGGCAACTCTGTCTTGAAGAGCATCATAACAGCTTTCCCGAAAGGTTCAAAAGAGTCCATCTTTTTTGCAGTGTCTTTGGAAACTCTCATCCAGACGTCATACCTCTGGTTCAAATGCATTATGCCCTGGCAGTAGTTAATGAAATCGTGGACACGCCTTTCGACAACAGACTCGAGGTCAGTTTCTACAAGTTCTCCGCCGATGTTGAAGATCATTGCCCAAGGATAAGTCTTGCCCTCTTCCATATCTTTGAGGTCGGGACCGACAATCGTAACCTTATCATCTTCAATCTCATCCATGGGTTTTGCTCGGACAAGTTCGAGCCCGAGAGATTTCGGGCCACCTAACTCAACGAACATTCCTTCCTTTCGTATTCTTTCTCCTTCAAACATTGGGGAAATCTCAAATGGGTATTCTACCATTGTGTTTTCGCCTCCTTAATCAAATTTATAAAAGGTCAATTATTTCGTCCAATGCAGCAATGTGATCTTCCCTGCTAAGATTTCCGAAAGACATTGTTGCGTTCTGGATGTAATGTTTGTCTATTGAAATTGCTTTTACATTACTGAAGTTTTTAGTTGCAGATAATACCTGGTTGATATAATATTTCTTGTGGCCCAGTAGAATGATTGTGTCATAGGTACCACTGCCATAAAGTCCAGGCCAGTTATGATCTGTCAGATAGAAGCCAAGCTGATGCAAGTTAATGTATTTGGCCTGAACATCTTTATTGACAAAACCAGGCATAGAAGTACCTGTTGCTGCAATTGGGATGTTTTTTGCCTTTGCAATCTTCACTGCACGATCCAAAATATCAGGATCGAGAACTCCAGTTCCGACTACTAAAAGTGGATTCTTAGCCTTTGAAATCAGCTTGGCAGCAACTTCTGTTGTAATAGCTTTTGAGGTCTTTACACCGTAGGTGGTAAACAGTTTAGTGTTTTTGGTAGTATCAACCATCTTCAGGCCTCCTTGCAAAGTCTCTTAAGGTTAGTCGGCTGTGCAGAGACATCAAACTTAATCTTCGGGCCGGAAATGATCTTCTTCTTCTTCCAGTCGATTTCCCATCCATGCTCGGATTCAAGCTTCTTCAAGAGCATTTCACGCTTGGCGAGTGGTAAATCAGCTTCAGTCCTGACAAACTTCCACCAATCTTCAGGTATGATACTAAGGTACTTCTCACTTAGTTCTATCCAGTGGGTTAACTTAATGGATCTGCCCATGTTATTGTCAGACACACGGATACAGTTCTTTGCTATCATTACACAGGCTTCTTGCCAGGTTTCTGCAGTGGTAAGGAGGAATTCTGGTGATGGCGGAACTGACAGTTCTGAACCGTTTCTGCTGTCGTAAACTTTCCACTTGCTGTCATCATAGGTCTTTGCGATCAACGCTCTCCTATACTTTCCACTGTGAGGACCAAGTACTGCAGGGATACCATACATGTTACATCCAGTGCCAATAGCAGCTGCCTTCTGGGAGTATGCACCCCATGCAAGTCCTACTGCACCGACGCGGTTGAGTGTGTAGTCTGCAATCTCGGCAAGGTTGCCTGAAAGGTTTCTTCCAGCAAAGATTGCAGCGACCTTATGGGCTGTACCTGAAATGTGAGCGTTCGACACACATGACCCAGTATTAAGGATGTTACCTTTTTCGAATCTACCTGGGAATCTCTCGTAAAGAGTCTTGCCGTCTGCATCTTTGAACATACCAATGTCCATTGCAGAACATCCGGAAACCGCAATCAAGTAATTTCTATTAAGAAATTCCTCTGCAATGTTATACACATCTTTGGTGCCTGCAGGGTAATTGGAACATCCAATAATTGCAATGACACCAGGAGTAGTGCCCATAACCAGATTCAGCCCTTCGGCCCTGATTTCAGCATCACTTACCTGACCTCTTCCGGCTCTTACCAGACCCTTCTCTTCTGAGATTGCTTTCAATGCCGCCTTCTCAATCAGGTTAAGGACAGGGATCTCCTTGTTGCAGACCTGCTCGCACCTGCAGCAGCCTATACAGAGATCATGCAGCTCTTCGAGAGCAGAGTAGTCCCCTCCTTTGGCTACTGCAATTGCTTCGGGGATTGCCAGCTCTTCTGGGCATGCAAGTGCACATTCTCCACATTCCACACACTTGGAAACGAGCTCTTTCATTTCTTCGTCTGTGGGGATGGCTGTGAGCCCTTCTGCATCGCGGATAGGGGCCATTGCAAGAGCAACTTTGGGAACAAGTTCTCCGAGTTTCTCGTAGTCTAGCATCACACAGCCTGGCATCTTACCAGAAACCAGGTCTTCGACGATTGCATCGACATCATCATTGGTCCTATCTGGCAGACCGTACATAATCTTTTCATTAGATGCGATGATAGGGATCTTAAGTTTCTGGCCCTCCTCAACAAGGTCAGCTCTTACGCACTGTTCATCGAGAACGATGACGTCAGGAATTCCAGAGCGTACTATTTTTAACTCCTTTGAAATGGTACCGACTATCTTTGCATATGGGGCTTTCCTGTCTTCCCTCTTGTACCTAGTCATATCGAATGCGGTACAACAAAGACCTCCAATTTCCACCTTGTCCGTCAGGTCATGGTCTTCCATGTAGTCCATGATATATGTGACACCAGCAACGTTGTGTCCGATAGCAATTATAACTGGTTTCGTTTGATCGATTGTCCCTATACCAACTTCCACAAGAGGAACATCAGGATCAGACTTTGGGAATCCAAGTGCAGTAACCTGAGCAATATCAGAAACTTCCATGCCAACATGATCAAGAATTCCAGCAAGCATTGACTTGTTATCGTAGTCAATAGCTGCTCCTTCCTGTCCTGCATGTATGGTTGCAAGCAGCTGGCCTACCTCTTCTTCAACATATTCCATTATGGGTTTAAGGTCGCCGAGAGTCTTGGGCTGTTGACCTGTGACAAGCTGAATGTTGGGAGCAATTACATTTGATGCACCCATGTTAATCGGCATGTCTTCCCCAAAGATATCAATAATGTGATTGAGTATGTGGCGACCATGGGCACTGTGGCATGCACAACCTGTGAGGCAGCGTAGTAGGAACTCCCTTGCAGTCTGACCCTTCATGTCAATACCACAAGCACCTCTCTTGTTTCCTTCCAGGTTACACGGTCCAAAGGTACAGTAACAACACTGGTCACACATTGGGGTATAGACAGGCTCATAGCGATCGAACAGAGTAAAACTCCAGTCCCTTAATGTTGCAATTGAGGGAAACGGAGTCGGACCCATGAGACCTGTTGTTTCAACAGCCCCTTTTGTTTCAACAGCCGCCTTTGCTGCTCCTACAATATTATTAATAGTGATCTGAACAGACTCCAGATCTTCTATAGAAAAACTCCCGGTAGTTAGCTTGCTCATATGAGCTTTTCCTCCTAAATTTATTTTAAGTGATTTTCACCAAAACGACTACAGTTTAGGATATTTGCCATATTTATAAATAGTCCAATTTTTTGCGTTTGCTTCAAATCACAGTTCACTATATTAATTTTTTGTGGCAGTAACGATTTTACACTTATTTTTTAATATTCTACGCATTACCAACGTTTTTCAAATAAAACCTTTTTGAGGATATGTTCCCTCTTAAAAGTTTTCAAAGGCCTTATTCTCTTCAAAATCATTTTTACACCCTTAGCTCAAAGAACTGTTTTTGCCAACGATTGAGACCTTAATATTGAGCAGAAGTCGCTATCGATGGATAATGAACAATAAACAATGACTTAACGTAACAAATGTATATAACATTTTCTAATTTGTAACGTCCTATTTCGATAAGAGTAAAATGAAAATATCCAAAAAAAGAATAAGTGAATCATCTCTTCCTGTTGCTACGCAACTAGTAAGAATCTCCTGGTTCTTTCTTTTTTCATTGAAAAATCAGTATTGCTAATTCCATGTGTTCGTAGGTGTCAAGAAACATGAAATTTTGATCTTTACCAGATAATTATTTAATTTTGATTGCTGCATTGATATCCATAATCATGTTTTGCCTTGTAATCTGGGGATAACATCCACTCTCTTTCAATATAATTAAAGTTATGATACCTACAAATGCTTACAAGTATAGAGGATTTCGATTTATTTCTAATTTTTTTCCTTTGAGTGAATCTTGTCCAAATCTTTCTACCTAAATTCGTATTTAACCTAATTTTTACTTTTCCTATTCATCATTCATTGATTTTAAAGCGAGCTTCAAACATCCTTAAACTTTTCATTTTATAATCACCTTTTATCAACTGGTAGAGATTATAACAAAAAACTTTACACAACTCCTCAGATTCACTCTTTTAACAGTAGTGACAAGAACTTTCCCTTATTAAAATATCTATTTAGTTACTGCATAAACTCTTCCCCTATAGATTTTTATGAGATGATGAGCTTGCTTCTTAATATATCACCTATTTCGGTTCCGTTGCAAAAAATCTGAAAAAAATATGTACATCTATAAGTAATTAATAAAAATCAAAATATTCAAGGAAAATGTACTAACATTATAAAACTATACCAAACAGTAGATTAATGTATTTGACTTCATTAAGAACAGAGTAACTT
>PLUB01000068.1 GCA_003164755.1 Methanosarcina sp. | reverse complement strand
TTATGTTTCATCTCACGATTTACAAGAGCCCTTGTGGATGATAACAGGTTATTTGCAGCTTTTACAAAGGAGATACCAAGACTAACTTGATGATAAAGCTGATAAATACATAAACTTTGCTGTTGACGGGGCTTTCCGCATGCAAAATCTGATTGATCTTTTAGAATTTTCTCGAGTGACTACAAGAAGCAGTGAACTTAAATCTAAGGATAGTGAACTCATTTTGAATCAGGTACTATCCAATTTAAAATTATTTATAAAAGAAAATAACGCTACTGTATCTCATGATCCTTTACCTGTGGTAATGGCAGATTCAATCCAACTGGTTCAATTTTTTCAAAATCTGATAATCAACTGAATAAAATTCCACAGTGAAGAGGCACCAAAAATTCATATTTCTGTAGATAAAAAGGAGAGAGAATGGGTATTTTCAGTCCAGGATAATGGAATTGGAATTGATCCACAATATTTTAAGACAATATTTGAAATTTTTAAAAGACCGCATAAAAGGGAAGAATATTCTGGAACAGGAATAGGGCTTGTTATTTGTAAGAAAATTGTGGGAAGATATGGTGGCCATATATGGGTAGAATCTGAACTGTGTAAGGGTTCAACATTTTATTTCACTTTACCAATTAATCCCACAGAAGTTCAAAAACGATGTTTTAACACATAAGGGAGAAACTTTCAAATTTTGATTGAATTTAATTTATTAAAGAAGTCTCACTTAATAAATTTCTACCAAAATTTTCCATAGTTTAACTTTCATAGAAAAAAATCCTTAATATATTTTGCGATATATTATATATTTTCATGCGTGGATATCAGTGGAATAGCAAGCTTTCATTACAAAAATCTGCTATTATAGTCAGTGTTGTTAGACTATGTATTATCTACAATGATTAACTAACGTTATCATGGCATAAAACATATGCAAAAACGATATATTATGTTGTGGTAAGCTAATATCTGGTAGTACATAAGTACAATGTAAAAAACCTTCCTAAATGAACTGGTGTAGTGTGATTATGTATCTGTAAGTGAAAAAGTGTCGCAGAGCTCTCCAACATATCGTCTACAAAGCTGCAGGTATCTGTTACCGTTTTAGTGTAGTTATGTGTCTGGCAGTGAAATTGTCACTGAGCTCTCCGACAGATAGTCTACCAGGCTGCAGGTATATCTTTCTTAATACTCAGTTATTTCTCAAGTGTTTCAGTAACTGTTTTAAGGATTTTTATTCTGGAATAGCGCTTGTCATCTGATTCCACAACAGTCCACTGAGCAGTTATGGTGCTTGTTTTCTGAAGCATCTCATCAACAGCAATTTTATATTCTTTCCTTTTGCTCCGATTTCGCCAGTCTTCGTCTGTTATTTTCTCATTTTTTTCAGGATCTGTCTGCCTGCTTTTGAAACGTTCTAACTTAGTATCCTTATCAACTTGAAGCCAGAATTTGAGAATAATCGTTCCTGTCCCTGTAATAATATTCCCAAATTCGTTTATTTCTCTCTAAGTGCGTTTCCATTCATCTTCGCTGCAAAGCCCCTCTCTATTCTTTCGACCAGGCCCCTTCCATACCAACTTCTATCGAGGATGGTTATATGTCCTGTTTTAGGGATTCCTTAACAGAAGTGACATTAGGTTAATGATGAGCTTTTTCGTTATCATTTGGTGGATCCATGGGTACCACCCTGTAGATTATGAGGTTCAGCTTTTCAACCAGCCAGTGGATGTATTCTCCCTTGCATGCTGCGTTTTAGCCTTCAAATATTAGAACTATAGAACGCTTTTTCCTGAAAAGCTCATACTGTAAGGTTTCAAGCTTCTGTTGGTAAAGCTTTTTGGATTTTTTTATTCCTTAGAGAAAATGGTTTGTGACAGATCGATTTTATTCAAGATTAGGCACTAAGTTCAGGGAGTTTTGATATTTATCTATCCCGATATTTAATTGTCTGCTGCCCCTGAGTAAGGGTCATGTGCTCAATATAAGTTTCAATGGCCTGAGTTGCAGTGGTGATAATCTTGAGGGTTGCAAAGTTCCTGTCATTTGCTTTCACTATAGTGGAAGAGGCATGTGGAATGTCTGTTTTTTCAAGCACTTTTTCTATAATTGTAAGGTACCTCATTGTATTCATGAACAAAATCCAGTTCCTTCTCATTTTTCTCTCCTTTCTTCTTTTCGTATTTCTGTTCGTATTCATAATGTATTAGAAGGATACCGTTTTTCTTGAATTCCTTGACACTAACTTCTTGCTCTTTTTTACTTATATGGAGGAAAAACTTTAGTATAAGGTATTTATCATCTGAAAGCTGGCGTTCTAAACAATTTATTTCTTCAAAGCATTTCTCTAGTTCTTCGTTAAATTTTGTCTTCCTGAAATGTTTTATGATTTTCTGGTGTACCAACCCGATCAAAGATTGCAATTTTACCTCTTACCGAGATAAGAGTCCAAAAGTGTAGGAGGAAAGGTTTTAGAGTATCTTCGTAGCAGTCAAAAGTCATTGTGTGAAAATCATATAATTTCGGGTCCAAAGGCAATATAAATCAATTGACATCTTCTCCCATTCCCGATGCATGCCAGCCTTCAAAAACAAAAGTCATGGGATCTTCAGTTCCCAAGCTTTACGTTGGAGCTCATAGAGCTTAACCTCAAATATTTTTATACTTTTTTTATATCATCGTTATTTACTGACGGCGATAGGTCAATATTTTCAAAAATACTCCTACCTCCGCTTATCTTTTAAAATCGTACCGATTTATTCAGGTATTTGGTTTTGATCTTTATTCGGACTTACGCCATTGAAATGAAAAATCAACAACATTAAACCTATAACTATATAAGCTCCAACTTTAAACTACAAAGTTTATTATGTGGAAATTACGCAGTCCTACTAAAAAAGAAGTATCAAGTAGCTTCAAAAATGTATAAACCAGCATCTTTATGACATATATCTCGTGTTATTTTACTTTATAAATGCATAAGTCCTAAAAATTATAATTTGTATTTTATTTATGCAAGCATAAGAGCCCTTTTTTAATGATATCCCGTTCTTTAGGGAAATAAGTTTCTCTTATAAACGTTCTGCTTTCGCAATAATAATCGAGCCCTCTAATAATAACCACCGGAATTCCGTCTGCTCCCTCACCCATCAGAAGGTTTGCAGCACCTGCAAGTTCATCCGCAACTGCCTCTTCTGTGATCTCAAGGGTTTTACCAAACAGGTCTTTTTCTCCAACCCAGCTTTTTATAGGTTTTATTTTATAAATTCCTATGGCAACACCAGTTTGTCCGATCTTAAAAGCTCTACCGTTTGTGTCAGTGACGATAACACTTAATCTTTTGCCACTCAGCCTTTCAAGTCCGTTCCCTATCTTTGAGGCACTGAAATCCGGATTTTCTGGAGGGTAAAGCAAAAACCCATTTTCGATATTAGATTCATCAATTCCTGCGTTTACACAGGTGTGTCCTGTAAGAGTTGTTACAAGCATAAAAGGTATTTTTATAAGGACTTCCCTACTTCGGGTCAGTACAGCTTGGATAAATCTCGCATCTTTCCCGTTTCTGGCTGAAATATCAAGTGCTGTTTCTCCTGGCTTGATATCTTCAAGCTTGAAGGTATCACCTTCAGCTTTAGCAACAATTGTCGAGGCAATGATAACAATGTCCCTGTCCTGAAGTTCAATATTCTCATATATAATCGAGGGCAGATCGTCTCCATTATGTATAAGGGGGATGTTTTCTATGGCTATTGCTTCAAATTTCAAATGTCTTCCTCATAAGTCTTTGAACTCGAAATGTAGAGTAATATGATTTTGATTTTTTTCAAATGCGGGGAATAGCTCCGCACATAAAAAATTTGCAACAATAAAGGCAGTAACCATAAATAAGACCACCGTTATACTGGACCTTGCGGCGATGATGAAAGTTACCCCAACTGAGCAAAAGATGATGAGGGCCATTTTCTGATGCCGCTTTTTATATCATCTATTCACTTTGCTATGTTTCCTTCTTTCTTTATTTTTCCGATACTTTTTTCTTTTCTTGGAGCATTTAAGAATTTTTATTCAATCTTTAAACCAAATCTCCTTAGGGGTGATTAATTACGAGCCAATATGACATGAATGAAATTCTACAAAAAATAACGACTAAGAGCCCTTTTGAGTTACAGGACAATGAAAAAAGCAGGCCATCGAGTTTGAGAGTTATTATCAGCAAGTTGTACTACTCGCTAGACTATGAAAAAGAGCCTCAGGCTTCAAGGGATAAAGTGACTCAACTTCTTCTTTACCATGGACAGTTTAGCCTGGGAGAAATCGAGGAGATATTTCAATCATCGGCAAAAGAAACTACTTCTTATTCAATTGAATTTCTTAAACAGCACCCTGAAGTTGCAAAGGCCGAAGCCCTGAAAAGTAAAGAGTTTCCGGATGAAATCGAATGGGAGGGAGTTGAAAAACTCACGGAAATAAAATACATTTTCCCCCACTATCGATGAACGCCCACATGAGAGAAGTCAATTTAATAAAATGGTCAAAAAAGCTCTAAATATGGTTTATGTGGATCAATTTGGGACTATTCATTTGGGTAAAACAGTATATTTACCATCTCTACTACTTATCTAAATTTTTTCATTGATCTTTTCCTATTCAATTTACCTCTTTATATTTCACTAATATACCAACCTTTCACTTTTTCTCAGATATGGCCTAAGTTCCTCGTTTAAAGATCATAAAATGTTTTTTCTGAGTTATATTCGTATTTTCTTACCAAGAAATATACAAGAGAATTAAAAATTATGAGATCACATTTTTGGATGGGATTCTTGGTTTAACTGTGCTTTCATCTGATATGATAATTCAATAAAAATCTTCTTCTTTAACTCGTACTGATCTTCCCAAAAGACTATTATCTGTGCTATTATTTATTTAAATAAAGTACAGATCCAAAAGGCATTACAACGATTTAGGTTGGACTTGAAAGGATGTGATAATATAGTAAAAACGAAAACTGAAGACATTGAAAAAATCGGAAAATCAAAAGAGGAGCATCTGCATACTACAGAAGAAACTCGCGGAAATAAATTTACTAATTCGGATGCAGATTCAAATAAATCCCCACAAAAGAGCTTTCCAATTGTGGGCAGCGGTGCATCAGCTGGTGGGCTCTCGGCGTTTGAAGCTTTTTTGTCAGTCTTGCCTGCAAACACCGTTTAGACATGGCTTTTGTCCTGGTGCAGCACCTAGATCCGAACTACAAGAGCATCCTCACAAACCTTGTTGGGTGCTATACACAGTTGGCAGTTCACGCAGGTCACAGACGGGATGATTGTCCAGCCTGACAACATCTACGTCATCCCGCCTAACTATGATATGATTATTGAGGATAACGCGCTACATTTGCAGAAACAGGCCGAAGCGCATGGCTTTAGCCTGCCTATTGATTTATTCTTCAGATCTCTGGCTAAGGACAAGCAAGATAAAGCTGTAGGCATCATACTCTCAGGTACCGGCAGCGACGGTACACTGGGAGTGAGGGCTATAAAGGCCGAGTACGGTATGATAATGGTGCAGAGCCCAGAAACCAGCGAATACGACGGCATGCCTCACAGTGCCATTGCCCCAGGTCTGGTAGACTTCATTCTACCCCCCTACCGAGATGCCGGCCCAGCTCGTTGCGTATACTAACCAAACATTTGAAAAAAGACCAATCATAGTTCCCAAAACTGAAGGTGTGATGAAAAAGATATTCAATCTGTTGTATATAAAGATCGGTCACGACTTTTCCAATTACAAAGAGAGCACCATCAACCGCCGAATCTAGCGGCGCATGGCCATTCAGAATTTAAAAAATGTGGATGAGTATGCCCAATATTTAGAGGAAAACTTTAATGAGCTGAAAGCGCTCTTTTATTACTTTTTAATCGGTGTCACCAGTTTTTTCCGCGAGCCGACAGCGTTTGAGACGCTCCAAAAAAAAGTCATCCCCCTTCTTTTTATCAACAAAAACTCAGACTCAGCGATACGAATCTGGGTACCCGGCTGCTCTTGGTCACATTTGAGGAAATGATGGCGAGGGAACAGAAACAGGCAGGCGAGATCATCGCCATAGGTGACATTGAAGACACCTTTGATAGTACAATGGCAGAAGACGTGGCTGTCTTAAAGCTGAAGCTGGAATTGAAGATAAAGGAAGAACGTCTTAAAGCTTCCAATGAAGAACTGGAGACTTCCAATGAAGAACTCAAACCCTCCAACGAAGAGATGCAATCAACGAGGAACTGCAATCTACCAACGAAGAGCTGGAGACCTCAAAGGAAGAATTACAATCAGTCAACGAGGAATTGGCTACGGTCAATACTGAACTGCAAAACAAGGTAGCAGATCTGTCACAGGCGATTAACGATATGAATAATCTGTTGGCCGGTACAGGGTATAGGCACTATTTTTGTAGACCTTAAAGTGCACATTCTTCGCTTTACTCCCGAAGCCGCACAATTGGTCAACCTGATACCGACAGACGTGGGATGGCCTCTTGGGCACATTGTCTCAAACTTTGTGGATTATGATCACCTGGTAGAGGACGTAAATGAGGTTCTAATCAATTTGGTACCCAAAGATACTGAAGTCCAAACTCCAAATGGCTCGTGGCATTTGCTACGCATTCGGCCCTATCGCACCCTTGAAAACAGTATCATGGGAGCGGTGATAACCCTTATTGATATTACTAAAATGAGGCAGATGAAAGAGATTCTGAAGGATTCCGATTCTATACGTCGTCTAGCTCTGGTAGTGCATGACTCGAATGATGCTATAACGTTGCAGGATTTGGAGGGTCAAATCATTGCCTGGAATCCGATGGCTGAGGATATATATGGCTGGAGTGAAGCATAGGCACTAACGATGAACATTAGTAACATGATCCCAAAGAACCGGGAAGGAGAAGAATTGGCTACACTGAACAAGCGTATCCACGCTGAGGTCTTGGAACCTTACCGCATCCAGCGGTTTGCCAAGGGCGGCAAGATTGTGGAAGTGTAGTTGACAGTTACATTCAGTGGTAAATAAAACTGGTGAGGTGTATGCCATTGCGACCACTGGGCGAGAGATAATCTCAGAAAACACGAGAAGGAAGTCCATGACTAAGGAATAAAACTGCACTGATGGTAGTTGATCTTCGCAAGAGGGTGGAGGAGATAACCCGGTTAAAAATAGCTTAGGCTCCGGTAAATCTGGAATCGCCTTCTTTGAAAATAGTGAGACAGATTCTCTAGAGCTGGGGGCATATTAGATCAAGTTAAGATTTCAATGGCCAAATTTTTACGAGTCTATTTTCTATAATTGTTAGCCAATGATTTTATTTTTCAGTTTTGCATGGGCTGGAAATTATACGTATTTGAAAACTCCAAATCTAAATTAATAAGCCGATTTTTGGCACGCTTAAATAGTTATCTTATTAAAACTTCCGCACTTAAGGAGAAAAATGAAACATGAAAAGGTTTGTCACAAATATTGTGGTTTATATATTTTTGAGTCTCTTATCACTGTTCTTCAGTTAACATACATAAGTCCTACTTATATCCAAAATAAGGACGGTGCATCGTATAACAGTTTAAGCATTATATAGTGTTGTTATTTTATATTTGAGCAATCATACATGGGGCTACTACTAAAAAGATCATGTTAGTGAATCATTACTCAAACTGGGTAAACTAGTATCAGCCATATGTTTTGGACAACTGGGGGGAGTCGTTTGCCTCAGGTTTTCAGCAACTGACGCCTCAAATACCAAAAATAGCAGAGAGCCAAAATTATGAGATATGGGCAGGAGGAGACATACCATGGAGACAGAAAAATTATTGCTTTTGCATCCGCAAAGTCGGAGAATAGGTAGACTGGATGAAAAACTGAGAAAGTCTGGCATTGATATCATTGAGATATTCCTTGGGGAACTCACTTCTGCCAATTTTACCAGACAAAAGAAGATTTAATGGACATATTGGTCTCTTATTTCAAGGCTGGGCTGGAAAATAACGAAGTTTGCCTCTGGATTACATCACAACCTGTAGAAGTAGAAGAAGCAAAAGAAGCTTTGAGAAAGGCTGTTCCTGATTTTGATACTTATCTGGAAAATGGGCAAATTGAATTCATTCCCTACGCATCTCTAATTTAAAAGATGGTAATTTAGATTCGGAAAATACCTCAAAGGGCTGGGTTGAAAAACTCAACCAGGCTTTGACTGATGGCTACGAAGGGTTGAGACTTGCAGAGAACATTTTTTGGCTGGAAAAAAATGATTGGAATGATTTTGCTGATCAGAGGAAGAAATAGACCGAATCATCGAAAATTACCAGATGATGATTCTCTGCACCTATTTTCTCGACAGGTGTGACACAACTAAAATCACTGATGTGATTCTCAGCCATCAATTTGCTTTGATCAAAAGGAAAGGTAAATGGGAACAGATAGAAAATTCCAAACGTAAAAAAACAGAAGATCAAATTCAGACACTAGCGAATATTATGGAAACATTAGAAGATGCCGTTATAACAAAGTCCCTTGATGGCATTATAACCAGCTGGAATAAAGGTGCAGAGCAGATATATGGTTATTTGGCTGAAGAAATTTTGGGAAAGTCCATATCCATCCTAGAGCCAGCCTTATTAGTCGAAGAAACAAAAGAATTAGTTGAACTAATTAAACAGAAAGATAAAATCCATCATTTTGAGACTTTACGGTTAAGAAAGGATGGTAAGATAAAAAATGTCTCATTAACTCTTTCTCCAATTTTTGATAACTCTGAAAATATAATCACTATCTTAGTTATTGCCCGAGATATAACCCTACGTAAAAAAGCAGTCGAAGAACTTAAGAAAAGCGAAGAAAGGTACAGGATTGTCACAGAGCAGACAGGACACGTGATTTATGACTATGATTTAAGAACAGGTAAATGTATATGGGCAGGTGCCATAGAAGAAGTTACAGGATATAGCTCTGAAGAATTACAGACGTTTGGCAAAAATTTCTGGGTCAATAATATCCATTGCGAAGATACGAATCTTGTGAGCAAAAAATTCCTGGATGTGAGAACTACCGAAGGCAGATTTAAGGAAGAATTAAGGTTGAGAAGAAAAGACGGAACTCGTATTTATATAGAACACAATGGGGTCAGCTTTACGGATCATGAGGGTCAGTTTTATGGAACTATCGGAATAATAAAGGATATTACAAGTATTAAAATTGCAGGAATTCAACTTCAAGAAAGTGAAAACAGTTTTGCTGAAGCTCAAAGAATATCTCACATTGGAAACTGGGATTGGAATATTATAACTGATGAAGTATACTGGTCTGATGAGACTTATCGTATTTTTGAGCTTGGTCTTCAAGAATTCGGCGCTACTTACAACGCATTTTTAAGTCATGTGCATCAAGAAGATCGAGATTATTTTGATGATGCCATTAAAAAAGCTTTGAACGGAGAGTCCCATAGCATTGACTATCGGATCATCTTACCCAATGGAAAAGAGCGAGATGTCCATATAAAATCCAAAGTTATTTCCGATGAGAATAATATCCCTATTCGAATGAAAGGAACGGTTCAGGATATTACAGAGCGCAAAAAAGCAGAAGAGGCTCTGAGGTTATCAAATATTTATAATCGTAGTTTGATTGAAGCTAGCTTGGATCCTTTAGTAACTATTGGGTATGATGGTAGAATTACTGATGTAAATATTTCTACGGAGTTTGTTACTGGTTATTCACGAGACGAACTTGTTGGTACCGACTTCACGAACTATTTCACTGATCCTAATAAAGCTAAGAAAGGGTATCTAGAAGTGTTCAGGGAAGGATTTGTGTCGGACTATTCGCTTGAAATTCGACATAAGAGTGGAAGAACAACATCTGTTTTATACAACGCTTCAGTTTATATTGATGGATCAGGTGAGGTTAGTGGTATTTTTGCTGCAGCACGTGATATTACTAAGCTTAAAAAAACGGAAGAAGCGTTAAAATCTAAATTAGAAGAACTTGCCGTCTCAAATGCAGAACTAGAACAATTCGCTTACGTTTCATCTCATGACTTGCAAGAACCCTTGCGGATGATAACAAGTTATTTGCAGCTTTTGCAAAAGCGATATTATGGTAATCTAGACGATAAAGCTGATA
>PLUB01000048.1 GCA_003164755.1 Methanosarcina sp. | reverse complement strand
AAAGGGAATACTGACATCCCTCTAAGGATCCTGGACCGTACTATTTTCAGTAAACGGGTTGCCAGAAAAGAAGCTTCTCCACAGTTTGCGTGGGAAGTATGTCAGTTTTTAGCCTAAGAAGTATTTCTGAACTTTTTAACTCTAGGGGGAAGTTTCTTTCCTTGTGGATATCTTTTTGGAAACGTGCAATTTTTAAAAGATAACTTCATATTTGTAATACTTGGGATAATTTTTGTTTCACTACTTCCGGGAGTTATCACATATATTCAGAGCAAACGTGATCCAAAAAATGTATGATAAATTGAAGACCGAGCGTATATTCCCTGAATTTGTTCTTTAGCCAAGTAATATTAATATCCCACAAAATCGAGAGATTAAGAACATGTCTGTTGAGCCGTTAAATAACGAACTGATAAAATACGAAAATATAGGGATCTCGTTTGAAAACAAAAAGGTTCTTTCAGGTTTCAACCTGAGCATAACGAAAAAGCAAAAAACCCTTTTGTGAGGAAAATCCGGGACCGGGAAAACTACTATTTTAAAAATGTTGTTGGGCTTTACAAAGCCTGTGGAAGGCACACTCTACTTTCAGAACCAGGTAATTGACACCAAAACATGCTGGGAAACCCGGTGAAAGATTGCTTATGCGGTACAGGATACGGATCTTGGGGAAGGAAAGGTAAAAATTTGTTAAATGAGATTTTTTTTTATAGAGCAAATAAAGATAAGATGAACCCTGAGAAACTGCGAGTTTTCATGCGGGAGCTGGAGCTAGAATACGATATTCTTGATAAAAATTTTCAAGAACTTTCTGGCGGAGAAAAGCAGCGAATAGGAATCCTCATTACCTTCCTCCTGAACAGGGATATATACTTGCTCGATGAGATCACTTCTGCTCTTGATGTGAACTTAAAAAAGAAGGTGGCTGATTATTTCCTTGCTCGGGAAGACTGGACAATTCTGGAAATCTCCCATGATCGAGAATGGTATCGCGATTGGGTTGAAATAATAGATCTTGGAAACAAATCCTAAGAAGCTGCCAGAACCAATCCTTAAACTATATAAATAAACAAAAAAAACCAAAATCCAAGAAGATTCAAAAATACCTATTTATGATATAAGCTACACCTCATTAATTTTCTGTTTTTTCTTACTTGCAATTCCGATTTTCACAAGCCGGAAAATCCAGCTTGGACTCAAAAAAAGCACTATAGAAGCTGTCTTTAGGATGGCTATACAGCTCTTTCTTGCAGGCCTCTTTCCTGAACTTTATTTTTAACCTGAACAGCGGGCTTCTGAACCGATTGTGGGTAGGAGTGATGACCTTCTTTGCGTCCTATACGACAATAAAAAGTGCGGACTTGAATGTGAAAAAACTATTTGTGCCTATCATTTTATCCATTGCCTTTTCAAACCTGGCGGTCCTTTTGTATGTTAATAAATTTGTGATCACTCTGGATAATCTCCTTGACGCACGCTACCTGATCCCTATAGCGGATATGTTGCTTGGAAATGCACTCCGAGGAAATGTGGTAGGGATAGGTGACTTTTATCGCGATATCAAGCGAAATGAAAACCGCTACCTTTACAGTTTATCCATTGGGGCAGATATGTATGAGGCTGTTCTTCCATACCTGCGAAAAAGTATGAGGACTGTAGTAAAACCCACCCTTGCAAACATTTATTCCATAGGGATTGTCGCTTTGCCTGGGATGATGACAGGGCAAATCCTTGAAGGAGCAAGCCCTCTTGTTGCCATTAAGTATCAGATTTCGATCATGATAGCAATTTATGTCTCAACTCTCCTGAGCACAACTTTAAGCATTCTCGCAAGCTTAAGGACAGCTTTTGATGAGTACGGACTCGTAAAAAAGGGGCTTTACGGGAAAAAAATATGAAAAATATTCTATGAGTGTGCAAAAGGTCGAAAATATCCCGAGTTCAGTTGTGGATAATTAACAGGACCATGTAATATCCTGTTCTATTGGAGTGCTTTTTCTGATGCAGTCTTCTACACCATTGACTATGTTCTTAATCGCAGTTTTTAATATGGAAGAATAGATCTAACATAACCGTTTCCATATAGGCTTTAAATAGCAGAAAAATTTGAAGTCCCATCAACTTTTTCATTTTCATTTATTTCTTCCATCCATGCTTTTCTGAACTTGGCTATTCTACATCATATAGAAATATAGAAAATATGACCGATTAACACCAGTAAATGTAAAAAAGTATTAAAAAAGCATAGCAAAATTCAATAAATACTCTTAATGTCGATTTTCAATTGGAATCGGTAAGTCTTAATAACATGAATACTTTCACCTAACTTCCTCAAACCTTTTTATGTTTTTTATTTAATATCACTACAATGCTTACCCTTAATCCCAAAGGAAACAATTTCGAAAGGCAGATTACCTTCCATATAGACATGGATAGCTTTTTTGCATCTGTAGAGGTTAGAGAAAGGCCAACACTGAAGGGACTGCCAGTGGTTGTAGGCTCTGATCCTAAAGGGGGATCAGGCAGGGGAATTGTGAGCACGAGTTCATATGAGGCAAGGAAATATGGAATATATTCTGCAATGCCAATTTCACAGGCCTACAGGCTCTGTCCTGATGCTGTCTTCTTGCCTGTAAATATGAAGCTATACAGCGGAGTTTCGGCAAATGTAATGGAAATCTTGAAAGGTTTTGCTGAAAAGTTCCAGCAAGTTAGTGTCGATGAAGCCTATCTTTTACCGGGGCCTGAGATCAGCAATTTTGATGAGGCTGCTATCTGTGCCCTTAGAATCAAGGATGAAGTCCAGAGGCAGGAAAGAATTACCTGTTCTGTAGGAGTCGGGCCAAATAAGCTTATTTCAAAGATTGCTTCTGGATATCAAAAACCTAATGGGCTTACGATTGTTAGACCTGGAGAGGTCAGAGACTTTCTTTTTCCACTAAAAGTTTCGAAGATCCCCGGAATAGGGAAGAAAACAACCGAAGCCTTAAAAGAGATTGGAATAACCAAAGTAGAAGAACTAGCAAATTGGAATGTTCAGCTGCTTTCGGAAAGATTTGGAAAGATGGGGCTTCAGATGAAGCAGATGGCAAATGGGCTCGATTTTGAGGAGGTTCGGGAAAGAGAAAGCGTAAATTCGATAAGTAGGTATGTGACCTTTGAGGAAGATACCAAAGATCCTGTGAAAATTGAAGGGGCTCTAGCTATGCTTGCTGAGAGTGTACACAGCTCTCTCCTAAAACACCGCTTCCTTTTCAAAACAGTAACCCTTATAGTTCGTTTTGAAGACTTTTCCACTTATACACGCTCAAAAACTGGTCATATTTGGACTTCTGATGTTTTTGTTATTAAACGGACAGTTATGCAGCTCCTTTCGGAATTTATTGGAAGGCAAAAATTCAGGCTTGTAGGGTTAGGAGTCACAAAACTAAGGGAAAAAGACAAGAGACAGACTCTGATCACTGATTTTACATAATAGCTCTGAAGACTTTTTATTATTTTCGGAGTTTTTGATTGATTGCAGTTAATTGTCGGTGAAATTAATGGTAAATTTTAGTTATCCCAGAAGATGTTCAAAATCTCAAGATTTTTGTGCTTACTATTTTCCGTAACTTGCGGACATTACCTCAGTTCATTTTCCTGACAATCAATCTCTTCCCAGCTCTTTTTTCATCCATTTCTTTATCTGTATTTTCAGTGCTTTCAGAATCTTCGACCCAAACCCTGAAATGATATTCATTGTTAATTCTAGGGTCTAGAATGCGAATTTCAATGGGATCTTTTTTTGTAGTTTCCCATTTTTCTTTGAATTTTTGTTGAAATATTTTTGCGGCGGCTTTTTCGGGAGCAAGCGCTGAAACTACTCCTATAATTCCTTTGTTTTCATCCGTGGCAATGAAGGTTTTTTCCTTTTTTTCTTGTTTCACTGGAGATTCCTGCGTTATGGTTTCCCGCCTGATCTGTCTCTTTATCCTATTAAGAGCTTCTTCTATATTTTTTTCTTCAGGAGCTGACCTTGAAGCTTTAATTTCGGAAAGGTTATTTTCTTTTTTCTCAGGTGGGATATAAGGGACTTTTCCCATAATTTCGTGCAGGATCATAATCGCAGCGTGCTTATCCAGAGGGTTGTTGTTATTTCCACATTTTGGAGATTGGATACAACTAGGGCAGCCGCTTTCACAGAGGCAGCTTTCAATTGCTTTTAAGGTGCCTTCAAGTACCTGTTCGATTAAATCGTATCCTTTTTCGGCATATCCGACTCCACCTTTGTGCCTGTCATAGATAAATATTCCACTTTTGCCTCCAAGATCAGGATGTGATGGAGTGGAAATCCCGCCTACATCGCTTCTGTCAACAAGCAGATTAAGAGGGTACATAGAAATCATTGCATGCTCGACTGCATGAATCCCTCCTGCAAAATCCAGCTTGTGTTCTCCTATTATCTCCTTCAGTCTGTCCGGGAGCTTTATCCAAAGTGCCATTGTTTGAAGAGTCGTGGGAGGCATTTCAAGGTTGTATGTACTCATTGTATCGTTGCTGTGAGTCTGAATTTTTCTGTACCCTATAACTCTATCAGTAACTTCTACTTCCCCAAGCTCTATTTCAACCTCTTGAGCGTGTAAAATAGCTTTTATTGCGTAGTTCTCCTGCACCAGGACTGATGAAGTGATCATGGGTTTTGTATAATAAGCATCATTTGTTTTTATGGCATGGATCTCATTCTTTTCATGGTCTATTTTGTTTATATAATAGGGATCTCCTCTGTGTATATAGACCGCACCAGGGTGACACTCACGAAAAGCTAGGGTCTTCTCGATGTCTTTTTCTATAGGAAAGCTCTTATCTCCTTCAAAGGCAAGGAGGGAATAAGTATCAGTATCTATTCCCCGTAGGGAGACATTTTTGTACGGAAAAGGATCAGTCGAATTCTTCCGGTCATTACCTGCAAGCAGGTCTTTGGCTTTCAGGAGTTCTATAACTCTTGGATACCCTTTTCCAAAATACTTTTCATCGGATGCTCGCAGAGGAATTTCTTTTGCTGCACAGAGCAGGTGTCCAGCAAGGATATAGGGGTTTTTAGGGTTGAGAACTGCATTTTCGCTACTTCTCGCAAAAAAATCAGCAGGATTTCCCATATAGTACTGGTCAAGGGCATTTGTTCCTGCTACTAGGACAACAATACTTTCTTTCCCGCTCCGGCCTGCTCTTCCTGCCTGTTGCCTGGCGCTCATAACAGTTCCAGGATAGCTGTCCAGAATACAAGCATCGAGCCTCCCTATATCTATCCCGAGTTCGAGGGCATTTGTGGAAACAACACCCCTAAGTTCTCCTGAATTCATTTTTTTTTCGATTTCTTCTCTTTCCCTGTCAAAATAGCCGCTCCTATATGAGCAGATAGCAGGGGAAAGATTTCTATCCTTCAAAAGCTCCCTGCAATTTTTGTACATTCTTTCAACTCCTTGTCTGGACCTGGTGAAGGCAAGAGTTTGCAATCCCACCTGGACAAATCTTATAAAAAGGGAAGAAGCCTCGGAAAAACTACTTCTTCTGAGAGCACATCCCCTATTGTTTAGGTAGATAGGCGGGTTCCAAAATACGAATTTTTGGGGGCCATTTGAAGAGCCGTTATTTTCAACTACCTCTACTTCCAGCCCAAGAAGGATCTCTGTATGTTCTTTTGGGTTTCCAATTGTTGCAGAACAACAGATAAACTGAGGAGAAGCCCCGTAATATTCAGCCACTCGCAAAAGCCTGCGAAGCAGGTTTGCCATATTGCTTCCTATGACTCCCCTATAATAATGGCTCTCATCAACTACTATGAATTTGAGGTTTGAGAAAAAACACTTCCATAGGTGGTGCCAGGAAAGAAAACTCATGTGAACCATTTCCGGATTTGTGAGAACAATATTTCTTTGTCCTTCCCTGACTTTCCTTTTCTGGGCCTCACTAAGTGCTCCGGTATAACGGGCTATGCCTGTCCCTGATCTTAATTTTTCTTCGAATTCCACAAATGCCTTTAACTGATCGTTTACAAGGGCATTTAAAGGAGAAATATAAAGTGCAGTTGCTTCCGGGTCATCGAGGATCGTTTCAAAAATCGGGATCATGTACGTTAGGGACTTTCCACTTGCTGTGGTTGTGCAAAGCACGATGTTTTTTCCTTCTCGGATTTTATTGATGGCCTCTGTTTGGTGGGAGTACAGATCTTCGATCTCTATCCCTGAAAGGGCAGCTTCTACTTGTGTTTTCAGTTTAAGGGGCGCGTAAAGGGCTTCCCTGGAGGGAATCTCCTCTATATATACTATCTGGTTTTGATAACTACTGGATGTCCTTATTTCATTCAGCAGGCGGGAGATATCTATTCCTTGCTCCATTTTTTTCATACTAGGACTTTTAAGTACAAAATTAAGTACTTCAGGTGTGTAGTTAAACTTGTGCTTTATATAGTTAAAGGTTTTATGCTATTGATTTTTCAGCTCAACTGCTTAAGAGCTTATCCGAAAAATAGAAAAACTACGATATAAGTTATGTTTAGCAATGACAACACGAAAAATCTGACACGACTGCGAGATATTTGATGAATTTTGTGAGAAAGTAGAATCATTACTAGTAGTGGCTTGAATTTGCTGTAAATTCGACGTCAAATTTCTGTTTACTGCGCGTAATTTGATTCTTCATATACATAATTTATCTACTCAATAATTTATTAAGATTTGTGATTTTACAGGAAAATTATGCATGCTGCCGAGCAAAATTAAAAAAAATAATGTGATTCGTATAAATTATTGAAAGTTGAATACCATTAGGCTTAAATCTACTGTCATTGATTATTTTTTAGTTAACTTGGATGAATTACTTTTAGTGTATAGCCAGACAATATTGCCTTAGACGGTTTTAAAAGCACATATTAGATTGTCTTAATAAAAGAGGATTTTTAATGTATCTAGGATTGTTAAAATTTACCATTAATTCAATTGGCAATTGACTGCAATCATTAAAAAACCCAGACAATAATAAAAAGTCTCATATATTAAAGAAGTATATTAATTTAAGGAGTGAATATATTTAAAGATTTTGGAAAGATAGCTTTTAAGCAAAAAAAGCTCAAATATTATTACATGAATCTAAAGAAACCATATATTATTTCTATATATGCCATTCTACGGAATGAGAAAGGCGAATTTCTGCTTCTCAGGCGATCGCAAAATTCTCACTCAAACCCAGGCAAGTGGGATCTTCCAGGAGGAAAACTAAATCATCGAGAACTACTTGAGGAAGCTGTTGTGCGGGAGGTCTTGGAAGAGACCGGGATTTCAATTATCCCTGGGAATATTGCAGGATATGTCACCTTTGAGCTTCCAGATAAAAAGGTTATTGCCATAGTATACGATGGTGGGTACGTTATTACAGATATAAAGTTGAGCTATGAGCATATGGAGTATGCATGGATAGATCTTGATACTATTTTGGAGATGAACACGCTTCCTCCTTATTTTAGAGATTTCTTCAAAAAATTCTCCATAGAAAATAAAAAATTTTCGGAATAATCTATTTAATTCAAAAAAGAGTTCATTTGTTGTTCTATATTTTGTGGTTGATGTTAGTGCCAGAATATTTTTAATGCCTTTTCTCAGCTTTTGTGTTTTGCACAACGATAGACAAGAGCAGATTCTGCTTCAATTAATGAAAACACAAACAATTGTTTTACAATGAAGCTTGATCATAAAAAATCATTCATGTATTAATGGACATCCAAATCGCGAATAGCTCAAAAATGATTTTAATTTACATCAAATAACAGATTATGCTTCTATTTAGTTCAGGATAAGAAATCTATGAAATTTGAGTGCAAAATCTGAAAAATAGAAATGTTTTTATTTTAAATGATGCTTTCATTAGATACCTTAAATATAACTTTCATTGGTTTATATTCCACGATCATGTTAATACAACATTGCCAAATTACAGTATAAAAAAGGCTGAAAATTGAATTTCGATTATTTTGGAATAAAATCAATTATCACAATGATAACTATTAAACGTCAAAAAGAGGATTCAATCTTCAGTCCAACTGGGCAGTGATCTGACCCTGTGATTGCGCTGTAAATACTGGCAGATTTTATTTTTTCTCGCAGGTTTTCACTGACGAAGAAATAATCTAGCCTCCACCAAACGTTTCTTTCACGAGCTAGGGTTCTTATAGGCCACCCGGAATAGATACCCCCCCGCTTGTTGAACATGCGGAATGTATCAATGCATCCGGAAGTGAAGAACCTGTCCATCCAGGCCCTTTCTTCCGGAAGAAAACCGGAAATATTCTCGTTTTCTTTGGGATGAGCGAGATCGATTTCTTTATGAGCTGTATTCACATCGCCACATATGATACGTTTTTTTCCTTTTGCATTGAGGGCGTTTGCATAATCTAAAAATGCATCATAAAAGGCCATCTTGTAGTCCAGGCGCTCTTGGGAGGCTTTGCCGTTAGGGAAATAGATATTCATTAGAATAAAATCTTCGTAATCGACTCTGAGGAAGCGTCCTTCTCGGTCAAATTTCTCGACTCCCATACCTGTTTCTACATTCAGCGGTTTTTTATTTGAAAAAATTCCTACTCCACTGTATCCATTCTGCTCTGCTGACACAAAATAAGTATAATAACCTGGAATATTTTTTACCTCTCTCGGGAATTTATCAATGGATGCTTTAGTTTCCTGGATACAAATAACATCAAACTTATGTTCAAGTAAAAGATTAAGGAATCCTTTTTTTACTACTGCTCGAAGACCGTTTACATTCCAGGAGACAAGGTTGTAGTGGCCAGACATTAGTTCTCAAGATTCGATGATATTCTGATCTTATTTTATCATTGTGGCTTATAATTTCATTTGCTGATAATAAATATCCCTTATATTATTCTATGTTAAAATTATTGGTCATGTCTATGAGTATTGATCTAATCTGGAAAATGATTAAAGTCGTGTGTTAGATAAAATGTTAATGGATTCAATTTATTATCAGTTCGAAGTGTAGTGATTTCCCAACATAATTCCTGAATATGTAGCATAAAAAATAACACTGTTTGATGTTTTGAACCTTAACCGAATCCAAATCTATTAAGCTTAGCATATAGATAGCTTGCTTCTGAATAGGTTTTATTGTAAAACAGATACATATTTTTATCAACGACTACCCATCACTCTTACTGTACTATTACCTACACTCACATATCTAAAAGTATAGAGTAACTATACTCATTTGAGTTTAAACAGACTTATTCTTAATGTACTAAGTTACATTTCCGGAGGTGGTTTTTAATTACCAATATTAATATTTCCAACTAGGATTTTTAAATCAAGATATAACTCAAAATTTTAAATAATTACTTTTTTCAAATTAATTCCAATTAAAAATCTAACGCAAGAATGTTTATTGAATTTTGCTATGCTTTTTTAATACTTTTTTATCATTAACTGGGATGCTAGCAGGAGTAAACGACCTCACTCCTACAAAATATTGAATTATCGAGTTCAGAGTACATAGCTAAAAAATGAACTAATTGCTTTCTTATAGTGGATCTCTGGGTAATGAATATCTATTCATGTTAATATTTAATTTATTCGATGCCTATAGCGTTATGTCTATTATACTATTGTATTACTCTATGCATATTGTGAGTGAACATTATTCTTAAAAAAATATATTGGCACAAATTAACAGTATAGCTTTTATTATCTAATTTTTATAAAAACAGTGATTTTATATATTTATATAGATTCTGTGTAAATTTTGAATTCACTTTTCCCTCGAAAATTGTAGAACCTAGAAGGAAACTCCATGCTGGTTTTAAGGCTTTCAGTTAAGCGTTTAGGATATGGCTAAATTAAATTGCATTAGAAATATTTACAAGCACCTTATAAAATATTTAAGTAGTAAAAATAAAAAGTTTGTAGAAGATAAACAAGTAAATGGCTGAGATATCTATTTTTTTGGAAACTATGCTAATAGATCCTCATTCACATAGTTCTCAGGTACTAAAAGGGTATATTAATCCTCTTTTAGTGATTTTAAGAGTTCTTCGTTTAATTTTGCACCTTGAAGTGTTTGTACTTCAGAAAGCTGGTCAAATGATAAATTGTGGGCATCTCTAAGGTTAGCCCCTTCAAAGTTAGCCCATCTTAGGTTGGCTTCTTTAAGGTTCGCTCCTTTAAGGTTAGCACCTTTAAGGTTAGCTCCTGTAAGGTCAACCCTTTCAAGGTGTGCCTCTAAAAGGTTAACTCTTTCAAGGTTAGCCCATCTTAGGTTAGTTTCTTCAAGGTTAGCCCATCTTAGGTTAGCTTCTTCAAGGTCAGCTTCTTCAAAGTTCGCTCTTTCAAGGTTAGCTTCTTCAAGGTCGGCTCCTTCAAAGTTCGCTCCTTCAAGGTCAGCCTCTTTAAGGTCAGCTTCTCTAAGATCAGCTCCATGACAGTTGGCTTCTCTCAGATTGCACCATTTAAGGTTGGTTTCTTTAAGGTTAGCTTTCTCAAGATTAGCTCCTTTAAGATTAGCTTCTCTAAGGTTGGCCCCTTCA
Source organism: Methanosarcina sp. (assembly GCA_003164755.1). Classification (GTDB taxonomy): domain Archaea; phylum Halobacteriota; class Methanosarcinia; order Methanosarcinales; family Methanosarcinaceae; genus Methanosarcina. The sequence goes on along the minus strand of PLUB01000048.1, from coordinate 19,498 downwards.
AAGTAGTACTCCTGGAGGTCAGCATCTGTTAGTTCAGCACCGATTAAGTTTTTTCTTTTAAGGTTAATTCCTCCAAGGTTCCCTAAGTCAATGTTAAACATCCTATTGTCACCTCTGCCTCTAAAACAATTTTTGTGTCCTGCTGTCTTAAGCCCCCTTAAAACTAAGTTCAATTCCACAACTGGTATTTTATTTGAAGGTCAATTTATCTTAAAGAATTCCTGCATGCTTCATTCAAAATCAAAATTTCAATTATCCATGTGGAAATTGCTTCAATTTTAATACAGGCTTCTCTTGTATCAATTTGGTCGTATTGTTTTGTTTGGTTGATGCTTAGAGTTGTTACGTTTAATTTTTAGATCGGTGAATATTTATTAATTTGGGTCTAACTTGATATAACTTCAATAGGGTTTTGCAACAATGCACCTGTTGTTAGAATAAATGTGCAAATATTATTTGCCAATTATTATTCCAAAATATTTTTTGAAGAATAAATATTTGGTAAATATTATCGGATGCAAATAAACCTGACCACCTGCAGGCTACTAGTTTCCTGACAATTATATTTAAAGTTATATCAAGAAGTTATTATTATTAAAACAATATAACTTATTAAGAAACATAGTTCAGAATTCCATATAAGTTAAGGTCTGATGTGACATAATCAAGCTTTCAAAAAATATCTCTAATTATGCATGTTTTAACCTTATCCTTAACAAAATACTAATCTATTAGTTAATATCATAAAATTTACATAAAATATGTCATTATTTTCTATATCAATCAAAGTTTATATTTAATAGTTATACTCTGAATTTAGGTTTTCACACTAATGATAACTTTCATCAAATGTCCTAATAAAAAGCTCAATCCAAATTTTATCTAACTAACTTTACAATACAAGCTAATAAACGAATTAATTTTTTTTTAAAATTATTGAAATAAAATGTATGTTCAAGCCAGAAAATACTAAAGTATATTGCTCTAAACAATTGAGATTCTTCATGAAAGAATTGTATTCATCTGAAAGCGAATGTATTGGAGAGTATTATTGGAATAGTTTCCGAAAACGAAGTCACAAAATACTGAGTCACAAATTTACTGAATATAGATGAATCAAATAGAAGAAATTTGGATAATAATTTCTGGAGAATTTAATAATAATAAAGGGGAACAAAACAGATATAGAATATGAAAAAGTGACAGGCAATAAAAAAATCACAGAATGCACACTTAATTTTTTCATTGGGAGCTTTTTAAATGCTTGAGCTACAAAGAATTAAGAAAGGAATATCTTGGTTTGAAAGTAAAATAAAAATTAACAAAGTATCAGTAACCCCGTATTTGCACAAACCAGTATACGAATTAAATCATTTGTGATATTTACGGAGTCAGAGAAAAAATATGTAGATCCTGCTACTATGTGAGTCATTAATTAATCAACAAAAAATTCACAAGGTATGATATCAAAGAAATCTCATACTTTGGAATTCGATTTTTAGCAGCAATAATGATCGAATCAAATTTTGAGATCAGCTCAATAAATATAATGGAGGCTATAACCACCTTTATTTCATCTATTAGTGCCTACACTAATTTCTACACCTATGGAATCTGGTAAGTTCCATTTAATACTTAGGAACCTAGCTGGTACACTCGCGGTATTATTTGCAAAAGCGATGGAATGAAGCACATGAGCATGCAGTCATTCAACATGTTGCAATGAAGCTCTGAGCCCCTCTATTTGTCTAGTTTGTTCCCCTGATACCAAGATCCATGTGTGATTTGGAAGTGAGTATGCGGTGGAGCATGCCCCTATTCACTGGAAGACTTCTTCAAAATTATGGAATAATAAACCAGAAAAAAAGCAGGTTAAATATACAAATGAGCAAGAAATATTTGGACAGGATTCCCGCGAAGAAAAAAAGTCAGAGGTAAATCGGAATCTCCTAATAATTTCATTCCATGGCCAATAAGAATTCTGTAAGCATTTAAGGCTGTGGCTTCGCTGTCAATTAAACTATATGATCATCGTCGTGGAAAAATAGATTAATCTTATGAAAAATAAGTAAAATTTGAATAGACTAAAAAATCAACTAGCTGTTTTTTACTCATCCCTCTTCCTTTATATCACTCACAAGAATGAAAAGTGTACTGCATATATTGTTCTTGTAGAAATGAAATCAATAAACGTTTAGTACTCCTCAGATATTTTAGTACCCCTCTGATCAGAGAGTTTTATTCTAAAGATATGTTTGAATTTTTGCAAAAGAACAAGATTTCACATGCAATTTTAGTTGCTGATAAAGGAAAGCATATAAAACAAATCCCCAGGGACAATAAGGCACTGAGTAAATAATATTTTATGAAGAATTTCGCAAAAATATTCTTTTTAGTATTATTATCGACTTCAAATATATGAGAATAGAAGAAGGGAAACGAAAATGTAAGAATCTTAGTTTTATGGTTTTTGGAGTTAAATGATCTTCAAGAGAGGTCTGTATGATTTATCGAACAATATTTTTTATTGAGTATCTAATGTCATAGATGGAAAAAGTTCAGATTTATATGCTTGTGCCTCTCATTGATCAATGACTGGCATGCAAGTAATGGATTAGGATTTTAATAGAATGTATGAGGTAAATGGATGGGGTAATAGTTGAAGAGATATTCTATCGAAGTATAAGACTAACTACTCTTTGATCTCAAATCAACAATTAGATTTGCAATCTCTGCAAGTTGCTCAGGAGTCAGGTTTTCAGCTCGTTTGTCCATCAAATTCTTAGGGAGCTGGGCAATTAATTCCCTAATACTGGGAATTTTGAGTATGTAATTTGTGTTCAGAATTGCATTTCTTATTTTTTTCCGACGCTGGCTGAAGACTGCTGCCACAAATTCCATGAAGAAAGCTTCGTCTCTTACTCGAAAAGGTGTTGGCCGTGGAACAATTTTAACTACTGCTGAATAAACTTCCGGTACTGGTTGAAAGGCTTCTTTTGGGACTTTCATAAGAATGGAAGCATCTGAAAAATAGTAGGTATTAACAGTTAGACGGGAATAATCCTTGCAGTTGGGTGTTGAAACCATGCGTGCTGCAAACTCATACTGGTACATGAGGATTCCGAGTTTGAAATTATGATGGAGGAGCTTGAAGGTTATTTCTGAAGAGATGGAATAGGGAAGATTGGAAACGACCTTATCGAATTCCGGGAAATCAACTTTCAAGGCATCACCTTCGACGATATCAATGTTCTTGATATCGTCGAAATGATCATGGAGGACGTTAATTAGGATCGGATCACGTTCAATGGCAATTACTCTTTTTGCCTTCTGTGCAAGTTTTTTAGTAAGGTTTCCGACACCAGCACCTATTTCAAGGACAACATCCCCGGACCTTAACTCAGCAGCCGCCACAATTCTGTTCAGGTAGCTTTCGTCGACCAGAAAATGCTGATCAAACATACCTCCCTTTATGTTATATTTTTTAAGAAGAGAAAGTACCAGGACTGAAACCTCCTTAATAAAACAAATATTTGGTCTGAAACAAATTAAAGCAGCTTGAATAAAATAAATAAATAATTAAAACAAAATCTATCTAAAATAAGAAATCCGATAATATTTTCTTAAACAAATATTTCATAGTTCATATGGGTCTCTGACGGCGCGAAGGGGTGGTAAATAGTCTGTATTTGATGAAATCATCCTTAAGTTCAACTTCGATTCTGTGGGCAATAACTTTAGCCGGATCGTGCAAGCTCGGAATTCTCTCACGGATATCCTGAAAACTCTTAAAGTCTCCTTTTTTTCGTTCGTCTATCATGGACCACATAAGCTTTTTTCCTATTCCTGGCAAAAGTTCAAGCATATGAAGGCGGGTAGTAATAGAATGGGCATCATTATAAAATTTAACAAAATGTTCCTCCTGATTCCTGACACAAGCTTCAAGAATAAAAGGCATTTCTAGATTGGCCCCAGTAGTAAGGTCAGTATAACCTATTCTCTGCTTTACGTGATCTATTTCATTCCTATCTCCAGAACCGATGTAAATTTTCGACTGGATGTTAGGAATCACACCGCTTTTGGGAACCAGCTCCATCAGGATGAACTTTTTGTCTCCTACAGATTGGACAAGGGGTTTTTTCTGAAATGTACTAGTACCATCAACTAACTTCCCATAGGGCAGATAATCTAGAACCCACACAAATTCCTCTCTGCCCTGCGAGTTATCCGGGGATTTTCCATATGAGTGCGGAGCTCTTTCTGACTGCCTATCTGATTGCGGTCCGCCTGTCGAACATTTGCCGCCATAATATTTTCCAGAAGCTGTTCTGCCAGCATACTGTCTATTTGATTGCGACTTCTCTACTTTCATCAGCACCCATCCTAGCGCTAAACATGAAATCCTGCAATAGACTCTTTTTCCAGGGTATGCCAAACATTAACACTGTCAGCTTATTTTAATGCTTCTATACGATTCAAGATCTACTCCAATAATCAGACCTTCAGCCTTCAACTAGAAGTTTTTTGAAAACTTGTGATTTGTCGTAGCCAGTTCTAGGACTCAAGGCCTAATGTACCCTTAAGAATCCTCTGTGTTTAACTTTTTCATGTAAAGATATTCTCTGATATGTAAAATGCTATAAGTCTCGGATACTCTCCTTCTAAATAAGAAGATGGAACCTGCTATATAGCTATTCCCTTTTAATTTTAGAGACTTTTCAGTATTTTAAGGGATCGCAAAATTCATCATCATTACCGGCATTATTCGACTGCAATAAATCAAAAGCCCATAAAATAAGAACAAGTGTAAAATTTGACTTATTCCATAGTCTCAGATATGTAATCAAGAATCTGGTCCAGCTCTTCATTACTCAGCGTATACTTTTCTTTGGCATATATTGATCTAATTTCGTCCCTAGACTGAGGCAGAATATCTGCGATCCTAACCGCAATTACAGTTTTCATTTTTTCTAGCTTTAGCAGTTTATTAACAAGTTCTCTTGATTTTTCCCCACTAATCTTTGAGAACTGATCAGCATGATGCAGGGCTTTTCGAAATCCGTATACAACCTCAGTTCCCTGGTCTCTACGCTCTTCAGCAATCTTGGAAAGTATTTCTTTTACTTCAGCCAACGTCAATAATTCTTCGTTGAGTACTTCCTTGACTATCATTGGAATACACTCTTTTTGAGTTAAAAACTTTAGATAATTGCTATTCTGCAGAATGATCTATTTCGATCACTCTTCGATATCTAATATTTTCTGACTTCCGTAAGTATTTTCTTCATGGTAATACTCCTAACACTGCAATCTAAACTAGCTTTTGTGGTAAATATTGTCATATCACATTTGATCCAGCTTTATCCAGTTGGTACATGAATGAAATTAAACTTTCATTTAACAAACTGGATTGTTCCGGAAAACATTATTCTAATATTGCATATTAGTTATATGTTTGTCAAACAATATATAATTACAGATATTTCCGAATCGAAGTAAGAACTAGGGTTTTCAAAAGTAGCTTTTTGTTCCCATCTGAGTTTGCATTTTTAGCAGTTTTTTTAAGGTACGTTAAGTTTTTTATATTTTATAGTGAACCAACGAATTAATCACAATTTTAAAAACCAATTATGGTTTTCAAGTAATAATTGATCCTTAAGCCATTCAAAATTATATAACTACGAAAAAAGCGGAACGAAAAGAAAAAATTGTTACATTTTTCCTTTTTTCAGAGTTTTAAGTGCTTTTCGTGGTTTATCTCTAAGTGTAAGAATAATGAAAAAATTTTTTTATGTGGTCATGATTTTATTTTTCTTATTTTATGATGTGTCGATTTTTACTGGGTTGACTATAATTGTTTAGCAGTTTATTAATCTCTCAATTTTCCAATCCTTTAGACATGAGCTAGCGTCTGCGAGGTCAAATGCTTGTAGACAGCAAACCCAAGATAAAGGATTAGATTTAGAACTTAGATACCTAAAATGATATCAGTATTTCTGCGGTTTCAGGTGCTGAGGGAGGGACAAGACTTCTTTCTTTGCATTTCCGGAACGGACTTCGAGCACATATGAACGACCTCTCTGTCCGGTGACCTTTCCAGTAGAACCCTGGAACTTTGGATTAGGCATGCCTTTCTGAACGCTCGGATCTATGTCGATATGGACCATCTGCCCTACTTCGAATTCCTGGATTGCCTTGCTTACAGGGGAAATTCCTCTTTCACGAACAGTCTTCTGTAATTTGTATCTTGTACAACGTCTTTCACCGTGTGAGTTTGTCATCGCATGTTCCTCCTTAGATGCTCGATTAATTTCGTTATAATAATACAGATTTTCTCAGATAAGATGTATAAATGTGAATAAAATTTTCAGTTAGGCAATTTTTTCTTGACTCTCTAGATATATACTCTTTATTATCTATTTAGATGTTGTAAATTTGCTAGTATTTTTCGCATTATTCGACGACAAAAAATCAAAAAACCTGAAGATTATAAAAAATTTCTTGAATAAACCTAATTCAGGTGTGGCTCAGACATCTACATTAATTACATCAAGATCTCCCACAAGTGTAAAAATACCTAAAAGCCCACTAAGACTTGGATTTGTTCTGCCATCATCTCCTGAAATAAGCTCTTTTACATACAAACCGCCTTCGCAATTGACTATTATGTAAGCGTAACCTTCCTCTGTTAATTCATCAAGTTTTATGCTATTCACGTATCTCTTCCGGACAATGTCAGCCCGCCTGTGAACTACACGTCTGGGAGTCTGCTGGTTGATCTCTGTGCCGCTAAGAGACTCAAGACAGGCTTTTAGCTCTTTCTCTGAAACAGGTTCCTTAAATGTAACTTTAAGCTTATAAGTTTTATCCGCTTTTAAGCTTTTTAGGATTTCAATCATATTTTTCCCGACGAAAGAAAGCTCTCTTACATAAATTTTCCCGTCAGCTTTATTGTTAATGCTTTTCATGAGCTCTTCAAGATTTACGCTACGCTTTTTAGGAGATTTTGCTTCTACTATAAAAGGCCTGCCTCCTCCAAGCATAAGGGCATCTATATCTTCCCTACCCGAGCCGTGAAAAGCTGTATCAGCTGCCTGGAAAGCTTCAATAACAGGACCCTTAATAAACTCGTCTACCGACTCATGATACTGTTTTCCTGTAAAATTACATATTTCACAACCTTTGCCCTTACATTTCCTACAAGGCCAGCGTGTCTGTGGGATTCCTCTCACCATTTTGCAGTAGCGACTAATGATATATACAGAGCGAATCTGAAGTTCAAGATCGCTTTTTGCAAGGTTAAGGGTAATTGTAATATCTGGGTTTTTTAAATCTACATCTTTTTGAACTTTTTCGGCAATCCGCTTGCCTACTTCTCTGTTAAGCTCTGTCTTAAGCTGTTCAGCATACAAAGTCCCTGCCTCAGCCCAAAGGATTTCTTCATTTTCACTCAGGAGCCCACTAATCTTTGTGCCCACAAGGAATGTAGAATACTCAAGGCCTTCAAGAGCCTTTGCCGCTTTATCTGCCCATACATCTAGCTTTTTGAATTGGTCAAGGCAAACCCAGCACTTCTCGTCTTCCCCCTTTGTTCCAAGAGCTTTCCTCGCAAATACACTGCAACAGGAAAGTTGCTTTAGAAGATAATTATCTTTTTCACTTTTGTAAGCACGATCCCCTTCCAGAACAAGGGCGAGTTTTAAGGCTTGGCCACGTTCTTTGTTACTCAGGCCGGTAGATAATTTCGCAAATTGGCGGCCAAGACAGTGATCACATATGGGGCCTTCATGTAGAATCTTTTTTGAAATTTCGAATACGTCCATTTTCTTCACTCTCTTTAACTCCCTATTTGGAGAATAGACCTGGAGTGTATATTATGGAAATAAAAAAATAAATAGAAGGTAAGAAAGAATACCCCGAAGATGAATGCCTAAGTGGCAATATTCGAGAGGTAAACATCATGAAAGTTACATCGAGTAAACTTCTATCCTCATACAAAGAAATGGGATATAGCTTTTTGCATTGAAGCAAATCAGAAATTACAGATTATTCATCACCCTTTAAATCAGTTCCTCTTGTTGACACCTTTCTTTCTGACTCAGCTCTGTCCAACTCGTTATGGACAAGGGTTATGCAATGGTTAGAGTGAAGGGAAATAGGGCCAAGAGAGATGATTTTTGCCCCTACATTAAGGATCTGTTCTTCCTCCTCTTCTGTAACACCCGTGTGATCTCCCATAATAAAAATCGGATCTCGGATCTCACGGGCAAATTCTCTCAAATCCTCCCCATCCTCTCTAAGGTAAAGTAGGGTTCGCCCTTCAAACTCTGAGAGCATGGATTTAAGGTCTCCTCTGCGAATCCAAACACCTGGAGTGGAATGGGTATATTGCTGGATTGCATTCTTCTGAAGGGCTTTCTGGATAAGCGAACCGCTGCTTCTTTCATCGGGATTGAGGTATTTTAGGTCAAGCCCTTCAAATCTGATAATTTTTCCTGGGTCAGGATCTCCTAAAAGGAGCAGGTTTACATTCACATCCCTGCGCATTCCAAAAGAGATAAATAGAGCAGAGCTTACGCAACGGCAGAGGATATCCATCCTCCCCGCAGAACCGGGGAGATCGTTTAAAGAAAAATCACCGTTTGTTTTAGCCTTATGCCCTATGATAACGATATCTCGCATAGACACTATATTTACATAGGGAATATAAAAGATATATGATGTTCAAAGCAAGCAAAGATTATGATATTATGAGCTAAAAACATTGAATTAAAAACCTTGGAATGGGATTACATATAATAAGACTGCGTGCCTTATTTTCTGTAAAATCACAACTCTCAATAAGTTATTGGGTAGAAGAATTTCACATCTAAATAACCAAATTACACACAATACATAAAAACTTGATTTTGAATTTAGAGCAAAGTTGCGATACTACTTATATGGACGGGATACGGATGAGGATACTAGCCATTTCTGATCTCCACGGGGAGTATTCGAAGATGGAGAAAATAATAGACACAGCTGGAGACTTTGACATTGCTATGATTGCCGGAGACCTTACTCATTTTGGACCTGATGCGAAGGTCAAAGAATTGATGGAAATGTTTGATAAGCCTGTGCTTGCAATACCAGGGAACTGCGACCAGAAGAGTATTATTAAAGCGCTTGATACCTCAAAAGCTATAAACCTGCATGGTAAACTTGAACAGATCGGAAAGATCCGGTTTATAGGACTAGGAGGGTCAAACTTCACGCCTTTCAATACTCCCTTCGAACTTTCTGAAGAAGAGATAGAAAGAGTCCTTGAAGGAATGATTTACTCCGCCGAAAATACAGACGATCACGGTCCGATAGTGCTTCTGGCTCATGCCCCTCCTCACGGAGCTAGGGATGAGCTTCCCTTTGGGCATGTAGGCAGCAAAGCGATCCTAAAATTCGCTGACAGAGTTGACCTGATAGTTTGTGGGCACATCCATGAGGCGAAAGGTATTGAAAATATTGGAGCGACTATGGTGGTAAACCCTGGAGAGGCCTGCAAGGGTTTCTATGCCCTTATAACTATCGAAGACGCAGAAAGCAAACCCATTATTATAGTTGAATTCAAAGAAGTATAGAATAAAAAGGTTTCAATAAAATTAGCATGTTTTATCAGATGTCGGAGTAACAGTTTTGATTTTTCAAAGGTTTCTGTATACTATGAGCCTTTATCTATTTCAGTGGCTATCTTAGTTCGCATTAGTGTATGCATACTGTAATAATCGTATTTTTTGGTTAGATTACTTAATAGTTTATCTTTACTTACACTGTGATCAAGTCGCCAACTTATTACGTCGTTAACTTTGTCAGCGTTCTTTATTTACATACAACTATATTCCTCATAGTAAAAATTAATACTTAAAATACTTTGAAAAATGGATTTGTCTTCAATTACATACATATCTAATCACAAAATGCAAAGTTGAACGAAGAAAAGCATGGAAAAAAATGGGAAGCTTCTGCAGTACTTCCTTTCATTCACTTTTTCTGTATTAATACAACACCAGACGACTAAAATGTGAATATTTAAATCATAAACTGTATTTCTCTAGAGTTGTAATTAACTTGACATTGTCAAATCAACTCATCTTTGTAGACTTTTCGACTCAATTTCAGGCGAATTGATATTATTTTGAATTTTTTATTTCATCCGTTTTGCTTTTTCTATTTTCATCCTAAGCCATAGAGGATTTAGATAAATCCCTAAATTATATCATAAGATTGTAAATTGTATATCAATGACTCGTGAAATCAGAGGTTTATTGAAATCTTCTAAAATTCTCGGAACATAACCATGGCTAAAGTTGTTTAATTCCAGTGCGTATCATATCTCTGTCAGGTTTTGGATGCTACCTCTGAAAATGGTGCCAAAAACAAAATAACTTCACAAAGGAGCGATTATTTAGAGAGTTAAACCAAAAAAGGCGAAAGTTCACCTCATATCTAAATTAAATACCAGGGTATTCGTTATCCTCGGCACTTCTAAAGTAATATATTTTTACGATACTTTATTCAGAAACCATTCGATATCTTACCTTATAGACCCAATGATTTGCATGCTGAAGTTCCATTTCATATTACTAAGGTAGCTTAAAATGCAGATCAGTTATTTAACCACGGTTCCCTAAAAAGTTTCCATTTTCCAAACAAGCTGCGTGTTATTCGCTGAAACAAAACAGAAAATCTTAAAAATGACATAACTGTCATCTTTTACGTGCTGACAGATATACCACTCTCTTGATCTGGATTATCTTTTAAAATACGACATTAACCTTGCATCGAGGCTCAATGATGTAATTTTACTCCATCGATGTATTTTCCTACTCATCTATAGGCAGAGGCAAATGTAGTTATAAATAAGCAAAATAGATTACAAATAGACCTCACTGACTTACGTTTAAAAAGAATCCTTGGAAAAGAGAGGAGGTAATAATAAGATTGATGTAAATGGACTTGAATTCAAACTATTTTGATAAAATTAATACAGTTATGCACCAATAAAAATATAATATATCCAATATATAGTTATACTGCTATCAGTATTATGTAATCAAAGGAGAAATAAGATCTTTTATAAGAATTTAAAGTCTCAGAATGGAAATCTATGAATGTTGGGCAAAAGAAAGATTGTATGAGTTTCTGGAAAATAGGAGTAGTATGATATGGGATATCGCCATGTTAATACTTTAAGTTTTGGGGATCCTTTCAGAGACTGGCTTGTTGAAGAAGTTGTTGGGCACTGCCTCCGCAATAAAAAATGTTTAGTTGATGTCTTTAAGTATGATTCCTCTCATACAGTCTGTAGGTACCAGTTCAGAGGAGAACATTTAAGTGTAATGGCGAAATTTTTTTCCGAGCCCACTGGAAGGATGAGAGATTATAATCCTTATAAAGGCATGATGACTGAATACAGAAACCTGAAAAAAGCAGCTCTCACAATAAATGTTGCAAAGCCTCTTGCAATCAATGAAAGGTTCAATTGTGCCCTCGTAACTGAGCACATACCGGGGAAGTCTCTAAGCTGGTACATTAAGCATGAAAAAGGACTCTATGGACGGCTTACTTCAGTTGGGCATATGCTCAAGAGACTTCACGAGAATACTCAGTCTTCCTACAATAAGGAAAATGAGTTTAGAAATTTTCATGAAGTATTGAACCATCTGGAACTGAAACATGATACACGAGAACATTTTAATAAGTTTCTTGGAGAATGGTGGTATAGCTCATGGCTTGACAGGGCGCATGGCTGCATGATTCATAGGGATGCTACTCCTTCAAATTATGTATTTTGGAAAGATAAACCATATGCGCTTGATTTTGAAAGCTCCTGGTCACAGGCCCATCCTGTTAGAGATCTCGGAATTCTTAGTGCAGAACTTAAAAATGAATTTGAACTGCATAAAGGTGGAGGATGGAGAGCCGAACCTTACATAGGAAAATTTCTACGGGAATATAGCAAGGACGAAAAGGACTTCTTCCGAATTACTGGGGTTTTGCCTTTTTTTATGAGTATAGGATTACTCCGTTCTGCGTGGCTCCACCAGAGCAGCTACAGAAATTATCTAATCAAAGAAGCACTAGAGTGTTTAAAGGCGATTAATTAAAGGTTATGAGATTTTTTAATATCTCATGTTATTGCTAGGATTTACTATTAATTCCTTGCAAACAGCTGAATCATCAAAATCCAAAAAATAATAAATATTTCCAAGGCCAAAGAAAATTATTAAAGTTAAAATAGGGGGTAACAGTATCTCTGAAAACTACGAGTTTGATGCAGGTGGGAGTATGGTAGTAGTTATTAGCGATCCTGCTCGAAAGGATGTAAACATATTTGAAAGTTGTCAGATAAAAGGAGTTATTTTTGACTGCTATCAGACCCTTATAGATATTCGCACTGATGAACACTCTTTTGAAACTTACAATTTTGTAAGTCGATGGCTTGCCTACCAAGGAATAAAAATAGAGCCAAATAAATTATGGGACACTTACATGTTTAAAGTCCGGAATAGAATGGAGCATTCTGAGGAAATTTATCCTGAAGTAAAGGTAGAAGAAATTTTTGCCGAGATATGCAGGGAAAATTCGGTCTGGAAGATTGATGAGAATAAATTAGGAGTTGAAACCTCGAGGGTCTTTAGGGCCGCCTCCATCCGTAAACTTCGTCCCTTTCTTCAGAGCATAAAATTAATAGAGCATTGTATAAACATCCCCAAATGCATAATCTCCAATGGACAGAGGGTTTTTTCCGAGCTGGAGCTACGATTCTTCGGGCTTTATGATTATTTTGACTTCGTAATCTTTTCGTCTGATGTAGGGTACCAAAAACCTGACCTCAGGCTTTTTATGACCGCACTTAAGAAGATGGGACTTGAACTCGAGCCCAAATGTGTGATGTCTATAGGGGATTCTTATGAAAACGAGATACTACCTGCCAAAAAGCTTGGAATTTATTCCATGCATATCGAAGATGCATGGAAACATTTAGGTCTGAGTGACTGATTTTCTAAAAGATTTGACTGTTTTTCTTTTTTGTTACATACATGAGTTTTAGGATATTTGTGATTTATTTTTTTGAAGATTTTGATATCTTTCTCAAATTCTCAAAGTTTTTTCAGAATGATTACAGTTTTTGAGTTCTGACTTTTTGACGTGAAATTCTAGCCAAGTCCATTATTTACAGCTGAATCGTGTCTCAGTATCTAGCCTTTATGTGGATAAGCACTTCACAAATTGACTTTTCAATTACCGTGATCTTCACTATAATGATGATAATACTAGTATCAAGATAATCGAATTATAGAACATACATAGAGTAATTGGATAGCTTCTAAGCAACATAAAGTTATACATAAAATATTTAGATGATCAAGAATTTAATGATGATGTACTAAGCAGAGTTAAATTCCGATCATTTTTTAATGTTTCAGTTTCAATTTATTTTATCCTCTGCATTTTCGATATTATAAATCCTTGCAGAGAGCTGCTCATTATGATCATACAATTCTTTTCCCCAGGCTAGAGCGTCTTGTTCAAAGCTGAATATATACTTTCGGTCGAAAGCAGCTTCTTTTGGGAAGAGGACCATTGCCATGAAGTTATCTGCAGCTGTGATAGCCGGGACCTTTTCATAATCAGTGCCGACAAAAAGTTTAGTATTTTCCATTGCTATAAATTTCTCAGTTTGTTTCTTGTGATCTGCAGTCCATTTTTTAAGGATCGATTCTTGAAGAATAAGAGATACAAATGTTCCCTTTTCGGCAACTTCAAGATACAAAGAAGGAAATAAAGGATGAAAGTAAGAAATTGTAGCTTCCAGCTTCTTTGCCTTTTTAGCATTTTTGATGTACTCTGCATTCAGTTCAAACATGTTGCTTGGTTGAGGTTCGGTTATTGTTAAGTGCCCGAGCTCATTGATTCGGCTGAGGAGGTATGTTGGAATCTCGGTCAGATCCCTTTCAAACCAGTAATTTACATTTTCTTCCAGAAAAGAAAAGGTATTTATCAGGGGTTTCAGTTTCACAGCCACTATTTTCCCTATTTCGCTTAGCTTATAAATATTTTTTTCTTGGGCTACAAGGCTGTGTTCTTTGAGCATTTTTATCTGTGGCTGGATAGATGTCGCACTGGCATTAAGAATTTTTTTAATGGTATCTATAGTCATTGGCCCTTCGAGCAAAAGGAGAATTACTTTCTGTCTTTTCTCGGAGAGGAGTATCATATCAAGTAGAAAATTTTTCATATTATGCACCTGGACTGGATGCTCATAACCTTGAGGTATTTTTGAAATTTGTTTGTATAAGAAAATTGTGGTGAATACAATATATACTTTTTTAATTTATAAAAACTTAAAGGTTAGTTCATAGTTCGTATTTGCTGTAGTTCAGAATAAATGTTCTTCTTCAGTTATAATTTTTCGTTAGTAGTTCACACTAAAACATAATATACAGGGATTATGAGATGATCAGAAGATTAAAAATAACAACTTCATAACTTCGTTATTCTCGGGTTAGATTATTTATCGGAAAGAAGTAACATGGCTTACAGAGAATGAGGATACTTTGGAGCAAAATCAAAAGTCTATGACGTAACAATTAAAAGAGTGGGGAAAGAACATCCTATAGCAATGAGTGATATATTAAGAAACAAGATCATCAATTCAAAAAAGGTAGCTATGAAATAGTTTATGCAGTAACAAAAAATGTGTTCGAAGCAGGAAAATTTCTTGTCACTAATGTACAAAGAACGAATCTAAAGATGTTGCTACAGCGCTTCGCCATAGTCTCTATCAAATGATGAGATTGAACCTAAAAGTAATAGTTTAAGGATATAGAGAGACATCTTCTAAATTAAAGAATAACAAACCAGAAAAGAAAAAAAGTCTGTCAAAGACATAAATCAATGAGAAATATTTGGATAGGATCCCTACGGGGTATAAATTAAAGGTAAATCGGCTCTATATTGTATCGATACTTAAGTATCAACAATATGTGATATTTGAAATAATTATAATAATTGCTAAAGTTATTTAATTCAAATGTGTATCTCATCTCTGTCAGAAGTGGATAACATCACCTCTAAACATGGTTCAAAAACAACTTATCTGACAAATAAGCGATTATTTCGAGTGGCGAAAGAAAAAAAATGATGGAGGGTGCACTTATTTCCGAGTTAAAGGATGGAGTATTTGTGACCCTAGTACTCTCTAAGTGATACAATAAATGAGGTTCAGAAAATATTTTCCTACAGATAAAGTGTTTGATTCGGTAAAAGTTCCTGCAATTTACGTCACTAAAATAAATATCTTCATATCAAATTACTCGTTCTGTTGCTGCAGAAGAGAAATGTGACAAACTCAGATTATTTCTCAATGTATATTTTACTCCATATATGTATCATTTATCAAGAAAATAATATCTGGCAACTATATATAAATGAATAATGAAATATTTATTTCGTTATTTATTACAATATTTATAAAAAGTTATACTTAGTACTCTCAAAAATGTGGGATAATCTTTAAAGTTTCTGGAAGGGTATGAATGATTAAAACACGCTTGAGGGATTTTCTTATCACAAAAGACAACTGGATTTTTTCGGTTTCCGACTACTTCTGTAATGACGGAATAAGATCCATACTTCGTTATGTCCCGGACGAAAAGGGAGAACGGGAGTTAAACGGAAAAAGATACAGAAAATATGATTTTGGTCCGGCTTTTGAATTTATGAAAAAGTACAGACCTGAATGGTTGCATGATGTTCATGTAGTTCCAGAATCCGAGGTAAAAATAGTGCTTCGTCCTTATAACATTATTCCTAAACTTGTAAATACCGACAGTCGAGTGAGGGAAATTGTAAAGGTGCTTGACATGTTTGGAATTCCCAGAACAAGTATGGGAGTTACTGGTTCAATGCTCTTGGGCCTACAAAATGAAAATTCGGATATCGATTTTGTCGTCTATGGACCTTTATGGTTCAGGGCAAGGGATACTATAACAATTGCAAAACAGCAGGAAGGCTCAATTGAAGAACTCGATGAGGAGATGTGGAAGAGGATCTACAGGAAGAGGATTCCAGATATTTCATTTGAAGAATTCATGCTGCATGAATCTAGAAAAGGAAACCGTGGAATGATTGAAGGCACGTACTTCGATTTACTTTTTGTTAGAGAGTGGAATCAGATTAAAGAACCTCTTATCCGCGGGAAGGATACAGTAAAAATGAGAATTGAAGCTGAGGTAACAAACGCTGACTTTGCTTTCGACAGCCCAGCTTATTATAAGATAAGGCACAGTGAAATCGACCATGTGATTTCCTATACCCATACATATTCTGGCCAAGCTCTTCCTACAGAAATTATTGAAGCTAGTGGCATAGTTGAAGAAGTGGGAAATATGAAGCGTCTTGTCGTAGGCACTTCCAGGGAACCAAAAGGAGAATGGATAAAGTCTCTCACATGGCTTGAGAAGTGTGGATATATTTGAAAAGATATAATTATAGTAAATTTAGATCTGCTCCCTAAATTTGAACCCTTATCTAAGACATGTCATTTTTGTGGATACCCTAAATCTGAGCTAGCACCACAAAATAGAAAATGAATATTTTCTGATTGCAAAACAAAACATGATAAAGACATTAATGCTGCAATTAACATCAAAAAATTCTATATCATTGATCAAAACCTAATTGGTATCTGACACCTGTAGAATGCGGGGATGGGCTTGGGGCCTTGTTCTCAGAAACGAAAGGTATGAATCAAGAAGCCACTTAGTCTTCAGCTGAGTGGTAGTGCACGATGTTTTACTGATTAGTAGAATGGCACCGGATATTATATGGTTCAAAGCAGCTGCCCTCATAATAAAATTTCGTTAGTATTATATGGTCGACAAATAGGCGATCTTTTTTGAGTAACGAATCTCTTACAGTGTTTCACAAAAATTCTGCATCTGAAGCTTTTTGAAGAAGATGTGTAAAACTATTTAGTGAAAGATATGAATACAAGTGAACAATAGCTAGCACCTTCTCCGAATCTCAAAAGAGTAGATGATGCAATGAGATACTAATGTGTTCAATATCAGTATATATTGGAAAGTTTAAAAATATAATTCCATATATTTTTATTTCAAATTTAGAAAATTATATTTTTAATAAATTCAACGGTGCCTCAGGTGCTTAGTCCCATGGAATACCAAAGTTATGAATATATCTTCTGTGAAAAACTTGTAAGTTTGTAAATGTGTTTATACTAGTGATATGTATATACAAATATTGAGTGTGTGAAAATGATAAACGTAAAAAAGTATGTAAGATATATAATTTTGGGTTGTTTTGTTGGATTATTACTGATTTACCTTCGTTTTAAGAAAGTAAATGTTCAAAAATAAGTTTCGAGTAGATGTACTCATTGTAATTGTTAGTAATTTTCATTGATAATGCGTCCATATTTCCAATCAAAAAATTCAAAATTATGAAGCAAGATGGACCTAATTGAGGGATAGGTGTAACTCTCAAGCTGAGAAAAAAATCATCACCCCACATCTTTACTGCTATTAAATGAGCAAATTTATGTGGGCTGATTTTATTTAACTGTCGACTATTTATTACTTATTATTGAGCCTGTAGCTTAATTAGATATCTAACCACAACGATACCCTGTAAAATTGCTAATTTTATTCACCATGATTTAAAAGTTTTTTTAACTAATAATTTAGGTATCCAGATTTCTCTAAGCCAGTTACGGGACAATCATGTATGTACTGAAAACCTGATGTAGATATCTTTTAAGAGTGATCATTCGGGATTTTAGCAAATATTAAAGCTTGATAATTAAGAAAACTTTTTATCTGCATTCTCCAATATACGCTAAGTTTTTAATCAACTTCTAATGGTTATGTGCAGCTGAGAATCATTTAATCTTAAAGTTCATTTGATTCTACGTAAAGTCACTAAAAAACGGACGATATCAGTTTAGTTGCAAATTTATGAATCGAGGCTTATAAATGCAGTACCAGGCAAAAGTTATAATTGAACTGAAGCTAGGCATGCTTGACCCTGAAGCCATCACAGCAAAAAGGGCTCTTGGACACCTTGGCTATGATATCAGCAGTCTAAAGACCGCAAAGCTATATGAGATCGTAATAGAAGCCGAATCTTTAGACATCGCACAGCATAAGGTTGAAGAGATGTGCCAGAAACTTATTGCGAATCCAATTATTCACAACTACACAATCAAGCTCCAGGAGCTTAACTGAGATCTACCCAGCAAAAGTATTGAAACATCTAGAAAAACTAAAAGTTTCGAAATGCTGAAAATTGAGGGAAAAAAATGAAGGTTGCCATTATTCAGTTCGGAGGCACAAACTGTGACCTGGACGTACTCCATGTTCTTAAAGATGTCGTGGGTGTTGACGCCGAGACCGTCTGGTACAAACAGGAAAAATTAACAGGTTTTGACGGAGTCATTATCCCGGGTGGCTTTTCCTATGGAGACTATCTGAGAGCAGGAGCAATTGCAGCCCGCACTCCAATTATGGATTCTGTAACAAAACTTGCAGCTGAAGGAAAGCCTGTCCTTGGGATTTGTAATGGTTTTCAGGTTCTCACAGAAGCGAGACTTCTTGAAGGGGCTCTTACTACGAATGAATACCCAAAATTTAGATGCCACTGTACCAACATCAGAGTAGAGACTGTCAATACTCCGTTTACCTCTAGGTTCAGAAAAGGTGAGCTTTTAAGTATGCCTATTGCCCATATGGAAGGGAAATTTTATACCGACGAGGAAATCCTATCAGAACTTGACGAAAACGACCAGGTAGTTTTCCGTTATGTAGATGAAAATGGAGGAGTAACGGATGCATCTAACCCGAATGGTTCTCTAGAAAATATTGCAGGGATAGTGAGTACTTCACGAAACATTCTCGGATTAATGCCCCATCCTGAAAGAGCTTCCGAATTAATTATAGGCTCAGAAGATGGCTTACGTATTTTCGAGTCAATGGCAGATTATATTAGCGAAAATTTCTAGCCCACATTATTTTCAATCCATTTTTTTTCTAGCTGACACACTAGATGGTTGAAGAGTGGTACTCTTTTCCAGTTGAATACTCCATAGCTTTCAGAGTGGATGAGAACTTCCCAGAAAACCTCTATTAACTAACTTATTTATTTTTTAAGCTATTTTCGGAATGTACTATGCAACATCTTTAACGCAAAATATTGAGTCTAAGAAATCATATCTCACATCATTTTTTGTACGAAGTATCATAAAAAAGGTTCCGTTGCAAAAACTTCAGAATAAGCATGTAAATCTAGGAGTATAAAAAAAAGTCGAAATATCCGAGGGAAATATACCAACATTATAAAACTATACCAAACAAATGAATAATGTATTTGACTTCATTAAGAACAGAGTAATTTAAATTATTGACTTGTCTTTTTTTAATCATATTCATAGATTCAATTC
>PLUB01000093.1 GCA_003164755.1 Methanosarcina sp. | reverse complement strand
TAATGAAGTCAAATACATTAATCATTTGTTTGGTATAGTTTTATAATGTTAGTACATTTTCCGTGAATATTTTGATTTTTATTAATTACTTCTAGATGTACATATTTTTTTTAGATTTTTTGCAACGGAACCCTGTTTTTTGATATTCAATTCTTCTTCATATCTTTTTAAAATATAATCTTCTTCAGTATTTTCTAATTATTTTTCATATAATTCACTTTCATTTAAACGTTTCCGGGAAGACCACACTTAAAGCGTAGAGAGTAGAAATGATAATTATAGTCAATATAATCAAAAAACCCCAAATATTTTGTGTTAAAGTATTCTTATATTTCCCCATCATCTCTTCATTGTTGAGCAGAAGTAGCAAAAAAACTAGAGCTAAAGGAAGAAGAGTAACAGTTATCACTTGCACGAAAAGAGTTATAAGCACCAGTGGAGCTCCTGGGATTATTACAACTATGCCCGCAAAAATCAAGCTCAGGAAATAAAAGGCATAGAACATAGGGGCTTCTGAAATCTTGTTGTTAATAGAATGAGCCCATCCAAAAACTTCTCCCATAGCCCACGAGCTTGCCAATGATATGCATATAGCCCCAAGAAGTCCGGCATCGAAGAATCCTATAGCAAGAGCAGAGCCAACGATCGGATAACTGTTCATGATAGCAATTGCAGCTTGAGCAGCGCTGTCTATATCTGTTCCGCCGGGCTTGAAGAGCAATGTACCTGTGAGAATTACACAGAATATTGCAACAACTACTGTAAAGAATGCGCCAACTGCCGTATCTAATTTCCCAAAGGAAATATCCTTCTCAGTCATGCCCTTATCGACTATAGAACTCTGCTGGAAGAATAGCATCCAGGGAGAGATCACAGTTCCTATGTTTGCCATAAAAAAGAAAAAATAACTACCTGTAAATCCAGTAATAGGAACAGTTGGCATCAACCCTTTAGTAACATCGCTAATATTGGGATGAATAAGCAGAATAGCAGGGATATAGACCAGATTGAATCCACATAAAAGGAGTACTATCTTTTCCCATGTCCAATATCTCCCGTATATGAATATAGAGATCATCAAGATGGAGACACCTATAATAGTCCATATAGGCGGCACGCCAAATATTTGTAAAGCAGCTGTCATTCCTATGAACTCAGTTACCATCATCAGAAAATCCAAAATGCCCAAATCTATCAATGAGAACCAGCCCCAAAACAAGCCAAAAGCATCGAAGATAGCTTCTGCATGTCCTCGCTTTGTGACTGTGCCTAGTCTCACAGTCATTTCCTGAACAATATATGCTACTGGGCCAAGTAGTATTAAGAGCCAGATTAAGTTAAAGCCAAATTTGGCACCTGTTGCGGTATAGGTTGTTATACTACCTGCATCATTGTCTGCTACCATCACAATTATACCTGGGCCAGCAAGTGTCAAATATAAACCCAGCCATTTTATGAACCTGCGATATTTGTAGTAATACCATGCACTTCGAATGGTTAATCAACTCTACAATTCGATTTTTTATAGAATTTTTACTCAACCATTATGCAACATACCAGAATAAAGGACTCATAGCTTGTTGAATACTTAGTAAATGCAAAAATAATCTGAAAAATATAGCCAAAATAAATCCATTTGATATTCATTTTATTATAATCATAAGGTAGGGTACCTATATATGAAGCAGTGAGCATCCTGCATTATAATCGTGAAGATAGTACACCATTTAGTATTAAAGTTGTAACTAAAAAAGTATATTGGACTGGAAATGAACTTGTTGTTTAAAATCAAATGAGTATGGTATCTCTACATAGACTTGATAGACTTTTGATAGTATGGGAATTCAAGGTGTATTTTGATTTTGTGTCCGCAGTGCTAAGTCCTAATAATGTAGAACATAACTATCGAAAAAACAATTCTGCATATGTTTTCCGATAAAATCTCTGAATTTTCTAAGTTCCATACAAAATAAGAAACTGTTCCTGATCTATGACTCCTGGAGCTTATGGAACTCCTAGAACATCTGGAGCTCGTGGAACATTTGGAACTAATTAAACTAAACCACAAGCATAAATAGAAATAAAAAGGCAATATCATTTCATCATCAGTATGCACATTTAAAATAGCGATCAATAATACTAAAGTTGATTTGCTAATAAAAGAAAATCCTGCCTAAGTGACATTATTCATTTTATTCAACCCTAAATAATTCACATTTGTAGCCATACTTTAAAAAGTGGAGTATTTAATCAATGTCCATAGTTTCTAATTTTCTTTTAGCTGTCGGAGTTGCAATGGATGCTTTTGCAGTATCCATGTCTAGAAGTACCACAATAAGACCTTTTAGGGTCAATGATGCTCTCAAATTTGCTATTTTTTTCGGGGGATTTCAGACTTTAATGCTAGTATTGGGTTGGCTTGGTGGAAACACAATAAAAAACTATGTTTCTACTTATAGTCAATTGATTGCTTCTAGCCTTCTGGTTTTTATTGGAATTAAGATGATATATGAAGCTTTTTACAGAAAACCGGAAGGAAAAATTAGTTCTCTTAATTATTCGGTACTTCTTATGCTGGCAGTTGCAACAAGTATAGATGCCTTATTTCTAGGAATAAGTCTTACACTTCTCAAAGTGTCTATTCTTGAACCTGCACTCATTGTAGGCTGTGTAACGTTTATTATGGTTTTTTGTGGAGCGATCATAGGATATAGATTAGGTCACTTTCTTGAAAATGAAGCAGAAGTTCTAGGCGGCCTGATCCTTATAGGACTTGGAATCAGTTCATTGATATTGAGTAATTGATTCAAACAATAATCAATCAGAATGTAATGACTATTTGAACTCTAATGAACCCCATGAGCCAATTGTTATGCTAACCAAGTTATGGTTTTATTGGTTCATTTATACATAGTTTTTGTTATAAAACCTATGTATCCGTGATGCCAAGCATTTATGTTTTGTAATAGAAGAAAAAGCTGGAGAACAGTCATTTTTACAGAACTTTCAGTACATTACTAACCTTGGTAGTGTTGAAAAGTTGCTATAAATCCAATGCTAAATTTATGCATAATTTTTGTGATAGGATTCTTTCAATGTGTGATTTCCTTTCTCACAACTTCTTGATATTTGTGTTTTTCAAGAAAAGTTGGCACACTAACTGAATAAATATCCCATCTGAAATTGTGTTTATATCAACTGAAAAAAATTCACCAACCTATGTGTTTAGATAACCATTCATAAGCATCTAAAATGCTTAAATTCTTCCGTAAATTTTAGCACTTTTTGATCTCTTTTCAGCAACAAAAAGCTGTTGAGATTTTCTAGATGAAAGTTTCAATCTGTACAAATTTTCTCAATATCACATCTCAATTTCTCATATGTGCCCAATTATATTAATATTCATAAAATATGAAACGTGGTTATTCAAGAAATGATTTTATATGTAATCAACACATAAGTGTTTTGTTTAGTAAGTATTATAATGAAAGTTAGATTATATATTTAGAAAAAAATTAGAATATATAGAATTAATTATCAGAAGTTTGTAGAAGCATGAAGCTCTAGAAACCCCAAAAATTGGATACATCAGAGTGGTTCTTCATTTTTAGTCTTTGGCAAATAGATATTGAAGACTACTTGGAATTCAAGAAGTAAACTTTCGTTTTTGAGACAATATTATTTTAGAAATATTGTTTAAGTTTATAACAAGAGTTAATGAACATTCATAAATAAATGCTAATTTTTGACATTAATTGACCAATAAATCCCAAAATGAATTCGATTTAAGCAGTAAAAAAGCCAAATAATACCGAATAAATTAATTAATTAACATAAAATATCTATAGGCAGCGAAAAATCATAAAACAAAATAGCTATGGCCAAATATTTCATTGAAACCGTCGTGTTATCTATTATGGTCTCGACCAGTATCAAGCTCCTTACTATAATTTATGCCATGGTCACCAAAACCCCATTCGCCCACAAACCCCACGGAACCCACTTTAGCGACGTTATGATATATATTATATGCTAGCATACAATAATCATTGCTATTGAATGGTGACTTTACCTTGAGCTTATCAATTGCTTATTCCTTACTATATTTATATTATATTGATTATGTACCTATCATTATTAATTCAAAATATGTAGAATAACTAAGTTAGGCGATTTATGAGATGACTAGTTTCCTTATTTTGCTTACACTACTTGTGATAGCTTTTGTATGTAGGTTCATTATCACCAGAGTCCTGCGGGCAGATGGGACTCTACTCTACGAAAACCATCCGTATTCACCTCTGAATGCTTTTTTGATTGCCTGTCTAATCATTCCGAAACCATTGATTGCTTAAGGCTGGTTTGCTGGCCTGTCGGAGGCAAAACAGCAAAACCCTACTATAGCCTGATATAAAAACCCTGGGAGAATTAAAACCTCCAAAGATATGTTGAAAATAGGTTCATGCTTATTTTCCTTGTCGCCAGCTTCGCAAATCTCGGAATTATTACAGGAGCTTTCCCCGCAACTTATGTAATGATACAAGTTACTGGTATTGATCCAAAAGAAATTCTTTCTGCTGGTTTCAGAGCTCTTGGAATTTGATGACCAAAAAATAGCCAATTAGTACGGTAATACTTTCTTTACATGTAATCTCGAAAAATCAGTCCATGAAGTCAATTTATTCTGTTTTATATTTTTTTATTAGTTATCATATTACATGTTGTTCTTTTTCTTACTTCGTCTTAATCCGTAGATAAAGGAAATTGTGATAACCAAAATCAAAAAAAAGATATGGAGCTCAGAAGAGGTCGTGCAACTTGAACTGGTATTTCCCGAGCTTTCCGCCGTAGTTTCCTGCGGAGATTTTCTTGATTCCTGGAACAGTTACAGCGCATTTAATTCCTGCTCTCATGGCAGCTTTAATGCTTTCTTCATCAAGCCCATTGATAACTATTTCATAAACAGAATTGACATCTGCCGGAATCTCAGTGTTCTCAATCTTGTCTTTTATGGAGGGACAAAATTTTTCGTTAGTTGTAGCCTTCAGAAATTTGTACTTGTTCGCTCCAGATTTGGATCCACTGGCTACTATGCCTCCAGGAAAAGGTGTAATTGTGCCTTCGAGCTCTGCAATTGCATCCACAGCAACTTCGGCTGCAGTCAGAGCACTCATCTGTGAATCTCCAAAAATAAAGAAGTTACCGCCTGCAATTCCATCTATAGCTCCAATGTTTACCTCAGTCAGGAAATCCCCTTCCATTATAGGAATTTTATATACTTTACGACCTGCAATCTGGAATTCGGACTCTATGCCATCTCCGAAAAATCTGAGTTTGGAGCCGATGTTAAATTGCTTTTCAGCTTCAGAAAGCCCATTGAAAACTGAAGTTGTAGGAGCTGTAAGTATGCATTGTCCAATCCTTTCAAGTAGTTGTTTTTCCAGAGCTTCATATTTGAAATTACAGATTTGGATGTAGACTCCAGGCCTATTATCAGGGGTTTCACTTGGGGTTGCTAGTCTTTCGATTCCTGCTTCTGCAGGACACATTATAACGGACGTCGCAAAGCCTGTCGCTTCAGTAGCTGCCACAAGGGCCCAACGTTTTGTAACGGCTGTGATGAGCACTCGTGCAATCTTGATCGGAAAAGCTTCTGCATATGCATCTTCGATTTTCACTCCATTGATTTCTATAAAAATCCCTCTTTTAAAATCATTGTTAATTTAGAGATTTGTTATTATTCTGGGATCGCAAAAATTTGTCATCAATTTTACTGGCAATTGACTGCAATTAATCAAAAATTCAGGGAAAAAATTTTCAATGAATAATCCTAAATTTCGCAGATTTACACAGATGTACAATTCGTTCGCTTATTTGACCATTATTATTCTTGAAAGCTCAATTAATTTTTAAGCTACTTTCGTATTGAGAAAATAGATGAAATTCGCGTGCACACATACGGGAAGTGAGTTCTAGAATAATCATGGGCAAATAAGCGAACGAATTGTACATCTATGTAAATCTGAAGAATGTCAGTTAAAATAATCAAATTTGAAACTTTCTTTTATTTGATACCTTAGACCAGATTCACTATTTCATGTTTTTCGTTCAAGTTTCTTCTTCAATTCCCAGTTTTAAATTTTTTAATTTCTCATGCCTTACTGAAGAAATACTTCATTAAATATTTTATTTAATCAAATTGTTGCTTAAATCTCGAGATTTTTAACATCTTCGAGGATCTCCAAAATTGATCTTTAATTCCACATGCAATTGAATTCAATCAATCAAAAACCCTGAAAATAAGAACTAATCTCCTATTTCTTATCCAGGAACATTTTTTCATGATCTTCTAATAAGTGTTTCGACTTCAAAACTTTAAATTAGTTTCAATTTTTATTTTGGTTATTCATATAATTTGATTTTCGTTAGTAGGATGCCGCTTTTTGCATGAGATTGCCTGAAGACAGTGTCATTGGATTTTTCAATTTATCTTGCCTGAGTTGCAAGATGAGCGGCAGTTCCCATTATTTCATGCCCTGCTGCAGCTGTAAGGCATATTTGGTCAAGATCCTTTAGCGTGAAACAGACAGGGTAATTAACCTGTGCTACTTTTGTAACTATGTGAAGGGCAGCGAGAGCCTTTGCTTTCGCAGAGGGGGTTGAGAAACCTGCATGTTCAATGCATTTTTCTGGTTTTGCAAAAATATGTGGGAGCTCCAGTTCCTTTTCGGACTCTTCGGAACTAAGTTGCTCTGTTATTTTGTCGAGTTCTTCTTGAAGAAGTCTTACAACACCACAAATAGAGAGGACTTTCATCACATCGGCATTAAAGACTACCATTTCCACTGGATCAAGAAACTCTCTTTTTGCTCCGATGAGCGGATCTACCGGGAGAATAATATATTCAAAGCCTTGTTGCTCCAAAATATCTCTGGATTCTTTATTTTTTGGCCCATCATAGATCACAACGCATGGCACGTTCTTCCATGATTAGAGGACTGCAGAGAGGCCTGGAGATGTTGCGTTAGGGCTGATAATTCTCACAAAGTCTGCGTTCCACTGCTTGAAACTTTCAGTGTCCATAGCCTCGGTTAAGCCCATCTTAGCACCTGTTCCAAATACCCGTACTGTGATTCCCTCTCGCGCTGCCATTTCATCCTGGATCAGAGTGATAACCTGACTCATACCCAAGTTTCCCATTTTTATAATGCCAATCTTAACAATTTTTCCCAAAATCCTGCATTGACCATTTTCTACAATAATGAAACTTTTAAAGAATTAAATAACCATTTTAGCAATGTACCCTGTCCATCTAACATTTAATATTAATGTAGAATTTATATCTATTCGTCCCTATGTGTTTATAAAATTTCTGCCGAGGAAGTCTATAAGGCGTCTGATGATTATTTAGTTATCACCAACTAATTGTTTATTGAAGGCGGATGCCTTAAAGGCAAAGTCGCAGGCTCCGTAACACAAAGTGGTTCTAAATGATACATTTGAGGATCTGATCCTACGCAGCAGAGTTCGGCCAGATAGATGTATAGTTATCGGGGATGGATAAAAAGACGCCAGTATCATATGAAACCTAGTTTTGAGCGTAATAATCTTATCTTACTTTTACATGGATACATTGCAACTAGCATCTCTAAAAACAAGATTTCTTGCAATATGTTACTACGTTGGCTCCCCGTATTCTTCTACTTATGTTTAAGAAAATCTAAAAATAAAATCTATGGCTATACACATTGTATAAAAAATAAAATTTTGATAAATATCTTATGAAAGCAATTCTAAAACAGAAAAAAGATCGTGAGGTGCTTTCACAGATATAAGAGGTAATTTTGTTCATGGTTTTCTTAACTTTGGAGCATTAATCGGTATTCAGATATTTAATATTGCAGGGTGGTCGATATCCGAGAAGGGAAACGCATATATGTGATATGTTAAGACGCAAAGCTAGTACCTATACCCCATTCTAGATCCTTGCTGTAGCTACCATCAGAAACAATTGACACGATAAATCAGGAACATGGATGAAATGGTGACCATAATAGACAAAACGGCTCCGTGAGGAGTCTATAGCATAAGAGGCGTTCGAATAAACCTAGACTCGAAGAAGAAGACGAACTATCCAGAACTCCAAGCCTGGTATTTGAACATTGGAAATTAGCTACTTTGTGGCACATGCACAGAATAACTTTGAGAGGTAAGTAAAATGCAAGAACGTGAACTATTTTCTGTCTCCTCCGAAAAGAAGACCCGGCAACTAATCTATATACCTGAAAAATGCATCGGCTGTGGGACCTGCGTACAAGCATGCCCCAAAAGTGGCTTATCAATAGGGGCTATAGGATCTATAGTAAGAAAGTTATTTGATGCGGATTTTCTGGAAAGAAAGGATGGAGATTGCCTTATTTGTGAAATTTGTGCGAGAGTTTGTCCCACAGGTGCTCTTGAATTGAGGCAAGAAGGAAAAACTCTTAATGACATGTCTTATATTTTCGAGGCCATGAAACCGACGACAGTGAATGAAAACTGTATCTACTGCGGGCTTTGTGAAGATATCTGCCCAAGAACCTGTATTGAGGTAATCCGGGATATTTCAAAGGACGGAAGCCTGAAACTGGTTGGAAAGACTCTCATTAATTCGGCATCCTGCGTTCACTGTGGCTGGTGTGCTGCAGTGTGCCCGATGAATGCAATTTTCGTGGAAAAACCGTTTAAAGGACAATGGAACTGGATTGAGGATGTCTGTCAGACCTGCCATACCTGTGTGGAAATCTGTCCTGCAAATGCTCTTTTTAACAAAAAGGCCAAATTCGGAGAAAGAGTCGAAAAGATAACTCACCGCCCTGAGGCCTGTATTTATTGTGGAGCCTGTGCAATTGCCTGTCCTGTGAACGCTATTACCGTTCGAAAAACTGCAATTCTGCCGAGTTTGGAGAAAAAAGATCTCCTCGAGAAAAAGATACTCGAATCTCCTGTTCCGGAAGCTACACATCGCACATGCATAGAAACGGATGAAGATGCATGTCTGGGATGTGGGAACTGTGTTATTGTCTGTCCGGTAAATGCTCTCAATAATCGTGAACTTGCTGCAGGATACTTAAACAACATGGACGAAAAAGCTCTTCTTGAGGTTAAAAACGGAAAAATTTTTGTTGTAAACCAGGACCTCTGCGGGGAAGATGGAATATGCGTTCTTATTTGTCCTGTTAATGCGATCTGGTTTGTGAAAAGAGAGGCGAACTAAATGGCAGGAACAATTGTGATCAAGAATGGATATGTCTTTGACCCCCTCAACGAAATAAAGGGGGAAATCATGGATATCTTCGTCCAGGACGGAAAAGTTGTGACAGGACTTTCTGCGGCTGAACTGAAAACAGGAACGTTTATTGATGCATTCGGAAAGACTGTCATGCCAGGGGGGGTAGACTCTCATTCTCACGTTGCAGGCTCAAAGGTTAATGCTGGGAGGGTGATGCGCCCAGAAGACCACTACAAAGCAACTATACAGAAAACTTCACTCCTCCACTCAGGTTCCGGTTACACCGTACCCTCGGTTTACAAACAGGGTTATGATTATGCAGCAATGGGTTATACAACTGTCTTTGAAGCTGCAATTCCCCCTCTCGAAGCTCGCCATACACATGAAGAAATGCGTGCAACTCCAATTCTTGATATGGGAGGGTATCTGGAGCTCGGGAACAATTTCTTTGTGATGCGCTATCTCCGAGAAGGTGACATCTGGAGAGCTGCTGCCTATGTTTCTTGGATGATGAAGACTCACAAGACTTATGGAGTCAAGTGCGTCAACCCCGCGGGAGTTGAAAACTGGGGTTGGGGAAAAAACGTAAGTTCTCTTGATGAGGCCAACATCCATTTTGAAATTACCCCAAGAGAGATCATAAAAGGACTTTCCGAGATTAACGAATGCTTGGGCATGCCGATGCCTCTTCACCTGCATGCAAACAACCTGGGCCATCCGGGTTGCTATACTATTGCCAAAGAATCCCTCAAAATCCCTGACGTCATAAAGCCCAGGCAGAACATGGAAGTGGAATGGGCAGAAATCAAAATGAATCCTGCAAAGAATCGTTCAGTATACCTTGCCCATCTGATGTTCAATAGTTTTGCAGGTACCACCTGGGCAGACCTCGAATCTGGTGTTAAAGAACTTGCAGGATATATCAACAACAAGGATCATGTTGTAATAGACAGTGGATGCGTGCCTTTCGGTGAAGCTACAACCATGACCGGAGACGGCCCTGCCATCCACGATATATACACACTTACAGGAAACAAGTGGTCAAATAAAGACGTTGAAATGGAGTGTGGCTCAGGTGTCCTGCCCTTTACTTACCTCAAGTCCAATCCAGTTCACAGCGTGCAATGGGCGATGGGACTTGAATGTCTCCTGTTAATCAACGACCCCTGGAAGACCATTATGACAACGGATAGTCCCAACGGAGGTCCGTTCACTAAATACCCGGAAGTCATGACCTGGCTCATGTCTGAGGCTTACAGGAAGCAAACCCTAAGTGAATGCCACAAGTGGGCCAATGATAGAAGTGAGATCGGAGGAGTAAGACGGGAACTTTCCCTCTATGATCTTGCGATCCTAACTAGAGCCAACCCTGCCCGGACAATTGGCATGGCACATAGAAAAGGCTCTCTTGGAGTGGGTGCTGACGGAGATATTACAATTTACAACATTAACCCGCAGCAACTTGATCCGAACAATTACGAAGCTCTCCTCAGGACCTTCAGGAAGGTAGAATATACCATAAAGGGAGGAGAAATTGTTGTTGCTAAGGGAGAGGTCGTTTCCATTCCTGAGAAGCGGACTTACTATTCCGAAGTGCATGTAGAGGACGAAAAGGAAAAGGAGATGCTGGCCGATGTGAAGGAATGGTTTAGGTACTATACCCTTGGCTTTGCCAATTACCAAACTCCCAAAAAGTATCTTGCAAACCCGACTCCAATACAGGTTAATGGTAAGAGGTGAAGTAATGACAGAAGTAATACTTATTCCAAAAAGGAATGTCGATATTAAACTGGAGGCAGATATTATAAATCCGGACTCTTTTGCTGGCAAAAGTGCAGAAGAAATCGGGAATCTTCCAATCTGGCAGGGGCCAAGGACCTATCCTCTCTGTGAATTTTTTGAAGTAAAAGTAAATGGAGGCAGTTCTGAAGCTGAGACCATAATCCGTATAAAAGGTGATGCAAGCAGGGTCAAAAGAATTGGAGAAGGTATGAGTGCAGGAAAAATTGAAATTGAGGGTTCTGCAGGCATGCATTTAGGGACAGGAATGAAAGGAGGTGAAATTTTCGTTTCCGGAGATACGGATTCCTGGCCAGCCATGGAAATGATAGGTGGACTACTCCACATTAAAGGCAATGCTGGAGATCATGTTGGCTGTGCTTACAGAGGCAAATGGCACGGTATGAAAGGTGGACGAATTGTGATCGAAGGCTCGGCCAGACATCAAGTCGGAGGCGGAATGGATGGAGGTGAAATCTTTGTGGAAGGCAATGTTGAAGGCTTCTGTGGGATTCGCCAGACCGGTGGATTAATCATTGTGAAAGGCAGAGCTCTTAGAGGGGTAGGTGCTGAAATGACAGCTGGGACCATAGTTATCGGGGGTAAAATCGAACGCTTTTCTCCAGGTTTCGAATATATGGGCATTGAAGAAGGGCTCACTCTTGGCGGTGTTGAATTAAAAGGTAAATTCAAGAAATTCATAGGAGATTATGCGATTAGCACGCGTGCAAAAGGAGTGCTTTATGTGGCTGTGGATACAAATACCGAGCTTTGAGGTCAGATGCATGGAAGTATTACTCATTACTGGAAGTACGATTGAAGAAGGCAGACTTGCAAAGGGGGGAGATAAATTTAAGGCTGAGTATACTAAGGAGTGCGCAGCCTGCTGGATTGCCACAGTTGATTTTGTGACTCTCTGCTCTCCTGAGAAAGTTAAGGTGACAAGTAAAAACGGTAAACATTCGGTTGTAGTTTATGCAAAATGCACGGATTCAGTCCGACCAGGGAATGTATTCATGCCAAAAGCAATCTGGACCAATGTGGTTGTGGACCCTGACACCCTTTCTACGGGATCCCCTCTCTACAAAGGTGCTCCAGTGAAAATTGAACCCACCGAAGAAAGAGTACTGAGCGCCGAAGATATTGTGCTGAAAGTTTATGTCAGAGGGCAATGAATATGGTGTTCAAAAACATAGTCTGTCCGGCCTGTGGGGCGGCTTGCGATGACATCCAAGTAGAACTCGGAGATGGAACAATTGAAACTAAAAATGCATGTAAGATTGGAAATGTCAAATTTAAGGAGATTGTAAGTTCCCACAGACTCAGGCAGCCTCTGATAAATAAAGGGGGAAGACTGATACCTGTACCTTGGGATGAAGCTCTTGAAAAAGCCACATATATCCTTACTTCTGCAAAACGTCCCTTGCTTTTCTTGGGCAGCGAGATATCCTGTGAGGCTCACGAAGCGGGGCTTCATATTGGAGAATACCTTGGTGCAGTTGTAGACTCAAATACATCTATCTACCATGGACCAACCGTTATGGGAGTCCAGGAAGCTGGAAAAGTTGGTGCAACAGAAGGGCAGAAAAAAAACAGATGTGACCTAATAGTCTATTGGGGAACCAATCCTCTTGAGTCCATTCCGAGGCAGATGTCAAGGTACGAAGTTTTCCCTCGTGGCTACTGGACTAAACGTGGACGTTTCGACAGAATTATCATCACACTGGACCCGAGAAAGACTCTTACTACTGAAGCTTCAGACTTCCACGTGCAGCTAACGCCTAATTCCGATTATGAACTTATCAGTGCACTCCTTACACTCCTGCATGGAAAAATTCCCCACCCTTCAGTTGAAGAAATCACAGGTGTGCCGATTTCCGCAATGGAAGAGCTGCTCTATATGATGAAAAATTGCAACTTCGGTTTCATTTCAATAGGGTTAGGGCTTTCATCATCAATCGGGAAGCATAGAAACGCGGAAATTGTCATGAATTTCGTAAAAGAAATTAATAAATTTACTAAGTTTGCTCTTGGAGTTATTCATGCCCACTGCAACGTGGCAGGCTTTAACCAAGTAGCATCCTACATGTATGGCTATCCTTTCGGGCTCGACTTCACGCGGGGATATCCACGCTTCAACCCAGGAGAATTTACGACTGTAGACATGCTTCGGGAAAAAGACGTGGATGCAGCTCTTGTAGTATGCTCTGACCTTATTAGTAATCTTCCTGCGGACTGCGCGACCTACCTTGCCGAAATACCCCTGATCTGCCTAGATATTGTACCTTGCCCGACAACAGTTATCTCAGACATCGTGCTTCCAGGAGTCATTGATGCCATGGAATGTGACGGGACTTTTTACAGGCAAGATGATGTGCCGGTTTACTTCGAACCTTTTACAGGTTCTCCATTTGAGTTCACAAAAAGTAATGAAGATACCTTAAGACAGCTTTTTGCAAAGATTCGAAAGACGAAATAAATAATGCACATATTTTTTTTGCATATCAGCTGGAGGAAAAAGCAATAGCTGAAAAAATGAGTGTTTTATTCCCCTACTTTTCGTTAGGGAAACTTTCAACTAGCGAGTTCATTTCCTTACTTTTTTGAAAGTTTAATCTTGAAGCTTACTCATTAGTTAAGTCGAAAACATTATTGAATGATGTTTGTATTCATAATACTTTGGTTGCAAACAAATAATTTCAAAACGTCCTTCGCGTCAATTTTTTTAATCGTATTATGCTTATAGGCAACTCGGAGAACATTCCTCTGAAAAATATTAAAGCTTATCGAAATAAAACTTACAAAGTATCATGTTTTGCACAATATTTTCTCCCAAATCATTTACGATTATAATTAATATCAATTATATTCTAATAGGTGTATATATGTAACTGTCACTAGTCTGCAAATTATATTTTATTTCCAAATAAAGAAATCCCGTCTTTGATTCTTTGTATCTCCAGCCTTAGAAAAGTCCTCAATGAAAACATTAGATGCGCCCTCTGCGATGCCTTTCTTGTGCTGACTCATTTCCACACCACAAAACTATTTTGTGCCTCCACGGTATTCCTCAATTTTCCAGGACATGTTAGTCCATCTGTTTCTTGGATTAGTCATATCCGGTATATTTTGTGATCCGATATTGCATGTTTTGTTTTTTGAGATTATCCTATTAATACTTGCACAAATCCATTCACCTTCAGATAATCCCAATTCCTCATGTAGGATTTAAACTATGTCTATAGGCATATTTTTCGTATAATAGAGTTCTCCAAAAGATTTGATTTCAATTTTGTTAAAAAATTAGATTGTTTTTCCCTGATAGCTTTGAGATTCTTTACGCTTGAGTCCCACGTATCAAGCAAGAGTAAAAGAGGTTCCGTTGCAAAAACTTCAAAAA
>PLUB01000022.1 GCA_003164755.1 Methanosarcina sp. | reverse complement strand
TTAAATTTCATTAAGTAATTCAGGAGTAATTTTATTGGAATATTATATAATGCCTCAATTCCGTCCATTACTAGTCAATAATATCCTGACTGATTACTGATTTCATTTTATATACTATAATCTAAGTAACTTACTTTAATGCATTAAGAATGTTATACATAATACATTAAATTACAAAAAATAGCGTCTTTGCAAATGGTAATTTTGAACATGTTCTTATCTTATACAGCATTCAGATTTAGCTCTAAATTTTTTTCTTCGCGGAAGTCCGATCCAAATTTTTCTAACTACATTTCTGTATTTGCCCAAGTTTTTTTCTATTTTATTACCCTTTGATTTTAAAGATAGTCCCCGCTATTTTTCAATATTCTTTTTTTTCAATTTCATCAACTAACAGATATTATAACAAAAAACTGTACACAGCATCTTCAGATTCACTCTTTGAACAGTGGTACAAGAACTTTTTTGCTTTGAATATAATTTTATTTACGGCATAAAATTGTCCGCAAAATATTGTTTTTAGCTTATCCTATTGTTTCTTAATACAACATTAATTCCCAGAGGATGTTATTTTTCTGTTCTTTTCATTGTTGCATTATAACCTNNATCCACCTGAGAATCATGAAATGATATCATCGTTGTTTTGAATCTTCTGATCAGCTCATGATCCCTGTTTATGTATACTATGAAGTTTATATCCAAAATTTGATTTAATATCCTTTTTTGTTCAAATCAGTCTCTGATTTATCCTTTCTTTCGTTTCATTTTTATGAGGTTTATCAGCTTTTGTATATCCCATATCTGAATGGATAAAAGTAGCGTTCTGAATCATTTCATTTTTTATTTTCAAACTAAGGCAATAAAGTTGGCTTTGAAAATGCCCTCACATTTTTTCTTTTTTGTAGTTATCAATATTTTTTTTCCTGAATGATTAGACTATGGTACTGTTTGGTATGTACTCAGGAAAACCACGAAATTTCCTGAAAGAAACTCGATTAATATTTTTTTTCTCAAGTTCAAAGTCGGAAAGACGTGCAATTTTGTAGAACAAGCATTTTAAACATAATGATTACGTCAGCGTCAAATCTTCTCTTAAAATTGTCTTGTAAATATATGGACTCAAAAATGATATGAAAAAATTTTCAGTCAATTGCGTACTAATTTCAGCAATTTTTTCTCCAATTGACTGAAGATATCTGTATTCTTCTTTAAGAGTAAAATCAGAAAGAATTTCTATGAATAAAAATTATCATTAAGTTATTTCAACTCTTTAATATAAAATGCATAGATGTTTATCAAAATTCTTTGTACTGTATCGGATTGCGTTTTTCATAATGTGATTCGCTACATCATAATTTCTTGAGATTTATTATTCTGCATAAAATCGATACACTACTTAAAGGTATCTCAAATTATAACTCAGTTAGTTAATTATGGTTCTTGATCAGTTTCCATCCCCCAGCAAGCTGCGAGATATTCGACTGGAATAACAAAAATAATAATTTAATAGAAATCATTTACTGTTCCAAGTATTTCATAGTTTTTCGGCAAGATTTCCAAAATCAAGCTGCTGTGAAGCCGAAGATTTCATCTCCATTTTTTCTGGATCATTCAACTTAATATCAGCAAAAAAATTTTCCACCAGGCTTCCTATGTCTTTGGGGGTAATATCAATGAATTCTTTTCTTTCTTCTGGAGGGAAATACTCAAAGACTGAAAATTTACCAAGCTTACGTATCTGAGAACCCTGATAGCGAGAATCCATAAGGATCCTAATTCCAAAATCCTCCGGAGAACGGACTACTCTTCCCATAGCCTGCCTGACTTTTTTGATTGTTGGCGCCTGAACTGCAAATTCCCAGCCGTCCCCGCAATCGAAAACAGTATCATAAGCAGATTCTACTGCTTTAATTCGGTCGTTTAGAGCCGGATATCCTACCCCTACTACAATAACTGTCCTACCACGGTTATCTCTGAAATCAACGCCTTCAGTCAATGTTCCCCAGAGATAAGTTATAAGTAAAGATTTTCCTCCTTGCTCCCCGATTCTGAAAAATTCCTGTCGGATTTCCTGAGTTGAACACCCTATCTCATCAAGGAATATTGGGATAGAAAGCTCAGGCCCAAGGATTTTAGCATAACGGAGTGCTTCAGCATAGCTTTGAAAATAGATGACCACGTTTCCTGAAGATGCGACAGTGGATGCAAGAAGAGCTTCTTTCAAACTCTCAAGAGTCTCGGGATTATCCCTATTTTTTGCAAAAAGAGGAGGAATTGAAACTGAAAGTGTAAGCCTTCTTTCCTTGGGAAAGGTAGTGGCATAGGAAATTTCTTCCACTTCCCGGGATATACCGAGTGTTGATTTGATCATCTCAAAGGGGCGAAGTGTAGCTGACATTAGCAAGGCCGCATAGACGGAATCAAACAATGGTTGAGTAATGTTTTTGGGAATACATGTAAAAAGTTCGATCCTGCCAATTAACCTATTACTTTTTAAATCCCTGCGCACATTCAGAATGGGGTAATAGTTTTGTCTGTCTGAAAGTATAATATAAGAAGACAAAAAATCGGCAACGTACCTTATATGAGAACGTTTAGGGACTGAATGAATTCCTTTTTTATAATTTTCTGCATAGATTGCTTCCAGCCTAACTCCAAATTCTTTTATTTCTCTAAGTAGGATCAGGATCTTCTCTTCATTTTCAAATCCTTCTTTCTTAGCATCCTGCAAAAAGTGAACTTTCAGAATGTCAAGACGCTCATAAGGGTCACTGATCTGAATATCTTGCCATTTTTTTCCAAGCCTGCTCTTTTCTCCGAACTTCAACTTTGAGTTATATGTGTTACTGAGAGTCTTCAGCAGGCAAGAAAATAATCTTTTCGCATAAAGTCTGACTGCATAGTCATTGTCAAGTGGGATGCTATTTCTTGGGCTATTGACTACTCCTAGTACAGAAGAGCTGCCAGGTTCGAAAATTTCGTCTACTTCATAAAGAGATTTCTCGATAGTCAATTCGGAGAGCATTATGGAAGAATGAGAGCGAGCAGATGCCTCTATATTGTGTGCTTCATCAAATATGAGGATAATATCTCCCATGTCACGTTCAAGCCACTTCAGAAGAGTCATGAAAATTTCGGCATTGAGTACATGATGGAAATTGCATATAAGAAGTTCGGTATTTTTGAGTTCCCTTTTGAGTAGCTCATATCCACACATATTTCGGTCCTGTGAGTACTTCATCACCTCCTCTGGACTCCTTACATCGGAAAAGAGCCATGATGAAAATTCATCTCCTTCAAATTTCAGGACCTCATAGAGCTTTGTACAGTGATGATTCCTCAAAGACTGAGCCTTTTTCCGAGCTTCTTCGACTTCTTTCTTAAGCTCGTCCATGAGAGTAAAAACAGAAGTATCGGTTGTCTGTTTATATTTTGTATAAATTTCTTTAAGCTCTTTTTCCTTTGATGAAACTTCCCGTTCAAACTCAAGAAGGTCGTATGTATTTTCGCCATTTAGTTTGCATTCATCATAATCAAGATTTTCAGGGCACATAGAAGTCTTGCCTTTAAGTACAATAGTTTTTAAACTATTATTTGAGGAGATTTCTTTTGCTTCGCTTATAAACTGGACCATCTGTTGATGAACATTAGTAACTATTATAATAATTTTATCAAGATTTTTTCTCACACTCAATGCAGGAACAAGTGCACTAAGAGTCTTGCCAGTCCCACACGCTCCTTCAAAAAGTACTATTTTCTCCTGTAAGAGAGCTGAGTTAATTTTTTCCATTGCTTCTGCTTGGTTTGTGTAGCAGCTTTTTTTAGTAAAATAACGCATATATTCTTTTTTTTGTGTCATGTGTTTAACCTGGTATCTCCCCTATTCTGAAAGTTTTCTGTATTTTCAGATCTTTTGACATTATAAGCAAATATCCCAAAATGTTAAATGTTTCTGAAAATATTGTTAAATATATTCTAAATTGGTTACATTCTTTAATTGAATAAAAAAAGTGCCTAATACTAATAATCAACATAGAAAGGATAGGATTTATTTTTACTTGTTGAGTGAAATTTTATTTTTGCTCTTCTAATTAAGAGAATAAATCTCTCAAAAAATCTAGAAAAAAATCCAGATGAATAGAGCGGCCAGTTGAACAATCATTGCTTATCTATATATATTACAAGGTAGAGCGTTTCCTCATTCTCAGATAGCATCAATAACCTATAGCACTGTTTTTCCGAACTACGTCAAAGAATATCCAGGTTAGAGAGAATTTCGGGATTAATTTCCCTAGGATAAGCCTAGAGTAATTAAATTTTTTGCGCTGTTTAGTGAGTATTTTGGGAGAAATGTAATATCGGCTTCGTCGAAGCATTTCTAAAGAATATTCTCTGCTTGAGCTGCTAGGAAATAATAGTGTCTATCTATGATTACATCAAAAGTCGCTTCCATCAAACACTATTAAATGTTTGTCATTTTTCCTTTCACTTCTCACAAACTCTCATAGTATCATATTTTGTTAGTAAGCACCCGAATTGTATGTACAGTATACAAGCATAGTTGCTGTGAGTCATATATCTATAAATAATTATTCTTTAAGAGAATTCAAATTTACCTCTTATTTTTTCCTTCGCAAGAATCCTGTCCAAATCTTTCTCCCGAATTTCTGCATTTTGACCCGATTTTTTCTTTTTTGTTCATTATGCTTCGATTTTAAAGAGAGCTGCAGCCATCCTAAAAATGCTCCGTTCATTTCCAATGTCATCAACTGATAGAGATTCTAATAAAAGCTGTACACAATATTTTTTGATTCACTCTGTGAAAGTAGTGACAAAAACTTTTCCTGCTTTGAATATTCTTTTTAGTTACTGAATAAACTCGTTCCACTTTAGTTTTGTTGAGCTGATACTCTTCTGAATATATCACTCATTCCCAGAGGATATTTTTACGTCTCTTTTCATTGTTGCATTATAATCTTTTGATTTTGCTCCAAAATATTTTCTGTCTCTGTAAATGGCTTCATTTTTATCATATTAAATCTCTATGAGAATAATGAAGTGATTTAGTTATTTTTTGAATCTTGGATCAGCTCATAATCCTTGTCTATTATGGATATGACGTTTATATTCTAATTATAAGTTTTATCCTTTTTGTCCCGGCTCAGTCTCTGATTCTCCTTGTTTTTGCTTCATCTTCTCGAGATTAATCCTCTTTTGCATTTCCAGAATCTGAATGGCTAAAGAGTAACTTTCAGAATCATTCTCTTTTTTATTTTCAAACCAAGGCAATTAAGTTGGCTTTGCAACTGTCTTCAGATTTCTTCTTCTTGGTAGCTATATTTTGCTTTATTAGGTAAAGGTATTAATATGAAAGATTAATACCTTATTCTGAAGATGCACAGTAAAATGGTTGTATCTATATTATAGGTGGGGTCATTTTTCTTTGCTATAATCTACGATTTCATTAATTTTGATAATTTTTTTGGCATTCTTCTGATTTGTAGAAATGATTTCGGAACTGATGATATTCAAACGATTGAATACATAACAAAATATATATAAAAAAGGGTCTTTCCTAGAAAGAAACCTGGCACGAAATCTGGCACAAAACTTGTACAAAAACTAGTGAGGTTTTCGATGAACCCTTTAATTTTGTCATCTGCTTATAAATGGTATATGTCAACTGTGAAAATAAGAGGTTTGTCGAAATCCTTTAAGTATACATGCAATTAATCAAATTGAATAATGATTCTCCAACTTGTTTCCACAAATATTCATTTTATCAGTCTTTATGAGTTTCGTTTTTTTCAAAGTAATTTCCAGGGAATTGATAGAAAAAAAGGATTTTAAATGACAATCAAATGCAAAAAATGTAATCATGAATCTATTATTTTCCAGAAATACTCCGGAATGCACCTATGCAAGAAACACTTTGTAGAGGATGTTGAGAGAAAGATCAAGCTGACAATTAGAAAAGAGTATAGCATCCGGAAAAATGACATAATAGCAGTCGCTTTGAGTGGAGGTAAGGATAGTTCAGTAGCCCTTTATGTGATTCACAAAATTCTAGGAGATAGACTAGACATTCAAATTGTGGCGATCTCTGTTGATGAAGGAATATGTGGTTACCGTCATAATTCCCTTGAAGTTGCAAAGAATCTTACAGAAAAACTTGAGATCCGACATATCATTAGATCTTTCAAAGAAATACACGGAATAACTATGGATGAATTGGCTTCAACTGATCGGGCAAAAGGCACATGCAGTTACTGTGGCGTCCTTCGAAAAAATATCCTCAATAGGATAGCTCTTGAAATTGGAGCAACAAAGTTAGTCACGGGCCACAACCTGGATGATGAAGCCCAGACTATTCTACTCAACCACTTAAGGGGAGATATGAAACGTATGATCAGGCTTGCTCCGCCTGCAGCTATAGAAGGCCTGGTATTGCGGGCAAAACCACTAAAAAATATTCCTGAAAAAGAAGTAGCTCTCTATGCTCTTGTAAATTCCCTCCCAGTTGACCTTAGCGAATGTAAGTATGCAGGAGAAGCCCTGCGAGAAGAAGTGAGGGAGATGCTGAACAATTTTGAGACAAGACATCCGGGGACTAAATATTCTCTACTCCGGGGTTTTGACAAACTTGTAGGATCCCTTGCAAAAGAATTCCCTCCTGCAATAATAGAAAAATGTAGGATATGTGGCGAGACCTGTACTAAAGATGTATGTCAGGCCTGCAAATTGCTAGGTCGAGCTTAAGACAATATATACATATAACAGAAAAGTTCGATAAATCCCAATGCTTAGCTAGGTGTTTATTAGGCTTATATAAAAAATTTGTTGAAATAGGAGATTTATCCAAATTCTTAATAGAAATATATTCAACTATTATGAAGCCTCTTTGCCCTTATCAGAATAGGAAAGCAGATCAGATGGATCATAAAGTTTCTGTCCCTTTTTACTAACATAAATACGCGTCCAGATTACAGTTTTAAGAGGCTGTAGAATAACTATAGGGAGGAGGGATGTAAACCATGAGACCAGAATACTTCCAGGATCTGCATACTCACTGACAAGAATGTTGATTAAAGACAACATTGTAAAGATTATCCAGATTAAGAAAACATCCATTTTATTTTCCATAAAAAAGTGAAAACCTGTGCTTAAAGCTTCAAAAGTGTCAAGTCCATCGATTACAAGGGCATATAAGGTAGGTGAAAGCATTATACTTATAGCTAATATATATGTTCCCAATAAAGTTAAGCCTATAGTAATTATTCCCATTCCCTGTATCTGAGCTATTGGGTTTTTGATCAGAATACTTAGATCTCCTACTATGAGAACTGCAGGTACCATAAATATAATTCCTCCCAGCTCTAGCAGGGTTATTAACAAAGTTGTCAAAAAAAACCTGAAAGCATTTTTCGAACCTGAGATGGACATGTCAGAGAGGATGGTATCTCCAGTCTCAGATGCCTTCTTTGCCATCGCTATTGCACCTGCTGTGAAAAAGGACTGTATAAAAATCTCAATAAGGACAAATAACAGAATTAAAAGTATCGACAACATAATATTTTCCGACAATCCTTTCCCTAATGTGGAAAGAATCTCCTTCTGGGAAAGGGTAGCAGTGTCAACTACATTTCCGGTATTTGAGGCAAAAAGCAAAATACTCAATAATACTAAGAATAGGACTAAAAGAATCAGATCGACAAAAAAGTTGAGGATGAATGGGATACAGATATTTAAATTTCTAACCCAACTGTAGAACCCTTTTCTAATTATTGTTTCTAAATTTTCATGCATGTGCTGTGACCTTCCAATTATAACGGCAGTACTCCTGCATTTATTTTGCAATTATAGCCTAATTGATCACAAAAATATAGCTAGTATACAAGCTCATATGAAATTATTTTCGGATACATATGCAGAAGACATATATATATTCTTTTATTTTCTACGAACAGAACAACAGGTAATAATATGTAAGGAAAATAGTAAATGATGATTCTTCTCAAGTTACTGAAAATCTACGAAAAACGGTCATATCGAAGATTTAATGGTTATGAGTTACTGCCTACTTAACCATCTTACAAGGATATCTGAATATAACCAGCTCTGTCTAGTGATACAACAGGCGCAAATTCTATCAATCCCCGATTCTCCAAAGCCATGTTTCTCGAAATGAGGTGCCTGAAGATCAATATAAATCACCTTGACTCACAATCCATAAGCTTTTTTGCCGGGAAGTCCTCACTCCCTTTGTAGATTTGTTCGAAGACCTTGTAGCGGCCGGCATAAAAATGAAGATCACAGGTGTTCCAAAAAGTCCATTCTGCATTATGAAAATAACTAGCTTCTTCGAAGGTCCAAGCAAAGCCCAAGAATGTTACCACAGCCGTTCTCCCAGTTATGGTGTTTTTGTAGAATAGATTATGGAAAAATGTGAGAAAAAAAATTTGAAGTTTGGAGAATATTAACTATATTCTGGGATTGCAAAATATATCATTAATTCAACTAGCAACAGACTGTCATCAATTTGAAACTAAGTAGATAACTAAAAATCTAAATGTTTAATATAAATATATGTGGGAAAGTAAAAAAAATGAAATTAAGTAATTATCCCACTACTAAACATTCGTTTAGTTGTTTTGTTTGTTGTCAAACCGGTGTAATTTTCGGCTAATAACAAACTGAAAAACAAATCAATATCCAGTAATTAATGAAAATTTGTTCAAAACAAAATTGCATCAAATTTTAAATAAGATGGCCAAAATGTCATTTTACTCCGACTGATTGGTTATGAAATTTTTTTACAAAACGGAAAAATTTTTTCCAATCGTAGGGTAACCATAAAATAGTCTCCCTAACTAAAGTCATATTCTATTCATAATGGTCTAATCTTCCGCTTAATGAGCATGTCGGCTATCTAGTTGTTATCAATACCTACTCTAAAAATGGTCGGATTCACTGGGAAAATTCCTGTGAACTCAAAAATCCCAGTGGCTATTGAGAAGAAAATTCATAAAGGAAAAATGATATTAAATACAAGGCGCAAAAATTTAACTTTTAATTTACTGTGAATTCGTGACATTGCTGATAATCTCTAAGAAAATTTCGATAAATCCTATGCATTTGAGTATTGGAGACTTTAACTTTTTTGACATTTATATTTATTCATGAAGACTTTTACTAATTACGATTAAAATTTGCTTTAGACTGAAAAAGTTTCAATTCATCTTTAGTGGAAACAAGTTCTCAACGTTTACCACAATCCAATTAATTTAAGTGAATATAAACATATAATCCCTGATAGGATATTGATTGCTACAAGTTGCCCTTTTATTTTCTTCCATTTTTTCGCCATAATCTGATTTCCCCAATATGCCATAGAAGTCGCCAGCATTCCGGTCACAAAAGCAACAACTACATCAGGAAACCCAAAGATCCTACTGGCAATATATACAATTCCTCCAACTGCACACACAGGGCAGACCATATTACTTCTCCTTGTCTTTAGTCTTTATATCAAGCCTTATTGAGTTTGATATTCAATTCTATTTCTACTGACAGATCTCCTACGCTCAAGAGAATGATTCAGTTATCCCAGCGTTTTGCCACCGTCTGGGTAATTTAATGAGCTTCAAAGATTGCGCATCAGGAAAAATTATATGAAATAAAAAGGATTCAAAATATAAATAAACATATCAAAGAGAGAGTAGAAGCAAAAATAAGTATTTAAAAGACTGTTCTAAATAGGTTGAATTCTTTTTGGGATCTCTGAATTTTGCTATTATATTACATTACCATTTGACCGTAATAAATCAAAAATCCCTAAAATAATAAAATGTCTCTAAAATAATTGACAATTTAATAGCAGAATTCATTGCTTTCTCTTATGCAGCAATGAATGGGTCCTCGGGGAGGATCCTAAATTATTGAACAAACTTGGAAGTAGAGGTTTAAATTTTGCTGAGATATCGTTTTTAATATTTCTGTTTATGTTGACGCATAACATGGATTCCTGAGGAAAAGGGAACTGGAGAAGAAAAATGAAATTTCCAAAGTTTTGAATATATTCTTGACAAGTACAGATTTCTTTTCCAATTCAATTGAAGGAAAGAGACTTATCAGAGTTATAAAAATGGAAATATAGTTTACAATATTTATCTAAGGATAATACCCTGTAACTCATTGTGGGATAGAAACTTTCCTAAAAACCGTTATTAATTTAGTATTTATATTTTACGCTAACTTCGAACTATGGAATAGACCTACTTCATGCAAACTATTGTGTCTATAAAATAAGACATCAAATCATTTTTTTGTATTAAGTATAGTGATTTTTATTAGACAATGGTATTATCAACTATTTGAAATATATATGCTTTGAAATTGGTAAAAGGTACTGTTTTGATTTTGATGCGATATGTAACGATGGTGATCATGTACATTTCTTCGCTGGCAGTGAACCAAAAAATTCTCTTTCAAGAGTAATGAAGATCAA
Organism: Methanosarcina sp.; assembly: GCA_003164755.1. Taxonomy (GTDB): domain Archaea; phylum Halobacteriota; class Methanosarcinia; order Methanosarcinales; family Methanosarcinaceae; genus Methanosarcina. The sequence goes on along the minus strand of PLUB01000022.1, from coordinate 27,923 downwards.
AAAATATCCTAGAAATATAACTCTTTAAAGAGTATCATAATATTAAAAAACATTTGTTAAGTAGTGAACTACGGATTGACGGAAGCTATATTGGAATTATTGGTGATGGTACTACTTCCGATGTTATTAAAAAAGTGTTTAATATCAGGAGAAACAGACGAAAAAAGCGTATAAGCACATTAAAACATTTGATTTCGAATAATTTCTTCATATCCAGAACGGGGGTGTGAACATACTCCGTTGCTTACAAAGGTATGAGCTACCGAAATTTTGATTATGTATGGTATACTTAAGGCTCTTCGCCGTGTAAACTTGCACAAATGACTATCAATTCAGTTATTTTAGGTTTTGAGATAAGATTTTTATGAAAACACCTACAAATTAGGATTAGCTAAACGACAAAATCTTCATCATGCGGGAAAAACTAATGGATCCATGTTTAATGCGTAGTAATTACTCAATTAATAATGCAAAGAGAACCACTCGTGCTCATTGTATTTATAAATACGGATCTATTCCGGCAGAAGAAGATCCCAACTATGATCGAAATGCTCTGAAAGATTAACATCCTTAGTAACTGAACTATATCGAATTTAATATATATCCATTATAGTATTTAGGCAGTATAATCAAAATGAATCCTCCACATGCATGAAAGTTTGCTTCAGATAATCACTTAATTCCATATTTGAATTTATCATTTTAGAGCTATTCCCACTTATTTTATGCATGTAGCAGCACAACTTCAACTTGATATATATAGTTATCGTCTTTAGGTAAACTTACAGAAATATCAAAATAAGAATGTAGCAAAAGAAGAACGAAATTCGTAAAATTAAACTAATTATATTATGTTGAAAGCTGCAGAACAAATAACCTTAAAGCTCGAAAAAAGATATATGATACTCAGGGTCTAAAAATAAAAAATACAATTATATTATTCAGTCTACCAAAAATCAGCTGGATTATATCTCTATTTTGACGCACTAGGTGCTTCTGGAGACAAATTGATGGAAACATAAAAACATACTCTATAGCCGATAGTTGAAGGAAATAAGCTCATATTAATTTGTTCAGTGGATCTAGTAAAGATGGTTATTGATATTGTTTTCCCCCTGCTAAATCGTTATAGCACATTAATAATAAACTACAGATAATGAGGTATCACACTGGCAGACTTAAATAAACCTACATCCAAAACCAAGTCTGAAATGGAAGAAACAGTTGCAAGAGTACGCACACCGCGCAGAGATAATAATGAAATTTTAGCGACAGTAGAAAGTCTTCTTGGCGCAAATAGATTGAGACTTCGTTGTATGGATGGGGTCGTTCGTATGGGGAGAATCCCTGGTTCAATGAAAAAGAAAACATGGATAAGGGAAGGAGATGTTGTCATCATTGTACCTTGGGAATTTCAGAATGAAAAGGCAGACGTGATCTGGAAGTACACAAGGCCACAGGTAGAATGGCTTGAGAGAAAAGGGTACATGAAAGGATAACATCAGAATGGACCAGGAAGAAAAAATCAGGAGAATCGACAGCTCTAGGGACAGATTACGCAGCAAGGAGAAAGACTCCGAGCGGCTGAAAGTGGAAGAAAATGTATTTGACGTATCTACCCTTAAGCTCCTTTATACCATTTCCAATAAGGGCATAATAAGGGCAATGGGTGGATCCATTAGTACTGGAAAAGAAGCAAATGTATTCTATGCAGAGGGTCAGGAAAAAGAACTGGCAGTAAAAATATATAGAATTACCAGCAGCACTTTCAGGGCTATGGATGCCTATATTCTGAAAGACCCTCGCTTCACAAACATCCGAAATAACAAGAGAGATCTAATTTTTGCATGGACACGCAAGGAGTTCCAGAACCTTAAACGTGCAAAAAGCGCAGGAGTAAGGGTACCAGAGCCAATATTTGCCGAGAAAAACATTCTTATCATGGAATTTATGGGGAAAAAAGAGAGACCATATTCCTCCCTGAAGAACACACTTCTTGAAAACGGTGAACAAAAACTTGTTTTTGACACAATAGTCGAATATATGCGTCTCCTCTATAAAGAAGCAAACCTTGTACATGCAGATCTTAGCGAATACAACATTTTAATTGACCCAAATAATTTGGCTCCTATATTCATTGATATGGGGCAATCTGTGACCCTGGGACATCCTAATGCTCGAGAGTTTCTTTACAGGGACATACAAAATATACTTCGGTTCTTCAGACGCTATGGGATCAAAGACAAACCTGAAGAACTATTTGAAAAAATACAGGCGGAATAACATGACTCAGTATGTCAAAATACCCCACGAAAGAGTTGGAGTAATTATAGGCCCGAAAGGAGAAACTAAAAAATTTATCGAGGACAAAACTGTATGTCAATTGGACATTGACAGTGACAGTGGAAAAATAGATGTCACATGTGAAGGAGATTCGTTGAAAGAATTCAGAATTCTAGAAACTATCAAAGCGATCGGAAGAGGTTTTAGTCCTGGAAAAGCTCTTGAACTTTTGGAAGATGAAATGCTTATGCTTGAGATCATGGACCTTTCAGATGTTGCTACTACTCCAAAAGAACTCCAACGCATAAAGGGCCGGGTTATAGGAAGGAATGGGAGAACCAGGGAGCTTGCAGAAACTCTAATAAACGTCAAGATCTCAGTATACGGGAAGACGGTGTCAATTCTTGGCTACCCTGAACAAAATACTATAATAAGAACAGCCATAAAGATGTTACTTGATGGGGCTACCCACGGTGTAGTTTATAAGTTTCTGGAAAAAAAGCATCAAGAACTTTTGGAATCCCAGCTAGACTCAATTGATTTTTATTGATTAGTAAAAACTACTCCCCTGGAACATACTTATGTATTCTCTTTAATAATTAAATTAAACTTTTTATTAAGATACAATTTCCTTTTTTGTTAAAGAATAATCATTTGTCATCAAGACCGTACTTTACTCAGTTTTTTCGAAGTCTTCGTCTGATTTTTTTCCCTCGCCCTCCAGGAAATTGCCCCTCCCAGGCCTTACATTAATGGATTCCTCAATCCATATTACCTCACCTCTGGATAAAGTATACTTAGGGAAGATTGCATTCATGCCTTCAAAAGGGGTCCAACCAGCTTTACTATGTAGCATCTCAGCTTTAATAGGTTGAAGAGCGCGAGGATCCACAATTATAAGATCCGCATCAAAACCTACTTCAAGCCTGCCTTTGGCATGACGATCAAGCCCGAAATACTTTGCCGGATTCCCGCTTGTAACCATTATCATTTGTTCAAGGGGAAAGATATTTTTCCTGACTGCGGCAAGCATGAGAGGCATAAGAGTTTCAACTCCAGGCACACCGGAGGGAGCAAACTTTATATCAGTATCCTTTTCGGATTCCAGATGTGGAGCGTGATCTGAAGCTACCATATCAATAGTTCCATCATTTATCCCGTTTACCAGAGCTTTGATACTGTGGCTCTCCCGAAGAGGTGGATTCATTTTGCCAAAAGATCTGAGTTTCTCACAATTTCTTTTAGAAAGAAAAAGGTGGTGAGGAGTAACTTCACAAGTAGAAAGAGGTATTTTATTCTCCCTTCTTGCAAGATATTTTTCTTTTCTGATAATACCTATAGCTTCAAGGGTGCTTATATGGCAAAAATGTGCCTTAACTTTTAGTTTGGAAGTAATCTCAAGGGCTTTTTGAACAGCAACTGCTTCGCATTCGTTGGGGCGTACTTTTGAATGATAGTCATAAGAAATATCCCCTTTTAAAAGCTTTTCCAGCTCGAGAAATATCTCTTCGTCTTCAGCATGGATGCTAGCAAGGGCTCCAAGTCTTTTAATTTCTGAGAGGGCTTCAGTGAATATCTTTTCATTGATATTTAACCCACCTGTAGACTCAGCCATGAAAATTTCCCCAAAAGCAGTAACTCCTGATTTCCAAAGCTTTTCTAAATTATTTATATTCCCCGTTACCCCACCATTGATTCCAAAATCAATAATGGACTTTTCTCTGGCAAGTTTGAGTTTTTGTTCAAAAGATCTTCTGTCCGTTGTGGGGGGAAGAGTATTGGGCTGGTCTATGACAGTAGTAATTCCTCCAGCAGCTGCAGCACAAGAACCTGTATACCAGTTTTCCTTTTTTGTCATGCCGGGTTCTCTGAAATGAACATGCGCATCAATTCCTGCAGGCAGAGTAAGAGCACCATCCGCATCTATGATCATATCATAACTCGATACTCTGAGGTCTTTTCCAATTTTTATAATTTTGCTTCCTTTAATAATGATTTCTGCAGGCTGAAGAGAATTATTATAATAAATCCTGGTATTTTTTATAAGAATATCTGGCATTTACATATACATGTCTAAAAATATACTTAAAACCAATAGTTACAAAACCACTCTTATTTGTTTACATTTTTTTCTCAATAGTTCTCAAAGAAATTAACATATTACAAAAGAGATAACATTCCTTTATTTTCTTTGCCATTTGAGCTATTGAAATTGAATTGTTCTAAGGTAATTGCCAGAGCTTTAAGGCTTTGGTTAATATTATCCACATGGAGCTCAGAGACTGAACCTGGATAAATAAGAGATGAGAACAATTAATAATTTCCCGTCACAAGCTACAGGTGCAGAAATTATTCTAGTCGCTTGTATTCTTTTAATTGAACATGGCATTTAGATTCTTGCTCCTGTTCATGATGCTATACTCATTGAGTGTGATGAAGAAGAGGCGGAAGAGAGTATTAAATTAACTCCAAAATTAATGAGTGAAGCTTCCGAAATTGTTTTAGGCGCAGGAAATCGAATAAAAACGGAAGCTGATGTCGTCAAATATCCTGATCGATATTCTGACCCTAGAGGAGTTGAGATTTGGAATAGAGTTCTAAGAATAATCGGAGAAATAAAAGCCGAAATTAATTCGACATATTCATTAAAAATGACAAATAATACCGAATTAAGTCGATTAATTCGCATAATAAATCTATCATTAGCGAAAAATCATCCAATAAATCACCACGGCCAACAAATCCATGGAAACCATCATTTTCTATGTAATAATCTTTATCACAATTTCACTCACGGTCACCAAAATAATCTATAATATATGCCGTCTAAAGCCCAATAGCTCACAAAGTCCATGGGAACCACTTTAGTGGTTTTATAATCTATTTTTTAGAACTAGCTACTTCCATTACCATTGAATGAGAACCTTATCTTGAGCCTATAAGTGGCCTATCCTTTGGTTATATTTACAAGTATAAGGTTACATACCTACACCTTAATTCACGTGCCTGAGAAAATAGTTAGAGATATAGTCCTACATTGATATAAAAGTGAAATCAATCCTATGGTTTTGTTATCAGAAACCGTAACCAGACTGAACCAATTATATCCGGTCAAACAGAAATTCAAAAATTAGAGAGGTATAATGGATAAATTTTACTTGCTGTCTTGCGAAGTCACAGAATAAATATATGTCTATTATTTTAATGAAGAAATATTATTTAATTTTCACATAATAATAAACAAAAGCTGTAAACAGTATAGGTATTTATAATAGTTTCTGGAAAACCATCTCAATTCTTTGAAAAATATGAGGCGAGTGCTTGGTATGCTATTTTCAACAACGCATGGCAAGGCCCTCAAATCTTATCTCTCGAAACTCTCCATGAAGGTATATTCCCATCTATGCATTCGATTTCTCCCTTTTCAGTTAGATAATCCAGGATTTCTAGGAGCTCTTTTTTCTTGATATCTAGATCGTATCTGGTCTTAAACTCAGATATAATATGGGGAATATCTAGGGTTCTGTTCAAGATGATCTTTTCTATAAATCCAGCAATATCTTCATACCGAGCCCAGGGATAAATGATCCATCGCCATTTGATAATTTTTTGGGCATAAAAGTCAGGCACATAAGTAGAGCAGTTCTTGTGCTGGAGCACTGCAGTCCTTACCTCAGCGGGCTTGAGACTCCATATATAGTTCACTGCAAGGTTGAGTGTATCACCTGTATCAGTCAAATCATCAACAATCAGCACTTTTTTTCCAGTTATATCCACAGAAATAGGGAACCGAATATTTGACTCTGGCCGCATTTCTGACGCTCTTGCGTAATGCTCAATCCTCATTGAAATAAGGTTATTGAAAAGCAATAAATCTGAAATCAACCTCCCAGGCACATAGCCTCCCCTCCCGATGGCGACAATTATATCCGGAACATAACCCGATCCTCTAATTTTTTGGGAAAGAATTTTGGAAAGCCTTAACACATAATTAAAGCTTATAGTCTCGCACCTTAAGGAGTTTTTATCTTCCAGAGAGGACATGGGATCCCGTAGTTGGCTATTCTTTTCTTGCATAAAATCAATCATCTCCCGCCTATTGTCTTGCAGGTTGTATATATCCAAATTTATGGATGATGTGAGTTAGTGGTACATTAAACCCTGGAGAACAATTAACTGGATACTTCAAAATATCTCATAGAACTTACTTCTTCAGCCCATGCAATATCAGGTGTTTTGTCCTGCTTAACTTTTCGTTTGTCTTTTATCAATACAGCCCTCTGCGAGCAAAATTGGTAGATTGAATGTGTTAAGCATTTTATATAAAGATAATAAAGATTCTCATATCGAAATATGAAGATAATAAAAACTCAAAATTCTGAAAAATATTGGTTTAAACGTTAAAAATATTCTTCCCGAGTTCACTGTTTAAAAGGTAGTTCATCCTTTTAGATGATTTCCAGCTTAAAGCTTATGTATTCTTGAACTCATAAGAAACTAAAATTGAGTACTTTAAACATTTGAGATCTTTGATTTATTTAGGATTTTACGATAATGTAAGAGATACCAAAATAAACCTATGCCACATGATGTCAGGTTACCGTCAGATTATGAGGGGATATTTATGTTAATGTTGGCAGCATCATATCAGTTGATATGTTGGTTATATTGCTGGATTCGGGCTCGAACTCTGCACTATTACCCATAAAGATTGAGCTTTTCGAAAGAGTGGATAGAAAGAACTCTTTTTTTGTTTTGAAAACTTTGGAAGTCATTTTCAGGTCTGTAGCGATAACAATATTGCCAATATTACCGACGACTACATTTTCCGTGAACATTCAGTCCTGAAAAAGTTTATATTTTTTAAAAACTTCACCATGTTTTGGCGGCGTTCCCATTCCTCGATAGCACTCAGTAGGTATTCACTTACGATAAGGCAGAAATACGGTTTCCCCGTATTCGCAAAGAGCCAGATAATAAATAACTTCACTTGAAGTATTTTCAAAAGATCCCGTCCCGCGCAACAAATACATTCGGATTATTTTTCTTGATCCACTTTTTCCTAGAACTCCAACAATTTTCCCCTAATTAATGCTTAAATTTACGTCTTTCAGCACCTTGATATCGTTGAAATCCACAGTTAAATTCTTAATTTCATTGAATACAGGCGCGACTTTTCCTCTGTAATTATGAGCTGCAATAATATTCTGATGCCTGTTTGTTGCTTGCGTGAGCATATACTCAACATTAAAATAATTACTTCAGGTTGAAAATATAATTATTCTTTAATTATATTAAATGAACTATTAAAAGTTGATTTCTAAATAAATTACGTCAACATAAGCTATTTTTAAAAACAGTGTGACTTCTTTTCTCAAATAAATTCAAATTAAAAATCAATAGCAAACAAATTAATTGAATTTTGTTGTGCTTTTTTAATATTATTTTTGCATTTCCTGGGGATGTTATCGGTCAAAATTAGCAGATTTCTATATGTAATGGAATGATTGAGTTTACATACACATAGTCACAAAAATCTAAAAATTTCATTTTTGCAGTAAAGCTCCAGCCTCCCAAAAATGGTTAATATAATCATTTGTCAGATCTATTCGATGACCTAAGGACTCGATCCTACATTTTAAAAAAATAGTTTCCCCATGTGGTGTTGACAATAGCTTTTATTGGGCCTTTAAAATTTAGAATTTGATATAAGGTTAATATGCATTGCGTTTCAAGTTCTGAATTCATGTTTTTAGGAGTATTGGCGGCATCTATCTACAAGAATGCTGTCTTAAGAATTATAACTCCAGCTGTTGTCCCGGCATTCAAAAGTCCATGAATAATACTCGACATAAGAGGGATCATAGTTGATGTAATACCACGTAAAATCGAATTAGCAGACAGCTCTCCGTGTGAGGGAATATAACCGTGTGAGGATGTCTCTAAATTCCATCAACCGAGTTTGATATATTGGAATCTGGTTCTCAAACTGGATTATGACTCCGACAACCCCTACTATTGGGACTGTGACAATAAAAGCAAATAAAATAATCACTAGAAGGACACTCAATCCACCCTGAATCCTTTTTTGTTTGAGCCAGCGGATATGAAGGGGTAAAAATCAGTGCACCAAGACAGAACTTGCAAAAGATGCTAAAAAGTGGTATAAAATAAATGAAAAGGATAATATTGGTAAAATTCATGTTCAGGCTCTGGCCTAAAGTTCAATATGCTTAGCTTCAGTCAGCTAGGGTCTCTTTTTTATCACTCCCGGAAATTTTCATATTTATTAGGTTTTTTACGTTACATTTCAATGAAGTTTTCAAATAAAACCCTATATAGTCTCTATCAATATATTCAAAATAACACAAATATTGTATTTGGAAAAAGAGAAGGTTTATGATAAGGATAAATCATCGTTAATTCGTGAAGAACAACATCGTGTGTATACTCATTATAGATATAAATCTTATTGTAAGACATAATAGATGGAACAAACATTAATTGTAATTCTAGATAGGAACAGAAAAATAAAATGCCTGCTATCTTTAAAATAACAGAAAAGGTTCCGGTTCAGTTCGATCCTAGTATGCAGCTTGAAGAACTCAAGGAAATCCATAAGAAAGGCATCGAAGGATACCGAAAGCTTCGTGAGAATCTCAAGCTTGAAGCTATTAATGCCCTTGTCCACAAAAATGCCTCAGATAGATTGCTGCTGCTGACTGAGATTTTCCTGAAACACCCGAAAGCTAACCCATCTCTTCTCGACCTTAAAGGTGCAATCGTGGACAGGATTATGGAGAACTGCCACTGCTGCGGCTGGAGATGTGGAGTTAATAGAAAGGCAGGTGAAAATGGATTATGCAGACTGATAGATATTTCTAATTTGCTTCCGAGTTCCTACATATGGGAGAAGAGCCAGAACTTATACCTTCTCACACGATTTTTTTTACGGGCTGTACTTTTGCTTGTGTCTACTGCCAGAACTGGGATATCTCTACCTGTCCTAAAGCAGGAACTCAAATAGAACCCAGGAAACTTGCAAAGCTAATTTACCTCAGGAGAATGCACGGAGCAAGGAATGTAAACTTTGTAACTCCTACTCCACACGCACATATTGTCCTGAAAATAATCAGGGAAATCGTTGTAAACACGCCTGTTATCTGGAACTCAAATATGTGTCATTCTCCTGACATTGCAGAAATTCTCGAAGGAGTTGTGGACATCTACCTCGGAGATTTCAAATATGGAGACAACGTATGCGCCCAGAAATATTCACAAATAAAACGGTACCTGGAAGTCGTGCAGACCAACTTCGAATTCGCTTATGAAACCGCAGAACTCCTCATTCGCCATATAGTCCTCCCTGGGCACCTTAAATGTTGTACAAGACAGATCGCAGAATGGGTCGCAAAAAATATCCCACATATCCGGTTCAACCTGATGTTCCAGTATCATCCCTGTTATCGAGCATTGGAGTACCCCGAATTGGGACGGCAGCTGACTCCGGAAGAAAAAAGGATAAAGCGATCTATATTGTTAGAGAGACAGGAATTGAGGATTTATTGATCTAATTATTGAATGCAGATACATGAATTCTGTTTGGACATTAAAAAGGTATTTTGTAGTATAACATATCCTACTAAAATATGTAAAAACTCGGTATCTATAATTGGGAGACTGCAGTTTGCCTAATTTTCTGTAAAAATTTGTTCTCCACCTCTTAATCTTCTTTTTTGATATTGTTCCATTATTAATACTTATTTCCTGTGATCCAGAATAGGGCTCCAATTTAATTTGGAACAACATTTTAGATTTCATTATACACTTATTTTAGTAAAATCTATTTATTTATTCTAAATTCTGAAAATAGTGCTCCAATTACTTCAGGTTAAATTGAAAGAAATACATAGGTTTTCATACATAAAAACATATTCATACGACAAAGAGGGAAAATAAAAAAGTAATTGATATTTATGCACTTGCATTAATGTTTTTGTTAGGCATTAATACCATTTTCTCAGCAGTTACTACTACCCTCAGTAAAGAAAGAAGAAGATGTAGTAACTGGAACTTTAATTGCTATTGCTAGCAGTTATATAAGCTGGCTTTGTAAGTGTATCTTCGCCGTTTGGCCCCCATACTGTCAACGTAACATCATAAGCTCCAGCCTTGCCAAATGTATGGACAGTTGTTGCATTTGCAGTGCTATGAGTAATAGCTCCTGTTCCTACATTCTTAAATTGCCATTGCCAGTTAGTAACATCCCCGGTAACGCTACCATTAAAATATACATGTAAAGGTATATTTCCACTTGTATTACTAGCAGAAAAGTCATTAACTTTTACATTGCCTGTCGCTAAAGCTGCTGGCATTAAAAGTAAAACTAATAAAACCATTGGTAAAAGATATTTTTTCATCTCAAACTCTCCTCTGGATAACTATATAAATTTGATATTGTCCAAATCAGCATTTCTTGTTTCCGATCCACCTAATAGACAGATGCAATTCAAAAACCATAGTTAAATTGTATATGCTCTACTTTCTTCGAATTGCCTGGTCAATAATTTATGGGTGGATTATACTTAAAATCTGTTATTTAATATATCAATTTACTGATGGAAATCAAAAACAAAATGATCTTTTAATTAAACAAATGAACCGATTGAAATTATAAATTTATCAGACCCTTAAATAAATGGATCCGTAAATAAATATAATTTTCTGCAGATATCTAACAAATTCATTCATTTTTTTGAAGATATAAGAAGATTACGATTTATCTCTACTTTTTTTATTTGCGGGAATGCTGTCCACATTTTTGTCCCTCATCCCTATATTTGACCCATTTTTTTTATAGTTCACGATTCTGTGATTTTAAAGATAGCTTCAGCTATCCTTAAAATGATACTTTTATTTTCAATATCATCAAATGATAAAGATAATTACAAAAAGTTTTACACAACATCTTTAGATTTACTCTTTAACAATCGTGACAAGAACTTTTCCTTCTTTGAATATCTTTTTAGTTCCGGCATAAACTCGTTTCCATGGAGCTTTTCTTGAGCTGATACTCTCGTTTTTTTGAACCTCACTCATTCCCAGAGGATGTTTTTGTACTGCTTTTTCATTGTTGTATCATAATTTCTTGATTTTGTTCCAAAGTATCCTCTGTATCTGTAAACCATTTCATTTTTTTCTGAGAAATTTACATGAGAATCAGAAAGAGATGCAAGAGTTGTTTTGAATCTTTTGATATACTCATAATCCTTGTCTATTATGTTATGAAGTTTATATCCTAAGTGTGACTTCCCACCCTTTTTTCCGGTTCAAGCTCTGTTTCTCCTCATTTTTGTTTCATTTTCTCGAGGTTTATCAGCTTTTGCATCTCCAGGATCTGAATGGATAAAAATAGATTCCTAAGTCATTTCCATTTTTTTATTTTCAAACAAGGCAATTAAATTGGCTTTTTAACTGCCCCCGATTTCTTCTTCTTTGCAGGTATCAATAATTTTTTTCTGAATGATCTGACTATTGTATTGTCTGATATGTACTCCGGAAACCAAGAGATTTCCTAAACGAAACTCGATCAATACATTGTTTCTCAAGTTCAAAGCCTTAAAGACCATCCATTGCTGTAAAAAAGCATTTTAAACATAATGATTACATCAGCTTCATGTTTGCCTTAGGAGACGGTTTTATTTAAATATATGAACTCAAAAATGATACGAAAATAATCCCGGTAAAATAAAGAATCAATTTCAGAAAGTCGTTGCCAAATAACTACAAATTTTTTATTCTTCTTTAACAGCAAAATCAATAAAAGTTTTATGAGACAAAATTAATGTTAAGGTATTTAATCTCTCCAATACTCAAATACATACGAGATTATATAATTTTTCTATGGCATAATTTGCTGATAAAGATATAGCTCTATTGTCAATCACCGTTTAATAAGGATGAAATTAATAGATCTATGTTTAAAATCACCGATTACTGGTTAGTAAAGTACTGAATTAAGAACCAAAAATAGGTTAATAGCCAATTTCGTTTGAGATAATATTTTTGATAGGATCAGGAGAAATAAGATTAAACAAGTTTCAATTCCATTTTATAACAGATTTCCCCGTAGCCGCATATATTTTTTGTCTCAGTAATTATCCTAAAACCAATTTTTTTGTATAATTGTATAGCATGATAATTGTTTATCTGTACATATAATGTAATAAATGATATTCCATTTAGTTTCATTTCCTCAATACTTTCTTTCAGTAATCTCTCAGCAAAACCCTTGCCTCTAAAATTCATGTCAATTGCGAGTGCGGAAAGAATCGCTTGCTTCTCAAAACCCTTAAAAGAAAGTGCTGGTTTCAAATAATAAATGCAGTAGCCTATAACCTGATCCTTATTTTTAATAACATAGAAGATATCTCTGAAGCTCTTTGAATATTTTTCAAGTTTTTCCCTGTTTTCACGATTGAATGCTTCTACCTGAATTCTAAGAATTTCAGGAAGCATGTAATTCTCTATAGTTAAAATGTTTTCTTTATCTATCTTTTTCCACTGTCTTAAAAGGAAAGGACCAGCAGTATCTCGAAGCAGTTTGTTAATGATCATTCCATTTATAGCTAATAGAGTATGTAATTTTGTGAAATCCATACAAATCGGTGTTCTCTCATTGTCAGTAAATTTTTTAAGAAATATGTGATTGAACAGCTCGCTTAATATCTATTTATTTTGAGCAACTCTATATTCACCAACATGTGTCCTCTTTTTCAAAACTCCTCTGTCCTTTTCTGTTATTAATCCCTTTGATTTCTGCAAATGCTAAAATTGGTTCAGAAAGCCTCATTTGATTCTTTAGTCACTTAATTCTGTTTGAAAACCTTTTTGAAATTCTATTTGGTTATTCCTCAATATTTTCTTTATCTGTTCACTTAGAGGATTTCGATGAACCTTTGATTTGTAAGAGTCTTGTTTTAGACATTTATATAACATTTACAAGCATCTGACAAAATTTAGGTGTTTATTGAAATCTTCTTTTATCTATAATATGACTTTATCCCCTTTATTATTTTAAACAAAAAATTAAAATAATATTTTTGGAGTAAAACTTACTTTCGAATTGAGTATTTTAAAATCAATCAACAATTTAATATTAGTTATGTATTATAATCGTTTTTGAATCAATTAACTTTCTCATAATATTTCTAAAACCATACCATAATTAAATATTAAATTGTTGATTGGCTTTAAAAAATTTTTTGGGGAATAAGTTTTGTTCAGAAACCATTTTTTTGGTATAATTAATTTAAAATAAACATTGGGTAATTGATACATTGTGCTCAAAGCAAACAGATAAATATTTAGGTATAACTGGTAGTGTGTATGAATATAGGATTGATTCTAGAGAGTTTTGATAAATCTCCGATTTCAACAATTGCTTACATTTGCTTATATAGCAATCAACCCTAAATTTTGGTTTATCAAAATTCTTTGAAGTATATTCTATCTTATATGTGTTTATATATACATATATATATATCTATATGTGTACTGTACAAAAATAGAACACATTAACCTAAAGATAACCAAGAATAGTCAATTAAATTAACCAATATCAAATCTTATTATATAATTTCCAAATGAATAAAACTGAGATAAAAATGTTAAAACAAATGAAAAAGACACTGGGTATTTTGCTAGCAATCCTTTTTCATTTGTTTTCACATTTATTTTACTCCTGTTTATTATAATGGATCTACACAAATGAAACAGAAGAATAAGCAACATTAGACTCCAAACAATCTACATAGAATAGTTCTAGATATTATAAGTGCTTTTTTTCTCCTCACTGCGTAAGTCCCAATTATTTCACCCATTCCTAGTGTCCAAATTAACACTAAATTCTTTATAACCCACGTTCCATCAACAGGTGCACTGCGAAAACATTAGATCGTAAACTAGTTCTCTAACTAGATTTTTTTAATAATTATATCTAGATATTTAGTATGTATAATGAAAACGAATATGTTTACCAAATGGATTGCAAGGTGATTGTCATTCAAATCTGATTCTATATCGGAAAAGTTTGATTAATATATACACACAAATATACTTAATGATACTTCCTTCATATTTGCACATGTTTTGCAAGAAAAACAGTGCATAAGGAGTGAATTCAAAACCAGTATATCAAAAATTGGGAAAAGCAAATTAGATAGCACCGTCTATTGTATATGATTTTACTCATTGAGTGTGTAAGTCCTATTATTGATATAATTCGCCTTCCCTTTTGTTGGCATATATATACTATGTACCTAATTTATACAGATTTTCCAATTAATGGGGACTAAATCCGAGATAGATCCGAATCCTCATGTGCGTATGTTATACCCAATTATTTGATAACTGGACATGCAATGTGGCCATACTCATATGCATGATATCCATCTTTATGACCTTGGAAATAGCGATCTTCGATTTCTGCTGGGCTCAAATTTTCATGAAGACGGAATCCTAAACTTGTGAGATTTTCAGCTAAACTTGCTGGATTGAAGCCATCCTTTTTCATTTGTTCACCTATTTTTTGCAAAAACTCAAATGCTTTTTGCCTTTGTGGAGACGGTTTCTCAGGGATAAATGCATCTTTATCGAGGTAATCAAAAACAATAGTTCTGCCCGCAGTAGCAATCTTCGTACGGAACACAATGTTGTAAATTCTTCATCTCGAGTCAAGTATGGGGTGACACCAAGCCAATTAAAGAAGCTTTTAGCCTTTGGGTCAACGATGATAAGCTAGTTAGTACTGTTACCGGGCTTACCTTTGTGAAATCTATAGGAATGTAGTGTAATCTTGCAGGATGTTTTTATCCAAACTCAACAAGTCGATGAAGCTTAAATTCTTGGGTGGTGGGTAATCAACCTCAAACACCTCCAAATGTTCCATTATTTAAGGTTGTCTTATGCAAAGGTATGCATTCCCGCTCCAAGAATTATATACTGCTTCCCTCCTTGTCCGGCAACCTTTTCGAGGGTGTCTTCAGCATACCATAAACAGCTACTGAAAAGGCAAGAAATCTACGGATTGCTTGCATTAATGAATCTGAGGTACTTGTTTGATCGGAGTGTGATGCAGCATAAGTAAGATAATTTAACTGTTTGTCCTTAGTTATATTTTGTTCAATTAAATGTTGTTCAATTAGTGTTCCTTTTAAAGGAATTTTAATACATAAAAGGAATATTTTCAAATTTCATTGAAATTTATCTCTTAAAGAAGTCTCATAAATAAGAACCTAATTTTCTGGCTTGAAGTTGTTAAAATACTATCAAAATTAAATTAATATAACTCAGATCTGAAACGGTTTAAAGATGGGTGAAAAGGTTGAAATCTTGCTTTTAGAGGATTATCTTGGATATTAAAGTCTTAATGAAGAGCTGCTTGAAGAATTCGTCTACTGCATATGAACTTTAAATTTGGATTAATTCGTGAAAATTATTTTTATAATAGTATAACTTTTTTTAGGTATTCATCTTCCTCTATTATTTGATTGATGTTATTTTCAAAATACACTTCGTGCCGTTTCGAGGTATTTTTGTCCCCACGGTTCAATAAGGTTAACTAGAGTAGACCAGCTCAAGTGAATGAAAATGCAGACATTTGTTATATTGGTAACTTGAGTGTGGAAACATCAAACATTTAATGATGGACTCCATATTTTATTATACAGGACATGAAATAATGCCAGTATTGATATATTTCCAGTTCTCATGCGCTTTCTTTTGGGTGGGAGTGTAGTTGTAGCTTCCACACTTATTATAAAAAATTCAGGAGACAGTTTCGGAGGAATTTTTGCAGCTTTCCCTGCTGTGTACTTGGCAGCAATTATAAGCTTGAGTATGGACTATAAAGGCAGCTATTTGCTTCTTGTCTCAGAGCAGCTTTCAAAAGGTGCTCTTGTTGGTATGGTAGCTGACATCTGCAGTGCCCTTGCAGCAAGCTACATGATACTCAGGTAGGGTGGAAGCAAGGTCTTGTTTATGCCATTTTACTCTGGACCGTAATTGCTCCGATAATCGACTTCTTTTGGCTTGGGTTCTGAGAACTGAAAGTAAAAGTACTAGATGTTTTCCGGGCTAAACAATATAAATTGGATGGATCATTAAGATGTATACTAATAAATTTGATTTCCGGGATCTTGGCCTTAGGTTAGTATTCGGGGGAGCATCAGTTTCTATCTGTTTTATCATGCTACAGATAATTCCTTCAAAATCTTTTGTAGGTATTTTTGCTGCTTTTCCAGCTGTTATGATTGCATCCGTGGTAATGGCAGGCCACTTTGGAAACTCGGAGCAGGCTTCTGATATTGCTCTCGGTGCGAGCGCAGGCATGTTGGGTTGCACCTTTTGTGTGTTAACTGTTAATTTTTGCATGGAACACCTTGAAAGTTGGGGTCTTTCACTAGTTGTCGCGTTATCTATCTGGTTCTTTAGCTCATATGCAGCAAGTCAGCTCATCCACGTTTTTCTTGAAAAAATAAAGGGAAAAAGACAGCAAAAATAAGTTTTTGAGATTTCAGGGTATGTCCTCAAGTTATTGAACGCGAGTCTGAAAATTATCAATTATTTTAAACTTTATATGTAATCAGTTATCTACCACCATTGTTGAGGTTCTTTGGAACCATTTTTGTTTTTGAATTCCATTTTTGGTCGTACTTTTTTTTTTATAAATACTGTTCCCCAAAATCCCGTCGTATACTTTCTGATCATTCTCGTGAAAACGAGATACAAGTCATAGAAAGCGATTGTTTTCAGTTTTTTAAATAAATAGATTGATTTGCATTCAGTACAGACAAATTTTTTCGATTCGAATGATTTTTCCAATTGATTTGGTGTTAGCCTAATAAAACCGAAATGGTTTTTCTGTTGTGGATGATTAAGAGATCATTGACTTCTTTAGGAAACCCGATACAGAAAATTTCATTGATATCAAGTTCTTCTAGAAATTTAGATTTATTATATGTAGGTGATTTTTAATTTCACTACAAAAAGCATGATGCAGATTCAATAATTATCTGACAAAGTTTCTGTTTTTATTATCTTCACTGATGCAGAACTTTTGCTGTAGAACTTATGCATTGAAGATTATACTTCAGCATAGTGACTACTAATTTCAAAATGCTTTGGGATATTGACTGCACTGGATCTATGTTTTTTTTTATTTTTATACAAAATTATGCACGCTGTCTTTGAGATACTCAAAACATAATTAATATTAAATTGTTGTCCAAGATTAAAAAATTTTATGTAAAAGTAACTTTTATTCCGAGGATATTTTTCGCACAATTAATTAAAAATAACTGAGGGGATTATTTTATATTTTAACGAAAATTACTCGGTCAAAAAATTAGGAATAACCGTAGATATGTAAATAAAGAGTTGTCTTGAAGGCTTTGGTCCTGTTATAATCCAAATAGTAATTGGTCAAAGATATAATTTTAACATCAATATAATCTCCTTCACGCAATAAATCTAGATCATTTAAATTGAGAAATTAAGCATCAATTGTATCTGCCGATGAATTTATTGAAAAATCAACTGCATCAAAAGTATATCCAAAAGTATAGAGTGCATAATATACGGAAAAACAAACATTTGACAGAATAAAAAAAGGGACTAATTATTTTGGTAATCTTATTTGTGGTATTTTTATCATAAAAGTTGATGAAACTATTAAACCAGGTAAATCTGCTCTCTTCCTACTAATATCAAAGCGAACTAAGGGCAGGCTCTTGAAAGACTGAACAGATTTTCTGGAACAATAGTGAGAATCAGACTACACAGAAAACACACAGATGAATATCAAACAACAAAAAGCAGCAAAATTCACCAAAAGCTAAAATTCAAGAATTTGGAAATATTTATGTATGTACTAATAACGTAGAAAAAAACAAAGAGGTTATATAAATGAATACAGAAAATGACATCGAAAAACAAGAACATAACAGAAAGATCGACGAAGAAGAGTTTGAAAAAATAAAAGCAGAGCTTAATATAGAAATGGAAAAAGTCAAGTATTTCGAGGATTTAATAAATGCTGCTAATAATCTGAGGAAATTAGCAGAAGCTAAAATTATACAAACACAATCTCAAAACTTAGATACAATCACCAATAAATTAGATTCACAAATCCAAAGTATTGGAGACCTAATACGGAAAGCAGAAACAAAACGGGAAGAAGCGATAAACAAAGTACTGGATGCTGAAGTTAGTCTAATAGTAGTAGAAAATAGAATATTACATTCAAAGGTCAAAAATTATTAGAAGACCAAATCAAACCAATTTAGTTGAAATTAAATCAGTCGTCCTACAGATAATTCCGGTAAAGGGCAAGTGTTTGATTATTGAAAATAATAATCCCACTTGCCGTTTAATGATCCTAGCTGCCGATACTTTGAATTATCTATGGTACACAGTAATTATTCTTCAATAGTAATGTCTGAACAAACATCAAGAGACTAAAAATGAAAAAAGCTACATATAATAAAGCAAGTAGAGGCATACCTTTATAAAAGTTTTAGGAATCACTATGATGGCGTTTTTAATCCTAGAGAATGCCACAGGCTTGACGCAGGATTCTCAATTATGGGTCAGAAGTCTTACTTCTAGGCGTGTGGCGGATTTTCTGGAAAAAGTCACCTATCAGGCAAATGGGATGGTAATAGTAGGGAGAAAATAGAACAATATAGGGAACGCTACATCAAAATGGGAGGAGAATTTTCAAACAAGAAGCCTTTCTAGAATCAATATTATTGGGCAACTCTCACAGTTAATGGAGCATAAAATTATGGTTGGGTTTGATAATGTAGATATTTTGGATCTATACTTTTTTTCCTCTTGATATATTTGCACCCCATAGTAACTATCAAAAGTTTGAACTATTCATTAAAGAACCATTTATATTAAGTTAAATAATTCTTATGTCAAAATTCTTTTTTTTGCTTCAGATAACACTCTGTGAATAAATATTAACAGTAGTCTTAAATCAGTATTTACTTAGAACTATTATGAATATTTTTATAATCCCGATGGGTTGATCACAGAAAAGCTCGTTATTATCCCTCAAATAAAGCAAGCTCTGAAGAAAAAAAATAATACAAAGGCCAAAAACATAGATTCATAAATAAAAACTATTCGTGGAAAAAATACCTTAACAGAGAATGGTTTCCATATGTCCAAACTTAACGACCAAGGAAGATAACAGAGGTTTGACAGTTGCTGCTTCGAATACTACATTTTTCTTAGTAGCATATTGTTTTCTCAGAAGTCGTATATCCTTTTCAATTCTATCACTTATTTCCTGGCCATGATCAGCTTGTGTAGCAGGTTGAGATAGCTAGTGCATCAACGACTTTAATTCCACGTTATAATTATATGTAGAGTTCTGATTCTGTTAGATCATATTGATGTGTATTTTTCCAACTCTTGCAATTGTGCCCATCTTGCTACCTGCTGTTTTTAATGCAAGCGAATAAGCACGATAAAACTCATTCTCAGCAAATTGAAGATCTTGATATTCTTTATCTATCCTTCATTCTCTACTAAATTGTTAATATAGAAACTTGTAATCCAAAAAAAGAAAGCCAAAGTTTGAAAAAACATATTTATTTTTCTCCCTCATATTCCTCCGTTTCCCCTAGGCTCATACTTGATTCAAAAGTATTTTCATATCTTCCTCGACAATTGCGTTTGGCCTTATGTTGAAATTATCTACCAGCACTTTGAAGATGTTCGGAGAGATACAGGCCGGGAGTGTAGGACCAAGGGTGATATTCTTTATTCCAAGGCTCAAGAGGGCAAGTAGCACGAGAACGGCTTTTTGTTCATACCAAGCTATGTTATAGGATATAGGTAGGTCGTTTATGTCCTTGAGACTAAAGGCTTCTGCAAGTTTCTGGGCTATTACTACAAGTGAGTAAGAATCATTGCACTGTCCAGCATCAATAACTCTTGGAATTCCTTCGATGTCGCCAAGATTCAGTTTGTTGTAACGGTATTTGGCACAGCCCGCGGTCAGGATAACAGTGTCTTTAGGGAGGGCTTTTGCAAATTCAGTGTAGTAAGCCCTCCCCTTGTGCCTTCCATCGCAGCCTGCCATAACCATGAACCTGCTGATTTTCCCGTTTTTTACCGCATCTATGATTTTATCCGCAACTGATAGAGCTGCTTCGTGTGCAAAGCCACAAACAATTGTTCCGCTTTCCAGTTGCTCCGGTGGCTTACTTGTCTTTGCCTGTTCAATCAGAGGAGTGAAATCTTTTGTACCATCTTCTTTTTCAGATATATGAATAAGTCCTTCAAAGCCCACTACTCCTGTAGTGTAAATCCTGTTTCGATATGAATCTCTTGGGGGGATTATACAGTTTGTCGTCATCAGAATCGGGCCATTAAATTTCTCAAAATCTTCGTTTTGTTTCCACCAGGCACTCCCATAATTGCCTATGAAGTCTTCATACTTTT
This sequence comes from Methanosarcina sp., assembly GCA_003164755.1. Lineage (GTDB taxonomy): Archaea > Halobacteriota > Methanosarcinia > Methanosarcinales > Methanosarcinaceae > Methanosarcina. Next base: position 7,121 of record PLUB01000022.1, on the reverse strand, counting down.
TGAAGGCAGGATATGAATTGGCAGGCAACATCTCTCCATGGGTGTAAACATCAATTCCCATACACTTTGTCTGCTCAAGAAGCTGTTCTAGATCATGTAGATCATGCCCACTAATAAGGATTCCTGGCAGATCTCTCACGCCGATATTGACAGCAGTAGGCTCAGGGTTTCCATATGTTTCAATGTTGGCTTTATCAAGCAGGGCCAAAGTTGAAACACCTCTTTTCCCGCATTCCAGGACAAGGTCAATGAGGTCTTGTAATCCCAAGGTATCATCTGTGATCGAGACTAGCCCCTTTTCTATGAACTCGAAGATTGCTTCGTCCTTATAACCAAGTATATAAGCATGGTAAGAATAAGCAGCCATCCCCTTAAGACCGTAGGTCAGAAGTTCCTGGAGTGACCTTATGTCCTCATCATTCGTGGAATGAACCGCAACATCAATATCTTCTATGCTTTCAGGTGTAACAGTAGCCACAGTAGGGAGATCTTTCTCGGCAGTGAACTTATCTTCAGGAATTTTTGCTCTAATAGCATCTCTGAGATTAAACCCTTTTATAATAAGGGACTCAATTGCTTGTCTGTCAAAATTAGTATTCGTAAGGGTAGCAAAGAAGCTGTCCAATACAAATCTATCTGTTGCTTCCTCATTAACCCCTTCAGATCTAGCTTTCAGGTTATAGAACGCGATACTTTTGAGAACATAGAGAAGTTTATCTTGAAGGTCGGCAACTTCCCCTTTTTTGCCGCATACCCCATTTTTTATACAACCTTTTGAGTTAAGAGTTTCTTGACATTGATTACAGAACATATTTTTTCACCTTTCATTGCGTATACTCCCCGTTTTTCTTTTATTATGTTTCATGAACTATCTTATATTTTTAATGATATTAATGTAGTATCATTGTAAAGGAAGGTATCCTTTTAGTGCCGCTACATTTAAAATGCTATTTTCCATACCATGCCAGCTCATATATCGGAGACAGTTTCGATATGGGTACCAGAATGATGAAAACTCAATTTTCAGGAACTAGAGCTTGAGACTTTATCCCTATGGCCTGTAGGCAGGAGAGCTTTTTCTTCTTTTTCACCCTCCATCCCGTTTTCAACGGCTTCCCTTATAATATACCCGGCTTTGTGCAGGATAGTATCTCCGAGCTGCGGATCTTTGTCCATACTCCCGGTACAGGGATAGGAATGATGTGCACCTGAAATGGTTTCTTTATATTCTGGAATATCAGACCAACCGAGTTTTTTTGCCACAAACCATGTAGAACCGCAGGGAGCATCCCTAATTACCCCTGCTCCTATGTACATCTTCCCATCCGGACTCGTTTCTACCCTGAGCACAGGCTTTCCGAAGCCAAGGTCAACAAAAGAATCTATAATCGGTTTCCCAGTTTTTTCAAGCGAACAGAAAGGCCTTGGTCCTTCAAATTCGACTCCCATAGCCTCAAGCTCTTTTCTGAGTTGCTCAAGAACCCCAGCAGGGGTTTTCTTCGAGTCTTCAGCAGGTGCAATTACGGCTTTTGCCTTAGTTTTCTTCACGACCTCCGGGAGAGCTGAAAGAATGTCGGGATGGATGCCAATAGCAAGTATCAGGTCACAATATGGAAACTCTGTTGGAATATACTGTTCTGGCTCTTCTATAAATGTGGGGAGGTCTTCAGGAAATTCATGAATTCCCACAATCATGTTTGCATAGGACTTTCTGGCCTGCCTGCAGTGGTTACATAGATCTCCGCAGGACACGCAGAAATTGCTCGAGTTAATAAGGTTTTGGATAACTTTTTTCCCAAGTTCACCTGTATAGAGGACAAGAATTAGCATAGATTTACTCCTTTTAGAAGGCTTTAAAGATTATTTTGTAACTTTTCTTTCGTTGTAGATACAAATTTTGAGTCTTTTTGCATTTCCAACAAAAAAGCTATAAGAACGGAAACTGATTTTTGCTGAACTGTTCGCAAAGCTAATTGAGAAACTTTTAATGCTCAGTTCTGGCAGTATTCATTTTCACTGCCAATTCTTTTATCTTTAGGACTTACGCGGTTGAACCGAATAACAGAACCAGTAAATGTTTAACTGTCTAAATTTCAATGATTCTGGCGAGGCGAATGTCCTTGATTTTATCCCTCAACCGTGTAAGTCATATTCTTGTACTATACAATTATTTATTTCAATGTATTAGTAATGCGAGTTTCGAAATAGAAATCGGTATACATAACTAAACCAATATTTGAATTTAAGAGACTAAGATCTTTAAATCCCGGACAGTCCAGAATCTTCCAGGAAAATTACGAGCATATAAACCAACCAAAAACCGTGTAATAGGAAATGTCGTGAAAACATAATCAGAAATTAGTGGACGATCAATGGAACAATGAGACATAAAAGTAGGATACAAAAAGTTGAGAATCTATAGTCATTCAAATAGGTTGCATATGATACTTGTTTATATTAATTTACCTGGATGTATGGAATCCGGCTTTTAGAATCTGTTATTCATAATTCAAGTTGGAAAATCATTATCTGTGATTCGAAGATGTATATATAATTCGTTAAACGATGACAAATAAATGTAGGGTTCTTTAATTAAGACTTATGCACTTGATGATTAAAATCAATACCAATGGGCGTTGTAATTCAAATGCACAATTTAGACAGTTGAAGGCTTAAATGCTATAAATTTTTCATTCCAACTATATAAGCTCTTTAATGTTTAAGAATTGCACGCCACAATACCGAGTTAAGCCAATAACTTTCAATTTTCTCTATTGCAATCAACTCTATTATATTTCTTGTCTTGGTTTTCTATTTGCACTCGACTCGCTCAGTGGTCACAATACATACAAATAGCCTTCTCACAATCTTCATTCTGGAATTTCCACTTCAGGCCCCAGAGTTTAATTGCCTGTATTATCTTGATAAAATCCACGCCACTTTCAGTTAGATAATACTCGGATTTTGGGAGATTTGTCGAGTCGTCGATCTTATTTGCAATCAAGCCTTTATCTTCTAGTTCTTTCAGCCTTTCTGAAAGTATTTTTGGGGTTATGTACACGAGCTTTCTTTTTAGCTCATTAAAACGTTTCTCCTTCTTTTCCCCTTTATACAATTCAAGAAGTATATGAATAGTCCATCGTTTCCCAATTATATTCATGGTCTTATAGACTGTGCAGTCTTTCATAGTATAGACATAGAAACTGTTCAACATATAAATTGATATCTCTAATATACTGGTATCAAAAACATACTTAAAAATAATTTGATTTATAAAAGTTATCAAAATAAATCTATTAAAAGCTTTCTAATGCGTCTATTCTGGAGTAAAACCATAACTTTGGACTTGTAAGTCTGTCCATTGATCAACTAACTTCCCGCAAAAAAGAGAGTTATTTTGGAATCGATGCACTAGTATCTGGCAATAATAGACTTATAATCAGTTTATGACTGAGACATTTTGCTTTAGCTACACAAGAACTATCAAGTAGTTTCATTATAAAGTAAAATCCAAAATATAAATTTGGAGAAAGGATAAATATGAAAGATAACTTACCAGAAAAAGGCGCAATAGTTCAGAGAGACCGTGAAACATACGCAATCGCTCCCCACCTCCCCGGAGGAATTGTAAACCCTGCAACCCTCAGGAAAATCGCTGATGTAGCGGAAAAGTACGGAGCTGCAGCCCTCAAGATGACTTCTGCTCAAAGAATAGCAATCGTTGGTCTGAAAGAAGAAGACCTAGATAATGTGTGGGCAGATCTTGATATTAATCCTGGAGCAGCTATAGGGCTTTGTGTAAGGAGTATAAAATTTTGTCCAGGGACAACTTTTTGCAAGCAGGGGAAGCAGGATGCAGTTGGCCTGGGCCTGAAACTCGATCAGAAGTATCACGGAATGCCCATGCCTTCCAAGCTAAAAATGGCTGTATGTGGCTGTCCAAACTCCTGCGCTGAACCTGCTATCAAGGACATAGGGATAATGGGCACTGCCAAAGGATATACCTTAATGGTTGGAGGCTCTGCAGCTGCAGCTCCAAGACTAGCCGAAGTTGTCGCAAAGGAATTATCTGAAGAGGAAGTCCTCGAGACGGTCGATAAAATATTTAATTTCTACAAAAGCTCAGGTACAAAAAAGAGACTAGGAAAGTATATTGAAGAAATTGGCCTTGAAAATTTCAAAACCCATGTCGAACTGTAAAATTACAGATTTTAGATCGTTGGATCGCTGATATCTGTAATTAAGGAATATTTCATCCTGTAAACCTTTAATCCCAATAAATTTGAAGTTTAAAATTTTTAAATTAAAACGATTATCTGTAGATCGATAGAGATTTTGCTGATAAGGCATATATGGGACAGATGCCAGAATGGATTACAGAATTGAAAGAAAATGTAACATTCAGCCTTGATTAAACAACATCATTAGCCTCCTTATTTTAAAAATTAATGTGCAAATTTACTGAATCTATTTTCGTCAATAGAAGGAAATCAGCAGAAATGTGTGAATTGGAAATTCTCCAAAGGTTCTCACAGCCTCTGAATCCTGGAGGTTGACTCTTCAGAGTGCTTGTTGTTAAAATCCCACGGCAAACTGGATCCACATGCTTGCTGTAAGACTGAACTACACAAAATGCATCGTATGATAATTACAAAACAAAATCCTACAAAGATAGCTGTTGTCCGTTGTGACATCGTCTCTGAAGCCTGCCCTGGAGTAGGGTGCTTTAAGGCTTTCAACGAGAGAAAATCTCACTTTGAGACATATGATCAAAACGCGCAGATAATCGCTTTTTTTACTTGCGGGGGCTGCTCTGGAAGAAGAGTATACTGTCTGATAGATTCCCTAAAAAACAGGATCTTGATTTTGTTCATCTCAGTTCCTGCATGCTTATGAAAGATACTTAGCCTAAATGTCCCAATCTAGATAGTATCAAAAAGACAATTCAAGATGCTGGAATAGATGTTGTTGAGGGCACACACCATTGAAAATTTACTTCAAAGATACATACAACCAACAAAGAGATCAAATAAAGGACAGATAAAAACAATAATTGAAAAAGCATTTTTACAGAAGAGAACAAAGCTATAGTCGCATATTCTTTTAAAAAGGGTCCTCTAAAGGAAATTTAGGTTATGTAGAAACCCTCTAAATTCAAGCAACACTTATAAATCGCAATATTATCAAATTCACTTCGATATTTAGAAGGATAAATACTCATTATACCCTAAAGATGTGAATTTTAGAAGGATTTCTGCAAAGCCTAAATTTAGCAATGCTGAAGAGTTGTTATCACCGACTTTAGTTATGTCTAAATTTTCCCCTGTGTTCCTAGGGGTCGAATGAATACATGAGGTAGTTACAACATGCAGTCAAGCCTTCAAGCATTTCAATGAAGAACAAAAACAAGTGAAACAGACATTATAGTTAAAATATATACTTTAGATAGTTATAGGTTTAAATGCATTGATTTTTCAGTTCAACGGCGTAAGTTCTAAAGGATTTAACCTTAAAAATTTGGATTATCCCTAAAAAGGATAATCCAAATTTTGTTTACATGAAATCATTTTCCCTTTTTTTAGATCGGTTTTTCCGCTGAAATAGCTTCATACAGTTTTCTTTTTTCTATAGGCATGGAGTTAGGATACTCTTTTGCTTCTTCCGGGATACGACTTTTGTCAGGTGACAGACTAAATGGCAGTTCGAAAAGGTAAATTCCACCTATATCCTGGAATTATGGGTACAAAAAATCCGCCTTTGAACTTCTGCTTTCCTAGATAAGCTTGTGTGGCAACAGGTATTACAGAAATGAAATGGTCCTCTTTTTTGGGGAGTTTAAAGTGCCCAGGAGACCAGGTGGCTCATTTTCCTGAGGAATTCATACCTGTAAGTCCCATACATACAAGTAAACAGCAACTATTGTCTCTTCGCTTTCCATAACTAAACTTCTTTCCATCAATGATTACAGTGACTTTTTCAACAGGGTCCAAGTATTCAGATAAACACACTGAAAGGCAAAGCTTGCATTCGTCACAATAGTTCTCTTCTTCTGTCAAGGAGTCTGTTGGGATAAGTTTCGCATCCGTAACGACTGAGGCTAAGACAATCACGGATCCATATTCCTTTGTAATAAGTATTCCCTGAATATTTGAAATACCTTATTCTTGGGCGTACTACCATATGCCTGTGGGAAATTGGAGGATGCATATCCAGCAGCCAATTTTCTGTATCTCTCCAGTAAACGAAATTTGCAGGCTGTGGGATAGCTTTGTATCCAGATCACTGCAAGAAATTTACCATATCAAGGACTATTCCAGTGGCAAGGTAGTTGGATGTACCTTATTAGTTTCAAGGGATTATTGATCCATTTTTCTGAAATAAGGTTGGATTAGGTTCTGATCAAAAGATAACGCAAAAAAGATAGAAGATTTTGCTTCTGGTAGCACTAAGTCAAATCTGCAGAAGGAGGGTCGCATAATAAAGTTTCAATAGTAGCAATGCCTACTTTGAAGGCTCCAAGGGTCAGAGCCATTTCTTTTCGGGCTTCGGTCAGTTCTACTTCTTTGATTCGTTGTTTAATTCTTCTTTTTTTGATTCCTCCAGAAAATTAGAATGGCATATCTGCTGTGGAAAATTTTGGAGTGAAAAATGTATTTCGTTCAAGCCCTGCAGTATTTTGAACCCTTTTTCAGTAATCATATAACCTCCTCTTTCATGTTGCTGCAGAATCACATTTTCAGGTGCTATTTATTTGAGACCGGTTCAAGGATTTCACTCATAACTACGCTGGTTTCTAGGTCTGAAATATTGGCCTTTTGTTCTTGATTCTTTTTATAAATATTCCTCGGACGCATGAGATTGATTTGTTTTATGAGGAGACTCAAAACTTCGGAAAAGTACTGTTCACGGTTCCGTTGCAAAAAATCCTTTCTAATGATACAATAGAATAAAAAGGAAATCAAAGATAGTAATATGCTATCTAATTCCTTTAAATGGAAGCACCATGAAGGAGAAATTATCCTATTGAATGTAAGATGGTACTTAAAATATCCATTGAGCTATAGAAATTTAAAGGAAATGATGATAGAAAGAGGAATTCAAGTTGATCACAGTACTATAAT
>PLUB01000071.1 GCA_003164755.1 Methanosarcina sp. | reverse complement strand
TATTTTTACTCAACTGTCATAGTCAAGTTTTAAAGTTGCCTCAATGATTAAAAATACCAATTCCAAGTTCGAAATTTCGAGCACAGTAAGCACAATTAGAAGTTATTTGAAGATTGAATCTCACTATTGGGGTTTTAAAAGACTGGAAGTTCAGAACCTTACTAAAAAATTTAGGACTAATCAGGTACTCAGGATATTTTGCAAAGATTTTATACCCATTCTTTTACATCCAACATAAATAATCCCTCATTGCATCGTATAAAGAAGCATCAGGATCTTTTGATCCAGACAATTATAAAAGGGAAGTAACAATTTATCCAGTATATATAGGAAGAATTTGATCAATCTGTTTCGTTTTCTTTTCGTAGAATATGATTTTCCTTGAAATATGTATTCTCAAGCACAAGAGTTTCTGCCTCCCAAAATTCGGTTGCATTAGTCACAGGACTTGTTTCCTTCAAGCCGAAATCTATGGTATGGAACAAACTCTCTCATCAATCCTGATTCCAGGTCAATTCCAGAATCCCAGTGGATATGGCTTGCTTTGTGGCGGCAAACTCCATGTTTATTGGTTATTAAAGTCTCAAAGAAATTCTTTTTTCTGATCAGCCGAGAAAGTTGCTGAAATTTTCAGGGCCAAAAGTTGATACATCTACATTAAGAGGGGGGTACGAGTTTGAGGGTATCGCTCTAAAGAAAGCTGAAAAACTCTCGGTCATCGAGTTAGTATAGACTTCTGGATTATTTATGTATATCAGATTAGAGCAAGCCTAGAAGTGGTCAAGGTTTGAGTGTCATGGATAATATTCTCGATCTCAATAGTCTTTAGCTGTTTCAATTCCATCGCTGCAGGAAACCTGCCAGTTCCGGATCTTTTTTACACTTATATTTATAATTTTTGCGAGCTCAAAGGCATCAACCTTTATAAGGGCTTCGACGCTTTTTATTCCTGCTTCCTCGAGTTTCTCTGCAGTAACTTTACCCACGCCTTCAATGTCCTTAATTGACTTCGGCCTGTCCTTTTTAGGTTGCATAGCCTGTTCTTCCTGCTGTGTCTTCTCCCATTCAATGAAATTACACTGTGGACAGCCCAGGTCCCAAGCACGCTTTCCTGCGTTAATTATGCGGAGATGGTGCATCTTGTGTATCTCGCAGAACCTATCTGTAACAATAATCTGCCCGCTCTTTGGAAGGGGTAGAGAGAATGTACAGTTCGGATAGTTGGTACAGCCTATGAAACGGCTCCCCCTCTTTGAACGACGGATCATGAGTTCGCTTCCGCATAAGGAGCAATTACCTATAATCTTGTCTTCCCTCAAGCCTGCTTGAAGGGATTCTACGATCTTATCTCGGTTTTTATCAAGTTCAAAAAATACTTGTTTCAGCATCTCCCGAGATTCTTCAATTACAGTAATTTCTTTGATCTTGCCATCTGCAATCTTATCCATATTTTCTTCGAGTAATTTCGTCATATCCGGTTTTGTAATTGTAGGGGAGTATTTTTCAAGGGTATCCAATACTGCAAAAGAGGTATTTGTGGGCTGCACGGGATTTCCGTGGATATACGCTCTTGAATAAAGTTTGCTGATTATCTCATGCCTTGTTGCCTTTGTCCCAAGTCCCAGCTCTTCCATGATGTTTATCAGCCTTCCCTGCCCGTAACGGCCAGAAGGTTGGGTTTCTTTATCTCGAATTTCTTTTTTCATTACTGTCAGGATTTCCCCTTCCTGGAGCTCTGGAAAAACCCTGTCTTCAGGAACATTGTAAGGATAGTACCATCTCCAGCCAGGTTCAACTAGACGTGCTCCATTTGCCCTGAATTCTTCCTCATTGATGTCAATTCTCAAACTCATGGTTTCCCATTCACTGGGTCCAGCAAATGTTGCAAAAAAGCGCCTGACCACCAGTTCGTAAACGTTCCATTCTTCCTCTTTTAGGTCAGCCTCTTTTGTAAGGGAAGCAGGATAAATGGGGGGGTGGTCAGTAGTTTCCTTTTTCCCTTTCATAGGAATAAGTTCGACTTTCTCAAGCAGGGTATTTGCATACTTTCCAAAAAACCCATCTTTGAAAATTTCGATCTGTGCCCTTAGATCCAGAGTATCGGGATAAACCGTATTATCTGTCCTGGGATATGAAATGTAACCATTAGTATAGAGAGATTCGGCTATACGCATAGCTTTTACAGGGCTGAGCCCAATTGAGTTTGCTGCATTGATAAAACCTGTGGTATTAAAAGGAATGGGAGTTTGGTCAATTTTTTTCCCTTTTTCAATCTGTGTTAATTTTGCTTTTTCCCCAAGTTTCTTGAACACTTTAGCTGCTTCCTTTTTGTCCAGAAAGCGACGGTTTGAATGCTGGACAGAAAAATTCCCTCCTTTTGTGCATTCAAATTCTGCATGGATTTCCCAGTAAGGAATAGGAACAAACAGATTCCGTTCTTTTTCCTTATCAACTATTAGAGACAGGGTAGGAGACTGTACTCTCCCCACTGAAAGGAACATTTTCCCAAGCCTCCCTGCAGCAAGGGATATATAACGGGTAAGTGCTGCTCCCCATACAAGATCAATAACCTGCCTGGAGTGACCAGCATCAGCGAGATTGAAATCAAGATCTGTAGGTCTTGAAAATGAATCTACTATTGCTTTAGGGGTTATTGAACTGTAACGGACCCGATCAAAAGGCACATTCGGATTTACTTTTTTTATGATATTGAGGGCTTCGGCTCCGATCAGTTCTCCTTCCCTGTCGTAGTCAGTGGCAATTGTAACTCTACTTGCCTTTTTTCCCAAAGTTCTAAGAGCTGTTAAAATTTTCTGGTTAATAGGAGTTGTTATGATTTTGGCGTCTATAAGGGCTTTGGCATCGACTTTCTGCCAGTTGTTATACTCACTTGGAAAATCGATGCCCACAATATGGCCCGAAAGCCCTATAACCAGTATCTCTTGCTTGTCCTCATCATACCCTATCTCATACCTGTATACGTCTACTCCGCTGACTCTATCCTTAGTTATGTTTTTTGGAGCCAGAATCGCAGCTATCCTCCTTGCTGCTATATTTTTCTCCGTTACAATAAGATGCATTTAGATCTCCGTTGTAATAAGGTGCATAATATAACTCCGATAAAAGTTTTTTAAATTCGATGGAGGAATACCAGTGTACTTCAATTCCTACCAACTTAATTCTTAACCTGACTTTTATTCCTTGAAGTTTCTTTTTAAGATATAAATTTTTGGATCAAATTCAAAAATAAACTGTCATCCGTAATTAAAATTAGATCCAAGTTTCTATAGTCTGTCCTTTTTCCCTCTAATAATAAAAGCCTGAGAGGGTCTCAATAAACATCCGATTTCACGAGCTATTTGTATGCATCTATATACATAATGACAAAATTAAGGAGTTCGTCGAAATCCTTTTTGCTCAGATTTCTTTAAGTTTATTTCATAATGGTTCAATCAACCTGAAAGCAAGTTATGTGGCTTCTTGAGGGCCTTATGCTCTATGAGCACTTTCTATTTACTACCGAATTCAAGCATGATCATACGTTTCCCAACATTCAGCTAGGAATATCTCCAAGGAGTCCAATAATTCCATTAACACAATTAACATACTAAGAACTGCTATAAGAGCTTCTGTGGAGTATAACCTATTCCACTAGAACCCAAAAAAATTTTGATAAACTCCGATGTATTTGAGTATTGGATAATTTAAATCTCTTACTAATAATTTTGACTCATGAAAAACCTTACTGATCTTGCTATACAGAAGAATAATAACATTTTCAGTCAGTTGGAGAAAAATTTACTGAAATTGATTTCTTGCCATATCTATCGTAAACATCTATCAGAGTCGTGTATGTATCCATTCAATACCCCTAATTTATAGGTGATCAGGCTAATCTTATATGTCAAAAAGTTGATCTTGTTAGCTGCAGTTGATGAAATGCCTGCAGACAAATAGAAGGTTTGTTCGAAAGCACTTGAAAACCTTTTAATTATAACTATATTTAATGTTTTATATCTTTTTTGTATATATTCTAAAGTGTATTAACTAAAACTAATTAGTACTAAAATTACGTAGTCCAGATTTTATGAATTCTAACATAGGAAGACTTTCCACGCCAGTCAGAATTGACTTAATCTCAGCCCCTATAACAAGTTGTTATGGTACTTCCTGATCTCCAATTCAGATTCCCAAACGTATCTTATGCATCCCAACAGGCGTTCTTAGTTGACTAGAGTCTATCCAAGTCGTCAACAGTGGCATTTTATAAGACTTATAATCGATCCACAACATCCGACTATCTATTCCAATTTATTGCAAAGTTATAGTAGGTTTCAAGATTTCCGTAAGGCTTGTAATAGTCCCAGTTTCGATTTTATGTATCAGAAAACTAAATAAATAGCAAAATACAATGTTCACTTGTATAAATTGAATAAAGTAAATAGATGGTGTTATCATGGGTAGACTTTGTAAATTAACTCCTGATATAACACAGCAAATTGGGGACAATATTTCTTTGGGACTTCCATATACTCTTGCTACCGAATTTGCTGGCATAACATATCAGACGTTCAATGATTGGATGAACAAAGGAAAGAATCCAAACTCGGAGGAATATTCTCAGTTTTTTTAATATATTCAAAAACACACTGCAGATACTACTACAATCTTTTGGAATGCCTAAACGCAACAGATGAAGCTGGAAGCTGCCAGGTTTGCATGTGGATCCTACGATACTGACTAGGATCAAAAAAGATCTAAAAAACGTTGAGAAATAATATTTGCTTAGAACTATTAAGAATATTTTTATAGACCTATTAAATCTAGCTCTGAGCGCTAGATTTTTTTCTCAATTAAATTTCATTAAGTAATTCAGGATTAATCTTAATGGAACATTATGTAATTTCTCAATTCCGTCTGTTACTAGGTTAATGATTCAACTATTGATTACAAGTTTTATAGTTAGAGAAATGCATGATTATTTTTGCTGTATCTTTCTTTAAGGACTAAATTGCCTTGACTTTTCATTTCATATTAATATAGTCTTCACTCCATCAACAAAAATTTGAGAAATCAATTGTTTTAAATAATTTAAACCTCCCTCAAATAACAATATACTTTAAGATATATCAAAACAGATGCTTAATTAAGGATCCTACATTATTATTAAATCTCAAAAATAATATGCTATTAAGGCATAATAGCTAGACGCTTATGCACAAAGAAACGGATGAAAAGGAACAATGAAACAAGTGAATAAGGAAATTGTTTAAATAGAATCACGATTTCAGGAAATTACTTATGAATCCTACAATTGATGGGTATATTCCTCTTTACATCTATCATGCTGGGCAGTGTGACTCAAAAAAGTGCACCGGGAAAAAAATGGCTCGCTTTGGCCTTGTTCACCTGTATAATCGGGTTTCAAGGATACCCAGATCAACGATTATGCTGAACCCGATTGCAGAAAAGGCTCTGTCACCTGCCGATTATCCCGGAAAAGGAATTGTCGTACTTGACTGTTCTTGGGAAGAGGTGGAAAGTCTTTTTCCCGAACTTGGGAAGCTGAACTTGGAGCATAGGGCTCTTCCCTATCTACTTGCGGGTAATCCTGTGAACTTCGGAAGGCCCTTCAAACTTAACTCTGCAGAGGCCTTAGCAGCGGCTCTTTATATTTTAGGATGTAAAGAGCAGGCTGAAAAAGTCCTGTCCAAATTTAACTGGGGGCACAGTTTTCTAGAGCTGAATAAGGAGCCTCTTGAAGAATATGCAACTGCGAAAAACAGTACTGAAATTGTGAAAATCCAGAGTCATTACATCTAAAGATCCTCAAAACCCTTAAACACTTGAAAAAGAAAACGTTTCACTATGAAAGCAAGGCTCTTTTGTAGATGCTAGGATAATGAATGATATTTATTACGAGATCCTTGGGGCAAAATTCTCATACAGTGAAAACTCTGTCGTCTATGAAGATTTTTTTTTGATTACATGAAAGAAAGAGGTTTAAATAGACGTCAAGTTAATAATTTCTTACATGCAAAAAAGGATATGGAAAGCAGTCTGAGATATTTTCTTGGATTAATCTGGCAGACGTGTTATTTACATCTGATAAGAAAAGTTCTCAAGAAGGTACCATAAAAGAAGCAAAAAGAAGTTGCTGAGAAGTTAAAAAAGCATCAACAGACAATCTAAAACTTTTATTAGGTGTTAACTTTAATAATTTGTCCGCAATATGCTGTTTTCTTGAACCAATTACAAACTCAACTATCAACCAACAAGTTGCTGCAAAAGCTACTCATATCAACACTCTTAATTCTCATTATCTTTCATACTATATACTGTTTTTTTGATTGTTATCCCCAATTGATCCATTTCTATCTTTGGTAAATCTATATTTTTCATTTTGTTTAATGTCCTAATTCCGCGTTCTCTTGATAGTATATTTTTATGACTACTCAATGATAACCCCATTAGTATAAATTGCATTAAAAGAAGTATTTGCACGATCGAAAAAGTTCTGCTGCAACTACTGAAGGATAGCTTCTTCTTTGTTACCTATTCCCTATGCACAGCCACAGACAACGTTATCGTGCCCTTAATGGAATGGTATTCAAAGGTTCATTAGGATACAAGTCACATTAGCAAACTTCGTTCCGGTTCACACTTACTTGTTAAGTAGGATATATTGCGCTTAACGTATAATCTGAATCAAATTTTTTATAACTATCAGAAAAATATTATGTGTTTCTAAGGTGTGGGTAAAAATTTCAATCAACTGGGGAAATAAAGTATTGTAACAAAGTTAAGAAAAGTATCAGTTATCTTCTACTACTTGCACTGCACCAATCCTTTATTTATATGTTTCGATGAATCTGCTCTATTATTATTTTTTTCAAATTCAATTTACAAGGGAATTTGTAAATTAGGGAGGATTTCGATAAACTCCTAAATGTTGTCATATACGTATTAAAGGTGTATAAATGATTCTTGGAAATCATAGGTTTATCAAAATCCTCTAGAGTATCCATCATTCAAAAGTTTACATACATTTTCATAAAAAGCGATGTTCTTTTTGTGATTGTCCTCACAGCTTATTAATTATTCAAATAAACTTCTTCGTGGCAGAAATACTATATAGTGCAACTTTCAAACTCTTTGATTATATGCAAAATCTGGAAATTCCCCCACTAATACTTAGCCACCAAACTTTTTTTCAAAACTCCTTTGATTTGGTTCCCAGGATGTCTTTCGCCCTCTGCTTGGAAGGGAATGAAATTATATTTATTTCTGGCCCGCTACATGCAGGCAAAACGTCTCTTCTTAGACAAATTGCCAGTAACCTGCAGGGCTCAAAAATCTATATTGATTTTGAAGATAGCAAGATTCAGGAATTAGGATCCGAAAGTTTTCAGGTTATTGAAAAAATTGCAACTGAAATTCACGAAAAAAAATCATTGAGAAATGAAGCAGAACAGATTTATTATTTTCTCGACGAAATATCTAATGTCCCGAAATGGGAAAGCTGGGTTGATAGACTTAACAGGCAAGGGGCAAAAATTTTCATAACATCTTCTTGTTCAGGTTTAAAAGAGCAGGAATTTTCTACAAGGTTTAAAGGCAGAAGTAAAGTCAGAAGGCTTTTTCCATTCTCATTTAAAGAATACATTCTCTCGAGAGGTACTACAATACCAGGGTCTAAATTTCTTACACCTTCTCAGAGCGATGAAATGTTATGCATATTTTTACAATATTTTGAAAACGGTGGCTTTCCTGCTGTGATCAGAAATAACGATATTCAGGTTTGCCAAAAATATTTTGAAGAAATCCTGCAAAAAGGGGCGGTAAAAGGTTGTGATACTCAGGTCATAAGTAAATTAAAAAAGCTTTCTATATTCTTGATATCAAACGTAGCTTCAGAATACCGTTTGGAAACTTTAAAAAAAGCGAGTGGGATTGAGGACAAGGAAATTATATGTAACTATCTGGATTATCTGGAAGATAATTTTTTGCTGTATCATATCCCGAAACTCACTCCCCTTCCTAAAAGCAGCTTGGAAATGGGCGCTGGGTACAAATTTTATGTATCTGACACTGGTTTCTTTAGAGCAGTGTGCCCAAATTACCCAGACAACCTTGGGCTAAGATTTGAGAACCTTGTATATCTCGAATTGCTCAGGCAGGAAAAACAGATATTCTATTTAAGGAACATGAATGAATGTGATTTCCTCATTAAGGAAAAAGATAGCGAAAATATTTCGGCTGCAATTCAGACTTCGATCCATTTCGGAAGCCCGGTAGTCAGAGAAAGAGCAGTTTTAGGACTTATGGAAGCTATGGATAATTATGGGCTTGAAGAAGGACTAATTCTAACTATGGACGACGAAGAAGTTCTGTTTATTGAAGGCAAGGATAAGAAGAAAAAAATAATGGTTAAATCGGTGTGGAAGTGGATGCTAGAATAATTGGTCCCAGTTCCAACACTCTCAACTGGCTCATATATTCAGTAAAATTCCGCTCATTCGCAAGATTTTTACAGAAAAGTAAAATTTAATATTAACTTCCTTTATTTCCTAATATTCTTCGCAAATTTAGTTAATGGAGGAGTAAAATATCTTCAATTAAAATTAATCTGAAATACAATGTATCAGCTTGTTCTGCGATTTAATCATATATGACTCCGACAGTTGAGTAAAAATAAGTGTCTTTGTTGTGCTATTTGGTCGAATAAACACACAAACAAAAAAGGAGCATTCCCTATTATTCTTATCAAGAATATATGCACCCCTATCGGATCGATTCTTACTATTTAATCATTTTATAAACAATTAAATTTCATGAGATTTCCATTAAGCATGAAAGAAGGTTTCTGGATCATTTCAGTACTATTTTAATTCAATTTTTTACATAATGTTATTCTTTTTCAGGTTCCGTTGCAAAAAATCCTTTCTAATGATACAATAGAATAAAAAGGAAATCAAAGATAGTAATATGCTATCTAATTCCTTTAAATGGAAGCACCATGAAGGAGAAATTATCCTATTGAATGTAAGATGGTACTTAAAATATCCATTGAGCTATAGAAATTTAAAGGAAATGATGATAGAAAGAGGAATTCAAGTTGATCACAGTACTATAAT
>PLUB01000008.1 GCA_003164755.1 Methanosarcina sp. | reverse complement strand
AAATTAAAAGTGCAAAGGCTGAAAAGAAAAAAAATTTTGAGATAGAATTTATGCATTTCATTCCAAAACAAATAATGATAACCAGTTATAATTATTAAAAATGCGATAGTATAAAATATTTTACTTCTTGTTTTGGGTTCAATTTCACAAGTCTATCCTTTATATCTATATCTTTAGCGTAAACATACCCAGTTGTTTGCAGCGGGGAATGTTTACACTATCATAATTTTTATTTTTCACCACTGAGAGTGGGGCTACAAGTTCAGATTTCCACGTAAATTATTCTACCATCGTAGATAGGCATCTTTTTATACCGAGAGGTAACCCATTTCATCAATGATCAGCAATTAATTTAATGATGGATTCCCCATCTTTCTTCTTTTTGTACATCTGAGTATACTGGCTTGTAGATCATGGCGTGCTCATCGATGTTTCTGTCTTGCCACACATATTCTTTCTTTTCCTTAATATTTTTGGTGTGACACGTATTCTCATCTTCATTTATTTGATCAGTTGATTTGAACTTTGCAGTAAATCCTTTTTCCTGACCACAAAATCCTTTTCCCCCATCACTACCATCAGAACTTTTGGCACCACAAGTGTTGCCACAACGAGGAACTGCTTTTATTGTCATATAATTCGTGTTTGACTTTATATCACCGTTTGTTGCATATGCTGAATTGGTCACATAACCTTTATCAAGATCTTGCTTTAATATTGTATAAATAGCTGATCCTGAAACACTATCTGAATGCTTAAGATCACTGTTAGCTATCTTAATTGGGCTAGAGATATGGTCATCTGTAACCGTGAAATTTCCAGTGAGATCCCCATCACCTATGTTAATCACAGTATAAAGGTATGTGATATTCTCCCCTACATCACAATAAGTTGTTGGATATGCTGTTTTTATTAAATACATACTATTTGTGCCTGCTGCTGCAACTGATGTCAAAAAGGTCACAACTAAGACGGCTAGTAGAATAGCGAGTGGCCTATTTGTTTTGGATACTACTAATTTTCGCATTATTTACCCCCTTCTTCTTTAAATTTTCGCGAGCATTGTGGATAAGTTAGACAAATTCAATACTGATCTGGAAATCTATTTTTTAACAATTGATGTCTAAATTTATCCTGGTACATACATAAACAATTATATTTTAATAAAAATACACATATATAACCATTGATGTGTATATTATGATAATATATCGTTATAGTTATAAATCTATTAGAACTCTTCTTCCTTAATATTAATATATTCAATAAATTTTCAAGTTGTTTATAAAATTGTATTTAGACATGTCTAGTAAAACTTAAAATCGAAGTATTAATTGGTAAAAGGCTTATTTTTGTAAAAGAAGCTAACATAAAGGGCAAAGCAATGTTTTAGATATTCATGCTAAAAGCTGAACTCTCGGATTCAATAATCATTGGCACAAAAGATTTCAAAAGCTTCCAGAAGCTTAGGGAATGCAACTAAATTCTTCAGGACAATATTTCCACTTATCTTTTTTTGTTCATAGTAATTAGTTTAAAAGATCCGAATATTTTATTCCAGATGGATAAACTGAAAACGGAATTTAGACAAATTCCCGACAAACATTATGGTACGATGAGTAGATAAAATGCTAAAAAATTGAAGGGGCATAGCACTGATTGTTTTGAGAAAATTGGAATTATTCCTTCAAAGGCAAATCAAACGAATTACGCAATTTTTTCACAAAATTTACAACGAAAAGTAGAAAAATAAAAATTTAGTATGTGACAACAAGTAGTACATATGAGGATAAGTGGGAAGCTTTTGATTTGAGCAAAACTCATGGAAACACTAAGTTTTACTCATTTGTAAACTTTGAGCCAAAAATTCCCTTAGAGCTGTTAAAACAAAACACTGATGATGACAATAATGAAAAAGTGAACTTCCTAACCTCATGGCTGAAATAGATGGAGATTATTATTCAAAGATCAAATCAACAGCGTTCTAAAGGATTATTATGTAGATTTATAGTCAAACTCCTGAGTAGATCGTAAATTACAGATTATTTGACTACACAAGTTATATCAATTATTTAAACTCTCATTAGATGAAGTGCAAAAAGAAAATGTTGTAATTAACAATTATATAATACTGGCTGCTACAGTTTTGTTCAGTTCTGAGTTGTCGAAGATTATCAACAATTTTTGATAGCCCGTCACAAGTTACTTGCGATAGAAAACGTAACATAATCTCGATAGAACTATATAGATCCTTATCAATATTGTTCCCGTAATCACAAATCATAACTCGCTTACAAGAAGGCATATAATGGATTTTTTCACGATAAAAACATTTATTAGTTGTGTGTTCGATATATTGAACTTTAATTCGTTATATAATTTTTATCGAAAAAGAGTTGCAGGTTAGTGGCTTTCCCCCTCCACGTGCCACGCTGATGCGTGTCTAGAAAGAGGACTGCTCACCTTAGAGTGAAATGGTTCTACAATCAAATGAAGCTTTATTGCGCGCACTTTAACTTTTGCAGAGATCATACGAAATTAACAAAAGAAAAGGAAAATAGAGATCTGGAACAGAATACACCCGCAAAAGAATGACAAATAACTAAACTCAAATGGATGCTAAGTGAACTGCTAAATTACAAGGTTTTTAAAATGTCAACTAATTAAAGAAAGAGCACCGGAAAAATCATCACTTTATAAAAGCTGAAAGTGCATTTATATAAAGTCGCAACATTTTCTCACTTATCTGAAACTTAGAGTTGGATCATGGGAAATACGCAAGGAAAGGACGAAGTAAAAAGCAATTTGGTATCTGTCCATTTTTTTCCGTGATTCTATGGAATTTTGATAGACACCAGATTTCAATAAATTGCTTGTATAGTGTTTATAAAAATAAACTAAAAATTTCGGTTATATCGAAGCCTCCATAAAATTTTAAGTAACTTAAGGATAACTATTATAATAACTATTCAGCTTTATTTAATAATTCATTTAAACTGCGAGTCCATCCATAGTTTTTTAAAAGTGTCGTTTTTTACATATTTTTTATACGATAAGTCAAACTCAATGGCTTTTTTTGCATTGGGATTAATTTATCCTTGTTCTTGATGAAATAATAAATAGGTGGATGATTCTACCAAAGATATGACTATTGTGGAGTAATTTCAAACACTTTGCAAAATGCTTATGTTGGTTCATTGGACTTAGCTAAATTATGCATAGTGCTTCCTTGATTTTACCAAATAGCTAAATACTGCTGGAATTTCAGTTGATTTGTCAAATGCTTTTATTTTTTCATTTAATTTATTTACGTTGGATAAAGCATTTCCTTTATTGTATCAAGTATCTGAATCCCGCTGGTTGATTTCAGTTGATTTGTCAAATGCTTTTATTTTTTCATCAAATTTATTTACGTTAGATAAAGCATTTCCTTTATTGTACCAAGTATCTGAATCCTGCGGGTTGAATTCAGTTGATTTGTCAAATGCTTTTATTCTTTCATCAAATTTATTTAGGTTAAATAGAGGGTTTCCTTGATTATACCAAGTATCTGAATCCTGCGGGTTGATTTCAGTTGATTTGTCAAATACTTTTATTTTTTCATCAAATTTATTTACGTTAGATAAAGCATTTTCTTTATTGTCTAAAGATTCTAAATACTGGGGGTGAATTTCAATTGCTTTATGATATGCTTTTATCGCTTCTTCGGATTTATTTAGGTCAGATAGAGCTTTTCCTTTGTTGTACCAAGCTTTAAAATCCTGTGGGTTAATTTCAATTGCTTTGTCATATGCTTTTATTGCTTCTTCGAGCTTGCCTAAACTATTAAGAGCAGCTCCTTTATTATTCCAAGCTTTTGAATCCTGTGGGTCAATTTCAATTACTTTATCATATGCTTTTATTGCTTCATCTGATTTATTTAGATCAGACAGAACGTTTCCTTTATTGTACCAAGCTTTGAGATCGTGTGGATCTATTTCAATTGCTTTGTCATATGCTTTTATTGCTTCAGAGGATGCATTTAATTTGCACAGAGCATTTCCTTTGCTGCGCCAAGCATCTGAATAGTGAGGATCTATTTCAACTGCTTTGTCATATGCTTTTGTTGCTTCATCTGATTTATTTAGATCAGACAGAACGTTCCCTTTATGGTACCAAGCTTTGGAATCTTGTGGATTAATTTCAATTGCTTTATCATATGCTTTTATTGCTTCATCGGATTTATTTAGGTCAGACAGAACGTTTCCTTTATTGTACCAAGCTTTGGAATCTTGTGGATTAATTTCAATTGCTTTTTCAAATGCTTTTATTGCTTCATCGGATTTGCCGGATAAGCCTAAATCAATTCCTTTATTGTTCCAAGCCATTGAATCCTGTGGGTTAATTTCAATTGCTATGTCCTGGGTTTTTATGTCGTTTTCAAGTGTTTTATTTAAATTCGAGACATTGTTGCTGCTGGAGTTCGGAATACCCTCAAAGGCCTCTGCGTTTGCGATACTCACTATGATTAAAAATACTAGCATTGAGAATCCAAAAACCTTTATGATTGTATGCCCTTTACTTGCTTTATGATATCTCATTTTTTTCATTTTCAGCCTCTTAATGGACGTTTGGATAGATAATGGTAAAAAATGACTACACGAATATAAATTAGAATACTTCGCTCTGAAAATTAAACTTTTCGACTATGTAATCATATTTACATTTTTACTAAAATGATTTTTTATATTCCATTAAATTTGCGAACTTATCAAAATTCTCAGAATACCATCAAATAACAACATTTTAACTTGCAAGGCAAAAGATTTTTTATTATTTTCTGGGTTTCGAATTTATTGCAGTTGAACTGACATCGAAGGAGAGTACATAGTTTCAATTGCAAGTCTTAGAACTAGCGAATCGATATTAGAAGTATAATTTAAAAAAAATTAAATTCAGGTATGTAACAATATAAAGGGAATGAATAAGGGAATTATATAAAAGGAGAGGATAAATAAATGATCAAAAAAATAATTATTTCACGCTTTTTCATTCCATTAGCCATTATCGTTCTGGAATCCGCTACCAATTAGCCGCTCCAGTAGTTTCTTCATTTACAGATACTGAATATCCATATTCTCTCTAATTCAAATAGCAACTCTGAATCTAACTGAAGATACAATGCCGTCGTTGGTCATTCCTGCTGATAGCTTAATTCCAGGACAAAAAGAAAATTTCACGGTTACTGCTACAAATACTTAAACAGTTCTAGCAAATTTAACCATATTATTAGATAATTTCACCACTTCACAATGTACAGGTATCTATGAACAAAAGGAGGTAGATTAAACCATCGGCACGTCAATGACCATGCAAATATAACAATAATTTCAATGTTGATTGATACTTCCAATGGTTAGCATACTCGCATAAAGAGTGAGACTAAATATTGAATTATCTCATTGTCCGAAGTCTCGGATGGTGCTGTCTCCACTCTTAAAACCCTTTAATGTCAATATGATTTATCAAAATCCTGGTAGTGAACATTTGGATATAGGATCATGAAGCCGTAGTCAAATTAATTTCTGGTTCACGACATACTTGGCATTCCAACTAGTGTTGGCAACGGAATCGAAGAGAATCTGATTCACTTGGGAGTTCAATGTGTCTTCATACTAGCCATAAGGGACTAGTAACAGGAACTAATATAATAATTAGTTTATAAACTTTTAAATTTTTGAGTTAGTAATTACTTCAATTCTGAACCGTTTTGACCAATATATTCCAAAAAGCTGTCTACTTAACTAGAAAACTTCTCAAATTTGTCATAGTCTTTATTGTTTGACAACTTGTTTTTTGAAAATTTCCATAATCTTTCAATGAAATTCAAATTAAGCGAATATGGCGACAAAAATAAAAATCCAATATTGTAGCACTCTGCATTGATGAATAATTCAAATCATTGATTCTACCTTTGTCGCCGAAAATTTCAAAAACTTGAACAGAATATGCTTAATGAGAGCTGGAGAGATTCATTTGTTTTATGGAATGATATCTTTATAGATGGATATACCACCATACCATATGCACAAAACACAATTCAAAATTAGACACTGTTGAAAATCGCTCGATTTAGTAATAATGCCTGCATATATAATTAGAAACCAGACAATAAGATATAATTAGATTCCTTTTGCTAAGGCAGAATCGGATGTGACTATTCCTACTACTAAAGTCTCCAGGCATCTATGCTTGCGCCACAAACTTAAATTCCGGGCTGAGAATGCTAATAGCAACATAATGATCCTATAAAGACCAAGACCGCATAGCGGACAACTAATGTTCTTTCCGAAATTATTTTTTAATAATTTGACTGCAACATGATAACATTTGAGGTGTATTTCTTGGATTAACAAGTTCTAAACGTTTACATTCCATTCTGCTTTGTAAGTCGTGATGGTTATCCATTTTCTCAAAAATGTATCAGCTATATCTTCGCAAGGCAATGATTTCTGGTAATTCTTGTAACATTAAAATCTTCAACAGTAATCAAATAATAAGCTTTCACGAGATTCAAACTTACTTTTCGCACAAAATTCTCTCGGTTGTTACCTATTTTTTCATGTATATCTTCGACTATTCTATGCTTTCGCTCTTATCGTAGTTCCTTTCGGAGCTTTGACAAGTTTCGTTGGCTTTCGCCAGGGTTTTTTTTTTATAACAAGAAATTTAGGATTAAGTGCGTATTGACCGTTAAAGAGTGTTAGGAAGCTATTGATACCAACAACTATACATATCGATAACCAATTTTTTTGCATAAATGATATCTATTAAGACTTAACTAAAAACGAAGCAAACGATTTATCAGTTGGTTTACTTCTGATGTTAACTTGCATTATTTTTCCATCTATTCTTTTGTGTAACTTATTGTTTTTTAATTCATCAGTCTTTTCAGATTGAGACAGATTTTCCAAGATTACCCCAGATTATATAATAACTTCTGTTACCTGTCTCGTGTACAAGATGTCTTATTTTTTCAATATAGGGGTTTAGTTTTCATCAAGTATAGATTCTTCTGCTTTTATACCTCAATCATTCCTACAAACAGGGTTTGAATCCTTTAGATTATTTTAACAGGGTTACTTTATGCAAATGTTGTAGCTGCTTTTTTGATAAACTGCAAGATGACATAAGAACTATTGTCTAAAGGCACTTTGGCTATAACAGTTTTCTTTGAAATGTCAATTACAAAGACACTGTTACTGATGATATCAGCACCTTATACCTACTTTTCCTTCATAGGTGATTACAACTCGGTATAGGATACGACATATACCGCGTGGTTCCAACAGTGTTTGTGGCTGTGTTAATTACAGAGACAGTGTCATCACCGTTGTTTGCCACACATACTTTTGTTCTATCAGGGGTGACGAACTCAAAAAGGTATGTTTCTGATATTTACTGTGGCTATAGCAGTGTTAGTTGCTGCGTCAATTACAGAGACATTATTGCTGTAAAGGTTTGTAATATTAGCAAATGTCACTGCACTTGCAATACTTACCAACATTAAAATAATAGCTATTGAAACTATGGATATCGAATAGAACTTTTATTTATTGATCACTTATTTCAATCCCTTTTTTCGATACTGTTGAACAGGTAAACAATAACATAATATTCTCTAATGGAGAATATTAATCAATGTGTTTTCGAGTGTTGTAGCATCTCTTACTCATGATACAAAATCAGTTGATAGAGTGGTTATAGCCACAAAATTTGTTAGTTTTTTATACATCCATTTATTTCTGATCAAAAATATCCGATTTGACGAGGACACAGCATAAGTTTGAGAAACATCGATAACTTGAAAGAGATCAACTTTTGAAATATTTATCATCTAATTTTTATTACAAATACCGTACTCACAAAGAATTTTTAAAAACAAAAATATCCGTACGATTCCATTAAACCTCATTTTATTTTTTCAGGCAGGTACTCATTCTTTTTTGGATAATAATTAATCTGAAAAAGCAATTGATCTCCAAATATTTTATTACCCAAATTGGTTTTGAGGTGAAAATCATGTGAAAATGATCTAGAACATACTCAACAGTTAAAAATTCTACCTCAAAAATTTTACTTCTTCATGGATTTTAGTAAATCCACAATCTATTGACTAATAAAAAGTTTTTTTCTGGGTGTACACTTTACACAAAATAGTAGTGTGTTAATAGAGATAATGACTCCGATGGATCGGATTATACCTTATAGTTATCGTATATAAAATGACTACAAGTATTTATTATATTTTAAAAAAAGTTTGAAGTTGACAGCTTTCATCCCACCTGCCAAGATGATGCGTGTCGAGGAAGGGGATTCCTTGCCTTAGAGTTAAATTCCATGTGAGAACACACAGAAATTAGGTTAAAGGATATTGATTTCTAACCAAAATTTATCTATTACAATTATAATTTTTTTAATTAATATTAATTGTTAATTAATGTTGGTTTCTTAATTATATTTCGCTATTTGTTATATTGATTGAATAATAATACTCTGTTGTTGTTATTTGAAATTACCTTCTTCGGTATATAACACGATGTGAGAATTGACAAGTACATCTATAACCAAAAAAAAATCGGCACAATTTATTTATAGAATAATATTTGCGCAGAGTATCATGCCGATGGAAGGAAATTGAAAAGCAAAAAACCTTAAAGTTGTATCAAAAAAAGATTTGGAGTGTATTAAATGGGGAAACAAACATTTAAGAGGACAAAAGAGACACTTGGCATTTTACTGCTAGTCTTTTTTACAGTAGTTACTTTAACATCATGGGCAGCTGCGGCAGAACATCCTGACGATTACAACTGTACAACCACCACTAACACTGTATGCAAATGCCCTTGCCCTTTCACAAGTGGCCATCAAGACAGTGGGTACGGGGACCAGTACAACCGTGCGAACGATAACCAACAAAAATGTTGTAACAACGGATTTGCTGGAAGCAACTGTGGGTGCGGGAACCAAAACAACTGTGGATGCGGGGGCCAATACAACTGTGCGAACGATAACCAACAAAAATGTTGTAACAAAATGTGTGATGAACAAAAAAACAATAATGACTTCCATGACCACGACATGTTCAATTGTTTTAACAACTTTTGAGTATATTGTCTAAAAAATAATAATCTGTTGATGTTATTTGAAATCACTTTCTCGACATACAATGAGACTATTTAATTGATAGTGATGTATCTTTCAAAAAAAAAGCTGGACAATTTATGTATAGAATAATTTTTGCGCAGAGTATCTGCCAACGGAAGTAAATTGAAAAGCAAAAGACCTTAAATTTCTATCAAATAGGACAAAATTTTGGAGTGTATTAAAATGGTAAAACTAACAATCAATAAGATAAAAAAGACACTTAGCCTATTGCTGGTAGTTTTTTTTATAGTATCGTTGACAGCTGCGGCAGCTGCTGCAGACTGCCCAAGTGGCACCTGCCAAACCACCACTTCCACTGTATGCAACTGCCCTTGCCCCAACCAACCCAGCGGTGGGTGCGGGGACCAGCATAACTGCGGGTGCGGGAACCAAAATAACTGTGGATGCGGTGACCAACACAATTGCTATAACAATGGATTTGGTGGAAACAACTGTGGGGGCAATGAGATTGGGTTTACCGGCTGGGGAAATAATTTTAATTTTGGTTGCAAAGACCTATTCAGTAATTTTGGACGCATGAACCAGGGTGGGTGCGGTAATAATTGCGGTCACACTTGGTAATTGAGCCCCTGCATACCTCATACATAAACAATGAATGTTGAGGATACTGATAACTGCAGATCAGCACTTAGTATTTCATCTTAGATAGGAAAAATCAGTTGCGTAAAGTAACTGATGCTTGATACAGACAGAATCTTAAAACAAGTTAGTTCGTACTCTGGCCTTATGTGAACCTTAGGAGACGAAGTGAAATATCCAGAAACTCACAGAAGATAATTTTACCAGGAATGAGTTTATTGAGAATCGAAAGGTGAATCACTGCTTGGGACCGAAAACAAGCATTGTGAAATCAAGTTGATTATGTATAATCCAGAGGATATATAGCATGGTCTTGATATACTAACTGACATCAGAATCAGCGACTATATCACTGAACTATATCACTGATTTACCTATATCACACCTCTCCTGAGGTTTCAAAAATTTATGTTTCCAAGCGATTAAGAGAAAGAGTAAAGGAAACTATCGTAATACTTGAACTTAAAATAGATCTCTTCCCTTATTTTCAGAGTTTTTAATCGAATTTTGATCACGTTGGCAGCTTACACTTGCCAATTCAAAAATCTTATAGTATTTGGATAAACCCTTGATTTTATCCTATGTTATGACAGGTAAACAAATGGCTCGCTAAAATTATGGGTTTATCGAAATCCTCCTTAGTTTGGAAGTGTAAATTATATATGGAATGAAACCTCAAATTTTTCATAAAGCATCTGGCAGTTTTTATAAATTTTATCACAGATATCTAAAATTTGTCAGCTTTTAATCCTAAAGCCTCAAAAATGGTTGAATATGGACGTTTTGTTCGGTTGTACTCGATCCATCAGTGAAGCATTTCTAAAATAAAAGACAATTCATTTCATAAATGATCACACTTTATTTATGTATAGTCGCTATGTTAAGCGATTTTCCCCATATTTTATAGAATTTGGGGCCGTGCCTTGTAGTACATTCCACCCCCGTTGATACCTATACCTGTGCCTATCATTTCACCTTCTCTATTCTCCTCTCGATTTTTGGTATGCAAAATGTTCTCCTCTTCACGAAATTCACTACGCGTTCTGAACTTTGTTGCTTGTCCATTTTCTTGGCCACAGTAACCGTTGATACATCTGTTTTCACCGTAAATTGCATGTCCAGTTTCTGGGCCACAGTAACCGTTGACACATCTATTTGCGCCAGAAATTGCATTTCCACTTTTCAAGTAATTTATATATCTACCGTCATTCCAATTTCCGCTACTTCCACTCTTCTCCATAGGTTTATCCGGATATTGTATAAAATCCGCTGCCACTGTGACAGATATAATAATAAGTGCAGCCACTAGAATAGCAAATTTCACCAATATTTCACTAAATCTTAACCTTACCATTTTTACACCTTCTTAATTACGAATTTCTGATGAGTTATACAAATTTAACTTTTGTTCTTCTATAATTTTTGAATACAATGTGCACATTAATTTGTTACTACGCACATAATTAATCAGATATGTCTATCAAAACTCAAATTGGATTTTAAATAGTTATAGCTAAATTATATCCACTTATGGATATAAATACAAACGAATCATATTTTCTGATATCTAACCACTATACTTAATTTAGAAAAAGTCACTGGGATCAGACTAATACAGTCCAAATTATTCTTGATGATTAAATACGATGCATAAAATTAATCTTTAAGCTATTATATTCAATTAACAACTCTTCAAATAACGGTCAAGTCAGCAGCTAATTCACATTTTATTATCTCAGTCGAATAAAATAGCAGCTTGCTGTGGTGATTGAAAATCCAGCTATATGCTGATTTTGCTGGGAAATCATAAATTTACAAATTATAAATTTGTCTGCCATGTTTTCGTCTTTTTCACCTTGAAGAATTTTGGGAGCATAATATAATACTTTACAGAGGACTTAGCTAAGAAAACGAAAGTGACATTGATAGTGGGTACTATAAAAGCTACTGTACAGTGATAATCCATGCGATGGATATCTCGGATCGTTGTGTGGCTAAACTTGTTATGGGAATGAATTCATGGGCTCTTTTCCAGATTTTACCGCATTTGAATTTATTCTGGATACAATTGTGAACTTGTTGATTGAGTAAAGTAGTTAGTGGTTTGATACAGGTTAATATTGGAGTGAGCGGTGAAGTCAAAGGTTTTCAAGTACTCCTACAGATGGAGTTTAGAGTATGCATTTGGATGACTGGGTAGCGAGTAAAAATTTTGAATGATTAACAATCAAGTCAACAACTAATATATGCTGATATGATCCCAAAATGATCAAAAACTTGATCTATCAAACCTTTCAACTAATTGCATAAAAATATGAAGACAGTTCCCTGTAGAACTTGAAAATAAATTAAATTTATTATGAACAGGTTTTTTATTTCAAATCCCATGTATTACTTCAATTTCAGCTAAAATTAAGACACATTTACCGAAATTATGGGACATTTTTACCGAAATTTAGGGAAAATGCATTGTTTTCCTAAAATCCATGAAACAACAGAATATAAAAATGTCCCTATTTTTATCTTTTGAAGGAAAAAAATATACCAAAATTAAGTGCAAAATCGGAAAAATAGCAATGTTTTAACAGAAAATGTTGCCTTTATTTCTGGTTCTTGAGTACCTGCAACTGTGGTACCGGATGACAGATCCAACAACATAGAAATAAAATATTTAGGAAATAAAACAAACTTTTTTGAATATGCAAAAAAATGAGCTTGAGGGTTTTGATACCGAACTATTGTCCGGGTTATTTACAGTTTCATTTCAATATTAATTAATTGTAACATTCCTTTTTTCGCTAACATAGAGCTATTAAGTGATAAAACTATGGAAATATGATTCTCCCAAGATTTACGACGTACATCTGCAGCCGCAGATAATCGAGCCCGAAAGTATCAGGAAAGATGGCTAGGAACTGGTTTTGATGACGGAAGATTTCGATTAGGAAGGGACAGTAACAACAATCTTTAAAATAAAAAAAGGATACAAACGTTGAGTAACTAAATTCAAATTATTGAACGTAAGTATTGACGTTCCTCAGATCAAAAATTCCTTTTTTCGAATATTTTTCACTTTTTATATCCTTTTAGGAGTGTGCTCTTAAGTAAAGAGATAATTTTATTTCAAACATTTAGTCATGCCCCTGAGTTACTGAAAATAGTAAGCACAATAATTTTTTGTATTTTCCCCAAAAAGAGTGATATGCTCTCTTTTATCCATATTTGATAATGACTCAAGAACAAGAACTCAAGTTATGTCTAAAATAAATATGAGACTTATATTTGCCTTCTGGGTTTTTTTGAAGTTGGTTGATTGCTAGGAATCAATATTAAATTTTGACAACTCCAGAAAATAATAACAAATAGAGGAGTTAGTGTCTGAACAGAAGTGAGTTCAATCTATCGTTAAATGATTCTTGCTTCTAGAGATCCAAGGCTGATTTAAAGAAGATTCCTAAGGGCATGATGTGTTAACATTCACCTAAATAAATATGGTAAGCTAATCATTTTAAGAGAGAATTGCCCTTAGTAAATCAGGAGAACACTCTGAATAGAACGACAGTTCCGAATAAGAGGGTCAGGGTGATTCCTAAATAATATTTACAACACGATAAAATTATATATTTTTTAAATACATGAATTTAGGGTTAGGCAGCAGAAACTGTTTCAAGAAACTTCTATTTCTCGAATATAGGAGTAGGAATAATGGCAGAAATGGAAATCGACGTTTGTGAGCAGACTTGTCCGGTTCCGCTGGTAATATGCAGAAAAGCATTCAAGAGAGCATCTCCAGGGAACATTTTGATTGTAAAGGACACGCATCTGGCATCTAAGAAAGAGATTCCTATGGCCTGCAAACCAATGGGGCTCGAAGTGCTGAAAATCTAGGATAAAGAAGGAGGAAAAGAGTGGGAGATAAAGATCCGAAGGTAAAAGGAATAGAAATGGAAGAAAAGACGGTAATTGTATTGCACAGTGGTGATATGGACAAGAGGTATCATATACTGATAATTGAAAACTGAGCCTTGGAAATGGGCACGTAAACCTTTATGCTATTTCACTTTCTGGGAGCTAATGAGATTGGAGAAAGGAGAGCTTGAAAAAAGCTATTTCCTAAGATGAATATGCTGGGATTTGGCAGGATTATGGTAAAAAAGACGAATAATAAGGCTAATTTGCTCCATTTGAAAGACAAATGAATGATTTCAAGGAAATCCGATGAAAGATTATATCCACCGAAATTATCATGAAATCATGGGCATAACGAAATAAGGGCTTAGAATTGAATCGATCTTTAACGGTGAATTTTGGGCTCGTAGATCCAAAAAGCAAGGGATTCTAATGCAAATCTCTTCATTGGATTTTTGAAGAATTTTTGAGCTATAGTTGTCAAGATATGCAGAGTTCTTCTGATTTTACCTATTTTTGGATATTTATGATCAGAAAAAATTAAATCAAATATTTAACTTTGCAAAAACCGAGATCAAGTATTATACATTAATATAAATATCATTATTTTATTATATTAAATAGAAAAATTGTTTGGAATATAGAGATGGATCCAAAATAACCCATAAAAATAACGTTAACCTGCATACTCCGTTGGATATTTGGATTATTCTTTATAATAATCGCTTTAGGAATGATTATCGAACGTGAATACTTTTCAGCTGTATTCATATTTATGGCAGTTTTTGTATTGTTTCCGCCGATTTCAAACTTGATTGAATCAGAGTTGGATATTTCAGTATCAGAAGCGGTAAGAGTTTTGTTGGTAATAATCCTTTTAGCAGGATCGTTTGCTGTAGAACCAAATAATTCATCTTCGGCGATTATTTATGCTCATACCTCTTCAGGATCTCATAACACAACTCAGGATGACAATGTTTATTGTTTGGATTAGAAATGGCATGAGACATCTCATATAGGAGATACGAAAGCCCCAAGAGGTATGAATATATGTCCGAGCTTTAGAAGAATTAACCATTATGAAAATCAAAATTCATCACGAATTGGTTTGGATAATACTGTTGATGCTGCATACATCAACAGATCTACTTCACTTCGGAAAAATTGCGTATCTTTTGTGCAAAGTGGTATTAGTTCCACTACTTCATAACTTTTTTTCTCGCCATTATTTATCTTGAAAATTTGATGTTTTATGATAGATAAGTATTGATATAGGTTCAGTAATATTCATAACTGAAGTCATAAAAATGTATATTATTTTTTTTTGCAGATTGCTATGTTGGATGCTTCAAAATTTGATATTATAGATGTTAAAGATGTTTGAAATTATATATCCATTATTATAGGATACCATTGAATTTATATTTGGAGTAAGAGCCGGTGTATTATGGGTAAGATATTAGTAAAAATTATGAAACGCTATTATTGATAAAGAACTTGTCTCATGTACCAATAATAATATTACCGTATTTAGCCTTTTTAATATTTACTATAATTGCAATTCTAATAGCCTTAATAGCAAGATAGTTAAAATCATAACAACAGAATATTTGACATCTATCTAATTGACTCTTATACATTTAAATAGATATAGCTAGGTTATTCTAGTTTAACAGGATCTTCTATAGATCTAAATAGTACTTCTTCAATAAAAAACTCTGGGGACTCATTTTTGATTGCAATTCCCAATACTTAATATTGTTTGAGGGAGTATGCTGCAGCGATCATTTTTATTTCAATTGCAATATATTCTTCTATATTTAAAGACGTGAAACTATTTTAGGTTTCGACTCCAATCTGCTATCATAAACGAAATTATTAGATATAGAATTCTAATCCTAATATTTCATCAATTTGCTGGAAACTCTAAAATGTTAAATTTAAAATTAAGAATTCATTATCCAAACTGAGGAGGGAAAAAAATAGTTGAGAATATAATTTATCTTGACAATGCCGCAAACACCCGATTGGATGAACGGGTACTTGAGGCAATGACGCCTTATTTTTTTGATAGATATGCAGTAGCTAC
This sequence comes from Methanosarcina sp., assembly GCA_003164755.1. Taxonomy (GTDB): domain Archaea; phylum Halobacteriota; class Methanosarcinia; order Methanosarcinales; family Methanosarcinaceae; genus Methanosarcina. The sequence continues at coordinate 25,121 of PLUB01000008.1, read as the reverse complement.
ATCTGAATTTGGCTACTCTATGGGCACAGAATCAAAAGAAGGACTTGAAAGAGCCCGTGAAAGCATAATTTCAAAACTCGAAGCAAGCTCTGGAGAGGTAATTTTCACTTCTGGTGACACGGAGTCGAGCAATACAGCACTTAAAGGAGTATCTTGGGCTCTTAAGGATAAGAAAGGCAAGCATATTATTGTCTCGAAGATAGAGGATTTTTCTGTGCTGAACACTGCAAAAGCCCTCCAAAAACAGGGTTTTGATGTGACTTTTCTGGACGTGGATGCAGAGGGGTTTGCAGATATTGATGGATTAAGAAAAGCGATCACAAAAGAGACAGTTCTTGTCTCGATTCAGCACGGAAACCAGGAAATAGGAACAGTGCAGGACCTGAAGGCTATCTCAGAAATCTGTGAAGAAAAAGATGTGCTCCTGCATACCGATGCTACCCATAGCTTTACACGGCTTCCCCTTAGTGTGAAAGAATTGCCCATAGACCTAATAACAATGTCCGCTCATACCATTCACGGCCCAAAGGGAATAGGGGCTCTCTTTATCCGGAAAGATACCCAAATAAATAAATTCATGGACGGAGGTTTTCAAGAATTCAACTTGAGGGCAGGGGTAGAAAATATACCCGGAGCTATTGGATTTGGAAAGGCTGTAGAACTCGTAACCGAAGAGGAAATAAGACATCTTAAGGCAATGAGAGACCGGGTAATTGATAAATCTCTTTCCGAAATCCCTGATGTAACCCTCAACGGAAACCGAGAAAAACGCCTACCACATAATGCAAACCTGACTTTCCATTATGTAGAGGGGGAATCCATAACTTTGCTTATGGATATGAAGGGTTTTGCAGTGAGCACAGGTTCAGCTTGTTTTAGCCGTTCTCTTGAGTCCAGCCACGTAATCAGAGGTATAGGAGGAGACCATGAGAGAGCTCATGGTTCGGTACGCTTTACCTTCGGGCGCTACAATCACATGGTAGATGCTGATGCAGCAATCGAAGCAATGAGTGAAATTGTGGCAAGGCTCAGGGAAATAAGCCCCCTTGGAAGAAAATAAAATCCAATGAAGGGGAAACATAACACAGGAAAATTAGAATAGATGGAAGGCAGGATAATAGATTAAAGACGGAGAGATCGGTGAGACAATGAAGTTTCCTTACAGTGAAAAGGTGCTGGAGCATTTTAGGAACCCACACAATGTGGGAAATATAGAAAATCCTGATGGAAAAGGCCTTGAGGGAAGCCCGGCATGTGGAGATATGGTTGCAGTTTATATTAAAGTAAATCCCGAAACAAAGGTTATTGAAGACATAAAATTCGAATCTTACGGCTGTGCCTCAAATATTGCCACAGCTTCTGTCATTACAGACCTTGCACGTGAGAAGACTCTCGACGAGGCAAAGAAGATAACATGGAAACTGGCTTCTGAAGAACTTGGAGGGCTCCCTCCAATCAAAGCCCACTGCTCAGTGCTTGCAGTTGAGGGCCTGCGTGCTGCGATTCGGGACTACGAAGAAAAGCACGGGCTTGTTATCGAAAAAGAAACTACAACCGAAGAAGTTGTCCGTAGCAGGCTCAAGCACGTCATGAATCCACTAACGGGCCTTGATATTATCCGCACGAACCTTATCCTTAAAACAAGTATTGAAGATGGAGTGGTGAGGGTGGTTGTAGATTTGCCTGCAGATCACCAATTTGCTTCGGCAATCAAAGAGGACATTTCAGAAAAGCTGAGGTCTTTATGGGATGTGAAAAGGATAAATGTAGTGTTTATAGCATGAAGGAAAGTATAACTTACTATCCTTTTTTGTCTAGGCTCCTTTTATGCTTATTTTTGTTTTGCTTCATTCTCTCGATGTTTATCCGCTTTTGCATGTTAAGGATCTGAATGGATAAAAGTAGCATCTGGAATCATTCCCTTTTTTATTTTCAAAACCAAAGCAATTAAGTTGGCTTTGCAAATGTCCACATATTTCTTCTTCTATGTAGTTATCAATAATTCTTTTTCTGAATGTTCAGACTGTGGTACTTTATGGTATGCATTCAGGAAAACCAAGAAATTTCCTGAAAGAAATCTGAGCAATCCTTTGTTTCTAAAGTTCAAAGTCGGAAAGCTAATGCTATTTCAGTGAAACAATCATTTTAAACATAATAATGACATCTGCTTCAGGTCTGCCAACTGAAACTGTTTTGTTAAAATATATGGACTCAAAAATGATACGAAAAGATTTCCGATCAATTAAGGAATCAATTTCAGCAACTTTGTCCTCAACTGACCGAAGACTTTTGTATTCTTCTTCAAGAGTAAAATCAGTAAGAGTTTTCATAAATGAAAATTATTGTCAAGAGATTTCAACTCTCCAATGCTCAAGTGCATAGTAATTCATTGAAATTCACTAAAATATATTTATAATACAGTTGGAAATGCAACAGCTTACACAATAAAGTACTATAGTAAGGAATCGTAGAAGAGAAACTAGGCTGGAAAACTTAGGTTGGAAAGATCCGATACTTTTAATACTTAATAATGCTGCTATCTCTTGATGTCTGCCAGGGTACGCACATATATGGAACTTATTAGGTACAAAAATTGCCTGATGGCAGGTTTTGCGGCTACAATAGGAACATTTATAGCTAAAAATATTATGGCATCAGATACCTTTGACTTATTTCATTTGAAAAATTACCCCCTTCTTGATATGGGACTTGTATTTTGGGTAGTATTTCTGATTTCAGGTGCAGGAAATGCCATTAATGACTATTATGACTTTGAGATAGATTCAATCAACCGTCCTGAAAGACCTATCCCCTCCGGAAGGGTGAAATTAAAGGAAGCCTTATATTTTTCTTATCTTCTTTTTGCTTTGGGAACTTTTACGGCTTTTTCGATCCAACAGATTTGTGGGGTTATTGCTTTTTTTAATTCTTTGATGCTTATCCTTTATGCAAAAACCCTTAAAAGTACACCTTTTTTAGGAAACCTAAGTATAGGCTATCTTACGGGTTCGACATTCTTGTTCGGAGCTTCTGTTTTTGGATTTGAAGGGCTTAAAGCTCTTTTTGTGCTTTTTGTGCTTTCAGCTCTTGCTATTACTGCCAGGGAAATTGTTAAGGATATTGAAGATATGGAAGGAGATAAGATGGAGGGAATAGATACCCTACCTCTTAGGATAGGAGCAAAAAAAGCAAGCTATATCGCAGTGCTAATAGGTTTTCTTGCCATCTTTTTAAGCCCTCTTCCTTATCTTATGTCAATACTTGGCCTGCGTTATCTTTACTTCGTCCTTCTGGCAGACTTGGGGTTCTTCGCGGCTATTCACCAGATCCTCACCCTCAAAAATCCAGCGAAATCTTCGAAAATGTTCAAAATCGCAATGTTCTTTGCTCTTCTAGCTTTCATTGCCGGAGTATAAACTCTTTCAGATAAATTTTCTAAATCGGTTTTCAATAATTTTTTTACTAAACAAAAAAGAGACTTCTGTGCTGTCAATAATGCTTTATAAGAGCTACAAAAAGTAGATTCTATTTTTGAGTTTTCGATTAAGAGTTAGTGAAGTACTGAACTCACAGATACTACCAGAATTCCAGTTATGCTGAAAGATAACTATCGCTATGGAATTTAAAATAATTGTAAATGTTAGAGTTCCTGTTCAATTATTTGGAACACGGCCTAAACTTTCCTAAAAGATTATCATCTTTCTAGCAAGGAAAGAAAGAGGAATTCAAGAATAAGTGAGCTTTACCTGCTTTTAGTTTAGAGATAACTTAAAAAATTAGGCAATAAGATCAAGTCGAACATCGATCACAGAATCCTCGTTTGCTTCAATTTTGGATATTGTCAGCAAATTACCTTTTCTTCCTAATAATGTCGCTTTTGTTACTTGAACCTGATGACCATCTACCAGTTTCTTATTGTTGTTTTTGTGAATAACCAGGATTTTTTGGCCAACTTCAGCTCCTTCTCCAATTGTGGAAAAAATATTTTGTATGACCTGTTCAAAATCAGAATAAATTAAAATCTCCGACTTATTTGCAATCTTCTTAATGATGCCAATCGGTTCTAGATTGAGGTGCATATTAGCTTTCCTTCTTGACCTGTTAACAAAAGTACCATCAAATAATACGAACTCTGAGGAATAATAATTTAAGATGTGGAATATCTGATTCATTATATTTAGAATTACTTGGGTTTTGAATATTCCTCAATTGTACATAATAACAAATAGATATACTTTACCAAACAGCTGGGCCTGACCTTGAAACACCTGAATTGATATGATTTAAAATGAAAAAAATTAACATATTTCCAATTAAAATGATGATGAATTTGAATTAATTTATTAAAATCGTGTAAAATCAAAATATTACTCAGTAATTTATTTGGTAGTGTTTATAACTTACTCTTTTCAGAGAGTAGATCAAATATCGTAAAGGATGAATTGCTAGACTTCTACCGATTTTCACATACACAATTAGAATTATTTGTCAGAAAAATTTCAAATCAACAAAATAATCTTCTTTAATAATAAATTCTAAATTTCATTTTTACCAAAGAAGTGAAGTTATGAGCACGCTTAATGGTAATGAGTAAAATTTAATGGTATTTCCTGCGGTTGAATTCGCAAATAGCATTCTCAACTTTGCTTGAGAGTTCATTCATTCTTTCGTCAATTTTTGTTTCCGTACTCTCCATATTTACTTTTAGGGTACGATCTTTTGCTTCTATCTTATCTTCAAATTCCTGAAGCTTGTTGTTGATAGAGATAATCATAACAGCTAGTGTTCCGACTAAGATCATAACCGAGAGAATAATTAGAGGATTTGTGGATGCATATTCAAATCTTCTAAGCCATTCAAAGGATAAAAGGAAGGATGATAGAACCATCACAACAAGAAATACTGTGTCTCTAGTTTCCATCGTTATACCTCTAGTGTACCTGTAAAATTTTTTTTTAGTATCTTATAAAATGCTTCAAATTTATTATGTGGAGATGCTTGTATTAAGGTATTAGTCCAAAAGGAAGTATATCCATATTGCGGAAAATTTTTAATATTTTATGACTTACGCAACGATCCTGAAATTATTGAGTTGATTAATACTCTAAACTCTCTACCGAGCACTGAAAAAAATTACTTGCTAGCCGTGAAACATTTTACTGAATGTACCAGAAAAGCTCCAGAAGAGCTGTTAACTTAAGCTGAGCTGAGTTAATCTCGTAATTTGATGCACCAAGGCAGTATAAAAAAGTATCTAATTGGATTCAGAAAGCACTGTAAAAAGAGAGGGGAATGTCGCTCTAATCGTCAAAACTCATTTAATAGGGGTCAAAAGCTTTTACCAGAATTTCTATATTGAGTATACCTATTTTACCCAGGGCAAGAATAAAACAATGCCATTTGGGGACAATACAGATATACCCACAAAAATATATCTACTGGAGAATCTTAAAGTAATTGATTCGTTAGAAAAAACTGTCCAGCTTATAGGGTAGGCAAGCGGATTGAGCATAAATGAAATTTGAAGCGACGTTTCTCGGAAGACTACGGCAGAATTGAATATCGAAAAAAGAATGTTGTTTCAGAGAATAAAAACAAATATCGAGTAAATAGTTCATGGTGTAATGGGATTAGGGAATAAATTATTGAAAAATTTGATCGGATTTGAGAATGATACGAGTTACCAATTGTTTAAACTTTTTCATTCAAACTCGATTTATTTCTATTAGAGGATTTAGATAATCCCTAGTTTTATGTCAGTTATTTATAAATCCTATATAAGAATTTGTTTAAATCTGAGGTTTTTCAAAATCCGTTTTAATGCTATTTGTTCATATTTTGTCTCTTATCCTATTTTTTTCGCTTTTTAATCTAAGATAGATCTTTGGCCTTAAAAATTGTGGAAGTCAAGATAAATTTCAGCAGGTTACGTGGAACATTGCAATTACTTTTCCTTTACTTCTGTTCCATAGTTTAATTGCTTTTGGGGTGGGAAGTAGTTTTGTTTTGCAATAGCTCTCTTCGAAAAACTTCTCAGCTTTTTTTGAAAGTTCAACGTATCCAGTCTGGCCGGTATCAATAATTAGCTCATCTGCTCCCTTGTCATAGATATATTTAGCCTCGGCAAGTGAAATTTTGTGGGAGGTTCCATAGATTTTTTCCGAAAGCTTTTTCCTGCGTTTTTTTGTTTGCCCATTCTTACGTAAAACTATATCGTGCTCAGAGATCTTACTTTTAACCGTAATAGAACCAAAACGGGTTGAATTTATCTTCGGTTTCATGGCTATCCCCTTTCATAATTATCTCTTTCATTTCCATTTTGTATATTTTTCTTCTAATTTTTGCTCTTAATATAGAGAATTTCGATAAACTTCTGATTAAATTGATCGTTTATATACTCTCTAGGACTTAAGCACTGAGATCTAAAATCGAATACATTTAACATTGTAATTAAATTTGTTCTTTAAATAATTTAAGGTTAAAACTTATTGATATCTTTCTTAAACTGCGTAAGTCCTATTCGTTACAACTAATTAGTGGTTTGATTTTACCAAATACAGCCTATTAAATGTTTCTTTCGTAGAATTGGATGGTATTAACAATTATTAAAAATTTTTAGGGAATGATAATTCATAATATCCTTGCAGCAAATTTGTAGTCTCCAAAAAACTTTATATTCTTCATAATCTAAAGCACAATATGTAAATAGTTACCAGAAATCATTTCATTTGAATTACTTACAGGATGCATCTTTAATAAATTCTAGGATAGAGATATTACCATCAACGTTTTTTTGGTCAAATTTATTGTCATGTTTTCACAATATCCTGTTGTTACACTATATATTGGAATACATTTAACACAGGTGTTATAACCATTATACCAGGTAACTTTAATCTCACCAGTAAAACAAATATTGCACAATAATAATAGTTATTATAAGAATTAAGCCAAAATAAGGATTTTGTAAAATGTTATGCCTATACGCATTTGTGTTGTCTTGAATTTAATTAAATGAACATTCATCAAGTAATTTGTTCACCTCTTTGTCTAAATATAATTAACTATTACAAAAAAAGATACATGTATTCTACAAGTAATAGCAAAAATAACAATAGCAATATCTAGCTTTTTTTATTTTAAACCTCTCGATGTGTTTTAGATATTAATGAGAAGAAACAACTACAAAAATAAAAATGGATAATACTTCACTCAACAAAGAAAACGTTATATTGAAAAAGTATATTTTTTGATTTATTAAAACCGTTGTTTCATGATATTTAGTCATTAAATTTATATGAATTTTAATATTATCATAAAAACAACAACATTTAAATTACAAAACAGTTATTATAAACAAATTTAAACTTAAACCTATTACAAGTTCAAAGCTCGATTTTAAGGTAGAACACAACTACCTAAAAATACTTTTCCCAAGTTATGTGTTAAAATCTCTGAATTTCCTCAGTTTCATACAAATCAGAAAACATTGCTACCATTAACTCATGGAGCTTATCTGACTATAGAGCATATGGAGCTAGGAGACTCGGGACTAAAAATGTACACTTTTCAAGGCATTGAAACACCTTGTTAAAGCCCTACAAATAGACTTCGTAGGATGACAGAGAAAATCAGCAAGCCGTTTTCAAGAAAGAGAAAAATAAAACTTTGAATGAATAATAAAGAAGCAGAATAAAAAATAGAGATCTCCAATAAGTAACAGGATATTATTAATATTGGAACTTACGCACTAATGATGCAAAATCAGGTATGATAATATCATCGTGAAAAAATTAATTTTTAGAATGTTCTATGTTTAATGCTATTGATTTCCCACTTCCGCTGCGTAAGTCCGACATACTTTGGAAAAGAGAGTTTTGATACTTTTTAATATCTTCTGCTGTAGTCAAAATCTATCATTAATTTCACTAGCAATTAACTGCATTCAATCAATAATCCAGACTGTATTAAAAACCTTGAAAGATGAAGGATCAACAACCTAACAAATAAATAATTCTAAATATCAAGTCTTAGCAATAGAATTTGAATTTAAATATGTGTATCTAAAGACCTACCCCAAGAGTTAATAATAGCATGTTTTAGAAGTTACATAAGATGTATAACATCGAGTATCATTTAATTTGTCAATATAGCGATTGTAAATGTTGTAACACGTCACAACAATTTTCGGATAGGATCTAGATGCTAAGGAGCACAAAATCTCTACCTTGATCAAAATGTTACCTTCATAAAACGCTTAATACTTAACTGGAAGTCCACATTGTAGAGATACTTTCCTGATATAATAAACATCTAAAAGTTGATACAAGATAAGCTTCTCTGCTACTAGACCTGGCTTTGAATAGAAAGCCGAGTCCTTTATATAGATGATGTTGAAAAGTGGCATAAAATTCCGCTCTATTTCAGCTTTTATTAGAAAAATATTCCTTACTTAAGAAAAAGGTTGAAAATAAAAAAAATTGCCTGTAAAGGGAATATTATATATAATGCAAGAAGACAGAAGGCCGTTAAATATACAAAGGTGTAAAAAGGCATACTTCTACGAATTGAGGAGTTTATTACTTGAATTCCAGCGACCGATCAATTAAAGATTATTTACCTATTCTCCCTATGGGAGGGCTTATCATTACGGTACAGGTTTTTGCACTGTTTTTATCCACACCCATGGAAGTTAGCGGGATGAAAACTTTTGAGGACCCAACCCAACTGTCCAACGCGATCTATTATATGGGATTAATATTGGTTTTCACTTTATTTGCCTTGATCGCAATAAAGAAAAATATGAAATTTATTATCAGTTTCCTCATCTATTTCGCCATCATAAGCACTCTTTATTATGTATTCTACGCTCTTTTTACCTTCCTACCATCTCTCTCCGGGTTTGAAGCTATTGTCTCAATTCTGGCATCTGTAGGAGTGACAGTGCTGCTTTACAAGTATCCTGAATGGTACTTAATTGACCTTGTGGGAGTTTGCACTGCAAGTGGAGTCAGCGCTTTGATAGGAATTTCCCTTTCAGTTATCCCTGTTGTGTTTCTCCTAATGCTCCTTGCAGTCTATGATGCCATATCTGTGTACAGGACAAAGCATATGATAACAATGGCCGAGGGTATTATGGATCTAAAACTTCCCCTTCTATTCGTTATCCCAAAGCACTCAAAGTATTCCTTCCTACAAGAAAACTTTAAAAAGGGAGAGGAACACGAAGCTTTTTTCATGGGCCTTGGGGATGCCATAATGCCCACGCTTCTTGTGGTCTCCGCAAGCATTTTTACTCATACAACTGGAAGAAGCACATATCCCGTACTAGGAGCAATGTTAGGTACTCTTGCAGGGTTTGTAGTGCTTTTTGTTCTTGTAATGAAAGGAAAACCACAGGCAGGGCTTCCTTTCCTGAACTCAGGAGTAATCCTTGGATTTTTTATCGGTGTCCTACTATCAGGGGCATCACTTACTTGAAAGGAGAAATCTGATTTAAGCCACATTTTAGTTTTTTTATAAAATTTCGATTCTTTTGATTCGTTTGGATTTTGCATAAATTTTTTTTATTTTACAACTTATCACTCAATATGGCTAAAAAAATTGCAGTGGTTTTTGACAGTGCTGGAACCCTCCTACGTATGTATAGGGTTGCAAAGGAAACCAGCACCGGTAATATTCTTGAAAATATAGAGAGCACTGATATCGTCGCTCAAAAAAATGGATGTGGGCTCGTTGTTCTAAATACTGAAAGCGATATTATCCTGGGTTCAAGGAAAGATATGCCTTTGTTTGAGTTTATAAGAGAACACAGAATTTCACTAGGTATAAGCTGTTCAAAAGGAAAATTTCCCTCAGCAATTGCCTACGAGATTATAGAGAGAGCAACACTCTTCATGAGCGATTTGCATGATGTATTGAAAATGGTTACATACCGTTGCCCTGACATATTTTATCGCGCTTCTGGCTTGATAATTGACTCAGAAGCCAGAAGCGTGCCCTATGTGCTTAGTACAGGCGGGCAGGTATTCAGCACTACGTTACAAACTATTCGGACACTCCATGCCATGAAAGTGGATACTTATATAGCATCAGGGGATGGAGTGTTCGCCCTTACGAAACTTGCTGAATTCATAAACATTCCTCAGAAAAAGGTCTTTGCTCTTTCAAACACCTCCATGAAGGAGAACCTAGTGCTTGAACTAAAAAGGAAGTACGAAAAAATAGTTATGGTAGGTGATGGGATCAATGATATACTTGCTCTCAGAGCAGCAGACGTGGGGATAATGACAACACAACAGGGAGACCAAAGACCTAAAAAACTAAGAGAAGCAGCGGATATGATAATTGATGATATAATTGAAGTTGTGAATGTAGTAAAAAGTCTGTAATTGGCCTGTATGACATGTAACTAAAGATAGGATTCTAATAAACTCTGATTTTAATGAGTCATTTATATAAAATTTATTGGCATATGACTAAATTTATGGTTTCTATTGAAATCCTCTATAATAACTCGAACTAATGTTAATGGAACAAATTTATAAATGATCCGAATTTTTAATTTTAACAGTGGAAAAATAATAAGGTATATTCATGTAATGTTTCCTCTCAGGTAATTGTTGCTCAAATAGGTGAAATGTAATATTTATATAGTATATTATTTACTTGAAATCATAGCTTTTCACTTTCAACGACATGCTCAAGCAGGCAAGAAAGAACCACCATAAAGTTATTGTTGCTCACAATTTGGAGGAGAATTAATGCCAGTTTTCATTGAAATTAAAAATTTAAATGTAGATTTTGATGGTCTTAAAGCGCTGAAAAATTTAAATTTAAGTGTCAATGAAGGGGAGATAGTTGGAGTTTTGGGAAAAAGTGGGTCAGGAAAAACAATCCTGATGCATGTATTGCGCGGGACTGAAACTTATGAAAATATATCAGGTGAAGTAATTTACCATCTTGCCCGCTGTAAGAAGTGCGGATTCATAGAACGCCCAAGCATGGCGAACCAGAAGTGCCTGGTTTGTGGAGAGATACTCGAAACTTTTGAAGCTGATTTTATAAAACTTTCCCTTTATGATCCGATAAGGAAAGATATTACCAAAAGAATTGCAATCATGCTGCAGCGTTCCTTTGCCCTTTATGGCGACGAAAGAGTTATTATAAACGTTATAAACTCCCTACATGAGATTGGGTATCAGGGGCAGAATTCCGTAAAAAAGGCAGTTGAATTGCTGGAAGAAGTAAATCTGGGCCACCGAATGATGCATGTTGCAAGAGAACTTTCAGGCGGAGAAAAACAGAGAGTTGTACTTGCGAGACAGCTGGTAAGAAATCCCTTGCTCTTGTTAGCCGACGAGCCCACAGGTACCCTCGACCCAATGACTGCAAAGTTAGTACATAATGCAATTATTAAAGCAGTAAGAAATTACAATATGAGCATGATCTTTACTTCCCACTGGCCTGAGGTCATCGAGAATCTAGCAGATAAAGCAATTCTTCTTGAAAACGGAGAGATAGTTCAGGAAGGGAACTCAGTAGAGGTCTCTGCAGTTTTTATGAAGAGCATATGCATGGTGAAACAAGAAACGAATACCATGATCGGAGAGCCTATTATACGAATAAAGAACCTCTCTAAACGTTATATATCGGTAGATCGTGGTGTAGTAAGAGCTGTGGATAAAATCTCTTTTGATGTAAAAGAAGGAGAGATCTTTGGGCTAGTCGGTGTTAGCGGAGCAGGCAAGACTACCACCTCGAAGATTTTGATGGGAATTTTACCACCTACTTCTGGAGAAGTTGAGGTTCGGGTAGGAGATGAATGGGTTGATATGACACAGCTGGGAGTGAAAAATAAAGGAAGGGCAACTAAATATATGGGATTCCTACACCAAGAATACGGTCTCTACACTCAAAGCTCCGTAGTAGATAACCTAACTGAATCTATCAGCCTGGACTTGCCTTTCGAGCTTGGTGTCAAAAAAGCTTTAATCACCCTCAAAGCTGCAGGCTTTGAAGAAGAAAAAGCAAAAGCCATTTTACCCAAAATGACTGATGAAACAAGTGAAGGAGAGCGGCATAGAATTGCACTTGCGCAGGTACTTATAAAGGAACCAAGAATCGTAATAATGGATGAACCTACAGGAACAATGGATCCAATTACTAAGATGTCTGTGGCAACCTCCATTCTTAAAGCTAGAGAAGAAATCGGGGAAACCTTTGTTATAGTTTCTCATGACATGGACTTTATAAACGAGATATGTGATAGGGTAGCACTCATGCGAGAAGGGAAGATCGTGGATATAGGGAAACCGAAGAATGTACTTTCACACCTCACTGAAGAAGAATGGATCAAAGCTGCAGAAGAACTATAAATATTCTGCCACCTTTTTGTATGAAAACAAATGCTAAAATGAGGTGCTGATTACGAGTAATGAGATCAGCGTAGAGGTGAACGGTCAAAAATATACTTTACCTGAAGGCTCTACCCTTGGAGATGTCCTTAAAATTTCCAGAGCTCCCTACATAGCTGATACTGCAATTGTTATTCTGGAAGAGACTGCTGAGAAAAGGATGGAGATAATCACTGAATACGCTATCAATACTCCTAAGGGGGAATTCAGGATCGAACTTAAAAATCGTGAGTCTCCCTCAGGAAAATTATGGGCTGAGCATTTTAAAGAATATGAAGGAAAACCTGTCCACTGGGCCAGTCCTGAAGCTCTGGCTTTCGGGCCTTTTGAAGCTGATATTAAGCCTTCGCATGAAGTCAAAAGCTTTGAAGCGTTTGATGTCCTTTTCGGTGCAGGAGGTTTTGACCCCAGTAATACTCATCTTATATTTTCACGAAAAAGGCATACTGCAGAGTATGGGGCTCCTAATGACAGTGCATTTGCAGAAGTTGTTACAGGGAGAAAAATTTTGTTCAGACTTTCGAGAGAGGATAGCATTTTGAATATCAAGCCTATTATAGAATGGGAACAACTCGCAAAAAAAACATCCACTACTGACCTTTCTACACCACTTGAAAATGGAAATGGGATATTCACTTATCTCGAGGCTGAGCTTTCCAGAAACTCTCCAATAGGAGCAGAACAATTTTATGCCCTGACCCGAGAAGGGGCACTCACTGTGGATGTGTTTACTAGCTCATTTATCTCGGATGATAGCCTTAAAGAAGAACCTGTTCCATACGAAAATTTTGAGCCGAGAAACGAGGGGACCATTTCGATCCGCACAGTAGGATACGGAACAGGCAGAACCTATATCTCCAAAGAAGAACTGCCTTCAAGTCTTGTACATTCGGTTGTAGGGCATGTAACTAAAGGTCTTGAACTTATAAAGCTGGCAAAAGTGGGACAGAAAATATCAGTTGAAAGTATCCCTCCCCAGATAGTACTTCTTGGCCATAGCTTTGAAGAGATCAATCCCGTACTTTCCTCCATAGGAATTGAACTAGTAAAGGCCGGATATACTGGAAAGGATGCAGTAATTGTCAGCCATGATCCATCTACAACGCTGGAAATTCTTGGAGAAGCAAAAGTAACTGCTTATGCGGTTTCCAAGGCAAAACGTATTGAAATTGAACTTTACCCTGATAAAGCGCCTAAATCTGTGGAATTCTTCCGTCATTCTCTTGGACTTAAGACAAAAACAGTTGGAAAATTGCCTGTCTACATGATATATGATAATACCTACCTATTCAAAACTGAAAAAGAAACCGTAAAATATAAAGAAATCCTCCCAGAAAATACGCCAATGAACAAGATACTTGCTGGGGAAATAGGGATCACAAACCAGGCAGCAAAGAGGATGGGGACTATAGGGGTCAAACTCGTAGATGATGATCTTTTCGGCCCCACTGGAGAAAAATTTTCCTCAACCAACCTTATAGGACGGATCATCGAGCCTTCGAAGCTTAAAGATATCGAGGAAGGAGATGCGATATACATAAGTGAAGTATTTTAAAAGTAAACTGAAATAAAATGCTAAGAAAATGAGACTGAAAGGAAGAAGATGAGATAATAGCTAATCTAATAAATATTAGTTGTAATATATGAAAAGATGTTATTCATACTTTATCGTAGTAATAAAAGGTAAATTAAAAACTAACAAATAAGCTGGCTGCTACTGTGATAAAAGCTTGCTAATGAGTAAGTTAACTCGTTGTAATGTGCTTGTTAAATATAACGTGGGTGCTTAAAGAAATTCGCGGTATGAATCCATCGAATTTAAAGTTTCCCGTTGCTGAGGAGAGACAAAAGATGACGGAAACAAAAAATGAAACGGTTACAAAGTACATTGTAATCAGTTCAGATAAAGTGCTGCCATCAGATGCAGCTATGAAAATCTATGAATCGGAGTTCTCGGTTACGGTGAAAGAGACCTGTTTTGGACTTATAGTAACAGGACCGAAGGATGAGGTCCAGACAGTGATCGAAAGAATTAGGCAGCTGGATAAAAATCATATTTTTATCAAAGATAGAGGATTTCCTGCAGGAGACAAAAGGCGTTGTCGTGCAACCCTTGGAGGGGGGCCACGGCCGGGATTTCATTTCCTTAGAGAAGAAGTCAAGATGCTCCCTGCCATAGGAGCTGCACTGGATGAACTGGAAGAAAAAGCACCTTTAAGAGAAAAACTTAAGGAGAAATCCAGGATTAAAGTTTCTGTTTTGGAAAAAATTATTGAAGAGGAGCTTGCGAGGTGAGTTGTTGGCAAAGGTTTTCATTTATCCTGCAAATAGTCTTATTTTGGCTGACCTTATTGAGCGCTTCGGGCACAAACCCCTTGTCATCATGAACCAAATAAGAGAAAAGGTTACAAGTATTAGCTTGGATTCTCCCCCTTTGAATATTACTCCTGAAGATCCTAAATTAGGGCTTCGATATGCCGCAATTGAAGTTCCTCCAGGAGTCAGAGGCAGGATGGCCCTAATAGGTCCCCTTATAGAAGCTGCAGAAGCTTCAATAATAGTCGAAAATCCACCTACAAACTTCGGTTGCGTGGGCTGTAACCGTACTAATGAACTGATGAAATATTTGATTCGCTCGAAAGGGGTACCAGTTCTAGAGATAAAGTATCCGGAGTTAGACGAGGAAGCTCATGACTTCGTGAGTAAAATAGTAGAATTTCTGAAATCATTGCCTAAAGAAAAGCTGGGACATGATGAAAAAGTAGCAGATAAAGAACCTTCAGAAAAGGAGACCGGAAAATGAGTTCTGAAGAATTGAAACCTGTCAAGATTGCCCTTGTATCCTGTGGTTCTGAGTATTCCGGGGTTCAGCCTGAGTTTGAATCTGCTGCAGACAAAGTGAATGCAAAATTCGTTTACCCTGAGATTGACATCGCATACATGGATACAATAAGTAGGGATTTCGGTCTTGAGGTTGCGAGCGGAGACCTGAGGCTCATGATGGCACGTGCAAAGGCTGTTGTTGAGGGAACAACCAATGTAGATGGAGTTTTTATTACCACATGCTTCCGCTGTGCTGAAGGGGCTATTGTCCGAAATGAGGTTAGAAGGTACATCCATAAGAACTCAAGCGTCCCGGTAATTAGTTATTCGTTCACCGAACGCACCAGTGCAGGCACCTTGCTTACTCGTCTGGAAGCTTTGACAACCATTGTCAGGCACAAGCACCTTCTTACAAGAGAAATTCAGTCAGGACTGACTGCAGGAATCGACTCTGGTTCAACAACTACAAAAGCAGTGGTTATGAAAGATAATGAAATTATAGGTAAAGGCTGGGTGCCCACAACAAAGGTTATTGAAAGCGCAGAAGAAGCATATTCTCTTGCCCTGAAAGAAGCTGGGGTTTCCATAGAAGAAATCCAGGCCTTGGGCACTACTGGATATGGACGCTTCCTAGTAGGAAACCATTTCAAAGCACAACTTATCCAGGAAGAAATCACCGTCAACTCTAAGGGAGCTGTTTATCTTGCGAATAGGCAGAAAGGCTCTGCAACGGTTATTGATATAGGTGGTATGGACAATAAAGCAATATCAGTTGAGGATGGTATTCCTGGAATGTTTACAATGGGAGGTATCTGTGCCGGAGCTTCAGGGCGCTTCTTTGAAATGATCTCAAAGCGTCTTGGTGTAGATATTACTGATTTCGGAGCTATGGCAGTCAAAGGAATGCAAGAAAATGTATTTATGAATAGTTACTGCATAGTTTTCGGAATACAATCTCTTGTAAATTCTCTTGCCAAAGGAGCTAGTCCTGAAGATGTGGCAGCTGCAGCCTGCTATAGTGTTGTGGAACAGATCTACGAGCAGCAACTTCAGGAAGTAGATGTTAAAGAGCCATTGATTCTGGTAGGCGGATCTTCTCTTATAGAAGGAGTTCCAAAAGCTCTCACAAAGCTCCTTAAGCTCAATGTCCTTGTGCCGAAAAATTCCCACTTAATAGGAGCTGTAGGAGCCGCTTTGCTCGCTTCTGGCTTTGTGGATGAGTGAGAGACAGATGGATTCTCTTGAGACCTTTGTTGTAGATTCAGTAATCGCTTCGGAGCAGGAGTTTTACAGGAAAATTATCGAGGATAACCTTGCAAGTCTCAAGCTTGCTCCGGCAGTTGGAAGGATTAAGGTCGTGTTAAGACCAGGAGATTCCCTCTTTCAGATGGTAATAATCCTCAGGGATGTCGGTAGCAAGATTAAGACAGTTGATATTGCCGACGTGGAATCAAAATCTTTTGCCAAGAAGATAATAATTTCTATCAAAACGGAGCAGTATATTCCGGAGCTGTTAGAAAAACTTTGGGAATTTTATGGAAAAGCGAACATCAGCCAGCCAGATCGCTTGACTGTAGTTATAAGTACTGATAGGTCAGAAGAAGAAGCGGCTTTTATTAGAGAAATGATGGTTGCAGATCCAAGGCATAGGATCCACGAAAATCTGGTTGATTTTGCAATTCGAGTCACTCCAGAAGGTTTTAGAGTTCGCTACCATCTATATAAAGGTAATCGATTTATTTTTGTAGCGTCCGAGGAAGCATTAAAAAATGAATGGATCGTCGAGGCAGAAGAGATGCTCGAAGAATTGACGGGAGCAGGTGAAAAATAAGATGGCTGTACTCTCTCCCTATCTTTACACCGGTGGTGTCCACAAACATGGGCTTTTAATTGAACTGCTGGAAGATCTAGGAGGCTACCTAATCCAAAAAGTAGTTACTGGGACTGAAGTCAACCTTATAATGCTTATCCCTAAAAAGGATGTTCCGATTGTAAAAAAGCAATCTGATAAACTTCTTGGAATCATTACAGAAGCTCCCCTAACAGGTGTGGAGATTGCAATTGTTTCGCCGACTCTTGCCTCTCACCATCTTCCGCATTCAGCCTGTGATGTAGCGGAATCGCTTCGCAGTCCTGGAGCTAACACAAACATGATAGGTCTCGCCAGAGGTATGGGACGAAGGGTATCCCTATCTATGGACTATGAAAGAAAACTTATCAATGAACATGATATTGCAGTATTCACATTCGGAGCTTTCAGTGACTGCATTATTAATAAGAAGCCAAAACTCTTCGAAGGTATCGAAATACCCATTGTTGTGACAGGGGGGCCTGATCTGAAAACTGAAGAAGTTCCAGGAGCAGACCTTTATGTTGGAAATATCGGAAGGACCTCTCATAGATTAAGGAAAGCAGACGAAGTTAACGCCCTTGATAAACTTAGTAAAGAGATTGGGAAAATAGCTGATGATATTCGTAGACAACAGTCAAAAGATCCACTCTCAGTTATTCCTGCCAAAGTCATGACAGAGATCGAAAATCAGATCCCGGAGATTCACAGTGCGCTTTCTCCTGCTCCGCTTACCCTTCAGCTCGATGGGATCAGGGTCAAACTACCATATGATGAATTTCATGAAAAAATTGAAAAGCTGGAATTTGATGAAGGCGTTATCCTTTCTGAGCTTGCAAATATTTCAAGGTCAAAGATGAAAAATTATATATTGATAAAGATCAAATCTAAATCTGAAGTTGGTTTTGCAATTTAACCCATTTTCTATTGAGTTAAAAGTTATATTTTAAACTTTGACTGGTTTAGTGACTTTTCACTAATCCTTTATACAGTAACGTTTACCTGAAAAACGAAGTTGGAATACAGTTTCCACGTTGTGCATAATGGTGGTTTTTTATGAAACTTGAGGATATTGTGGAAATTTTGAAAAATTCTCCTGAAAAAGCAGTTCCAGAACTCCTTGAGGATGTTCGGAAGCAGTATGGAGAAGTTCCTTATATTACAAACTTTATGAAAGATTTCCCTGAAATATTTATCCCGAAAACAATTTATGATAACTCTATCATGAGAGGATTACAGAGTCTCGATCCGGATGTAGTTGAACTTATTTCAATAGGCGTGGCTTCTGCCCTTCGATGTGACCATTGCCTCAAAATGCATATTAGAGTTGCAAGAAGAAGAGGGATTAATAAAGTGAGTATATTTTATGCTATAATGATAGGAGCATCTCTTTCAAATGCCGCAGTGCTTGCAGATAGTACGAGAGCACTTGCATCCGAATTTTCGAGTGAAGAAAAAATAAGTGAAGATGAAAGGGGAGAAAATATAGGACATTTCTGTGATCCGAGCTGTGGAATATGCAATATATCGAAAGATAGTCTTAAGTAAGCAGATAAATTTTTAAATAGTTAAGTTCAATTTTTGGTTAATGTCAATAAATAGTTGAAAACCGTAATCAAAGACTCTCACTCTATATTTGCTTTCATTTTTGATCATGAATCAAGGAACTACCGTTTTATTAATTTTGTAAATAAAGAGAAGAAACTTTATAATCGTCTATGCATTTCAAATTTATGTGCCCTCAAGAGCCTGTAATATTTCAGAAGTATTAGGAAAAACACTTCTTTTCTTTTGTTATTTTCAGAATCCATAGAGTTATTGGCTTCAATTTCCTGCTCTAATTCATCAGCATATTCAGCCGGACTGCTTCTGCGAGAACTTTCAGGTATTTTCCTAAAATTTTCATTTTTTTCTGCAATCCTGATACTGTACCTTTCTTTTGCAGCTTCAAGTATAACTTCAAACATTCCTGAATAGGAAATATCAGCATAAGCTGCCATTTTTGCCAAGTGCCCATCCCAACACTACCCAGGATTGGGATTTACTTCAAGGAGCCAGGGTCTGCCTTATGAAATTGTTTTGTTAAAATATATGGACTCAAAAATGATACGAAAAGATTTCCAATCAATTAAAGAAATCAATTTCAACAAGTTTGTCTCCACCAACTGAAGGCGTTTATATTCCTCTTTAAGAACAAAATCAGTAAAAGTTTTCATAAGTAGAAATTATTGTCAAGAGATTCAAACTCCCAATGCTCAAATGCATGTGAGTTTATCGAAATTCTCTATATTGTGTATCACGATTATAAGGTAAGGGATCGACACCTGAAGCAGTGGGTATCCCACTTATAATCGTGAAAATAAAAAGGCAATCGATATTAAACTTGTTGAGATGCTGATTTTACTAATAGGGGTTCTGCGTTCACTGCCACCAAACTTAGAACCAAAAACAAAATAAGAAGTCCAGTAGAAACTAATATTCTTGTTTCGGTTCCGTTGCAAAAAATAGGGGAAAAGCGAAGATTCTTTAGAGTTTTCGCTCACTAAACTTGCTAACTAGTGATTAAATATCATGAAGTATAACGAAAAATTAAGCGATTTCCCAGCTTTTTGGGTCTATTCTGGCCTACTATAAAAATCTCTATATATAAATAACATTAAATGTTTGAGGCGCTCAATTTGAGAGTCTTATTATATAATCAGATACAGAAAATTACAGCTTTTTCCTACAATTGCCGTGAAATCTTATAGGGTCACAGAAAAAGATAATATGTTTTTTATTTTACGAGAGAAACATTAATTAATTTCCAAGTAGTGACAAGCGATAGTTGTAAACAATATAGGTATTCATAGTAGTTGCCTATAAACTACTATGTTTACTGAAAACAGATGCATCTATATTGAAATAAAGAGATCTGGTTTTGAAAATCATTGCCTATAAATTAGTGGAATGTTATATTAGACAATTAAAGGTGTAAATGGATTGATATTTCAGTCAACTGCACAAGTCTCAATCTTATTACAATACACTAATTTTGACTCTGGTATTAAATACCTAATAAATTTCGTTATTTTTGGACTCATATAAAGCCCTTACATGGAATTCGGAATCAAGCTTTTCTGCAATCATTTTACAGTTATCAACATCTATTTTGAACAAGTTAACTACTGTAACTCTTACACAGATTCCTGCCTTCCTTGCTCCCTTAATAAAATCAAGTACTGCACTGTAAGCGTTTTTATGAATTGGTCTGCAAAGTTTATTATATTTTTCTTCGGACTCGGCATTCAGACTAACAGATATGGAATCTATTCCTACGTTTTTCAATTCGAGAATTACATTTTTTCCGGGATTTATGAGGGCCACATGTCCATTGGTGTTTAGCCTGACTTTGAAATTTCTGTTTTTAAGCCATTGTGTTACTGCGAGCACTACTTCGAATCTGAGTGTAGGCTCCCCAAGACCCGCAAATACTATTTCGTCATATTCAGAAAGATCCTGTTTTTCAAGTACTTCGATGACCTCATCTATTGACGATTCCTTTGAAAGCCTCAGATCATATCCATTAACTCCGTTTGCAAAGTTGCGGATGCAAAATATACAGTCTCCACTGCAACGATTAGTAAGGTTAATGTATAGATTTTTATACGCTTCATAGCAAATTGTGTCCATGAGAATCAAAATTATTACATTATTTATAACCATAGCGTATTGATTTATTTCTTATCCCTAGATTGGAAATACTCTTTTACATACCTATCTTTGTTGCTTTGCACTTGTATTTCGATTGTAATCCTTGTATTCAAGCAGAAAGTTTATAGGTAACTATGTACTTGTAAGGTCCGATATAAGCATTTAGCCAGCATTGATATGTATTTTAGCTAAATTACTCTACACATAGAAGAATTTCAGGTTCTTTTTTCGGAATTTGGATTTTCAATGTCGACAAATATGTGTTAAAAAAACTATGATTGATGAAAAATTGCGGTATTCGCAATTTCGAAGGAGAAGCTCAAATGGCACAATTAGGTAAATTTGATGTTCCAGAAGAACTTACAAACAAAGCACTTGAAGCTCTGGAGCTTGCCAGAGATACTGGGAAGATCAAGAAGGGCACCAATGAGGCTACAAAAGCAATTGAAAGAGGTAATGCAAAGCTTGTACTGATTGCAGAAGACACTGAGCCTGCAGAAATTGTTGCTCATATTGCTCCCCTTTCAAATGAAAAAAAAGCACCTTACATTTTCATCAAAAATCAGAAGGAACTAGGTGCAGCCAGTGGACTTGGTGTGGCCTGTGCAACTGTCGCCATAGTAGATGCAGGAAAAGCAGCTGAAATGGTTCAGGACATCGCCAATAAACTTGAAGCTCTTAAATGATTCTGATAACAAGGAGTATGGATTATGGCTGATGAAAGCACAACTGGTGGCTTTGCTGCAGAGGTTATTGACGTCATTGGAAATACTGGTATGCATGGTGAAGCCAGCCAGATACAGTGCAGAGTTCTGGAAGGCAGGGATAAGGGACGCGTCATTACGAGAAACTGTGTAGGCCCGGTTAGAATAGGGGACATTATGATGCTTCTTGAGACATCAAGAGAAGCTAAAAAGCTGACTACCAGGTAAGAAAGCGGTGAGATAAATGGAACAGAGAAAATGCTTTTTCTGTGGACAGATGCTGGAACCTGGTACCGGTAAGCTCTACGTCAAGAAAGATGGATCTACATACTTTATGTGCTCTTCCAAATGCATGAACAACTTTAATCTGGGTAGACTTCCAAGGCGTACCGAATGGACTGAGAAAGGCAAGATCCAGCTGAAAAAAGCATAATAGAAGGAATTATCTATTAATGATTCGGATATGTCAAGGTGTATAGAATGGAACAAACTTATGTTATGGTAAAACCTGATGGGGTTCAACGTGGGCTGGTTGGAGAGATTATTTCCAGAATAGAAAGGAGAGGTTTGAAAATAATCGCCCTCAGGATAAATGTTATCAAGGAAGCCACTGCCAAGGAACACTACATTGAACATGAGACAAAGTCTTTTTTCACATCCCTAGTTAAATTTATCGTCTCCAGCCCCTCAATTTCAATGGTAGTTACCGGGAAAGATGCAATTCGGGTCATGAGAACTATTGCCGGCGCTACAAATCCTGTAGATGCGACTCCAGGAACTATTCGTGGAGATTTTGCTCTGGATATAGGCAGGAACGTAGTTCATGCATCCGATTCCACTGATGCTGCAGCAAGGGAAATTGCAATCCACTTCAAAGACTCCGAAATCTGGAAATATTCCAAGATTGATGAGGTCTGTATTTACGAATAAAGCAGGTACATCAAAGATTTTAATATTTATGAAACGTTTAGAGTATGGTTACAGGCTTAGATTCTTCGTACTTGTAATATGGGTCCGTAGTGGGAAACTCTGATCCATCTGGACCTGCAGGGAATAAGACGCAGGAATGAGAGAGGTTTTGCATATGATCGACAAAAAAAATTTGCGGACTCCTATAGTCTGCGTGATGGGGCACGTAGATCACGGAAAAACTACTCTCCTGGACAAGATAAGGGGTACTACAATTGTTAGTGGAGAAGCAGGGGCTATC
This sequence comes from Methanosarcina sp., assembly GCA_003164755.1. Taxonomy (GTDB): domain Archaea; phylum Halobacteriota; class Methanosarcinia; order Methanosarcinales; family Methanosarcinaceae; genus Methanosarcina. Next base: position 2,426 of record PLUB01000008.1, on the reverse strand, counting down.
ACCCAGCATATTGGAGCAACTGAAGTTAAAATCGGAGTAATTGCCGAGAAACTTGGGGATCCAAAGCTTATTGATCACTTTTTAGTACCTGGTTTGCTTTTTATTGATACACCTGGACATCATGCCTTTACAACTCTTCGAAGCAGAGGAGGAGCTCTTGCCGATCTTGCGATTGTTGTAGTGGATATAAATGAGGGTTTCAAGCCCCAAACCTACGAAAGCTTGCAAATCTTAAAACGATTCAAGACGCCTTTCGTTATTGTCGCCAACAAGATAGACAGGATAAGGGGTTGGATTTCACAAAAAGACCTATCTTTTGCCATTACTTTCAAAAAACAATTGGCAGATGTCCAGTTTAGACTAGAAACAAAACTTTATGAATTAGTTGGTGAACTATACAACCAGGGTTTTGCAGCTGAACGCTATGATCGGGTCACGAACTTCCAGAAAACTCTAGGTATAGTGCCTGTAAGTGCTATTACAGGAGAAGGAATTCCCGATGTCCTGATGGTACTCATCGGATTGGCTCAGAAGTTCCTTGAAGCAGACCTGCAGTACAGCTCCAAGAGCCCTGGAGTCGGAACGGTTCTTGAGGTTAAGGAAGAAAAGGGTTTGGGTACAACACTTGATATTATCCTCTACGACGGCATGTTGAAAAAAGGAGATACTATTATTATAGGGAGCCTAGGAGAACCGATCAATACGAAAATAAGGGCTCTCTTGAAGCCCAGGGAACTCTCCGAGATCCGCTACGAGAGCAAGTTTCAGCAGGTTAATAAGGTCATTGCTGCAGCTGGTGTAAAGATATCGGCTCCATATCTCGAAGGTGCTATTGCTGGTGCTCCCATAAGAGTTGCTACGGAAGAAACCCTTGAGGAAATTGTAGCCCAAGTAAAGTCTGAGATTGATGAAGTCAGGATTGATACAGGCTCTGCTGGGATAATGATCAAAGCCGATACTATAGGTTCCCTTGAAGCCCTTGCGCACGAGTTCCAAAATAACGTTCCAATAAGGAAAGCTGAGGTCGGAGACATCTCACACAGGGATGTTGTTGGTGCTTCTACAGTTGAAGACCCACTCTATTCGGTAATTATCGGTTTCAATGTCAAAATTCACTCTGATGCCAGAGATTTCCTGCAAGAAAGTAGTAATGTGAAGATATTTATTAATGATGTAATCTACCGTCTGATTGAAGATTACCAGAAGTATGTAAAAGAACAGCAGGAAATGTCAGAAAAAAAGATTTTTGAAACTATTATTCGCCCGGGAAAATTTAAAATTCTGCCAGGATGCGTGTTTCGTCAGAGCAAACCCGCAGTTGTAGGGGTAAGAGTACTTGGTGGAGTTGTGCGAACGAACGTAGATATTATTCTCGAAAATGGGAGCGTTGTGGGTAAGATCAAGGGACTACAAGCGGAAGGGGAAAATATTCCTTCTGCAAGGGTAGGCAAGGAAGTTGCAATGGCAATTGACGGTGCAACTGTGGGTAGGCAAATCAAAGAAGAAGACGTGCTATATATCAATGTTCCTGAGAGGCATGCTAAAGTTCTTGAACAGGAGATTTATGAGTCCCTTTCAACTGATGAAAAGGAAACTCTTGATATTTTACTTGTACTCAAAAGAAAAGATAATCCATTTTGGGCAAAATGACGGATATTGAAGATAAATGCTAAGTTCAGGATCTTTAAAAATTCAGGTGGGGATTCTGGTAAAGAAAACAAGGTAAGGCAACGTAATTATTGCAGATAAAACTGATATTGGAGGATTCATTAAATGGCAAATTTTAGAGTCGTAATTTCTGACCCAAAAGAAGGGCGTGCTTATCAGCTCAACATAAAAGACGCGGAAGCAAACGCATTAATCGGAAAGTCAATTGGTGAAGTTGTTGAAGGTACCATCTTCGGTCTGGCAGGATACAAAGTCAAGATAACTGGTGGCTGCGATGGTAGCGGTTTTGTTATGAAACCAGATCTCCAAGGTCCCAGAAGGCAGAAAATTTTGCTGGCAGTAGGTGTAGGTTACACCCCTAAACTCCCTGGACAACGCAGGAGAAAAATGATGCGGGGTAAAGAAATTGCTCCTGACATCGTTCAGATCAACGCCAAAGTTGTTGAATACGGGAACAAATCCATTAAGGCACTTTTAGGCCTCGAAACCACAGAAGGAGCAAAAGCAGAGTAATTCCAAGTTCAGCCTGCGGATGAGTCTTAAAAATACTTAATTCCTTTATTCCTAATTCCTTTTTTCTCAGCTATTCAATCACTCTCCCAGAGGCAGTGGAGCCCCATGGAGGTTCCGTTGCAAAAAATCCTTTCTAATGATACAATAGAATAAAACGAAAACCAAAGATAGTAATATGCTATCTAATTCCTTTAAATGGAAGCATTATGAAGGAGATATTATCCTATTGAATGTAAGATGGTACT
>PLUB01000086.1 GCA_003164755.1 Methanosarcina sp. | reverse complement strand
TCCATGAATCATTTGTTGGTCTTAAATGCCTTCTTATCCTCTTTTCTATCTCAGGTGAATATCGATGTACCCATCTAATGATTGTTGTATGGTCGACTTTTATTCCTCTTTCTGCATCATTTCCTTTAAATTTCTATAGGTCAATGGATATTTTAAATACCATCTTACTGTTTGCAGAATTATTTAGCCTACAAAGTGTTTCCATTTAAAGGCATTTAATGGCATATTATATACTCTTAAATTCCTATTTATTTCATAGTATCGATCTCATATTTTTTTGCAACGGAACCAAATTTCTTCTAAATGAGATTTGCATTGTCAAAATAAGATTATAAGCTTAAATTATATAAAATAAAATATATATTTATATTAACTTCTAAATTAAATTGCTGACTTTATTTTCTGCAATTGATATATAGCGTTGACGCGAATATCCAAACTGATACAATTTAAAAAAAATTTAAAAAATATGTTAACTAACATACTTAATTTAAATTGATTGATACTGAAATCCAATAAATAATTGTATCTACCAAACCAGTTTGGGGTGATTATATGGGGAAACAAATATCTAAAAATATACCACGTATTTTAACATTATTTATTGTAGCAATATTGATATCGAGTGTAGTAGCAGCTTTTGATGATAGAGATTCTAGTGAAGATTCTCATGATAGTCCTATGGCATCGATGAACTTTGATCATGACTTGGGTAAACTTGGGAATGGTGAATGGTTCAAGTTCCTTGATCAGTTCCACCCAGAAAATATGACAAAAGAGAACAAAACCTCTGACAGAGATAACAATGGCGGACCTGGTTATGGAGGTTATGGCGGTGCTGTAGTACCTGTACCTATGTATGGCAGTCCTATGTATGGCAGTCCTATGTATGGCAGTGAACCTTCCATGATTGGCAGTGAACCTTCTACAACTGCAGTACCAAATTCGGAATCTAATGTCTGTAAGGGTAAGGTTTCTTCATCTAAATGCCACAAGGGTAAATGTGCTTTGAGTAAACATAAACATAAACATAAAAACCATTCTAACAAGCATAAAGCAGAAAAAAATTGTTAAGTGTAAATTAGATTAAATAATAGTGGGGTTTCCATTTTAATCAAATGGAAATTCTTTATTATTGTCGTACTTATTCAGTATGGAAAAAATAATATCAATAGCTAGTTTCACTAATATTTACTGAGCAAATTTATATGAGCTCGTATCTTAAACTGTCGGCTGTTAATACTTTTTTTATTTCCCATCAGTTAGTAATCAGAAGTATTTATTGCAACAAAATCGATGTCAGTCATTTTTTCTGGCTAGACTAAACAGCTAATTATTGTTATTAAAATAAATCATAAGTAGTGAGTTTTTGGAGGCAAAAGATTCAGAAAAGCAGAACTATGAAAGCTTCCTATGAGAATACTCAGGTATCTCGATTACTTTTTTTAAGTCGCCTCCCACTCTGTAAACACATCCAAAAATTTGATGAGTACATAACTAATATGAAATGTATTTATTTTGTGGGCATTGCTACTTATCTACTGAATTCAAAGCCAAATTGTTGCATAATTATGCTTTAAAGTTGTATTGTGTCTTTCTAACTCTTCAGACCTGGCGCGCAACTGGGACACTTTCACGGTGTCCCAAATTTGTGTAGGCTGGAGAAATTTGCATTATATTATACCCAGCCTGAATCCGTATTCATTTTTTTGTGAGTGAGTTATTCCGAAAGCTCCGAAAATGGGAGAACTATTTTTAATGTAGCTGCTAGATAAATTTTATGCATTGTTATACTAGATAATCCATTGTAGCTGGGTTAATTAAAAAACGTATGCTTTTGAGTGGAATGGGTAAATCCAAAAGTTGAATCAAAAGTAATTTAATATGTTTTAAGAAATGTTAAATTCAATAATCATAAAAAGATTGAAAAAAATCCACCTTATCTAAGCCCTCAAAAACGAGGGAAACAAGATGCTAATCAGAAAACAAAAGTAAGGAATCTATTTAATGGGTTTATACAGCACAAAGAAACGATCATAAGCTTTCCTCCCAGATCTGAGGATTCCACTTGCAAATAGCCAGGCAGAAAAGGCCATTAAAATTATGAAATTATAGCAAAAAATACAAGGAATTTTCAGGACCACACACATAGATGTAGCTTCCTGTAAAATTAGAGCCTACGTTCCTACTCTATCATAAAGCACGGTTTGTTGATTATGGATGTCATTATAGCGGTGCTCAAGGGAGATAAGCTAATGATACTCTGAATAAGCGAGAAATTGTATACGAGTTTAATTCCTGTGGTCACATGTCTCTTTAGTACCATGATCCATCAAAATATCGACTGTTCAAAAAATTGAAAGAATCTCAAATAAATACAATTATCTGAGAATAATTATAGAAATAGGCTGATTGATATATTCGGTGTAATTTTATGTTGGACACTTGGTTTTTGTTTTGTTTCCTGGTATGTATGTAATTTCATATGAAAAATTTGTGACACTAAAAATAAAAGAAATATTGGATAATGATTAAATATAGTATAAAAGTGTATATCTTAGAATGCATAAAGAAGCTTCATGCATCTTTTTTCTTCATACAATTTAAAATTCTATCTCGAAACTTTGATTTCAACATTGTTCATGTTTCCGAAAAATACACTGCAAATAAAACGCTTTTTAGTAAAAGTTTTGAATATTAAATGGGTTATTTACCAAAATATTCTACTACTCGTTTTTTTATATACTAATTATAATATACTAAATAATGTTTCATGATATATTATATAGTTTGAATCTAAATTAACTAACTACAGTACCAAAAAAATTACGAGTTGATTTATAAATACATTCTTTTAAAAATAGTACTACTACGAGTTATAAAATCAAACTTTTGTGATCATTTGGTAAATCTGCATTGAAGTGCTTTACTCGATAGAACATGGATTATGGAGTAATTCGCTAAATCACAAAATTTTGTATGTACTTATAAGTAGTATCTAAGTGACTCGTGTAAATCAAAGGTTCATTGAAATCCTCTATAAAGAATGTCAAATTAATTTGAACATATGAAGGCATGAAATTATTAAGATTCCTACGTCGAGGAGATAAATTAAGCATTGTAGGCATGTAACATGTGTTATGATTCAGAGTGTTTGAAGTCCAAAGATGCTTATTCCCAGTTTCAAATATTTTAATTTAAATTATTCAAAGGAGTGATATGTTGTTGAAACAATCAGTTAATAGAGTGCAAAAGAAAATGCTTATTTTGCTGTCAGTCCTTTTTGTATTATTAGTGATTGCTACGGTTTCAGAGGCTGCAGATTTTTCTGATAACTACAAGCATGGTAATGGGCACTGTGACCAGGGGTACTGTGAATATGGTAATAGGCACTGTGACCAAGGGGGTCATTGTGATCAAGGGCATAGTGACTATGGGCATGGAATGCCAGCTGTGCCACCGAAGTAATATCATAACAAGAAAAAATCGAAATTTTGTTTTTGCATCCAGTTGCAAGTAACAAGGAGTTCGTGCCCGCGCTCGATATATCCATATATTATTCAAATTATACATTATTATCTTATAATATCATTTTTTTCGCTCTGAGTCACCTGAATTTCGACATCTTGTCATAATAACATCGAGAGTAATGCGTCATCAATATTTCCAACATAACAGACGTAACCAAATAGCCCAACATTCAATAACTATTATTAAATAACGTGATATTCTTTAAAAATTTTTACTGTATTTTTTGTTATCTGCCTAACTCTTGAAGGAGAATATTTCGGTTAAGCGCCTACGAAAAGATATACCTTATCTGCATTAGTACGTATTGCTTCAAACTCAAAACAGTATTTTTCGACCAATTTAAAAGGTAATGGTTTTCAAATAGTTAATTATGTCATTTTTGTAAAGAATTTTTTTGATACTCTATACACAAAAAAAATCAAAGGTAAAGGTAATGCTACCGAAAGAGACCTTGTACAAAAAAGGTTAATCTTTACCATCAGCTTTTAGGGATAATAAATATTTGGCAAAATTTTGATCAAAAATTGTGGAAATTTAAATCACAATCGACAATTAATCTAAACTGTTATTTCTCTGCATGAATATACATTAAGGGAAGCAATAATCTTTTGTTCCAAAGGGTTGCTATAATGGTTGATTTTTCCCTTTCAATTAATTTCCATACTCCACATCCCTGAGGTTCTTTATTACAGTTGAATGAGTTACTTTTGTATAGTTTACAGTATGATAAACGAGGACATTTTCTTTTCAGTTATCTTACCCCCATTAGCCATTAATTCAATTTAGTAAAATCTATTGCGAAATAAAGATATACTTATCAATTTAACTCATTAGGGATTTATTCTCAATCTCTTAAGAAGTGACTAAGAAGCCGTTTTGTTCCATCGTCAGTAGTTCTTAGGCTCAGTGACTGTTATTAGTAAAAGCACAATTAGTAGCTTTGGCTTCAACAATTGTGTTGCATCCAAATAAACATTTATCTGCTTTCATGCTGTTTTTCACTCATTATTTTTGACATATATACTAAAGAAACCTAGTTCAGTTTTATAGCTCCTTTTTATTCGAATTATCTTGTTGGTTCTTCGGCGATTGACACAATGAATATACCTATAATTAAATATAATGTTACTTATAATTATAATTAAAAATTAATATAGCCTTATTTTAATAAATAAACTTTATTAGACCTTTTTTTTGATAAAAAACCTTTAAGAACTGGATTAACACTTTTCAGGCCCATTATAACTTTAGTTTAGTAAAGAAAATTTGTTTGGAGATTTCATAAAAGTATAGATTTATAACGTTGGGACAGCTTCCCGAATAACATGAACAAAAAAGCATTGAAATGGAACCAAACCAGTTGAATCGACATAGTGAAATGATTTACACAATAGCAGGTTCTAATGGTTGTTTTTTTAAAAGTTTTCAAATTTTACAATAAATTCGAGTCGTCGATAGTTTCGCAACATTTAGAGGTTTTGTATAGAACTTGTTATGAAAAGTACCAAAGCTTAGAGAAACATACAAGTCTTTTAGGAAAATATACAAGAAATGCCAAGCAATCCCACAGCAAAAGAATTATGATTATCGGAATGATTGAGCTGATACTTATTCGCAAAGCTACTAAATAGCTACTAAATACATATAAAATATGAATATTAACCTTGCGCCCCCTAATGTCTCCAGTAACTAAGCTGTTTGAAGCATTATCGAACCGAAAATTAGTGTTTTTATCCTCTTTTCACGCCAGGTTTTGAAAGACAATGGAGCTCCATGGAAAAATATACTACCAAATATCAACCTTTTCATTGTTTCCTATAATTAAGGTCTTGATGATCAAAACCTGTATTTTGAGTAAGTTTGTATATGAATACATTAGGTAACAGTATTTGGAGCAACAAGACTGGTAAATTTTGTGGATACCCCAACTCCGAGCTAACACTAAAAGATAGAGTATGGAAATGTCCTGATTGGACGACAAAACATAATACATATATTACTATTGCAATTAAAATCAAAAAAATTCGCTCTCATTGACCAAAATCTAATTTGGATCTGATACCTGTGGAATGGGGATGGGCTTTGTGACTTGTTCTCAAAAGAGAAAGGAATGAACCAAGAAGTTACTTAGTCTTCAGCCGAGTGTTAGTTCACGACTCTAATCTGAGTTTCAAAATCCGAATCAGATCTGTTCGAGATAGAATTCCTACAAGTAATTCATTATCAACAACTATAATCCTCCCAATATTCTTGGACACAATAAGTTTCATGACGTCACTAGCTCTCGCATTTGAAGAGACGGATATTACATTTTTTGTCATAATATCCGAAACTAGGGTCATAGAACGCTCAAGATAAGGAACATGCTCAATGTCTGTAAAAGTCACAATTCCTTTCAAGCTACCCCCTTCTATCACTGGATAGCCCATATGTTTTTTTTCAAATATAAATTGAACAAGATCTTCCACTGTCATAGAAGGATTAACAAAGATCACATTCTTTGTCATAATATCCTTGACTAGAATGTTTCTGAGAGCTACATCGGTCTGAGTAGATTGTTCCTCTTCAGATGCGCCAACATAAATAAAGAGAGCTATTAGAGGAAACCAAAGATTTCCAACAAAAATTCCAAATATTGCCATAAGAATAGCAAAAAACTTCCCAACAGAAACTGCTCTATGAGTAGCTTTCGCATAAGACATTTTCCTGGCATAAAGGGAACGAAGGACCCGCCCCCCATCCATAGGAAAAGCAGGCAGTAGATTGAAAATTCCAAGTATTAAGTTCATGGATCCAAGTATCCAAAAGATAAGATATACTGGATTTAGAGACAACGCTGGGTTCTGGGAGATCAGGTATCTGTGCATAGAAACGCAGATAGAGCCTATAATAATACTCGTTAGAGGCCCGGCGAAAGCCATCTTTGCTTCTTGTCCGGGTTTTTTGGGTATTTCTTCCATAGCAGATACACCTCCAAAGAGAAACAGAGTGATGCTATCAATTTTAACTCCATAACGCTTTGCAAGATAGGAGTGTGCTAGTTCATGTAAAAGAACTGATGCAAAGAGCAAGATGGAAGCCATGGCAGAAAGAGCATATTTCATTGTTGGCGGCTCAACTCCAGCAAAACCAAATGGCTGTGGATTAACTGAAAAGATATATGCAAACATTGGGAGTACTAGAAGGAAAGTGATGTGTAGTTTTATGGGTATACCCACCACACTTCCTATTTTCAATGACGATTTCATAAATGAAAATTCCCGTATTGTTCCTATAAAATTAAACATATATATTACTAAACTTGAGTTCCAAAGGATTTATAAAGTTTATATCTTTACGAGGCAATTATTTTTAAATCATTCGAAAAAAAGTAATATTATAATATTCCTAGATTTAAAGATTACTACTTTTAATAAAAATCTATATATTAAATATTGCCAATAAAAATAACAATTTTTTTTAAAACTGTCTCATCAGAACAAAAAATGAAATTGAAAGTCATGAAGGTACTTTAAATATCTTCGAATAAAAAACATCAAATTTTGTTTAATATGATTTGTTTATTTATATTTTCGTAAGATAGGTTCATATGCATGTTTCACTATATATTATATTATTGGAATAATAATTCTTAAATGATACAATTTAAGTTCATGTCTCTGGATATATGCTATAATCAGCGAATATAATAGTTTATTAGCTTTTCAAAACTAAAATAAGATTATTAATTGGTAATTTCTATTTACCCAATTATCTACCGATAGGAAGTGGATTGAAAAATTACCAGGCTTAATATTGTATCATATTGAAGAAAAGTTTGGAGAGTGTAGGTAAATGTGAAAACAAACTTATGACAAAATAAACAAGACATTTGTTATTTTGCTCGCTGTATTTCTTGTAGTAATAATGCCAGTTGGGTAAGAAAATGCATATTGTACAGCAGTTAAACAGGATTCACTAAAAGTGGCTATGGAGAACACGTGTACTGTTGGATCAATTGTTGCTTCAGCGACAGTTGCTATAAGGCCCATGATAACAACTGCTGTAACTGAACAGCTGGCACGGCAACAATAAAGCTAAATGAGCTTTGTAGAAATTCAGTTGGATAAAGAAATACCTTAAACGACGAATATTCATCGATGAGATTTTTTAATATTTTCTGGTATTATCAAAATTGCGTATTAATTCACTGATAGTTGGCTACTCTCAAGAAAAAAACTGGACTGTATTATAAAATCTCCCATCCCTTTTAACGAATACCTATACATTTACCTTCATTTTCAGGTACTGAAGTTTTTTTAGATATGGTATCTACAAAGTCTCATATTTTTGCTTTTAAAGAAGAATACAAATGTCTTCAGTAAATTGGAAACAAACTTTTTAAATTGATTCCTTAATTGATTGGAAACCTTTCTGCATCATTTTTGAGTCCATAAATTTCAACAAAACAGTTTTCTGAGGTAGATCTGGAGATGATGTAATCTTCATTTTGAAAATGCTTGTTTCACAAAAAAGCATGGCTTTTCCAACATTGAAATTGAAAAACAACGCATCAGTCTAAATTCTATTAGGACGTTCCATGATTTTCCTGAGTACATAACAGTCAGTACCCCAGTCTGATCATTCAGGAAAAAAAGTATTGATAAATGCAAAAAAAGAAATATGGGGACAGTTCTCAAACTCAACTTTATTGCCTTTGTTTCAAAATAAAAAAAAATGGAATGATTCAGAACTCTATTTTTATTCATTTAAATCCGAAGCAAACAAAAGCGGATCAACCTTTAGAAAATGAAGCAAAAATAAAAAAAGCAGAGATGGAACCTAAATAGAAAAGCGTATTATGTTACATTTTGGCTATAAATTTCATAGCATATGGACAGGGATTATGAGCTAATCAGAAGCTTCAAAATGACAACATCATAATTTCATGACTCTCAGGTAGATTTATTAGAAAAAATGAAGTTGTTTGCAGAGACAGGGGATACTTTGGAGCAAAATCAAAAAATTATAATGTAACAATGAAAAGAGCAAGAAAAGGGTCTCCTCTATTGATGGGTGATATATTAAGAAACAAGAGGGTCAGCTCAAAAAAAACTTAATTGGAACTATTTTATTCAGTAATTAAAAGGATATTCAAAGCAGTAAAAGTACTTGCACCACTGTTCAAAGAGTAAATCTAAAGAAGTTATGTACAGTTTTTGTTATAATCTATATTAATTGATGACATTGAAAATAAAAAGAGTATTTTAAGGATAGGGAAAGGTATCTTTAAAATAAATGAATATGAATACGAAAATAAAAAATAAAGCCAAGTCCAGAAATCAGCAAGAAAGCTGTGGACAGACTTCCCACAAAGAAACAAAATAAAAGATAAATCAGAATCCTATAAATATGATATATTCAGAATCGAAGATTTCTGGGTTTTCAACATCAAAACCTGGAGGCCTGAAGAATACCATTCTTCAAAAATAAATGGAAAATCCCCATTTATAGGGCATATGGTGAAGACTATGTTCACTCCATTTTTTCGATTTTCTCTTTCTTGACAAAGGGTTTACTAATTCTCTTCGGCATCCAAGCAGGCTTGTTTTTTGGAGCTGTGACCCGTTCCTTCCACGCCTTGAAAACATGCACTTTCTTTGTCCCACGTTCCCTAAGTCGTATAGTTTCCGGTTTTGATTTGGTTCCAGTTCCTCGGTTTGCAGCTTTCAGGGCAGCCTGACGGGGCTGCTTTCCAGTGAAAACTCCATGTTCCTTGCTTTCTTCATTTCTCTAAACAAAATTTCGAGTGTTGGACATAAAGGTTACCTAGCAAATTATATTATTAGGGACAGATTCAGTTTTAAAGTATATATAATTATTCTTCGGATGTTGTCTATAGTCATTGATTCATTCAAAGATTTCCTCAATTTATAATAGGTATATGAACTTAATTTTTCAATATTGTTGGAGAAACTTGAAACATTTAGAATTTACTTACTTGTAGGGCAAAATGAAGTGCTATTCGCGTTATTATCAAATTAATTTTTTGATACTCAAAGGTTTAAATGCACATAATTTCTTGGTTCAATTGGTTAGATCCTTAAATTTAGCTACCATACTCCAGGCGGGTGTAGGGAATTTATATCCATATCATAATTCTAAAGATTACCATTATATTCGGGATTATGGAGGTGTTTACCCTGACAATGGTCCCCAAAAAAACTATTTTCCAAAGAAGAGATGACCTTGAGGGCTAAACGAAAACAAAGAGATACGATGGGTTCACGACAGCCATGCTCTAAAAGACGGAGGATTGGTGACCTGCAGCACTCCAGAGGTACAAAATTCACTCAAATAAGATAGTATAGCCCTGAAAAGAATGGTAAATCAACAATAAGTAAATATTTTATTAGGACCGTGATATACTCAAAGTCAATTATCATTCTATATGATTGTGCGGTTCAATGTTCTTAAATGCAGATAAGCTCATTAAATGGTTGATAGGTTTTTTCAAAAATTCAATACCAATCAAATAATATGATAATATCAATGATATTATCCTTGCGTGTATATATAGAGTTGAAAATACGCTGTATGATGCCGTTTTCTTATCAAGCACGTAAGACCTCTAAAAAATTACTTTAATTGGGAGCCACTTGCCACCTCTGATTAAGCTCCCAATTGTGTGATTCCTACGATTAAGAGAAAAACTCCTTTAACTCGTAATCGCCTACTTAATGTAAATCTTCTAACTGTATATAGCTTTTCCGGTTCACAATGTGACGACATATAATTTATTTTATCCTTTTGTGATAGGCTCATTATGAAAACAAATAATTTGAATTTATAATATATTCTTTTTACATCTATAGTAAAGTATAATTTTAGCCTTTAAATTTGTTTCAGTGAATTTAACATTGGGGTTGCAAACGTTGATTTATACAGTATTTTATCTTTATTCTGCTAGCCATGCAATCTATCGAATCCAGCATCAAAAATGTGATCAAAAATTGGAAAAAATAAAAATGAAAAGTTGAGAGACAATATTCCCACTTCCCGCAGATGTACGCAAGGACATAATCTGTTTTCTTAATATGGATGTAGCTTAAAAACTAATCGAACTTCAACAAAAAATAGTGGTCAAATAGGCAAACAAATTCTACATCTGTGCACATCTGCAGAATGTCGAATCGACGAACTTACTTTATAGCCCAAGGAAAACGGGTTTTAATTTCGTACCACTCACTCATAGGTGCCCATATTCTGACAACGAGATTTATCGAATTTTCACCGAAATCATTTGCATAAACAGAATGAGGAGGGCTATAGAAGGCAAAAGGCTCTTTGTCTATTAAGTCAACGATGAGCCAAATTGCTGCGTCGGCATCATCACTGTAACGAATTCCTATTGTGAAATCAAATCTTCTGATAGGATAAATAACGTTATTTGTGATGTCTGTTGTAAAGACTTGCTGATTAGGAATGCGGATAAGAATCCCATCATATGTCCTTATAAGGGTAGAGATTATGCGTATATCTGTGATATAGCCAAAGATTTTGTTTATTTCTACTTGATCTCCTATTTTTATTGGTTTTTCTATCATCAGGAAGACACCAGAAATCAAATTCCCCATAATATTCTGACTTGCAAAACCGAGGACGATACCTGTAATTCCCCCTGCTAGCAAGAGTCCGGAAGGATCCAGCTCTATTAGAGGGAGTATCGAGATGGAAACAATAGTAAGTGAAAAACATAATCTAAAAATTTGATAGTAGTCTCACCTACATCTTTATTAACCTTATCTTTGAAATATCTACGTAAGTAAAGTGTGATAATTCTGGAAACAATGATCGAAAAAGATAGAATGAGTACAAATTCTAGCAAATTTCCTAAAGTAACTGGGTCCGTTGAAGTAGAATATAAACTAAAGTTTAAAATGTTTATGGCAGTAATCAAAATCCAAACCTCAAATCAAACATTGAAGGTTCTAAATGAACTTTTTAATGTAAACTTCGAGAACTTCCTTCAATGAGTCTTTGCTTTCTGGATAATAACTTTCCAGATCCTAAGATATGATAATTAAAGCCGGTTTCAGCTGTATTTTTGTTAAGGATATTCGTACATGTGCCCCTTTATAAAAACGTTGTTTTAATTCAGGGATGTGCAATTGAATGTACCCTATTTTTCGAGTGTTTATATATTACTCCATCTAAAATCTGGTCATAAAGAGTAAATTTCTGCCTTTGCAGAGTCTGCACGTTAAGAAAATTGTGATTTTTTTATATGCGATAAAAATACCGATCTCAACCGCAAAAGTAAGACAATTCCCCTCTTGCTACTGAGGCAAAAAGTAGCATTTCTCAGGTTCTATCAGCAATTTTTGTATTATTTTGTTGTGAGTGTTAAGTTAATTTATTGAATTTATAATTAATTTCCAATCTCCCACAATACGTTTTTCTCCACCTATCTGTTCCAAGTGTTCTTTTTATACGCCCTGGGGTTTCCATTTTTTTTAATTAAGTAAAAATTCCTTCTGGTATCCTTCTGTGCTATAATAAATAGCAACTTGACATCTATCAAACTTTTTATTATATGTTATCAAAAAGATTTTCCCAGAACAAGGAGTCTTCTCTGCTCTCTGATCTCACTACCATGGTCTCAGAAGGTCATTATTCCTTATTTTAGCAACTATATAGAGTGCTTTTTTTTCATAGTGAAATTCCTATCTTACTTTAAAATAAATAGTATCAATAAGACAAGTACGGGATTTTTTGTGCTATTAATTTGGGAATGAATTCTTCCTCCTTTCCATCCAGTTATTTAGTAATTCTGTAAATATTAGAAGCTGAGATTTCACTTACTCCTAAAGTGTTCCTAATTTTTCCTATCCTTTGGATGAAGATACCTTGGGGGTAAGATTCAGCTACTACAATTACGATGGTTTTTTTCAACTCGCGAGTACTTACCAAAAATATTTCTTCAAATTGGAAACTTATGGAATTGAGGCTCTAATAGTTTGATTTCTCCGTGTTTAATTTGAAGATTTCGGGATTTGTAGCAGCTTTTATTATTTTTTCTGGAGTTATTTATAACATAGCGTTCAGCACAAGATTGAATGAAAGTTTCATCTTCCGTAACAAGGTTTAAAAACCAAGTAATTCGATGGATAATTCCACCTTCTTGATCGAAAGAAGAAACTGTTATAAATGAAAGAATATCAACAATAGACTATGTTTTTTTTTGATGAAAAAAGATATAGAGTAAATCAAGTTTTAAGGAACTTTAAGTACAATATCCACTTTCGGCAGAGATACATAGGAATGCTATCTATTTTTTAAATATTACAGTGGCTCAAAAATTGATTTAACTTTTAATGGATGATGGTAGGGAAATGGTAAACAAATATCATATCTGGATACATTTGTGGAATATCTATTGTGTTCTTCTTATGTAAATTTTTTATTCGATAACTTATTGAAATTTGCGATTTTATAGGAGAATTGGATATTGTTTAGGTATTATGTAATTAGATAAGTAAATAAGTGGGATTTATATCTAAAAAATTCTAATTAGTGTGTAAGTCAGTGTAATTTATGTGTAAAACAAGTGTAAATTATTCTTTATATTTGTTATTAGGATAACTTGATATTCAATTGACTTTTGGAGACATGTGTAGAAAAAGCATGAATTCTGTGTAAAGAAATATAAATTATGTGTAAGTAAGTGTGACCTATGTGTAAATATGCCTGTCTTGGTATGAGGGTTTTTTGATAGATATCTGACTTGACAAGCTAATTGTGTATATGTATAAATGACATTTAGGATTCATCGAAACCCACGTAATTAAGTGTAAATTGTCTGCTGAAAGTGGCATTAGTAAATAATCGGATTTCATAAATCTACATATCGCAGAGTGTGGAGTATGTGTAAGTGCATCACAATGTGTGTAAGTAAGTGTAATTTATGTGTAATGTAAATGAAATTCTATGTGAGGTATAATTTTGAACTAAAATTAAATTCCTGGTTTTTGTGTGAAATGTGTGTAAACAAATATGAATTATGCATAAGGAAGTACATCTTAAATTTAAATAGGTATAAATTTATAAACAAGAATTTCGATGAAGATCTTATTTCCATAAGTTATGTATGTATCATTTATGAACTCAGGATTATATTTAGAAGTTTATATAACCAATCTTAAATAAATATTAACTATGTGTAAAATATGATATTATGACAAAATTACACACAATTGATTTATTGTGATGTATCTGTTAAAATGGAGCGTAAACTATGTGTAAGACTTGTGTAAAATAATATACTCCATGAATGAGGAAAAGCGACGTGTGAACGCTTACATCACTAATGAACTTTATACAAGGGTTATTCAATCCGGTTATGGCATAACAGATGCAATTATACAAGGTTTAAAGTGCCTCATGAGCCATCAGGGTGAGATTAAATCGGGAGGTAATGAAAACATATTGGAATTGCAGGAAGCACTCATAAAAGAGCTACAAGATCGCATAAAAGAGATGCAAGAGGTTATTGACCCTCTGGAGTTGGGGCAACTCCGCATAAAATCTGAAGAGTTAGAAAAGCATAATAAAACACTAAAAAAAGAGCTTGAGAATGCAAGCCAGAGAGAACAAGACCTAAAATCCATGCATAACAATTACATGATGCAGATGCAGACATTGATTAATCAAAAAGCAATTGAAGCACCGGGAGCTAAAAAACCCTGGTGGAGATTCTGGTAACTTGTGGATATATATTTTGTTTTCAATAGTTAACTATTTCATAAAAATATCGTTGCAAGATACGATTTATACATCAGTTTCTGATATGATTTTTTTTAGAAATGAACACTTCTATGGATCAATTGCAGTGTATATGTTGTTCTTTATCTTAGCTTCTTATATACTTATTTACTATAATTATATTGTCCTTGTTATCGCTATTGAGTTGTTAAATTGAATTAGAATCTATTTCTTAGTTGTACACATTAAGTTATTAGTGGGTTAAATTTATGTCGATTAGATGTTTAATGCTATTCATTTCTCAGTTTAATAACGTAGATTCTTATACAAATGAAGATTTAGATAAAATACTAAATTTAGTCATCTGTTTCTAAATGATATATATGACTTGTGGAAATAAATGGTTTATCAAAATTTGTTAATGTTACCTCCATACTCTACTTCCAACTATGTAATTAAATATGAATCCTTTTTTTGTGAAAAAAATCGAAATTTTTATTTTCAGTCCGTTGTATTTGTAACAAAGCCAGCTCTTTTATTAAAGGTTACATTGACTGCTATTTCACACCTTAGAATGCTCACTGTATCCTTAAAGTTTGCATTTACTATTGTGGGTAGCTCAGAAATTAAATTTTTTTCCCTCTATGGTTCTTATTATCTTATTATATTTTCAGATATTTGCAATGTAGAGCTGAATATGTGACTGTTTTTAGTCATATGAATAATTATGTTTTGAATATATATACAAATAATACCATGTAAAAAAATATAAATACGTTAATGCCATAACACGGTAATGCAGCAAAACGGTAAATGTGATACCATGGATAGACTAAAACTACAAAAAGAAGCAATCGATAAATTTAAACAACTTTATAGTCTGCGATATGACATGGGATTTGTGCAGGAAGAACTTCCTAGAGTTTCAAAATTGACACTTGGGGCTCTTGTCAATAAAGGAATCCTAAATTCATATCGAGGAGTATTTGGAGATGATGGACCGATATATTATAAGTGGACAGGAAAAGAGTTGGAACAATCTAATTGAAATGCATTTTTAATTACTTTTATCTCTACTATGAATTGTATAATGCAAAAAAATATGATTTAATTATAGGTTAGATGAATATTCAGAGAGATGATAAATCTACTAACTTGAAAGGAGCTGTGAATAACTCATGAAAATTGATCAAGGCTTTCCATTTATAAAGATGACTCATGAAAGATTAGAATTTTTATTAGAAGAAGAGGTCCGAAAAGAGCAAGAATATGTTAATGGATGGAATGAGCTTAGAGAAAAGCAGCGACCATAAATATCCAGAAGTCACTATTTTAAGAAGTTTGTTACGATATCGGAAGTGGAACAGTAAACTATATTTAGATACTTAATATTTGATTATACAGAGATGGTCAGAGTTATAATCAAAATTTATGAATCTTAATTGCAACATATATTAAATTTATTTAAGTTAAAACCCGCACAATTGCAGGATATGAATTTGCTTGATAAATTCTACTAGCTAATTGATTTAGCTCAGGTTTCACTGTTGTACCAAAATGAAGCTGTGTGATAGAAATTGTTGTTTTTGTTAAATAAAATATCACAATTTTTTTTGATTATTTATCGCAAATAATTTTTCACTTCTGAAGTGACTGATTTTTGAATACTAAGATTCCATAATCTATCTATCGAAAAGTTGATGTTTTTTGTTGGATATATTAGTTAAATTGGCAACGGAAATAAGTTTATAAACATGTAGGTTTTAAATTTTGTTTACTCTTCCTATCTATTTTGGCATCTAATTTTTTTGGGGTAAAAATACCTAAAAGATCATTTTTTTTAAAATCGATATAAATTGAACTAATTAATTTTAGATGGTGCGTTTCGCTTCAAAATAGATATCACAAGTTCATTTTTGGTCGTATAACTGATTAAAATAAATTCTGCCGACCTAGAAGATATTAAAAAGTTCTTTTTCTAGAGCCTATATGGGAGGATCAAGCTTTCTTTATCATTTTTTTTTGACGGAACTTATAAATACAATTGACGCATATGTAGTAGTGTATTACTAATAGGGGAGATAAAAGATGAACTTTATACCAGCAAAAGAACGGGCAGCAATTATTCGGAGTGAACTCAAAGCTAATTTTCCGAAAGTTAAATTTTCAGTTCGATCTTCAAACGTTAGGATAGAAGATGATGTTACAATTAGTTGGATCTTGGGTCCCACTAAACAAATGGTTAGAAATGTTATCTTTTGTCTTGTAGAAGATATGAAAAATTTCTACAACATATGTTTGGAAAATGAAACACACATACTCATAAATTATTCAAGGGAAATCCCACAAGAAGTATTTGATAAAGTAAGAGCAGAAGTCAAAGAGACAGCGACAGATGAAATGTTACAGTGTTCATTTTTAATAGATGAAGAAGCAGAAAAGAAGATCGGGAATATGAGTTTTTAGGGAGTTATAACGGTGCCTACATTAACTTACAATGAAAATGAAATCGCTGCGCGTCTTATAATTAATAGGCCTCTTAAACAAACTGAGTGGAGAGATGGTAGATTTAATGTGGGATGTGAGTTTATTCGGCAATATGACCCAGAAAGGCATGTAATAGAAATCCTAATCAGGAATAAGTGAACTTATTCCTAATTCTAACCATTTTATTTCGCATCGCTCACATTGCAATTTTAATATATAGTAACATGTTACTACCTATTAGAGTAATAGAACGCCTAAAAGTTGATTTGGGAAACATTTCTAATTAACGGTTTACATACTGTATTTCTTAAACTTATTTATTTGTTCCCATATGAAAATAAAATTGTAGCTAAAAATAATTCTAAATAGATTTGCTAAATTAAAAGCAAAACAATTTTTCATCTACAAATTTAGGAGAATTTTTTAGTCTTTGTATCTGTTAGCATTTATCTATTAAGAGAAACTCATATTTAATACTTCTCATTATTTTTGTTATATTTAGTATTACGATGTTCCAAATTTGCAATAAATGCTAGAAGTAAATATATCATTTAGAGATAGATGTTGTAAATATCTCCAACCGACATAATTAGGATTAATAACTTTAATGTAAAATTTTTTTAGTCGTAGGAGAATTAGGATTTCAATAAATCCCCATATTTCGTAGCGTGATTATAAATGACATATAAATGGCTCGTGTAAATCAAGATTATTGAGATTCTCGAAAGTTCCGAAATCGCTTTGTGGAGCTTAAGATATACATTTAGTAGTAAGTACCTATTTTATCCCTTTTGATCTAGGTCAACATGTTGTTTTTCTACCCCAGAAATCCTTAAATAATTAGTCTCATTTTTTATTCCAAATAAATCTTTTAAAGTTCTTTTTAATAAATAAAATTAAGTCTTTCGTTAACCAACTGTAATAATAGCCATCATCTAGGTATTGGCTTTGAAAGTATGTTCGCTCACTCCAATAATTATTATGCGATTAAAATAAATTTTACTCCTAAACTATGTTTTTATTTAAGACTAAAATACCTTCTTTTTTAGCATGCTTTATCCAACAATGAAACGTTTAGCTATAGACTGAAAAATCTTCTGCAACTTTAGCTAGACTCCAACCATTTTTTTACTATTAGTTAAGCATGAAGTCTCAATCATTAATTTTTCTTTCAGAAATTAATTGCTACCGCACAAATATCATGTATATTAAACATATCCAAGGTCATGATTTAACTAATTTACTTATCTTATATGATTTAATATTGGATTATATTTCAAATTGGCTATATTTATGAATTCCCGTATTGGATTGTTAGATGCATTAGCTTATTTTTTATATATCTAAAACTACCATATGTTGAAGAGGTGGAAATAATGAATTTACGTAAACATTGGGACGGTTTGTGTGATCAATTTGGGGAAGGAATAATGTTTTTTGTAGGGTTGGTTGTCATATTTGTTTTAGTGTGGTTGTACTGTGGATTTAGAACTGGCTTTTATTAATCAAGTTACTTTAGGATATTTCTTTCTCAATATCTTTTGTAATGTTATTTCATCTTTCGCTGAGAGTACACAAAAGACATTGATATCCTTCCTACGTGCGGCTTGGTGATCGTTGTGATTTTATTGCAACATTAGCATATAACATCTCGTTTACATCACTAACAAGCACAAAAGGTTCAATTAATTCATTATTCCTGTAGAAAGGTTGATTTTTTGCAAAATAACAAGGTTCTAAATATAGTTTCGGTAAAACAGATGAAGCAAGCACTGAAAAGTAACCAGACATGGTGTAAACGATATACTATGAAGAACTTCACACAAAATATTTTTTTGAATATTGTTATCGGAGTCGAGTATCTTAATGAAAAAAAAGGTAAAATTGGATGTGGTAATATTGGTTTTGTAGTTTTTGAGTTAAACAGTTTTGAAGAAGGGTCAACATAGTTTACAGAAACGATTTGCTATTAAATTATCATGCCTGATAAAAAATGTGGTTAGACTAAGAATCTCACCGAAGAATGCTAGTATAAGGTAGTTTTATAAACTGAGATCTTTTTCACTTAAAAAATATAATATAACTTTAAAAAATACATTTTAAGATTGTAAAATGAGGGCCTAATATACATGATTGATATGTTTGTATGCTTTATTAAGAAATGTCTGGGGCGAAAATTAAGGGTTATGGTACCATTGTAGTATATTAGATAAATGAATGAGGAAAAAGTGGAGGAGAAATTTTAACTAAGTACAAAAATTAGTATACATTTCCAATCAACCTTTTTTTCCACGTAGGCCTAAAATAAATATACACGAATCTCTATTTTTATAAAATTATGGACTTGAGATCCAACTTGAGAATTTGAGGGTTTAACTTTTGTAATTAATTAAAATTTATATATTACCCTCAATTTTCATGCTTATTCTACAAGCTTCTACACAAACATAAATGGTGGATCCTTCTTCAAACATCACAATTGTCTTTGAAAAAAGGGTTAAACATAAGATAAAGGTGGCATCTTTGAAACAAGGGTAAAAATAGAATAAAAAACCTATTATACACTATGGAAAACAAAAAACTTGCGAGTATATGCCCATTTCCACCAACATTAAAAGAACTTTTGAAGAAACAAAAAGAACTGGAAATGCGAGAAAAGGAAAGATTTTGCAAACTTTGAGTTAGCAAGTGCTAGAATTTCCTATAGAAATTCTGCTATTAAGAAAGGAGCCAATTTCTCAGGTTACTAAAAACATAATTAGTTCTCTATTAGTTAGTTAATTTAAGTCCTCAAATACCTTCTGCTATCTCCATACCCTACCTTTGAAAGAGGTCATTTGATTGACAGAAGAAATCAAATGTATACACTGAAGCAATTATTGTATTGCCAAAGAAAATTGACTAAATAATTATAGTCTCTTATTACAAATTATTAGATATATGAAGGTGAAAAAGGATATTTCGAGGAAAGTATTCAAAAAGGGAAGATTTTTGAGACTGGAATCTTCTTGGTTGATGAACACAAGATCATTTATCTATTATAAAATATATAGATCTGTCAAATTCGAGTTAAAAATAAGTGCAATCAGAAAAAAGAGATATGTGTGCAAATGAAAATCTTTGATTTTGAATAATTCCTTTATACAAAGAGCTGGTGTACAATCATACAGAGTTGTCTTCAGCTGAGTATATTCTCACTATCTAATTTTTATTATATCATTTTAGTTACTATTTAGCATTTCTATCTTCATAGTGATGATCATTTCACACCCGTACACAAGGAGCAGGAAAGGAGACATGTGCAGGTATAATGGGTTCCTTACCATGAAATTTCGTTCCACACCCATCCACAATCGGTAGATGGACCTTAGTAATGGCTATGATCAAGACGGAGACTGTAAGTAACAAGGTGAGTTGCACTTACTGAAACAGCTGTCATCGATACTATACACAAAAAACTGCCCACAAAATGGTCAGTATCGTTTTTATTTTTCTACCCGATTATTTTAACATCCATCTCCCTTTTTTATATTATTTTTGATTTAAACAATTGAAAAGGAGGAATAAGCAACATTGTACCTTAAATTATCTAAATTATAATTTAAGATGAGCCTATAGGTGTTTTCTTATTCTCTTTAATGCATAAGTCCCAATTGTTTCAGTACTTCCTATTGTTCAAATTAACACTAAATTCTTTATAATCCGCGTCTCATCGACAAGCGCATTAAGGAAATCTTATATCGGCAATTAGGTACTCAACTAAACGTTTTAATTTTTAACCTATCTATGAATAATATTTTCAGTGTATATATCAATAAATATTTTTTTATAGAATAATTAGATAATTGCTATTTAACCACTCTAATATATGTATAAAGAATAGCCACCATATATCAGTAAATATATAGTAAATATGTGTTTTGGATACTTTGATTGATTACACTAATGTATAAAGCATTTTTTTTAAATAATGCACTGCTTCAGCAAATAAACTACTCTAAAAATACTAAAAGTTAAAGCATAAGATAAATTTCAGGATTGTGCAAATAAACCGAAGAATAAAGTTTTTTTATGCATTATAAATTGAATACTTCTTTTAAATTTGTATATTACAACTAACATCGTGAACAGATATTACTTCAAAGAAAAAAAATTACTTAAACATAACATTTTGGAAGAATGGAGGTATATCGACGATAATAAATTTTAAAGGCAACAGCCCGAAAATCTCAAAGACCGCTTTTATTGCAGATTCTGCGGATGTGATTGGAGATGTTGAGATTGGAGATTTTTCAAGCGTATGGTTTAATGCCGTGATTCGAGGAGATCGAAATAGCATAAAGGTTGGAAATCGAACAAACATCCAAGATAATGTAGTAATTCATGTGGACTCCATTAATGGGGTTCAGGTTGAGGATGATGTGAGTGTGGGGCATGGAGCTGTGCTTTACGGTTGCAAAATCTGGAACAATGTGCTAATCGGAATGAATTCTACAGTTTTAAATGGAGCTGAGATAGGGAAAGATTCCATAGTCGGTGCAAACTCACTGATTTCTGCAGGAAAGAAATTTCTTGAAAGCAGCCTGATTATTGGAGTTCCGGGGAAGGTAAAGAGAAAAACAGAAGAGGAAGAAATTAAAAACATCGCAAAAAACGCGACAGAGTACGTAAAATCAGTAATAGAATACAGCGAGGAAGTGAGATTGAAAAAAATGATTTAAAACTATAGTCAGTATTGTTCATATTATTTTCCAGTTTCAGTCCCTTAAATATCGATGAGTCCACTTTTGTATACACCAATATACTATTTATTTAAGGTTTTGATGAAATTTGAATTTCAATAAATTAGATTATTTTAGTAAATAATATCATTTTTTATTATATAAAACAAAAATATATCAATATATATATTAAGTTCATGTTTTATTTTTATCCGCTGTAAGATAATAAACAAACATATTCAAACAAAGTAGAATTTGAAAGTGGATGGGAAAATAAGACAATATGCAAACTTAGTATTAATAACGTGCTTACAAAACCAGTCTATATAATTGCCAAAAATTGGGCCAAATGCAGAAATTGGTGAGAAAGAGTTGGACAGAATCCCTGCAAAATAAATTAAATGTAAATTGAAATCCCTAAAGTCTGCACAATCTACAGAAGAGTGTTTGCTATTAAATCATTATACAGAATGATAAATAATATTTAACCAAGAACTTCATCTAAAAAAATTAATATCAAGTACTTTTATGTGCGAATATTTTTACTGCTAAAAAACATACATGTATAATTTCAGAAAAAATATTTCCCGATTTTCCAAAAAAGACCCAAAATCGTGGATGGAGAAAAGTTTAAATTTAATATATTTGTGCCTCTAATTGATGAGTGGTGAATAAGAAGGTTAAGATAGTACTGAAGTGTTTGATGTAAATCTATGGAGCAAAACGTTGAGGAGAGATTTTAACAAAGTACTGACAATATCAATTGGATTTAATTTTATACAACAAGTACGTAAGTACTAATTGGATCATAACAAATGGATGAATCTACGAATAAGGATATAAAAAAAGCACTCTTGGATAGATGCGAAAGTATGGATATTCCCTTAGTCGGGGTTGCTAGTGTAGATCAATGGAAAATCCCTCCTTTCCTGCCATGGGTGCCCAAAGAATTCCATCCTCAATCTATATATCCTGAGGCAAAATCAGTGATAGTTATTGGATTGCCGATCTCCTTACCGGTTTTAGAGACATCTCCCTCGATATATTACCGTGAACTATACACTACAGTAAATATGCTCTTAGATCAATATACATATCGTCTTGCTAACTTCCTAAACTATGACGGAAAAGCTTCTATTTTCGTACCAAGAGATGGATATGGAAGCATTCAAGTACTCGTGGAAAATCCCATTGCATTTTTTTCCCACAGGCATGCCGCATTGCTCGCTGGGCTTGGAACGTTTGGTGTAAATAATATGATACTCACACCAGAGTATGGCCCAAGGGTCCGTTTCGGTTCGATTCTATCCTCAGCTGATCTCCATCCTGATCAGATATTTGAAAACCAGCTCTGCAACCACTGTATGCGTTGTGTGGAAATGTGCCCATCAAATTCTATTAACAGAGAGGATTACCCAAAGGGCCTAACAGATAAAAAAACCTGTTCCACCTATAGTGCTGAATTAAACAAGCATTATGTTTCACCCTGCGGTATATGCATCAAGGTCTGCCCAATAGGAAATGATAGGACGCTATATCAGAGAAATAATGATAAAATATATGTGGATCAGGATCGGTTTGCCAGTTATCATAAATCCTGGAAGCATGTTAGGACTTATGGCGGAAAAGCTCTATTATGACTTGGTCACTTTTCCTTTAAAAATTATGCACTTGGAATATAAAATCAATGACAATATACTGTGTGGCTAAACTTGTGATTTATATATTAAAAGGTTTAATGCTATTGAATTCTCAGTTCAACTGCTTAACCCATATCTTTTCTATATCTATCCCGAAATGCAATTTTATCCTTAATGTTTGATACCTTTGAACAAAAAACATGCGATTCGATCAAGTCAAATAATATCACAATAGAAACATATCTATAGCTCATACTATGCAAAAACCGAAGGGAAATCAAAAAAGATAGCAAATATGGCACAATGAAAAGAAACTATGTTAAATCCTTCAGATTTCTATTCCACTTATTTTTCTTCTAGGATTTTTTCTACTGCATTCACAAAATACTCAAAATTCTTCTGCCATTCCATGTTGTTTTCAAGCAGTTCCAGGAGAACTGTGCCCTTATCTTCCTTTTTTGCGACTTTCCGCTCTATCGGAAGCCTTGCAAGGAAAGGAATGTTGAAATTCTTTGAGGCTTTTTCGACACTACCAGTTTCGAACACTTCTATTGATTTGACGCAGTGAGGGCGGATCAGACCAGGCATGTTGTCGACGAGCTCTATAATAGGCACCTTGAGTTTCTCAGAAAATCTGATTGATTTACGGACGCTAGTGAGAGCTACGTCCTGAGGAGTTGTAACAAGTATTGAACCATCACAATTGGGAATCAGCTAAGCTATGCTCAGGGATTCATCTCCTGTACCTGAAGGCAGATCTATAATCAGAAAGTCAAGGTCTTCCCCAGCTAGCATCTTCCACGAACTCTTGGATAATCCCTATTTTTGCAGGTCCCTTCCAGATGATGGGGGATCTTTATTTTCGAGCAGAAAAACGATAGACATCCCCGAAAGATTGGGACGGACCTTAATTGGCAGTATACCTTTTTCATTAACAGCTAGTCTCTCAGATTCCAACCCAAAAATTGTGGGAATAGTTGGGCCATGGATATCACAGTCTAGAAGTCCCACTTTATATCCACGCAGAGCCAGTCCAATGGCTCTATTTTCGGCAAGTGTGCTTTTTCCTACCCCTGATTTCCCACTCATTATCATTATCTTACGCTTGATGCGCCTAAAGTTAACTATAATTTTAGATACTTGGGGCTTTTTGGATAAGCTTTCCAGTGGTTGAATCCGATCTGTTATTTTAATCATCTGTTTAAAATTTCCGTTTTTTCCCGTCATTTACCTCTCTGATGCAAAGAATCTACATTAATATCAGTACCTTTAGAGCCTGTCTTAATATTTATTATCAATCACTTAAAGTTTGATACAAGCTGGTCTCTTAATCATTATAGAACTCCCAGTAAATGCAAAAAAGTATTGAAAACACATAGATAAAATCTGTAAGTTCACTTGATTATAATCGTGAAAATGAAACAGCGATTTATAATAGAATTGTAGATATAAATGCAAGTTGAGCTGGAGATTAACTTACTTGTTTAAAATTAATTAGATATGCGTTTATCTATATTTTTAAGTTTGTGATTTAGTACTAGTAAGTAAACTGGCAATGAAAAGTTTAAGTTGAGAATATACATGTACTTTACTTTAAAACCCATGCATCAGTGAAAACAATACAGACAGGAACTTTGTTTGTATAATTATTGACCTTTCATTTTTGTATAATGAAATAAAAGGATATATAGTTATCATCTTCTCTACATAAATATTTAATATGCTGTTCCCATTACTCCAATGGAAATTATGCTGTATCTGCCTTATCTAAAAAAATGCATAAAGTTAGAGGTCCTAAAACACGATAGTGAGCCTACCCCTAGTAGTTATATTTTTTTGTAGATGTATTGTGCCTCGCTTTCAGTACATTTATAAACACTTAAATCTAATGCGGGGTGCAATATGAATTTATTATATTAGCTGTAGCTATTATGTAATCCACCTATAAAATCATTTTAGGATTCTAAGCAGCTGAACTTAGAAATCAATAGCATTAAGCCATCATCAATCTAAAATATGAATCTAAACCACAATACTAATGTATTTGATTTTATACCTCAATTACTTAGGTCCTAGTCCTTTAATAATGATAGATTCTCAGCCATAGGATCCTACAAATCAAGTTCATCTTTAAAAAATTTACCTTCAAATATTGCGCGAAACATATCTTTTCTATCTTTAGCCTTTATCGTAATTAAGCGGGTAGTCCCACCCCACCTCCTTCTATGAACAGTCTTGTTTGGATCAATGACTGCATTTCTAGCGCACATATAGCATTTTTGGTCTCGTATATCCATCTCTATCCCTGGACACAGGTGATTATATATACAAATTAACCTGTTTTAGCTACAGAATAGTAATTTAACGTTTTTAGAATTGATAGTAAGATAAGCTTATGCCTATCCTAAAATAACAACATAAAGTCATAAAGTTCATTTTTCTGTGCATACACCTTTTTTTATACATCTTGTTCTTTAGCATTATAAGTGCAGATTACTATCCCTCTTCTTTCTTCTGTTTATTGAAAGGATTTCAAGAGACACATTTCAGGTGAGATTTAGCTACAGCAATTGAATAGCCTTTCCAACTTCCAAATACTTCTCAAGCGCACCTTTTTCGAAGGGAAACTCACGGAACTGAGACTTTGATAACTTGAGTTCTTCATATTTAGTTTGGAGATTTCGGAGTTTATAACTGTTTTTACTAGCTTTTCTGAAATCGGTTATCTCATAACGTTTAACACCAAATTGAAGAAAAGCTTCTTCTTCGATTACAAGATTTAAAAACAAAGTAATTAGATGGCGAATTAAATCTACCTGATCGAAAAGATAATCTTTTATGAGTACGAAGATATTAACCATTGACTCTATATCCTTTTTTGTGGTAAAAGAAAAAGGAGAACATCTGCAGAAAGCGGTTTAAGATAAATATAGATATCCGAGCAGTTTGTTGAATCAACTTTGTTGCCTGATATTAATCATTCTTTGTTCTGATGATATCATCAAAATTTATATAAATTTGACAACTAAATGTACTGTAACAAAGATTTAATGAATCAAAGAAATATAATTTCCCAGCAGAAAGTTTTCTCTGCAGAGTAAAGTATTATATCTATTTTTGTAGTTATTTCTCATCATTAATATCTAACACACATAAAGAGGCTGAAAATGAAAAAAGCGAGATATGATAAAGCAAGTAGAGGTTATACCTTCATAAAGGCTTTAGGCATCACTTTACTGGCGTTTTTTATTCTAGTGAATATCGCCGGAGCGGTATCAATAGCAGACATTTCGAACTCCAGCAGTAACAATGCCTCTAATTTAAATAAGTCTAATGAAGCAATAAAAGCATATGACAAAGCAAGCAACTCTGATGAAGCACTAAAAGCGCTTGACAATGCAATTGAAATTAATCCACATGATTCAAATGTTTGGATCTATAAAGGAAACGTTCTTTCTGACTTAAATAAATTAGATGAAGCACTAAAAGCATATGACAAAGCAATTGAAATTGATCCGCAGAATTCAGACGCTTGGTACAATAAAGGAAGGGTTCTATATGATCTAAATAAATCTGATGAAGCAATAAAAGCATATGACAAAGCAATTGAAATTAACTCACATTATTCAGAAGCTTGGGAGGGAAAAGGAGTTGCTTTTGATAGTTTAAACAAGACTGAAGAAGCAATAAATGCATATAACAAAGCAATTGAAGTTAACCCGCGTAATTCAAAAGCTTGGAAAAACAAGGGAATTGCTCTGGATAATTTAAATAAATCCGAAGAAGCACTAAAAGCATATGACAAAGCAATCGGAATTGATCCACAGAATTCAAAAGCTTGGTACAATAAAGGAAGGGTTCTAGCTAAATTCGGTAAATTAGATGAAGCAATAAATGCATATAACAAAGCAATCGAAATTGATCCACATAATTCAGAAACTTGGTACAATAAAGGAATTGCTCTATATAAATTAAATAAATCCGATGAAGCGATAAAAGCATTTGACAAAGCGATTGAAATTAACCCGCAGGATTTAAAAGCTTTAAACGGCAAAGGTTATGCTCTGTATAAGTTAAATAAATCCGATGAAGCAATAAAAGCATTTGACAAAGCAATTGAAATTAATCTCTAAAATTCAATTGCTTTGTACAATAAAGCAGTTACTCTGAATAGATTAAATAAATCTAATTTGTAGGTTGAATATTTTACTTAATTTTCATTCATTTTTGCTCCTTCACGAGGTTAATATAGCAACTTTTTTGTTTTCTAACATAACACCATTTTTAATCAAAACAATTAGGTAAAAATGTACTAGTTTTCTAAGCTATCCTACATCTAGAGAACCAAAATCTACATCACACCGAAAATTGGATTAAGAGAAAAAGTATATGGTTTGATGGAAACAGCATTAATTTAATATTAATTATCTTTAACGGAAGTTTCCGATATTCATTATTCTATATGCCGAGAGCATAATCTTAAACCTGTATATTCATCTATTATCACGCCGCTAAAAATGTTGGGTCTAGGTGGATTTATTATATTGCAATCCAATAAAAGAGGGATATATAAAATAGTTGAAATAGTTTATGGAAATTATACTTATGATGTACTGGATAACCTTATTCATAATGACCCTGATTACACGAAATACGAATCTTTTGAGCCTAACACTTCCAAATCCCACTAATCACTTCCTCTTTTTATTGTTGCATCCTGTATAGAAAATTGCTTGCTACGAAAGATTAAAATAGATCCAAAGTGAATTTATTGATTTTACCTATGCTTTCTTAATACTTTTTTTGCATTTACTGGTCCAGGCAATCAATAGCAATTTGTACATTCCCATAAGCTCTGGAATGATCTTGTTCTTAAAAACATACGGAAGATACAGCGGAGCAAAACAAAAAAATTAAAGACTACTGATTCTTGCATATTTATATATGGTAAATTATGAATTATTTTGCATATAAATTTTTAATCTTGATGTAAAATTTACTTGTTTAAGTTTACATAGACAAATACTCAAAAATAATTTGGAGGGGATATCTATTGAAAAAAATACTAAATACTTCAATACTTGGAGTTGTGAAATTTTTTGTTGTGATCTGTCTAGTGACGGTAGCAATTGCCGCATTGCCTTTGACCCTTGCTACACCAATACATGAAACAACAAAATACCAAGATCCTCAATGGTCAACAGCGTGTATATCAGATATGACACAAGTGGATAATGATATGAAATCTCTAACTACTGCGGCAAAAAACTATGATTTCACGTCAGCTTCTACGTATGCACCTATTTTGTATACAGATAGTCAGAAAGCTATAGAAGATAGTGATTTGTACAATGTATCACCTTATTTACAAAGTTCAAAGGACGAATATCTGTTAGCAATGGCACAGGCTAATAGGGTAGCAGTTTATGCTAATTCTGGAGTCGAAGAATATAATAATGGAAATTTGGAAGCCATAAACACTGACTTGAAACACGCAATTGAATGTGTTAAGTCCTACAATGAACATATCAAAAAAGCAGTTAAACTATCGAATGATTATAAATCTAAGAAAAATTAACCAACTTACTGGGATTTGAGATAGCTGAATCGTCTTTATGGAGAGAAAATCAATACCCTAGACATACTGTTTTCTCTTAATACGAAGCAATTCAGATGAATGAATAATTTTCGATAAACCCCTAAATTTCTTCATGTGCTTATGAGTAGTATATAAATGCTCATGAAAATCAGTGGTTTATCGAAATTTTGCTATGGTAAGCTTGCGAATTAATCACATTTATAAAGAATGATAGATTATATTACGATTTTGATGTAAATTCAAAGTCAAATTTTTAAGTACTGTGCTTAGTTTTATTTTCACAATGTGGAATTTTGTATCAACTCACTTTTAGAGATTTATAGTTTTACAGAAAATTATGCATGCTGCACATTATGGCAGTGTACTGAAAGTTCTTCAACAACAGTCATCGAATTTGATGCATTTTCTGCAAATAGTGCACTCTAACTCAAATGTGTATATCATGCCACTTTTTCAGTTTACACTTCTATTTATTTTGGCCTATCCTCTCTATCGATATGAAAAATAACAAATCCTCCTGGACATACTTTTGACCAATATAGTTCTTTGTCAATCTCACGAAAAATTATGCTGCCAGATTTTAGCCACTTTTTAACACTGGAATACGTTAGTCCTCCTGGTACCTCACCTTTAATTGTAGCTTAGTCAGACAGTACTTTGATTGCATTGTCATCCATATACATTTAATCAACTCTAATTGTATTACATCATTCAGTACAATTTTGTCATTATAGCATCAAGCTTTATTTGAAGTATGTTCTTTTCTTTTATTCCAAAAACACGCATAATTCTATTGATCATAGTTTTACAAGGCCAGCACACAATTTTCAACCTTTTAGCCTTCATTGAATATTTTCAACCTATTTACCCAAAGCTTCATTTAAGATGATAACCAGAAATGTATACCATTTCACCAAAACAGATAGCAAGAAAGTGGATCTTTTTTGAAAACGTCTGCAAAAAGTGGACGTTAGTTAATATATATGCAAGTTTCCTGAATCAAAGAAAAATTGTAACCTTATGAAGGCTACCTAAATATTCACTATCAAATTTTAACTTAAAAGCATATGTTCAAACAGAATAAGCATACCCAAAAAAATTATAACAAAATCTATTTTTTAGAATGCATGTTTGAAAAGTATCTCAAATTAAATTTCCAAAAGAAAACTAGTCCTGCTATTTTCGAAAATAACTGATCTTTTTAAAGGCTTTCCTCTGTTTTCATACCAGAAAAATAGGGAAAAATGGCAACTTATTGCTCCAAGTGCTCTAATAACCAATCATTAAGCCAGTTATTCGAAAATTATTCTTGGTCTACAGCAGATCTTCTCAAATATATTTCAGTCTCCATTAAAAACCTATGTACTAAGCTACACGAAATTTATGTAGGCGGATGTCTTAGAAGAAAATGACCTTAATACAACTTTAGCATTTTGGACAAAACTCAGGCACAATATCATCTTTAAACCAAGCATAGTTACCTATATGCTACTATTAATACTATGAAAATTACATCCAAATAAAAACCTGTTGTGAACTACGCAGCCCCATTCCAGATTTTTACATCCAACAGCTTACCTTTACGAAAATAACGAAACGAGAATTACTAAAAGGAGAATTCTTGAATCTGAACCCAACGATCTAAGATCAAAAATACCATAAATAAAAATTCCTCCAGATTATCCCACTTTCTACAGATGTACACAAGAACTTCATCATTTTTTCAATATGACCGTAGCCTAGAAATTAACCTAACTCCAATGAATTAATAGTGGAAAATTAGACAACCAAATTATATATCTATATACATCTACAGAATGTCGGTTAAAAAACTGAAAATCTGTATCAAAATGTTATTATTATTCGGTACTATCATGATCATGGCGTTATCACAAGTAGTATCCTTAAGATAAAAATCCTCATCCGGGCTTAGTTCTACTAAGATGAATTTATTAAAAATTAAAACCACGAATACCTTTAAATACAACATCATTGCAATTTAATTTTTAATGTAAATATTTGAATTTAAATTACATGATATTGTATCCATGAAAAGCATGGAAAATATAAAAAACCTGCTCAAATATTTTTAACCCTGCTTATAACTTGAGATTAATGGAGGTGGGAATATGTTAAGTATAAATCCATCTGTCGAATTTTTTCAAGATGTCAACTTTTATTGTGATGTCTATAAATTTTTGTTTTAGACATTTGATGATTTAATGTCATTGATTTCTCGATTCAACCATATAAGTGTTAGTAATATCTATTCATGAAAGCCGCTGAATGGAAGTGTATCGAAAAATTATGTTATTCATGTTATTATTGTATCAAATTGAGCAAAAGTATGGAATGTATATGAATGGGAAAACAAACATTTGACAGAAGAAAAAATAAATTAGCTATTTTGGTAGTATTTTTTGTAATAATTTCAATGACAATTACTGCAGTAAGTGCCACAGATGAAATCAAACATCCACATCAAGGCGGACACCATCCAAGCAGACATCATCCAAGCAGACACACAATCCAAGCGGACACAATTTCCACAACTGGCATGACCACCACCATCACCACCATCACCACCTCCATGACCACTACTACAATGGTGTTTACTACAAGAACTATGAGTGGGTATATAATCCTGCTACTCTAGTGTGGGATTGGAACCACGTACCAATTTATAGAAAAAGTACAACCCGTAGTAGAAGAAGTACAACCCGTCTTAGAGAAAGTACAACGCGTATCTTATGTCCCAGCACCCATTGCAACAACCCCCATATCGCCTATAACCGAAAAGATGGGGAATACAACTGGAAAGATGGGTGAAACAACCGAAAAGAGAAGTAATATAAATGGAAAGATGGGGAACAAATTATATAACGAACATATAAACGGAAAGATGGCTGGAGAAATTGGTACTGCAACCAAAAAAATGGGGGACATGCCAGGAAAAATAGAGAGCATGACAAATTGACAAATACATTGTTCATACTTGGAGATATAAAGTTATAAAATGTAACATGTAGATAACGAATAGTTATCTAATCAAAGTTTTGGGGGTACCTACCGGTAAGCAATGGGGTATGTTCGCTCCAAAATTTTTCTAATTTCCTATAAAAAATCGCTACCTGATTCAGGAATAATTTATTATTTTCTTAATTTTTGGTTGATTGCAGTTAATTGGCAAGAAATTACTGGTAAATTTTGGTGATCTAAGAAGATATTAAAATGCTCAGAATTCAATGCATTCTCGAGAAGCTATAACAACGCACAAAATAATAATTTTGGATTGTAATCCATTGTAATAAATATGCCACTGTGATTTTTGTCATTTCTATAGGTTGGCATCCCACCAGATTGAAACCTTTAATCAATCTAATAGTAATATTCCAACCTTCGGTGAGGGTTTTATCTTAGCAAAAGGTATATTTTTTTCTAAAATTCGATCAAATCTAATAATATATAGGTATATAATATAAAAATTCGTGGATAATGAACATTATGAAGTTACTAGTAAATTAATTAAGGCCCATAGTTATATTGTATCCAGGATATTAATCATTAAAAAGATAAACCTAAGGATCTGTCTTTATCTTCATCAAACATTGGAAACGTATTCTTTTTTGAGTATTAATCAATTTCTCATATGATTATGGTGTCTATTTTTGATTTTAGTTGAATTCTTTGTTCGATAGCGAGAGATTTTTTGAAGGATAGTATGTAACTGCTAAGTGAATAAATATTGTATATGTTACATAAATATCAAAGATTTTTTGACAAACTCTCATTAAATACAAAAAACATGATGTAATATAGCACTAAAATCAATAAATCACATCACATAGCTAACAACAAAACAAGAATATTAAAAAGAGAAAAAAGATTCCATACGATCTAAAACGAGCGAAATAGGAAAAGTATATTAAAAATTTTGGATATGTGTGTAAAGATAGCTTAAAGCTTAAGTTCCTTAGCTATTTCTTGGAAAGCCTTTCCTTTATCCGTTGTAATGAAAAGTCCATTTTCATGCCTTATAAGCTCTTTCTCGTTTAATACTTCCAGGTACTTCTTTGCAATATTAAAGTTTAAATTTACCTCATATACAATATGAGTTTTCTTTGCTCCATTCATCGTTACTCTTAAAATATCTACTGCAATTTCAGTCCTGCTTCTTCTCTTAATACCGATCCCCCCAAGGTTGGTGAAAATGATTACTAGGTATAGCCCAGTTAGATTACGTATAGAAGTACAAGTATTTTAATCTGTTGAATGGATTCTAAATAGAATTGCCCCCCTTTGAATATAACAATGTCGTTATTATATACAATAGTAAGTTACGATCTTACATAGACAAACACTTAAAATGATATCGTACATTCTATCACAAAAAACGGATTGCATCAGAATAATATACTTCGGGGAAAAATGCCAAAAATCAAAAAAGCTGAGCAAGTTGGTAAAACAGATAAATAAGTACTGATACCTCAGAACAAATATCTAATTATTTATCTGTTTAAAAGCTAACTTTCATATTATGTTAACATGGAGTAATAGTTCTACTTCAACGATTATATTCCAAAATCTATGGTAATAAATACCAAATGTTAGAAGGAATTTTTCGCATAGAGTTATATTTAAATTATACAATATAACTAGATTAGTGAAGGATCAAATGATTTAAAAATTAGATTAATATATTTAATATTTATTAAAGTTTATTAAAATTAAATGAACTCTGAAAGGGGGAGAAGATCAGTGAAAAATGCAAACAACCTTTTTCCAATAGCCTTAGTTTTAGCAATCTTATTTTTTGGATCTTCGATGGTATTAGCAGCTGCTCAATCTGTAGATGGATGGGATTTTAATGGATTAGATATCAATATAAAACCCATTGCAGCTTTCTCTGCAGAGATGACATCTGGAACAGCACCATTAACTGTGTCTTTCACCGATAAAAGCACAGGATCACCAGTTGCGTGGACTTGGAACTTTGGAGATGGGAGTGAGAATTCATATGAGCAGAATCCAACACACACATATACTACAATAGGAAATTATAATGTTACAGCAACAGTGACAGGTAAGTGGGGGGTTAGCGACACAGTAACAAAATTAAATTACATAACCGTTGTGACTTCAAAAGCTCCAACTGCCATGAAAGCTCCTAATGCTGCGTTCTCTGCAAGTGTAACATCTGGAAAAAAGCCATTGAAAGTGTCATTCGTTGATAAAAGCACTGAATCATCGATTTCACGAATTTGGAATTTTGGAGATGGAGCTACTTCCTCATCCCGTAGCCCAACACACACATATTCTAAAGCAGGGAAATTCAAAGTAACTTTAACCGTGAGAAAAACTAATGGTAGCAACATAAGTGAAACATCAAGATATATCACAGTGAGACAAGGGGATATCTTAATTGCAAGACAACAAAAAAGCCAAAGCTAAAAATAACAAGGCTTTTTGCTCAAATCTAACAGGCTGATATTTCATTTTATTACTTTGTAGTGAGGATGTTCATGAGAATTACCCGTCATTTAGATATGAGGTGAAGTGAACACCCGCACCTTTTTGTTTTCGCCTATCCCTCTTAATCATCACTTCTTTGTAATACGAATCTATTTTTGGCACCATGGTCAGATCTTTTTTGTATCTAGTTCATATAAAATTGCGAGATATTATATGAGATCTTAATGGATGACTAGCTAATAAGATTAAAGATTTTCAGTTCTGGATTCTGCTAAGTTTTTGAAGGCTAAATAAATATGGAAGTTCTAAGAGGTATAGGGAAAAGAATCTTATTTATAAACAACTGCTTTGATTATTTTCATGGGCGTGGAAGCTCTGAATCCGGGCAAAAATCACTATTTTTGTCGTACTGTTATTCTAGACTTGCTAGTCTTACACGAAACCAATTCTTCGCTAAATTTTGCTGCTACAAATAATGGAAAGGGCATCTTGCTAGTAAATTCAAACAAATCTGGGCTTGTTTGCAGATTATAGCAGAGCTGCTGTATTCATTTGATGAATATGCTGATAAAGTAATTTTCTCCTGATCTTTTCCATACCTTAACAGGTTAGGCTCATGCCACAGGTCTACAGAGAGATGTTATAATCCCCAAACGTGAGGAAATGTATGGCTTTCAGACAACTCGTGAGAATTTCACATACTTTTTTCCCTAAGATCCATACTTGTAAATTTATCTCCATAAGGCTCAAGTAATCTCAATTTCTTTCTGTACTAAGTATCAATTATTTTGCATAAATGATTTTGTGATTCCGGCTAACAATCCACTAACATGATTGACTATAAGTTTCTAACCTATCGATGTCTTTGGGGATCTCACATTCGTGAATTTGCTTCCATTGACACACAAAGACACCATCATTAAATCTGCATTCATTCGGATAGAGGCAGAATTTGGACCTCTATTCTGCCCATTATAGGTTGGGATTCATTTTTTACTGAATCACGTAACTTTTTTGGAATTATGACTCCTCGCAGAGTTACTACGCATAAAGAGGGAGACAAAATGGTGTAAGGAATATAGCCTCATAAACTGTCATACCAAATTTAAATGTAAAATCTGGAAAAATAGCAATGTTTTAGCAATAAATATAGCTATCAAAACTGTATGATAAATTAAAAGGTCTCTGATATTCCTGAGAAATGATTTCCCTAAAAGTAATTTAAAGAAAGAATTACA
This sequence comes from Methanosarcina sp., assembly GCA_003164755.1. GTDB lineage: Archaea > Halobacteriota > Methanosarcinia > Methanosarcinales > Methanosarcinaceae > Methanosarcina. The sequence continues at coordinate 17,390 of PLUB01000086.1, read as the reverse complement.
TAGTGTTGAAGAATAGACGCCGTAGAATTAGTGATAGTAACCTATCAAGCTTGCTTTTTTCGACTTTGCTTAGGATTTATTGAAAAGAGAACCCATGAAAATATGGATCGGAACCGAATAGTGAGAAGTAATGTTTACTTAACTTGTTTATGCCTATTTAATATTTTCAGACGATATATTTATAACACATAATCGGCATATAGTATCCGTAGAGGTGATATTGTGGACATATTATCACTAAATAGTATATATAGTATTGTTGTTCCCATTGCACCCGGTTTTTTATTTGCTGGCAGCATAATTACATTAATAATTATTTTCAACAAACTATGTTTTATAAGCGACCATGTGCCGATACCTAATATCGAAAAAAGACCTGCTGGAGTAGGGGATAAAAAATTTATCCTTAAGAACAACAAAGGACCTTAAAAAATAGATATTGGTACAAGTTGTTGTGGTCTGGATCATTGAAATATCCTGACTTGAAAATCCAGACCCTGTTTTGTCTTTTCGTTTTGGATTATAATTTTGGCTTGTAGTTATCAATCCTGTGAGAATATCCAGTTAGCTTTTAGAGGTTTATTGGAATCCTCTTTTGTAATTGATTGGATTCTTGCTTTGGAGAAAAAGGTTCAATTATCTTGGTTTCAAAAATCTTTGTTTAAATTGATCTGTGAATTGCCATCGAAGGCTCATATATATATTTGGAAACAATACTTTTAAGCTTCCTAAAATTAATAAAATCGAAGTAGTTCTTCAAAAAATATTTGAAGGGGAATTAAAAACCGCTACTATTTCGAAGTCTTGCACAGGAAATTACTATATCAACATTTTAGTGGAAGATGAAAAAACCTCCCAGTTAAACAAGTATTTTTTGAATCTACGCCTATTGGTGTAGACTTGAGATAACAGATTTTGTTGTAATTTCAACTGAAGAAAAGGTTGAAAATCCTACGTACTCGAAAAACTCTTTGAAGAGACTTAAAGTACTTCAAAAAGAGTTAGTCGAAAACAAAAAGGTTCTAAAAACAGAGAAAAAGCCAAACAAAAACTATCTGTACTTCGTGATAAAATAACAAATCAGAGAAATGATTTTTAACACAACCTCTCTTTTGAACTTGTTAGCGAGAAACAAGTAATAGCTTTTGAAACTCTGAATGTTAAAGACATGATTATAAATAACCATTTAGCATAGGCTATAGGTGATTCGGCATGAAGTAGTTTTGTAACAGAATTAGAATACAATATTAACCAAAATCTAATTGGGATCTGATACCCGCGGAAAAGAGAACGAAATAAACCAAGAATCCACTTAGTCTTCAGCGGAGTGTTAGTTCACATAATTGTGCGCACCTAGGGTCTAAAATAAAGGAGCAGATTTCAAAATTTCATTTCTGCCTGTTTTGGTGCATAAGTAGAAGTCCAATACATCTTATTGATCCTTATTTATCCATATGAGGAGTAACTTCAACAATGTGTAGATAGATTCGAAACTAGCTTAAATGAATTAACTTGATGGTTTATTTCTTTCAAATATCCAGGTAAAGAACCTGGATATCGACAAATTCCATTATTGTTGTTTTTTACCACCTGCGGTATTACAGCTTGTTTTGATTCCCCAATAATTGGTTGGGTAGACCTAAAACCAGGACCTTAATCGAGAGTTGCAGTTATCGCACCAACCAGAGGGATGCTGGGTAGCTATTACTTTTGTAATATCCTTGTTGGAAATGATATTATTGTTAAACGATCATCAATATTTTTGCATACACTGAGATAGTCACAGAACCAGAATTAATGTCTGCTTGTGTTATTGTGTAGTTTGCGGTTCCGGTGATGCTTTGCCCTGGGCTAAGATCAGTGTTTGGTATCGAGATTGGCCCATTTATGAGGCTATCTATAATGTTAATAGGTCCTTTGATATTCACATTTCCAGAGTTAGTTACATTGTAAATGTATGTAATAGTCTGTCCTATAGTAGCGTAAGTTGTTGGAGATGCTGATTTTACTATTGTTAGAGCTGGACTCTGCCCGGATGTAACTGTCAACGTAGCAGGGTTTGAGCTGGTTGATTCGTTATCCATTGAAAGATTAGCAAGTATACAAGCTCAATTTAGATTGACTGCTTGAAGCCTGCGCTTCGAAAGGAATCATGCTAAATAAAAGAATCATACTCAAGATTGCTGGCAGCATCACTTTGATCATAGACTGAAAACTGAGTTTATAGGACCACAAATGAGCTTCTATCGACATACTTCTTACAAGTTTCAAACAATTTGGTAAAGTATTTAATCTGGTTAAATTTACGCAATCTTTTCCCATCTTTATACACCATCTAGTTTTAGTCATATAAAATTGGACACTATTTAAGTAATTAATTCGTTGTTACAAGTTAAAAATTATTAAAATTTTAATCTCTGTTTTTAACTTTTTTTATAAAGATTACATTTTAGGTACCCATTAGGTTTCTTAAGTGCAAACCACTTCTTGAAAATTATAGGTTGCTGATTCTGAAATAGATTTTTAAATCAGAGACCGGACTATGTAATGTTTGAACATAGTTACTTTTATTAAACAGAATATCATTCACAACTATATATATTTTTCATATCATAATACTGATTTAAAATTAAAAAATAATATCAGTTTTTATGTGCAAATTAACAATGTAAGATTATTGGATAAATTTAAAAAATAGATTCGATGAAGCAATAAAAGTATATAACAAAATCAATAATACCATATAACACAGCAATTAAAATTAACCCACAGGATTCAGAAGCTGGGTACAATAAAGGAAACGCTCTCAGCAGCTTAGGCAAATACGATGAAGCTAGAAAAGCATATGACAAAGCAACTGAAATTAACCCACATAATTTAATGGCTTGGACTAATAAAGGACTTATTCTAACCTTCTTAGGCAAGTACAATGAAGCCATACAGCATGTGACAAAGCAATTGAAATTAACCCGCAGGATTTAGCATCTTGGTACAATAAAGCAATTACTCTGAATAAATTAAATAAATCTAATTTGTAGGTTAAATAATTACTTAATTTTCATTCATTTTTACCCTTTCAGAGATTAATATGGCAACTTTTTGGCTTTTTAAAACAAAATATGTTTTAATAAAAACTATGCATTTACTATGCAATCCAGTAAAATGCACTCTAATTTTCGGCTGAAAATCGAGAAAATACATAGGTTTTCACACAAAAGCTCTGCATCAATGAAACAATAAACACTTTTTTTGTGGTGGAGACAAAGGATACAGAGTCAATTAGATTTTACAGAACTTTAAGTATACTGCCGTTTTGTTTGTAGTATACTAAATACAGATTAGTACACATGTTTCACCATATATTATATTATTTGTTATGAAATAGACTAATATTAGTATCATAATAGCAAATATTTGAATATATAATATAGCTTCCGAATTTATTAATACGATTATTTTTTAAAACTCTACCAAGATTTATTAAACTGATGATCGTATTAATGTAGTTATCCACCATTGGCAAGCAAATTAAAATTTCAACAATCTTAAGATTGTATTCGCTGACAATCTAATCATTTTTACGAATATTTAACTGCATACAAGTTTAGAGTGGGCTTTAAAATGGGAAAACAAATATTTAACAGAACAAAAAGAACACTGAATATTTTATTGTTAGTCTTTTTTATAACATCCGTGACAACTACATTAAGTACAGCTAATTGTTGGAATGGATAAGGTAACTTTAATAAGGGGAGTTTCAACGGGAACTGTAATGGAAATGCAAATAGTGATTCCCTTAATGGGAACAACAATGGGAACAATAATTTAGGTTATGAAAACGGAAACAATAACGGCAACTGGAATGGTGGCAACCAAAGATGCGGATGTGGAGATCAAAGCTGTAGAGATGGAGACCAAACATGTGGATATGGATTCTTAACCTATAAATATGAATGTCCAAGCTGTAGATATAGATTTGCAGACTGTAGATGTGGAGACCAAAACTGTTGATGTGGAATAACATTGGTAACTAACCAAATAACACAATCGTTGAATTTCTTAAAATTTCCAATTGGAAATGTACGATGATGGAGTGGTACACCAAGCGGGTGGATACTTATTGATGCAGCAAGTGATACAATTTATGTTTTAAGTAACCAAATTAAATGAGCAGAGACTATTTGCGATGGAAATACAAAACACAGCGAAAAATTATAACGTAAATTAGGCTGAACAAGAAGTAGTTTGTTTAAAATCAAAGAATCTGCGTTTCTATATGCTCTTAAGCTTGTGATTGAAGGGTTAATAGCACAAAAAATTTTAATGGAAAGTTGACATTGAGAACATGCAAATGTTTTACTTTAAAACCTAAATCCGAAAACGTGAAAAAAAGTAAGAGTTATCAAAAGTAAAAAGTAATGAATGTTGTATTTAAACAACCTTAGCAGAATTAGCAGAAGAATCTGTTTTTACGATCGTTCCAGCTGTCTTTTTTGCGTGAACGCCATCCAATTTAAGGAATATTTTTGAATCAGAGTTATCATATTATATACCTTCCTATATTTAATATATTTAATGCAGATTGGTTTGTAATAATTACCTGTACGATAATAGACTGGTTTTACCTTATAAGTACTACTATATTTTTGTATTATCTATATAAAATCTAAATATCATATTTAAAAATCAGGCCACAAATATCTAGAAGTTTTAATTATGCCTATAATTATATCAATGATGTCTATGAGATTTGATTCATCTACAAACGCTATATATTCGTTTATAGTGTGTAATTTCTGTTTATTAGTAAACAAAATATTTTTCCCAAATTTTGTACTCATCCATTAATTCACAAGTGATATTTTCATGCAACAAACTCCAAAGTGGCTTAAGCTTACGTTCCTATGTTAATATAATACGCTTGCTCCACTAGAGCCCAAATATGAGAAAAAGATCTGGAACTGTTTGTATCAATACCAATAAACAGTACCCTATAGAGTCAATGCTAATGAATTTATATCATTTGGTTTAGTGAATTTTGGAGAGTTATTATTTTACAAAACTTTTTGTAAAATATAACTGATTCTTTATCCCTTAATTTACACAGCCACAATAAGGTTATAACTACAGTGATCTGTTTTTTTCATTTGATCGGAATATATGCCTTTAGAACCCAAAATATATGTTTTTTTGTGTCCTGTTTTTTAGTGATGTTCCCATAAATTTTATATATTTATATAGCATGTTCATTAATATGTATGTGGATAGCTTTAGTTTAAATAAAAATAAGTTTCCTATATTTTTTGTTCTTTCGTTTATTTTAGCTTGGTTCTGGGTTTTTTACATATGTTCAAGTTCAATATGGATAAGTTTTTTTTTGGTGTGGCCTACTTTCTTATTGCTAAGCTTACTTTTTTCAGATTTTTTGAAATAAGTCCCATGATATCTATTAGAAGTTTAATATTGCAGGAAGATAATGCAACAACATATATGAAATATTTAACTACCTCTTATGGAAATTTACTTGAATGGAGTTCCAGAAGAACTGAACGTGACCTTCTACCACTCCATTTAATGGATTTTACAGCCCTGCTACGTGCAAATAGTGAAAAAGAGAGAATACTTAATTCTTTTCAAATCGCACATCATAGGATACACAGATCAGTACTTAACCACAAAAATTAAATGATAGATGATCGGACCAAAGCCATGGACAAAGCTACTTAATTCAATGCGTATCACATCTCAATCAGATAGAGAGGATATCATATCTGAGCATGATTCCAAAAAAACTCATTTTAAAAATGATAGACTAGTTAGAGGATTGAACGGAAACAAAGAGAGTCAAAGGTTCACATCTTCACGATCGAAAGAGCAGGGAATTATTGATCCTCCACAAACCATAAGTAACAAAGCTCCCCAATACTCTTTAGCATTTACCTGGGTTATTTTTTCCCAAACTTAAAATGTTCATTTCTCAGCTGCTGTAATAAATCCTTTTTCTTTACTGTTTCACTTACCTTCTCGTTTGTAACAGTTGAAATGATACTCTATTTTCAAAATAGACTATATTGATCCGCAGAATTTTGGTCTGTTGAAGACCTCAAGTCTCAAAAAATCAAACTTATGTACTAGTCAATTCGTTACTGCATTCGGTAAATACTATTGTTAATAGCATTTCATGCTCTGATCCCAAAACTAGAAATTACTTTTCTGAATCATGAATTTTGAGTAATCAATCGAGTTCATGATCATAAAAATAATTCTGGAAATCCTATTTAAGGGTAAAATTGGTTTTGCGATGAGCTCTATCACAAAAAATAGAATACAGTTCAGAATATTTTAACATTAATTTTGAAGACCTGTTCATCGCCTGTCTCTTCTTCCCAAGATCTCTTATATATCCCCCGTATCTGCTGGCTACCTCTACCCACTGCTTTAATTTCCCACGAATGGAACCCTATAGCACCAACAACAAACCTTCCATCTTTTTTAGAATAATCCGGAGAATAATATTTGTCCATTAGCAGGCTAAGTCCCCTGCTCAGGGAGAGTTCCCAGGAGTAACCAGTGCTCGGATTTTCTTTCAGCCTCAGGTAAAAAATGTCCCCATTTTTAAGATATATGGTCTTTCCTGTGTCATCTTCGGTTATTACAGTCTGTTGACTTGCTGTATTAATCTTAGCGCATAAAGCCATTGGGATCATTGCTAAAATGAAATATATTATTAAAACTGTTATCACAGGTCTAATTCTTGACATATTATCACCTGTCAGTTCTGATAAATCAGAACTGTTTTCTTCACTATGTTACTCCCAGCTTTATTAGTTACCTTTAGAATAACAATGTATTGCCCAGCTTTAATATAAACATGAAAAGGATTCTGAATTGTCGAGTATGTGCTGTCTCCAAAGTCCCAGTACCATGAAGTTGGTGATCCTGTACTTTTATCAGTGAACACAACATTTAGTGGTACACTTCCTGAAGTCTGGGTTGCAACAAAATCAGTAACATAAGACATGTTTTCTTTGTCAGTGAAAGCCTTTATGCACACATTTGTATTTAAGTGATCTGGATCTGTAGTTATATCGGTCCAAGTAGTTCCATCAGGACTAATAAAACTCTCCCCAGAATTTGCTTTTGCCTTACTACTATAGCCAGAGATCGGCGCTTCTACTGCAACCGGGTAATTATATCCAGAATTTATGAGCTTCAGAACTACCGAGAACTTTTTACCCTCACTGAGCTGAATTCCAGAATTCAAATGAACAGTGTGATAGCCTGAGGTAGAGAGTATCCCACTTTGGGTAAGAATCGGGCCAGCATGACTAATGGGGTTGGATCCCAAATTAGTGTAAATATACATTTCATATTTGCAGTTTAGATCTGTTGTGTAGAAACTTACCGCTTTGAGTACTTCGTTAGTTTTTGCAGTAAAGATATTTGCACACCAACTAGTGAGGTTACCATATCCATAGTTATCAGTCCATCCAAGAGGATCATACTGGTAGATGTATTTATAATTATCAGAATTTTCAGCCGTGAAAACCGCATTGGAGATTCCTATATCTGAGTCATAGTAGGAAACATAGAAATACCCTTTTTCACCAAAGCTCGTACCCCAACAATTTTTTACGATAAATGCTCCATTTCCTGGAGGATGGGGAGAAAACCTATTTCTGTCAAAAGAATCGTTCCAGCCTACAATATCCACAGCATGGTTACTATCTAAGGTCCCGTTATAGTAGTAACTATGTGTGGTAGCTGAATAAAATGTGGGATCGTAATTTATAGTGGTATATACTACTCCATAGTTCATGACTGCAGATTTTATTTCATTATTATCCATAGGTCCATTTCTATCCGGATAGAAAGACACATTTTGTACATGCTTTTGTATGGGCAAATTATTAGGGGACATACCAGAATAGGGATTATAAGGATCATCTATTTCTTTCACTGGACCACTCCAGCGAGCCAGATAGGCAGTTGACATAAACATGTTTCCCCCTTCAATGTAATCAAACCCTCCTGGATAAGCAGAAGAGAGTAGATTTTTCAAATTATTTTCTGAAAAGTCCCAGTTTTCTCTCGGCATTAAAAATGATTCAAGAGACTCATAAGTGGCAAATGCCCAACATGTTCCTGAAGTACCCTGGTCTTTAATGGATTGACTTACCTTTTTTAGGCTCCGCAGATCATAGTAAGCCGGAGCAGTTATATTTGCTAAGGAACTATTGTTGGAATGGAAACGATAGCTGTAATGAAGACGATTGCTGTGTTGATGATGGTTGCTGAGATGACGGAGATCCACAGGCGCAGGTACAAGGCCTGTTTTAAATCTACCAAATGGTGATGTTACAGGGACGGATACAAAGCTTTCTGATTTTAGTGAAAAACCTCCAGTTTCATCGCTCCCTCCATTATCACCAAATATATTTTCACCCATTAACCCCCGAGATATCTCTGAATTAAAAATCATGTTCTTCTGGTATTTAATAAATTCGGGGTTTTTTGGTGCGGATTCGATCTTTGGAGAAAACTCTGTATGGATTAAGATATTTTTCTTAATATCAAATGATTTGTTTTCTTCCAAGAATCCTGTATATGCGATTGCTATCGATGAGCCGATGACTAAAAACAAAACCAATGCCCCACTAAATATACACTGACTTGAATTTAAACGTATTAATTTTGTTATTTTAAAATATTTCCCCATTTTTATTCCCCTATTTTTGAGATTTTAGTCTTGTGAGTTAATTATAAATCTAATTTCAAAAATTAGCACAAAGCAAATGCATAAAAAATCAAAAAAAAGTTTTTACATACTAGATTGAATAAATTTCCCCAGACTCTAGAACCTCCCCACAACGTACGTCACTATTGATTCACAAATTATTCAATATATAGCAATATCTTAAGATACATTTTATATATATTAATTTGAAAATACTTATCGAGTAAAAATTATTTTAATAAAATGTAATATTCATCTAATAGAATATACAATACATATTTGAGTATTGATACTAATATCTAACTATACTTAGACCTTTTTACCACTTTTTTATACATAGCTTATCTATATAAGGTTAAATAATCTGAAAATTAAAATATTAGAATTAATGTTCTGATTAAGTAGAACCTACATGGTTAAACTAATGAACTAACACTCAGCTGAAGACTAAGTGGCTTCTTGTTTCATTCCTTTCTCTTTTGAGAACAAGTCACAAAGCTCATCCCCCACAGGTATCAGATCCCAATGAGATTTTGGTCAATGAGAGAGAATTTTTTGATTTTAATTGCAGCATTAATGTCTCTATTATGCTTTTTTTTGCAATCAGGACATTTCCATTCTCTATCTTTTAGTGTTAGCTCAGAGTTATGGTAGCCACAAAAATAGCAGAAAAATTTACCATTAATTCCACTTCCAATTATCTGCAATCAATCAAATAACAAAAAAATGAAAAAAAGTATCGCAATCACATTTGATATTGGCCATTCCCCTATTAACACAATCTTGATTAGCTTAAAGACCTGGAAAAGAGTAAAAAATACATTCCCAAATAATTAATAGATTTATTTACAAAATTCGCAGAGTTGGGCAGAAATAAATATATACAGTCAGCTAAATTAAAATTATTTTCAAAGAATTGAATGAAAACATTCTGTGAACGAATAAAAAGTATGATTAATTGCTGAGTTGATTATAATTTAAAAATTTTAATTTAATAAAGTTAAGAGTCTTACTCTTATCTTGATAAAATATCAGTTAGTGTCATATAAATTTAATTAAAGAGCATAACCGCTTGTATAGCTTCCCATTAGTATAAGATGGTAGATCAAAATTTATTTAGGTGATCAACAATTAAATTTTTTAGGCACTAGCGATTTTTTTGTACAATCAAGCGCAATATTAACATAACTAGTAAGACTCTTATCTATATTTGACATATAATTTCCACTTTTTTACAGTTTTTATCTGTATCTTTCACAGTTATATCTATTTTTTTTTGTTAGTGGTGGTGGTGTCCGCCGTAGCCCCAGCCCAAGCCAGGATATCCAAGACCATAGCCATATCCAAGACCATAGCCATATCCAAGACCAATTGCGAGAGGTGCTGTTAAAACACCAGGCCCAGAAGCCACTACAACAGGTGAGGTCTCTACAGTTGAGATAGTTACAACAGGCACAGCCGCGGTAGCCATAGCTGGTACTGCAACTTCAGTCATCGCAACAGGTGAAACACCAACAGACGTTATGGGAGGATAAACGCCAAACGGATAGTTAAAACCCAATCCATATCCACATCCGGCACGATAATAACCATGTGCACTAGCTGAAACTGCTGTCAAAGACACTACAAAAAGGACGGCCAGCAAAACAGGCAGTACCTTTTTTATTCGACTAATCGATTGTTTAAGCATTTGTTTGAACTCCTTTATATTTATAGTATTTACACAATTTGAAGACTGTTGTTATTATAATTTACATCTCATCAACAGGCTCACTGCATAAAGATTATCTTACCAATTATTCGCAACATACATGATATAAACGGCTTAAATATATATTTAGTTAGATACTCGGCAGACATGAAGATGAGTGTGTTTTTTAACAGACGCACTATATGATAGTTAGTTAAACAATATAACCTATGGCGAAACATTAATTACTATAGTTTGACATAGTATATACTAAGACTGATTTTACTAAATTTTAACACTATATAGTAAATAAGATCTTAGTTTCAACAAACAAAATAAGAAACCCAAATTAAAGAGTATTTGAAAAACAAGACTATAAAGCCAATTAATTTTTTTTACAGTAGTAGGACTTACGCACTTACAGTACAAAACACTTTAGACATTGTTACCAAATCAACTTTTTAACAGTAAAACATTTAATATTATTGATTTCTCAGCCCAATCGCATAACTCCTATGATAATAGTCTGCCTAAATTAGAATAAGTGAACTAACACTCAGCTGAAGATTAAGTGGTATCTTGGTTCATTCCGTGTTCTTTTGCGAACAAGTCCACAAGCCAATCCATGCTTAATATTCACATATAACCATTTTGTTGGAAGTAATTCCTTTACACCCATAGCGAGGCACCAGCATACACCATCACTTGCAACAAGATGCAGCACCGAAATTTTGATTGAGAGACGATTTACTTATTTATTTAAAGCTTATTACTCTTAAGGACCTAATATTCCAGAGGTTTTATATTATTTGGGAATATATTTGAATTTAATACTTTATAGCAATCAAATAAACTACTCTCGAAACAAAAATAGGTAACTAGATAATTCCTAACAAAAGTTGCTATGAAGGAATGATTATTGGGGGTTGATGAAAAGTTTTATTCGCGAATTACATGCAATATAATCTTAAAAAATTCACATTTTATAACATGCAAAAAAAATAGAAAAATAGAGTGAAACATTGGAGGTAAATATAATGTTGGGATACGGCGGTCCTGCGTACTTTTTAGGTGGCTATGGGGGCTACGCAGGCTGGGGATGCTGTGGCTGCTATGGTGGCTGGGGCTGGTTCTAATATTAGGGTTCTACTATTCGGTTGTAGTTGATATCGTTTAACAAATTTACTTTCTCTAACATGCAAAAAGAATATAAAAACCATTGGAGGTAAAAAAAATGTTTCCATACTACGGTCCTGGATTTCTTTATGGTGCCTGGAGCCCATGCGGCGGCGACGATGGCTGCTGCGGCGGCTGGGGCTGGTTCTAATATTAGGGTTCCACTATTCGGTTGTTGATATCAATAACTATCAATAACTCACCTGGAGCAGAAAAATTAATCTGAAACAAAATAGCATCATAATCATCTTCGAAAATAAAAAAGTGTCATAGCCATCTTTTCGCGACAATGAGAAGAAAGTCCAGATAAACTGTCTTGAATTGATGACTATGAATCTAAAATTTTTTACTATTTTTAGACATCAGCATACCATTAATTCTCTTAGCAATTAATAAACAAGATAAACGAAAAAGAATTTAGATAAACCTCTATAATTTGTGCATCTGAAAATTTAAATTCTTTAGCATTAATTAACTCACGAAAACTCTTACTAATTTTAGTCATGTAATATTCCTCCCTGTCGGGTTGATACCCTCTGAGGAAGGGACTTTCATCAAGTAATTCCTTCATCCGTCCTCAAATTTAAGATCCATCGGGAATTCTTTATTGTTGAAGATTATTAATAAGTTGTTGATAGCTCGTCCAGAAGACATTTTGTGATAGGAAACATAATATCGATAGAACTATTTAGATCCCTATCAATGTTATTCCCGCAATCACAAATCATAACACGATTCCAAGAAGACATATCATGAGATTTTCCACAATAGCAACATTTCTTAATTGTATGTTTTTCGTCAATTCTTATTACATTTTCCCCTACAGGTTTTGCTTTATAGGTCAAGAATTGAACAAATCTACCTAAGTTTCCTAGACCCTAAGTAAAACGATTTTGATCTTTATTTTTTGGTCCTCCTTTCCTTTTTACCATCTTTTACTTAAGGTTGAGCCATTTGTTGCACACTAAGGTCACCTACTATGATACAGTCATCTTTAGTGTTTTCAACCATAGCTTTGGAAAGTTTGTGTTGGAAAGCTTTAACTTTGATCACCAACATAAACTAAAATTTAATATTGACAATATATGGCATCACCTCTAAGATTAAATTAATTTTTTGGATGAATTTATTGTGAAAATATTACATATAGGAGATGTGGCAGGAGTACCTCAAAAAATAGCCACAGCTCAAAGGGAACTAGGATATGAAAGTGATGTGCTTTCATATCAAAAACATCCCTTTGGATATGAAACAGACTTTTGTTATCCAATAAACTCCAAATTCCCCTATAATTGCATAAAAAAATTAGTCATTTTTTCTAAATTTGTTAGTAGGTATGATGTATATCATTTTCACGGTGGAACTCTTCTTCCAAAAGGCATAGACTCAATTTTATGGAAAAAATTTGGGAAAAAATTAATTATACATCACCATGGATCTGAGCTTCGATTTAAGGGTGAAGAATATATTTATTCCAAGTTTGCAGATAATATTCTTGTTTCAACTCCAGATCTTCTTGAATGGGCTCCTGATGGAATTTGGTTACCAAATCCGGTAGATGCAAAGGAATGGGAGCTTATTGATCCTATTCCTCAAAATAGCAAATTGAGAATTCTACATGCGCCCAGTTCAAGAAAAACGAAAGGTACTGAGTATGTGATACAAGCAATTGATAGATTAAAAAAATATGGGTATGATATTGAATTTATCCTGCTAGAAAATGTATCTCATGAAGAAGTTTTAAAACAAATAAAATTATCCGATGTTATAGTAGATCAATTTATTCTAGGATGGTATGGAATGTTTTCACTTGAAGCTATGTGCATGAGAAAGCCAGTTTTGTGTTACATAAGAGAGGATTTAGCAGAAAAATATAAAAACCTACCAATATTGAATACCAAGCCAGAATTAGTGTGCGACAATTTAATAAAACTAATTGAGAATAAAGAATTAAGATTAGAACTTGGAAGCAAGGGGCAAAAGTATATTGAAAATGTCCATGAATCTAAAAAAATAGCACAAAAATTAATAGAATTATATTTCAATTGATTTGAATACCTATTTCATCATTTGAGAGAATTTATAATTTGCTATAATATAATCACTTTATATTTGCATATAGTGTGCTCCCTGAAAATATGAGTTTTAAGGAAGTAAAAAATGTATTTAAAGAATCTGAAATTTGAACAGAACAAAAACTGTTATTTTTTATGTTAGTTTCTTTGATCTGGAAAACGGGCTTCTCCTCATTTTTTAGAAAATATTGATAAACAAATATCGGATAGTGATTTTCAATAATTAATGGCTATGAGCTGATATCCTTATAGAAATCGCTTGGTTTCATGAATTACATAAGTTCCATAATTTCCAATTGAAACAAATACCAATGAAAGCATGTGGAGATTGTTGATAAAGGGATATATACCTATGATATTTCCACTGTAATTCCAGCATTATGAGGGGGAGAGGACTGAAGGAGCTCTAAAAGATGAACTTCATAGTTTATGATATGAATATCATGTTGTTTGATTATAGAATTATAAATATATATAACTAACTAAACTAAAGTAATGATACTAGCTCAATAGCAAAGTATCGTATAAAATCAATTGACACGATACTAAGTTTTTTCCCCCACTTTTCCTATTTTGTTGTTACAGCAGAAATATCACAGGTATATCTCTTTCTTCTCCCCACTCTTAATGCTTAAATTACAGTGGAAATATCATATATATATTTCTATTTTCCTATTATTATGCTCTCGAAGTTACAGCGGAAATATCATAGGTATATCTCTTTTCTCTCCCTTCCAAAAAAAATACATTGATGAAGAGTGTATTTGTATATCTCTTTCTTCTCCCAGCTCCTGATGCTGTAATTACAGTGGAAATATCATATATATATTTCTATTTTTCTATTCTTATGCTCTCAAAGTTACAGCGGAAATATCATAGGTATATCTCTTTTCTCTCCTTTCCGAAAAAAATACATTGATGAAGAGTGTATTTGTATATCTCTTTCTTCTCCCAGCTCCTGATGCTGGAATTACAGTGGAAATATCATATATATATTTCTATTCTTATGCTCTCAAAGTTACAGTGGAAATATCATAGGTATATCTCTTTTCTCTCCCTTCCAAAAAAAATACATTGATGAAGAGTGTATTTGTATATCTCTTTCTTCTCCCAGCTCCTGATGCTGTAATTACAGTGGAAATATCATATCTATATTTCTATTCTTATGCTCTCAAAGTTACAGTGGAAATATCATAGGTATATCTCTTTTCTCCCCCTTCCGGAAAAAATACATTGACGAAGAGTGTATTTGTATATCTCTTTCTTCTCCCAGCTCCTGATGCTGGAATTACAGTGGAAATATCATAGGTATACATCCCTGTTCAAAGTTCAAAATCGGGTACATTGGACTTCAACATTACGTTTTTTAATCCTTCAAATCTGAAATCTCGAAGAATTATATCTTCTACCGGATATACCCCAACCAGTGGTTTAACTGCATTGTAAACCCCCCTCTTTCTCCCTCTCGATATTTTATTAACTGAAAGAATACCTAAAACGTTTAACTCTCCAAGGTAATCATTAACTCTTCTTTGAGTTACCGGATCAAGATTAATGATTTTACAAATTTGCGAATATGCTGTATAAACATCGGTTGCTTCAACATTAGCCCCAACTTGCTCATATTTATAAACACTGGCAAAAAGAACGGCTTTTGTTTGTGTTGGTAAACTTCCCACAACTTCAAGTTGTCGATTTAATTCAATTCGATTTTTCGCGGTTCTAGCATCGATTTCTTCAATTATGCTATTACCTCTTTCGTCTGCGAGTTCTCCTGCTACTCTGAGTAAATCTAAAGCTAAACGTGCATCTCCATTATCTTGTGCGCCAAATGCACTGCAAATCGGAATCACTACTCTATCCAATGCACCATCAACGAAGGCTACCTTTGCTCTTGCTTCTAAAATCCCCGCGAGCTCTTCTGCATTATAAGGTTTTATAAATAGTTCATGCTGCCCGATGACGCTTTTAGTTCTTCCATCTAAATTCGTATAAAAATTGGTATCATTTGTTATTCCTATAACACAAACATTATTCTTTGTAAATCCACATTCTTTAATTCTAGAAAACTCATTGATTACATTAGGGTCTTTCAATTTATCTATTTCATCAAAAATAATCACTATAGGTACATCTGACTGATTAACAAGTTCAAAAAAATACTCAAAATTCTTCGCATTAGAACCTCCCATGACTTTTTTTGTGAGATTAGGGATACTTTCAAAAAGAGTTTGGTTGATATATCGCATAATTGGACTTAATGCATTCATCGTCCCACAATAAATATAAATTACAATTATTTTACGCCCTGCTTGATTTACAGCATGAACAAGTTCTGATGTAATTAATTTTGTTAACATCGTTTTACCGACACCAAATGTGCCATATATTAAGATATTATCCGGCACTATTCCAAACATGGCATCTTTCAAAAAAGTTGAATATTGGATTATAACCCCATCTCTATGAAGTACTTCTTGTAAAGAACAAGGATGATGACCTTTCCTTAAAATTTCCGTATTTTTGAATACGGTTGGTTTTGCACACAACTTTGGGAATATATCTTCGACTACCATATTTACACCGGAAATTTTACTTTATTAGTAATTGCCGTTGTAATTATTAATAACTTTGTAATCGGAAATTTTCTGAAATTCAGGTAATAAGGGCTCACGTCGCGAAACGGAGAAAAATAATACGCTAAGATATTAAATCGGTTGATACTGGTCCTAATTTGATCTTTCTGCAGATTTTGATCGATTCAGCATGATTTCACTTTACAATAGAAATAGAATTTAGAGTCAATATTTTACTGATAAAGTTTCCGTTTCCCGTCACTTATGCACAGGTTTTAAAGTAAAATCTATGCATCAATTCAACGACAGCCTGCACACAATTCTGAAACTCTTATTGATGGGGAAATCAAAATTGTTTTGGGATGAGCTCAATGGTTATTATAAAATTCAATTCGTTTCTTCAAAAGGGCAGATGAAAAGATTCTATCGACTTCAGGACAAATAAAAGAATAAGAAATGTTTTATTTTTTTACTATGTGAAATAGTTTTCCATTTATAGACTGGTTATTCCTCTGGAATAGATTCATATAATTTTCTTCTTTCCAGAGGCATGGATTTGACATACTCTTTTGCTTCTTCCGGAGATACGACCCTACGGGTTCCATCAGGTTCCTGTAGAATCACTCCGCTTTCTATGAGCATCTTATACTTGCTTTTCGAACTTCCTTGCCAGGATGACAAACTAAATGGCAGTTGGAACAGGTGTAGGTGTATTCCATCCGGGATCCTGGAATAAGGCATATCTAAAATCCACCTTTAAACTTCGGTCTGCTGAGATATGCTTGTGTGGGTTCCGTTGCAAAAACTTCAGAATAAGCATGTAAATATATGAGTACAAAAAAAAGTCAAAAGATCCGAGGGAAATATACCAACATTATAAAATAATACCAAACAATTGATTAATACATTTGACTTCATTAAAAACAGAGTGATTTAGATTATTGACTTGTCTTTTTTTAACCATATTCATGGCTTTAATTCCCTTTAAAGTCTTATTAGCAGAGTGAAAAACTGAAAACCTAGCATTGGAACAATTATCCGCTTTATAGATCGATGATCTTATTCAATAATATTCTTCAGATACCTGGTTTGTCTAATTTCAACATTTTTAAACAAGTTCTTCTCATTTTTCAGTT
>PLUB01000017.1 GCA_003164755.1 Methanosarcina sp. | reverse complement strand
GATTTTTTGCAACGGAACCCGAAAAGCAACTATTCCTGAAACAAGTTACCCTTTAAAAACAACAAGCTAAATATATTATAGAGTTAAAATCATCGAAGAAGAATATATTGACACAAAATATAAGGAGCTAAAAATGCCAGAATCTTCCCGTAAACCCGTACTTGTCACCTGTGGTCTACCCTACGCTAACGGCACTGCACATATCGGACATCTGCGAACCTATATACCTGCGGATATATTTGTCCGTTCCCTGCGAAAGAAAGGAATAGAAGTCACCTTTGTTTGTGGTTCGGATACCCACGGTACCCCAATTGTCGTGAACGCCGAGGAACTTGGGATCACTCCTAAAGAGCTTGTGGAGATGTATCACAAACATTTCGACGAGACTTTTAAGCAACTAGGAATTTACTTTGATGCTTTTGGGACAACGGATGATCCTGAAAATCACAATAGGACTCTCGATATCGTCAACAAGATGATTGAAAAAGGCTATGTATACCCAAAAACTATTGAAATTGCCTACTGCCCTAAATGCAATCGTTTTCTTCCTGATCGCTATGTTGAAGGGTCATGTCCCTACTGCGGGGAAACTGCACGAGGAGACGAATGCGATCAGGGATGCGGAAAGCACCTGGAGCCAGGAGAACTTCAGAACCCAATATGCGCTATCTGCAGCGGGCCTGCAGAATATCGCCAGCAGGAGCACTTTTTTTTCAAGCTTTCAGAGTTCAGCGATTACCTTATGGACTATCTCTCAAATGACCTTGGAGGAACCACCAATGCCAGGAACTATGCACTGGGCTGGGTAAAGCAGGGGCTTACAGACTGGTGCATTACAAGAAATTTGGAATGGGGGATCAAATTTCCAGGACATGAAGATCTCGTTGTCTATGTTTGGGTGGATGCTCCAATAGGGTACATTGCCTTTACAGAAGAGTGGGCTGCAAAGGTGGGGGATTCCTGGGAAAAATACTGGAAAAATGACGGAGAAATTGTCCACTTCATAGGCGGAGACATCACTTACCACCACTGCATCTTCTGGCCAGCCATGCTTAAAGGAGCAGGATACTCAGTACCGACTGCTGTTGTAGCTTCAGGTAT
This sequence comes from Methanosarcina sp., assembly GCA_003164755.1. GTDB lineage: Archaea > Halobacteriota > Methanosarcinia > Methanosarcinales > Methanosarcinaceae > Methanosarcina. The sequence continues at coordinate 10,243 of PLUB01000017.1, read as the reverse complement.
GGTTAAAATCGAAGATAAAAAATTTTCCAAAACCAGGGGTTATGTGGTGTGGGTTGGGGAAGATTACCTTGACCAAGGTTTCCATCCAGATCTCCTGAGGTACTACCTAGCGAGCTATACATCCCATACTAAGGAACTGAATTTTTCATGGCACGTGCTTCAGGAAAAAATAAACACTGAACTCGTGGCAGTGCTCGGAAACTTCCTTTATAGAACAATTCTTTTTGCTTCCAAGAACTACGGAAAAGTCCCTGAGGGGGAGCTTGAACCCGAAGTCAAGGAAGAAATAGAGAAGGCCATAAATGGAGTAAAAGTAGCAATTGCTGATTATGAATTCAAAAAAGCCGTTGATGCTGCAATGGCTCTTGCATCTTTAGGGAATAGCTACTTCCAGGCTCAGGCTCCATGGAAACTGGTTAAAGAGGATAAGGCAGCTTGCGGGAATGTACTTTACAACTGTCTTCACATTTCAAAAGCCCTCGGCATTATCTTCGAACCCGTGATCCCACAAACTATGGAACGCGCCTGGAAACAGCTCGGGCAGGAAGAAGATCTGCATACAGTCCAGTACAGTGAAGCTCTAGTGCCTATAAAAGCAGGTACAAAACTCGCAAAACCTGAAATTCTCTTTACAAAGCTCGAAGATGATTTGATAGGAAAGATGGAAGAGATCGCAAACCAAAGGATTAAAGCCGCCAATGCAAAAAAATATATAGGGAAGGGGAGTGAAAAAGAACCCTCTAAATCCGAGGGAATGTTATCTGCAGAAGAAGCCACTAAATTGGAGAAAAAAAACAGTTGAAGAAGCCTAACAAAAAAAATCCTTCACATTATCGAGAACAAGGACTTTGCAGAACTAGATATTAGGGGGGGAAATATTTTACTTTTAGAACCCTTAAAGAGTCCAACAAACTCGTTTGGGTCGAAGTGAACTTGGAGAGGAAGATCTAAAAAAAGGTTTTTAATGGCATCAATCCTTATATAAACTCCGGAGAGATTATATAGGAATATGCAATCGTATTGGCCAACCTTAAACTTACTAAACTTTGCGGAATGGAATCCAAAGTCAGATGCTTGCAACAAATGATTGTGAAGGAACTGTAGCTAGCCTAATACCCTCAAAAAAATAACTGTTCAACCTGAGCAAAACAATATTTATAACCATTTTTACAAAGATTCAAGGAGCAAATTTCGTTGTGCTGGCTTTATTTAACTGTTGGCTATTGAATATCTACCAACTAAAGTTTGGTATGCTGAATATTTACCAAAAACGAATATATACATAAATGAAGCTCACTTTATTCTCACATCTGAAATATTTAATATAAATGATGCGCTGATATACATTTTTGGTAAGAGTGGTAGTGAAATTCTATCAGGACTCTCTTCAAGGTTAGTGTAAGCCAAATAAGAAAACTAATCAGCATATAAATCACCTAGCTTAGTCATGTCAGAAGAAAGTAATTTGCAGTATCGGATTAAGGAATATAAGGCTCTTCGCTGTTTTGTGCATGTTGGAGATAATTCTCCGGTTACTATAATTAACTGGATTCAAGATAGGTAAAAATATTTTGTTAAGATAACAGGTATGAAAAAAATTGATTTTTTAGACTATTTGATTCATATAAAGACCATAAGTTTCAAAACGAGAATAATCGAAACCTGTAAACCGAAAAATCAAACACTCCATTTTCTGAGCAAGCAAAGCGCGAAGACGACATTAAATTTCAAGCTTTCGATATTAAATACTTAGACACGAAATTAAGATGGTTACAACCTAATCAATCATTTTTAGAATGTTAGCTCCCCTTTCTACAGTGGATGTATGAAGCAAAGAAAGTCATACTTCTGGCTTTAAAAAAATAGTTACAGATATAATTATTGCATAATATAGATAAACTAAATGAGATTTGACTATGAAACTTGGTTATGAAAGCATAAAGGTTAATGGAAATTGAGATATTGGTTTCGATATTTTGGAACTGGGTAAAACGACTCTAATCGCTGAAATAGGCAATTTGAAGGATTTTTCTTCAGGAGATAATCTTGCTTCATGGCTTGGAGTTGCCTCGGATACATACCAATCTGCGGATAAATTCTACTCAGCAGAATCACAAAGCGATTATCAGAAGTAGCAAGGTGGAATCTAATATAGATAGTTCAGTCAGCAGCAAGAAAGAAAAATAGATACAAATTAAAATAGTTTTTTAGCCGAAAGAAGAAATCAATTGAAATGCAAAATAAATCATTCCCATGGCATAGCCTGTCTGACCTATATTTGTAAGAGCTGGTTATACTAGTTTATAGATAAGTTTTAATATTACTCGACCTATTATCACTGAAATAAGCACCTCTATTGCTATTTTTCCGAACTCGAATGCTATTGACATTACTTTTACCATGATTAAATACACAAAGAAGCTAATTAGTATCCATATTATTAAATCTGTATATTGATTTGATTTCATAGTTTTTAATTCACCTTATTAAATTTATTTATACCTATTTCACAATGATGGTGTTCATTAACTTTAGTATTATCTTTTGTTATATCTTCTATTATATCTTCTATTGTTGTCTAACTTACCAAAGATTCATATTCTAAGATCAGAACTAACCGATAAATATATGGCTCAATTTCTGACGATCTCTTGTATTAGAGAGGATTTTGATAAACCTCTAATTTTCACTAAAAAATTATATACAACCTGTAAGTATAGGGAGAATTTTAGGGATTTATTGAAATCCTCTGCAATCAAAAACAATATTTGATTTAGTAATGCCTTTTCCCGGTCTTCAGATTGTGTCTATTTATTTTAAAATTTGTTTGGTTATATTTTAAGTGCATAATTCTTTAGAAATACTATTGCCAATGTCAGTTGAAATGGGTTCCAAAAAAGTTAGAATCGGAAGTAGAATGTAGTGCTGTCTTCATTCAAAGTTTAAAAGTCAGAAAGAGAACATAGCGATTTTAACTAAAAACTAGTGAATAAGGTTGTATAAGTATTCAGTTGCTACTGCTTCAATCTACTATGGTTTTGATCATTTTTTTGGTTACTTTTCGCTGTTTGGCAAGGTTCTCGTATTAATTAAGTACCACGAAACTATTCAAATTTTGATATTTGATTTTCCAAAGCAATTGAAGTATCTCTTTTTAGTTCCTCGAAATCGATGGATTATAGATGTGATCATGAGCATGGGACAAGAACAAACAATATATGATTCTATGGTCTCCTGGGATAATATTAAACGATAACTCCTGGATAGCTTGATAGAAGAGACCTCCTTAAAAAATATCAGAAAAGGGGATTCAAAAAAAGTGAAAAATGACTGAACTTTCAGACATTACATTTTACTTTTTACCACTTCTTTTGCTGCGTCCTTGAAGAGCACCCGAAGGTCCCAGAGAAGCTTTTTGTTAGCTTTAAAGAGAGCATGTAGTAGGTCAAGAAGGCTCATTCTCTCAAATTGTACATCTTTTAGAGAAAAGGCAAGAGCATTCAGATCCGCATCATTCAAATTGATAAAACAGTTTTTAACAATTAAGCTCAGATCTATAGCATGCCCAATGGTTGATCTCCAACGCTTCTCATAAACTTCCTCGAGTTTCTCGTTAGATGCATCTCCTGCGGATATGGCTGCAAAAGCAGCCTCTCCTGCTATCTTCCCTACATCCATAGCATTAAGGATCCCACCGCCTGTGATTGGATCTGACTGGCGTGCAGCATCTCCTACGAGTATCAGCCCGTTAGTGGAAGTCTTCTCAATACTGCCTGAAACAGGTACTCCTCCAAAAACCATCTCGACTACTTTGGCATGCGGAAACTTTTTCTCAAGAAAACTATTGAGGTAATCTACTGGCCTTGGCTTGAATTTACCCATCTTGCTCCCGAGAATACCTATCCCGATATTCGCTTTTCCTTCACCTTTCGGAAAAATCCATATATATCCACCAGGTGCAAGATCATTTCCGATGTAAAACTCACAGTATTCCTGGTTTATATCCACACCAGCTACCAAGTATTGAACACAGGTTTCGATGTCAATGGGATTCAGAGAAGTGTCAATGCCTGCCCACCGTCCTACTTTTGATTCGATCCCATCAGCACCTATAACTATTCGGGCATGTACATCATACTCTTTTCCAAGTTGCATGAGTCTAGCTCCTTTGACGAAATCTTCTTCAATTATCAAGCCAATGGCTCTGGTTTTTACCCTAACCTCTGCTCCGGCTTTTGAAGCCTTTTCCGCAAGAGCACGATCGAAAATTTTTCTCTCAAGGACATAGCCAACCTCTCCCCCAGCAATTTCTTCTGCCATTTCTATCTTTGTACCATCCGGAGCGTAAATACGAGCGCCTTTGAGGTCAGCACAAATCCACTTCTTGTCAATTTCCACATGTTTTTTGAGATGCTCTTTGCTCACGCCTTCGGCACAGCGCACCGGATCTCCTATTTCTTGGCGTTTTTCGATTAAAAGCACAGTTAGTCCTTTATCAGCCGCTGTTTTTGCAGCAATTGAACCCGCAGGACCGGCTCCGATCACTAAAACATCATACCTGTCCTTCATTTAGTTACCTCAATTGCTCCAACAGGGCAAATGCGATCGCATATTCCACATGTCATGCACGTATTTTCATCCACTTCAACCCAGGTTTCTACAAGTTCGAGTGATCCCTTAGGGCAGACTCCCACGCAGGCACCACAATATCCGCATTTGTATCTATTTATGTTGATGCTCACTAACACTCACCTGAAATCCTTAAAGGCAAATAAGGCAATTATGAAACAATGATGAAGTTTGGCAAATTATGGTAATTTTAAGGCGATAATAACAATTCTCTAACATATAGTTTTTGTTAATTACAGTATTTCCGAATCTAGTTAATTCCAAAATATTTCTACGAATGAGAAAAATATCAAATAAATTATTTGAGGTAATAAAGTCGTTGATTATTGCAAAGAAAAATACTTCCAATTCTGGCATAAATGCAACAAGTTTAATGTATGTATCTTCTAAATTGTGTAGTATTGTTGATATAATAACTTTACTTGATGAAGAAAAATATGGCTCTTAATAGTTTTTTAATATTTTATTTCAGGCTGCAACATCCTCTAAAAATCTCTTGAATCTGCAAATAAAGATCTAAAGTCACGATACCAAAAATAACAATTATTCCAGTTTATAATATTTTTGATTATATAAAATCAAGTTATGTTGAAAAAATTCGTTTTTATTGAAGAAAATAAACGATGAAATTTTTAAGACGATGGATATTAAAACTAAAGTTCAAGACATTATTAAACTAGTAACATCTGGAATATAGGAATTATACAATATTCCAGAAAAATCATTCCTGAAGTGGTTAATGAAATTTAATCGATAAAGAAATTTAGCACTTAGAATTAGATTTAATAGATATATAAATTAAAAAGATCATCAACAAAAAAAATCACAAAATAGTTTAGTCCGATGTCTAGCACGGGTACAGATATGTATAGAGAATTTCGAAAAACCTCTTTTGATATCTGAAAAAGTTACACCAAATTCATATACTCCAAGTTATAGATGCAGTTAGCATGAAACTGGCCGTAATCGAAGGTGATGGGATTGGCAGAGAAGTGATTCCAGAAGCTGTTAAGGTTTTGGATGCTTTCGGGCTTGATATTGAGAAAGTGCCTTTGGAACTAGGTTATGCAAGGTGGGAGAAAGTAGGTACTGCAATGTCAAATAAAGATCTTGAAACTATAAAGGGATGCGATGCAGTTCTTTTTGGAGCAGTTACCACCGTGCCAGAGCCAAATTACAAAAGTTTGCTCCTAACTATCCGAAAGGAACTGGACCTTTATGCCAATATAAGACCTATAAAACCCCTTCCTGGAGTAGTGGGCATTACCGGAAAAAGCGATTTTGATTTAATTATTGTCAGGGAAAACACTGAAGGACTGTACTCTGGAATTGAGGGAATCGGCCCTGAGATATCCTGGACAAAAAGAATTGTCACACGAAGAGGCTCTGAGAGGATTGCAGAATATGCCTGCAAACTTGCAAAACAAAGAAAGAACAAACTGACTATTGTCCACAAATCCAATGTCCTGAAATCAGATCATCTTTTCCTTGATGTTTGCAGACGGACCGCCAGCGATCATGGCGTGGAGTATGGAGATATGTTGGTTGATTCAATGGCTTATAGTCTTATGATTCATCCAGAGAAATACGATGTTGTGGTTACAACGAACCTTTTCGGTGATATTTTGAGTGATATGTGTGCAGCTCTTGTCAGAAGCCTTGGCCTTGTCCCCAGCGCCAACATAGGGGAAAAATATGCTTTTTTTGAACCCGTACATGGTAGTGCACCTGATATTGCAGGAAAAGGTATTGCAAATCCATTTGCTGCAATCCTTTGTATAAAGATGTTGCTAGAATGGATGGGTGAACCGCACTACCTGATTATTGATGAGGCAATAGCGGATGTGCTTCAAAAAAAGATTGTCACTCCTGACCTGAAAGGTACAGCAAGAACGATCGATGTAGGGAATGCAGTTGCAGAATATGTAATTAAGAATATATAAACGAAAACTGTGAAGGGGTAAGGGGCTCATGAACTCTATCAAAAATATCACTTTTTTAATAGCCTCGACTTTTCCGTTATTCTAGAAGAAAATGTATGTCTTAGCTCCTACTCTCCACATAGAAATCGCTGAGCTCTAGAAAGAGTTCTAAAGTTTGAGACTAAACTACGTTAGATATGATGAACATCCTGTTATCAAAAAAATTTAATCATTGGTCTCCCAAATGAACTATGAATCCCTTGCAATGATAAGAAGCTATCCAGTCATTATGCTCGATAATCAAATTTTCATGAGACCAGAATTATGAGAATCTCTTCAGTTTCGAAACCACTTCTACAAAATCCACTTAAATTTACCTGGAAGAGTTTAGAGAAAATATTTGGAAAGGATTCATTGAAACAGTTACATGACTATGAAAATTTGTAAGAGGTAAACATACAAAGCTAGCTAAATAAAAATCATTTGCTCAGAATTGAGTATAAATATTTGATGAACAAATAATAAAATATAAGTAATTGCTAAGTTAACTATAATTGACTAAATTTTGCCATCAGATGACGATTTTTTTGCCGGGCAAGATTCTCGCTGAGAAGAAATTTTTGATAAGAGCATCCTAGTATTCCTTCAAGATATTTTGAACTCGATGAGCTGAGATTCCTGGATCTTTATACATAGTGAAGTTATGTTCAACCCATTATTCTCTCGAGCAAGGATCCATCTGATCTTTCTAGCGCTAAACTCCGCACTGAAAGTGTATTCAAATTAACATGATTAAGCGAAATCTTTCAAGCATAAAATATTTAGAACATGATATGAAAACTTTCAGTAGATAAACCCCATTACATCGGCTTTTGTACAACCTAGTCTCATCAGAATTTCGAAAAACCTCTTATTTCAATGAATTATTCATAGGCTGCTTTATAGACAATCGGCTAAATTGTGAGATTTTTCGATGCATAAGATATGCTTATTCTTAGCCAACAGGTGTTTTTCTTCATTAATCGTTTGGAATCCTCATAGTGTAGAACGAACGCCATACAAAGACTAATGCAACCAAAAGGAATAAGCTGCCAACATAGGGGGCTACGCTTCTGAATGACTCGGAGATGGCTATTTCCATAGCTAATAAACCAAACAATGTGGTGAACTTGATGATTGGATTCAAAGCCACTGAGGAGGTATCCTTAAAAGGATCCCCTACGGTATCTCCTACAATTGTTGCCTCATGTAAAGAAGTGCCTTTTTCCTGCAAGTCTACTTCCACGACTTTTTTGGCATTATCCCAGCATCCACCAGCGTTGGCCATGAATACGGCCTGGAACAATCCGAATACAGCAATGGAGATCAAGTATGAAACGAAAAGCGCCACTGATTGATTCCCGCTTACAGGAGCTGATAGGCAAGAAAATGCTATTGTAAAGGAAAATATGGCGATAAATATGTTGAACATCCCTTGCTGAGCATACTGTGTGCAGATCTTTACTACTTCTTTTGAATTTTCCATGGCAGCTTTCTGGCTGGCATTTTCATCCAGTCGGATATGCGTCTTGATATATTCAACTGCTCGGTGGGCTCCGGCGGTTACGGCTTGGATTGATGCCCCAGTAAACCAATAGATTACTGAACCACCTGCTATAAATCCTAAAATTGTATAAGGATTAAGCAAAGTTAGAATTTCTTCCGGTTGTACCCCCAAAACATTCTTAATAACCAGAATTAGAGAGAATATCATAGTTGTAGCGCCAACAACTGCTGTACCTATTAAGACTGGTTTGGCTGTGGCCTTAAAGGTATTTCCTGCTCCATCATTAGCTTCCAGATACTTTTTGGCTCTATCGAAATTCGGTTTGAAGCCATACTCTGTTTGAATCTGTGCATCTATTTTGGGAATGGATTCTATTAATGACAACTCGAAAATAGACTGGGCATTATCTGTTACAGGCCCATAGCTATCGACTGCTATTGTAACCGGGCCCATACCCAGCATTCCAAATGCTACCAAACCGAAAGCGAATATAGAGGGATAGATCATTATCCCACTCAAACCATAACCGCTAGCATAATAGGCACAGAACATCAGTGCCATAAATACCATGCCAATCCAGAACGCACTGAAGTTTCCTGCAACCAGTCCAGAAAGGATGTTAAGTGAGGAGCCGCCTTCTCGTGAAGTTTTGACAACTTCGGCTACATGCAAACAATTTTGGCTTGTAAATTTTTTGGTAAATTCTGGAATCAAAGCTGCCCCCAGGGTACCACAGCTTATGATTACTGAGAGCACTAGCCAGAGTTTCTCCAGCTGCCCAGGTACTCCGGAACCAGGCCCTAACATGTAATAGCTTATGACGAAGGTTACAGCTATAGAGAGGAGGGAGGTAATCCATACCAAGCTGGTCAGGGGCTGTTCAAAATCGAATTCTTCTTTGCTGCCGAATCTTACTTGGCTTAAGGCTTTATTTATATAGAACGAACCTATGGAAGTAAGTATCATAAGCACGCGCATTGCAAAGATCCAGGTAAGCAAGATGCCTGCCAGGGTAGGTTGCACAGCTAAGACGATGAAGGATACTAAGGCTACACCAGTTACTCCATAAGTTTCGAATCCATCTGCAGTTGGTCCTATACTGTCACCAGCATTATCCCCCGTGCAATCGGCAATAACACCTGGATTACGTGGGTCGTCTTCTTTTATCCCAAAGACTATTTTCATCAGGTCAGCGCTTATATCAGCAATTTTGGTGAATATGCCTCCGGCAATACGCAAGGCACTGGCTCCCAGAGATTCGCCGACTGCAAAGCCTATGAAGCTTGCTCCGGCCAACTCCCTCGGAACAAACAGCAATATGATTAACATCATTATCAGCTCAACGCAGACTAGAAGCACTCCTATGCTCATTCCTGCATCAAGAGCAATGTTTAACATTTTCAAGGGTTTTGTTTCCAGGGCAGTGAATGCGACTCTGCTATTAGCAAGAGTGTTCATGCGAATACCGTACCAAGCAACACTGTAGGAACCCAATATTCCTATTACAGTCCAGGTCAGGATGAGCAATACTCCACTTAAAGATGTTTTCTGCAGGAAACCAAAGTAAAAGGCTATACAGAAACCGATAAAGGCAAATAATATGCACAGTAATTTACCCTGCTGGATAAGATAGGTCTTGCAGGTCTCGTAAATGATGTTGGCTACATCCAGCATGCACAGATGTGCCTGAATTCTATTCACCTTTATAAATTGATAAAGACCGAATAACATACCTAATACACATACAACGATACCATAGAGCAGTAAATTATTTTGCTCCTGGCTCAAATTTGGAATCTTAAGATTTGCCTCACTGGCAGCAGCCATTGCCGATGTTAGCGACAGAATGGCTAAGCTAAAAAAGCCTTTAAAAATCACCTTAACAACTCTATTTTCGGTTATAATCTCCATTTAGCCGATCACTTCTCTCATAATATCTTTAAAAAATAAATCGAGATTCTTAATCGTTTATGCCTCATTTTCGACGAAAACGTAAACAGTTATTTTTTATATAAACTTTTTGTACTCTTTTGCCTGAGGGATGATTTTTTTCCCCAGTTCCCAGTTATTAGTATGAGGAATCCTTTATCTCTATAAATATATGTTTTTCAATCTGAGGATTGGGTTCCGTTGCAAAAACTTCAGA
>PLUB01000015.1 GCA_003164755.1 Methanosarcina sp. | reverse complement strand
TTTATCTCCAAATGACTGAAGAAGTATATCTTCTTGCTTAAAACCAAAATCCGTCAGAGTTCCCATGAGTAAAAAAATATTGTTAAGCCATTTAAATTCCTCAATTCTCAGATGCATAGAGGTTTATCTAAACTCTCTACAGTATAGATCATTTCTGAGAATATATTTGTCCAGGCGTCTTCCAAGCAAATCCAAAATAGAGAAAGAAAAAAGTATGTAGGATTTTCACTATTTTCAACCCCTAAAATTGGAACTTAATTCACAATAATAACCTGCAATTCTAACAAATCTAAAATTTAAAGCAAGATATAGAACTAAATTGAAGCATTGTTAGAGAACAGAGAAAAATAGGAAAGAACTACACTATCCCATCAAATAAGATAAGATCTGAGCGGAGGGAAACCATTAAAACTCACAGAACTGTAGCTTTGAGTGTATGCACCCGTTGTAAAGATATATATACGATTGCCTTCCCTCATTGTGTGTGAGAAAGAATATTTGTGATGTTCATAGAGAATATCCATGCTGTCACAGGTCGGACCTGCAAGGATTGCTTCTTCAGCATAACCCTTTTTATTGCAATATATAGGATATTTGATACTCTCATCAAGAGTTTCGATGAGACCTCCAAACTTTCCAATATCGATATAAACCCATTTGTATTGATTGAATCTGGCTTTTTTGGCGACCATTATAACTTCGCTTACAATTATACCGGCGTTGGCAACCAGAGAACGCACTGGTTCGATAAGGATTTCAGGTAGCTGTTCGCCAAAGTCCTCATGTAAAAAGCGGCGGATTTCCTTGGCATAGGTTTCTAAGTCATTTGCTTGTGCCTGATATTTTGCAGGAAAACCCCCACCAAGGTTAATCATCCTCAGATGAATCCCTTTTTCAGCCACTGCTTCAAAGAGATACTTGCATTTGGAAATAGCATTATTCCACTGACCAATATCTCTCTGCTGAGAGCCAACATGGAAAGAAAGCCCATAAGGATCAAGACCAAATTTTTAGGCTTTTAGGATAAGCTGATATGTAAGGTCTGCATGAGCCAAATTTTTTTGAAAGAGGCCAGTCTGCACCGTCGCCCTCAGTAAGTATCCTGAAAAAGATCTTGGAACCAGGGGCTTTTCTAGCTAATTTTTTCAAGTCACTCTCAGAATCAGTAACAAAAAGCTTCACTCCCTTTTAATACGCATAGGCTATATGCTATTCTTTCTTGATAGTATTGCCGTAACTGGTCCTTTCAGGTTCCACCCCAAGCCTAAGAACCTGATCAAGTTTATAAATAGTTGCCACATCAAAATTAGAGCCTTTGTTTTACAGGATCAGCACTACTTCATCCATAGGGTTTACCTTTACAGCATAGTTAATTTGTAAAGGGCATGCTTTCCATCAGATCTTCATAGCTTTGCTCTATCTTCCGTAAGTTAACAATCAAAAAAGGTGTCTCTTTATTCCGGGAAAACGTTTTGATTTTGTTGAAGTCATCTTTTGAAATAAAGTCCTCCAACGGAAACTGATACTGTTATTTTCTCATATTTACTCTCTTACTATATTCAAACTTATCTATAATTATATTTTTGCATATTCTGAAGAGTGATTCATAGAAACTGCTTTGTATCAATTATCAAGCCTATTATCAATAATTTTGAGAAATATGCGAACATAAACTATTCAGATAACAATTAATATAAATAGATATATATAATATATAACTTTATCTTCATAATACTAGTTATTGTTGAATATCAAAGTGTGATTCTGAAGGTGATTCAGTGAAAATAATTCCACTTGTTCCTATCCTTTATCTTTCTGAAAAATATTTACTCCCAAAAAATAACACCCCTTAATTTCCACTGCAACAGTTTTACTAAAATTTCTCATCCTGATTTCCAATTTCGGTCTATTTTAAATTCCATTTTTGATTCTACATAAATTTTATTACTATTTGGTTTACTTACCATCCTCATCAATTCTTCTGTGCTCAAAATCTCATAAACGATTTTTGTAATTTTTCTAACCAAATATATACGGTCTGTTGAATGGGAAAATTTTTTCATGTGGCAACATCTTGCTTACAGGATTTGAAGAGAATTCAATCATTTCCAACAACTATTTTCAGATCTTCATTTGGCTCACCTGCAATGATTACAGATACCGGGCATCCAACAAACACTTCTTTAGACTGTTAGAGGCTTCCTATGTATTTTGTTTTGAGTATAGCTGTCCCAAGTTCGGTGTCGATTCTTCAGGTATATTTTACAACATTTACATAATATTCAAACAAATTTTATTCTCGCGTGGGTACATCATGGTAAGGAGAAGTATCTCAATTCATCGCATGTTCTCATGACACAATCAAGTCCCTGCAGCATCTCGTATTCATCTCGGCTGCTGTTTCGATATGAACTAGATAATACATCAGCTAAAATGTTATAGGGGTATCTCTAATATCCTATGCATTTGATTATAGGAGAGTTAAAATCTCTTAGCAATAATTTTTACTCATGAAAACTCTGACGGATTTTGGTTTTAAGCAAGAAGATACACTTCTTCAGTCATTTGGAGATAAA
>PLUB01000037.1 GCA_003164755.1 Methanosarcina sp. | reverse complement strand
GTTCCGTTGCAAAAAATCTGGCTCCCTTGCAAAATCAGAAAAAACCTTCACAATTAGGATATTTGATTGATTTCATCACGGATAAAATAACACACAAAGGTAAGAATTATAGTCTCAAACTGAGGAAATATTATTTTTGCACCAGAACCGCAAATTTTACAGAACTTTCGATACATTTCCTTTTTATCAAGAGCAGTTTATTGAAATCAGCGTTTTATCAAAATTTCCTACTATTTTTTATTTTGTTTGATATATCGAGATTTAGCTTCTTGGAATATATTGACTGCCTTTTCGAGACCTACCCAACCAATGATCATCACGTATTTGTTCTCTAAATTCTTATAAGTTTCAAAGAAGTTAGTAATCTACTTCAATAAGTGAGGGAGAATCTGTTCAATTGTTTCTATAGAATTCCACGATGGGTCACCCTTTGGAACACAAAGTATCTTTTAGTCTCTTCCTTTATCATCTTCCATATCAAACAATGCGACAGGATATACATCCATTGCATATCCTGGAAAAGTAGGTTCCGATGTTAAAATAAGGGCATCTAAAGGATCACCGTCAAGTGCTGTAGTATAGGGGAAAAAACCATAATTACAGGGATATACCATTGAAGAATAAAGTATCCTATCAAATTTTATTACCTTATTTATTCTATCATATTCGTATTTGTTTCGACTTCCTTTTGGAATTTCTGTAACCACCCATTCGACTTGTCGTTCTGTTATATCAACGCTCTCTGGTTATTTCTACTTATCACTTGTTGTTTTGTAATGCTTACAACTATCTTTTGTTCGGACAAGGTTTTGATGCTAAAACATAACCTCACATGGTTAATTTTCATGATATTTAAAGGAGATATATAGGGAACTTGATTTGAAATTCCGAATGGATCAATGACAGACTTTAACATTACTCATATTTTTAGTTCCGCGTATTCCCAACTTTTAATTTTATGGAGAATAGCCTGATTGCACAGGATACGTAAAATTTACAAAAATACAGGTAAACCTTTTACCCGTAGTCAAATCAAATATTATATGCGACCTCACCATGCTGTGTCTGGTCAAGCCCGATGTTTTCTTCACTTTCACTAACTTTGAGCCCCATCGTCTTATTGATTATGTATCCGAGAATCAGTGTGCAGACGGATGCATAGACAGCTGAGGCAACGACGCCTTCAAGCTGAGTTACTAATTGGCTGGAATTCCCTAGAAGGAGACCTGCCGATCCAATGCTTGCAAATATACCAGTTAGAAGCGCCCCTGTAATCCCGCCAACTCCATGGACCCCAAAAACATCAAGCGAATCACCATATCCCAACTTTCCTTTGAGTTCCACAGCTCCATAATATATGATACCAGCTATCATACCTATTGGAATCGCTGCCGCAGGTGTGACAAAACCAGATGCGGGAGTGATTGCAACCAATCCAGCTAGAACTCCTGTTGAAAAACCAAGAGACTTAGGACGCCCGAGGCGATGCCATTCCAGAGCCATCCAGCAAAGCCCTGCAGCTGCTGGTGCAACTAAGGTGGTCAGTGCAACCGCTGCAACCTCATTTGCAGCAAGGGCAGAACCGGCATTGAACCCAAACCATCCAAATCATAGAATCCCTGCACCAATAAGGGTGAAAGTGCCATTGTGAGGTTTGATTGAATCAATCCCAGATCCTCTTCTCTTGCCAAGATAAGTCAAAATTGCAAGAGAGGATATACCTGACGATATATGGACAACAGTGCCGTCTGCAAAGTCTAGTGCTTTTCCTGTGAGAAATCCACCGCTCCAAACCCAGTGACAGATAGGTGCATAGACGATGATGCCCCATAATAAAATGAATGCAATATATGACTTGAATTTTATACGGCCCACAATCGCGCCTGAAATAAGGGCAGGAGTCAATATTGCAAACATACCCTAAAACGCAATAAACGCATATGTAGGAATGGTACCTGTTACTGAGTGAAGATTTATGTCTCTCAAAAATACGTGTTCAAGATTGCCTATAAACCAGTTCCCGGTTCCAAAAGCAAGCGAATAACCTATTACCACCCATTCAATGGCTATGACACCCATTGCAACAAATGAATGCATCATACTGCTCAAGACATTTTTGCGCTGGACCAGCCCACCATAAAATAAAGCGAGTCCCAGAATCATTAATAATACAAGTGCCGATGAAATCAACACCTAGCCAACATCCGCTGCTACAATAGTCATTTTCGATCACAACCTAAATAGCATCGTATCCATTTTCATTAGTGCGAATTCTGATCGCATTCTCTAAAGGAAGTACGAATATTTTTCCACTCCCGACATAGCCGTCTTCATCTTTTGCTCCTCTCTTGATTGCGTCAATCGTCATTTGAAGACAAAAATCATTAACTGCAATTTCAAGTTTGATCATTTCAAGCAGGTGCGCTTCGTAATTTTGAGCTTTATTTCTATCAAATTCCAGATATCCTCTCTGTGAACCGTAGCCTGAAACAGATGACACTGTAAGTCCATTTACTTCAACTTCCTGAAGCTCTTTTTGGACTGCATCAATCTTTTCAGGTCTTATCATTGCGATTATATATTTCAAAGAAATCACCACCATAAGTATCCTACATCCGTAGTTTGTACTTATAGGATATAGACAATAAAACAGAAAATTATTTAAAATTGTTGTTACTATAGTGATAACATGTGTCAGCAAATAAATCTTCAGTTAATTCGTAATCTTGAAAAGCTCGGGCTAACTGAAAATGAAGCAAAGGCATATGCAGGACTTGTGAGTTTGAAAGAAGCTACAGCTCGTGAAATTCATGAAGTTACAAATGTGCCGAGAGCCAAAATCTATGAGATTCTTGACACGCTTGCGAAAAAAGGCTATCTGGAAGTGAGGCAGGGATCTCCAACATATTTCCGAGCAGTTGATCCTAAGGAGGTAATCGAAGAAATAAGAGACGATTTTTTAAACTGCTCAATCGATACACTTAACCAGCTCAATGAACTAAGCTATGAACTCCCAAAAAGTTCTCCTGTTTGGTATATTCAGAGTGACCGTGTAATGAAGACCCGTATACGTGAAATTATGGATGGAATTAGGGAAGAATTGATTATTTATTCTACCAATCCAGAATTTCTACAGGAGTTTGAGCCCGAGATAAAAAAATTGGAAAAAATTTGTAGTGTAAAGCTTATCGTTGATAAACTGGATAAGTTCACATCAATATCTCTTGATTTCAGAGAAACTTCAAAAAAGTTTACAAGTTTTATGAATAAAATTGCAATTGACGGCGTTCAGTATAAAGAAGAATTTTTTATGATTGCCGATGGAAAGGTATCAATAACAGTTTACAGAGCAGGAAACCGAAGAGAAGGGTTGATAATTAACTTGCCGATTGTTGCCTATTTGCAAAAAGCCATCTATGAAAGACTAATTGTGCCAAGTTGTATCATAGAAGACAAATGACAGCCTATTTGTCAGAATTACCTAAATTTCTCAAATCTCTAATGCTTATGTGAGAGTTCCATTTTGAAAAATTATGAGAAGATCTTGCTCTATTACAAAATCAGTGTAAACATTCACAATAAGGAAAAACTAATCGCTCTCATAACCGGAAAAATGCGATATAATAGTAAGAATTAGGGTAGCAAACGGCAGAAATATTATTTTTGCAACAGAACCCAAAAGAGTGCAAAAAAAGCACATTTCTGATATAGAATCAATTGCAATGTCTATAATAAAGAGTAATATCAAACCTTTTCCATTATTGCCACTAACATATTTGTAGGTTCATGAATTTCACGAGCTGTAGTTTCTCTCAAACTCACAAGTCCTACATATGCCTTTGCTTCATTTTCAGTTAGCTCGAGCTTTTCAAGATTACGAATTAACTGAAGATCTATTCTCAGATATATGTTACTTTTAGAGTAACAACAGATTTAAATGATGTATGTTTATTTTTATATCTATAGCAGGATTAGAAAGTTATTGGCCTTTTGATGTTGATTTTATATCCAAGTGTGTAAGTCCTGCTATAGATATAATGTGTAAGAAAATTGAAACTATATGGAGATGGTTTTATGACAGAAACAGAAAAATTAGGCTTTTCGGAATATCTGGAATTTGACGCGGAACAAGCCCGGAAAGAAATAGTTGAATTTGTTAGGAATCAGGTAACCAATTTTAAGAAAGATGGGGTAGTGGTCGGCCTTTCTGGCGGACTGGATTCATCGACGGTTGCATACCTGTGTGTTGAAGCACTAGGCAAGGATAAGGTTTACGGTCTGATACTGCCCGATCGTGACACTAGGCCACAGAACACAGATGATGGTATGAACTTGGCTAAGAGCCTCGGAATACCTCACCAGAAGATCATTATTTCGCCGTTTCTAAAAGAGCTGGGTGCATATGATATCATTTCCCACGAAAAGGCATCTGACAGAAAGGCCATAGAGAAGCTCGGGGAAAGCTTTACAATAATTAATGATAAGAAGTTTCCTTCCACCGAGAACTTCAGCCCAACAGCAACCGTCGGTGCATCATCCGCGTCTCTAAGGGATTTTATGGCTGTGGGGGGAGCAAAATTACACACAAGGATGACAGTATTATATTTCTATGCCACTCTCAAGAATTACCTCTTGGTGGGCACCGATGATAATTCCGAGTTAACTATGGGCGTGTACGACCGTTATGGTGATGGTGCCTGTGACATTTCTATCATGTCGCATCTATACAAAACGCAGATAAAACAACTGGCAAAGCACATTGGGGTACCTGATCACATCGTAAACAAGACATCTTCTGCTGACCTATTTGGGGACAGCATGCCGAACGAAAAGTTAATTGGTTTATCTTATCTAAAGTTGGATGACATCCTCTGTGGCATCAGGAAGAGCGGCTTAAATGATGACGATATTGCCAGAAGAGCGGGAGTGAAACCGGCTGTAGTGCAATCTGTCAGGAAAGGTATGAAAGATGCCAGCTTTGTTGCAAATTTGCCGATATCAGTAAAAACATTATAAAAAATTTAGAAGGTTCCTAAAATAATGCCATGAATAAAACACACATTAGATCGCATGTGATTTTATCAGATAAAGTATACTGGAACATAAACTAGAAGATGTAACTATTCAACCTACTAAAAATCAGTTGGTTAATATAGATTTTGATATAATAGATAAATTTGAGTACAAAATGATGGAAAAATAAATTAGGTGAAATAAATGTTGAATCAATCTTCTGTAGAATTTAAAAGGTACTGGCTATTTCTATGGCAGTCTTTTTTGTTGTATCGTTGACAGCAGTAGCAGCTAGTGCAAACGGCTGAAACGGCGGCAAAAACGCCATAAAAATAGGTTAGGTATAACCACTTCTGGTGATCTTGACGAAGGATCATCTTATGAACTAATATCGGTTCCGTTGCAAAAAATCTGGCTNNAAGTTAATCATTTTCATTAGAAAGAAAATGACACATAAAGGTTAAAATTATGGTGTCAAAATGCAGAAATATTTTTTTTGCAACGGAACCTCTTTTGGTTATTTATCATATATTTTACATCCGTTAAATGCATCAAATTTCTTAAATAGATATAACGAAGATCGAGTAACATAAATGCTATCTGATTAATACATTAACTTCCTAAATAATACAGTAACTTCACAAATAAATAGATAATCAACATTATAAATAACTATTGTATTATGCAAAAGAAATTGTTAAAATTAAAAGAGTATCTCTAGAAAATAGTTAACTAATGCCGCAATTTTGGTAAAATTTATGTATTATTTCCTAAATTTGACTAAAATATCCTATAATTTTGGCTGAAAGATAAGTGAATACACAATTTTTAGCACAAAACTGTGCATCATTTTTTGATAATTATTTTCTACTTTATAATTTTTTTGAACCAATATCAGAATCTAGATCATTTTTTCCTGAATAGCTACCTTGTAAGTTAAAACTTTGAACTCATGATTCGATTTTGATAAATTTGATTGGTTTGAAGACTAATATTTCAATGAAACTCATTTTGAAAATATAACAAACATAATTCTTCAGTAAAATATTTTTTATGAATCACCTAAAATTCCTTTAATGCTCTAATTCAATCAATTTTGAATATTCTAAAAGGTCATAAAAAAGCCTGAAAATCGATCAATAATCTACGATGAGGCCTTCTTGGGGAATAAGCAACTTAGAAAATTTCTACAAAGTCAAAAAATTATTTAGAAACTATTGTTCGGCTAGATACTTATATTGATCAGCATGGCATGTAAATATGGATTTGTAATTCAAATATTAAATATAATTAAGAAAGATTGGTTTGTTATGGAAAAGGATGAAATGCTTACAAAAGCATATTTTGAGGAGATAAAAGGAATTAAGGTATTACATATTAAAGGCAAACCATATGAAATGGGTTATCAGCATGGCTATTTGCTTGCAGATAAAATAGACTTGATGATTAAGAGGACACTTTTAGCCACTACTGCTTATGTTGCTTCACAGACAGGTTTAAGTCTGGAGAAAGCAGAGGAAATCTTAAGGATAGGACAAAAGGCAGCAGAGCCTTTTTTGCCATCGGAACTCAAAGAAGAACTGGTAGGAATTGTTGATGGTGTGAAAGATGCTGGAGTAAATGTAACTCTAGAGGAGATTTTGCTTTGGAATACTAATTATGATCAATGGTGTATTTACAGCCATCCTGGTTATTGGCAAGGCGATAGTCAAGTTGAAAATTACGGAAAATTTCAACCATTAACCGTAATCAAACCTGCTAGTGGAGGATGTAGCAGCTTTTGTGCATGGGGAGAATGGGCTGGTGGCGATGGAAAACTAATATTCGGTAAAAACGAGGATAATTTTAATATGCCTGAGCAATTGCCAAATAGAATGTTAGTCATAGCCAGTCCCGATGATGGAATTGGTCATGCCTTTTTAACTTATCCGGGAATGATAGGGCTGGATGGCGGTATCAATGTAGATGGCATAGCGATGATGACTCAGTTGAACTCTATGCAATATGAAAGTATGAAAGGTTGTGGCATAGCCATATTTACTCGTTTACTATTGACTTATACACAGACATTGGATGATGCTGTCGAGATTTTCAAAAAGCATCCTCATTGTGCAGGTATTGCCTACCATGTAGCTGATGGCAAAGCAAAAAAAGCAGTCGTAGTAGAAACATCTTCTAAAAAAATATGTTGCCGTCATCCAATACAGAATGTAGAAGCACTATGGCAAACGAACCATTCCAACTGCTATCCAGGTTTGATGGGCTATTCAGGTTACAATATGGTAGCTGATCAAGTTTTGGTAAACCAGCTTAAGGATATTTCCACTATCGAAAAATGGCAGAATAGTCTAAAAGATCCTTACAACTTTTATGTACAATCTCCTAGCCGTTTTGAGCGTTATCAACAGTTGATTCATGAGCATTATGGCGATATCACAGTTAAATAATGCGATAAAAATATTAAGTGATTGCTATGATTCTTACACATGCCTGACTCGCGACAAATTTTTCCCTTCTTGGACAAATAATATCCTGTGTACTATTTGTGCATTGTATCCTGATTTTACTTATAAAGCGCAGGAACCATTGGGAATATTTAAAGCACATATAGCTAATATGTGGAGTCTAGTGGCTTATCCAGAAACCGGAGACTTTTGGCTCGCAATCAATGGTTTTCCTGCACAGTATGGAGGATATGTACACTTTAATTTAAAAGAATTATTGCAACGTTCGTGAGAAATGTATGAATTTACTATATTGCTATATGATAGAAAGATGAACAAATTTAAAATGTGGTTTTTTGCCTATATTTTTAACGACTTGATCAGCCCAAAGCTGTCGGGATATACAAGTTTCTATTGATTACACAATCAGTAAATATAAAAAGTATTATATTCCACGGACTGTGACAGCAACTTTTTTTGGGATTAAAAATTGCGGTTCCGTTGCAAAAAATC
>PLUB01000106.1 GCA_003164755.1 Methanosarcina sp. | reverse complement strand
CACTCTTATCCTCGGAAACTGCCTGGATATCAAACAGATTCGAATAGCAATAAGAGGAGCTCTTACAGCCCCAGCAAAAACTGCACTCATATGCCCACGATGGCATAACTTCCGTCCCACCATGGACCTGATGTAAAGGAGTGTGCTTCCAAACATCAATATACATCTGCAGCACTTTTAGATATCTCTCTGTCCATAATCTATCTTTTTTGTCCAGCACTTCGGTTAGCATAACTGGAGCCCAGTCACTTCAGTAAATGAACATGCGAATTTTCGTTACACTGGAAACTTAATTATAAAAATATCAACAACTTAATGAAGGAAAACCTTGAAATTCTCAAAATTTAATGCCGACCTGCCGAAAGTAGGTTCAAATATTACCTTTATTCAAATATTACCTTTAAGTATTGTCATGAAAATTACTTACATAAAGATCAAAACTAAATACCGAAATTAATTGGATAACCTTAATTGATAAACTTAGGGGTATGATATGCTTGAAAATATTGACCTGTCACTGGCAATAAAACACAGTGAATATGAAGAAAGTATGAAGATACTTGAGATTAAACTAGGTGAACTCCAACGTAAGACCCGAAAACTGAAGATACCCATAATTTTTGTTTTCGAAGGCTGGCATGCATCCGGGATGGGAGAAGATATCAATCGTTTTATATTGCCTCTGGATTCGAGAGGATACGATTTTCACACCATGAATTTTGCTTGCTATGGAGATGAACTTAAACCCTTTCTTCTACACTTTTGGACTCTTATTCCAGTAAGAGGTAAAATTGCGATATTTGATCGAAGTTGGTACAGCCGGGCAATCGTAAAACATTTCATGAAGGAAAAATCCAAATACAAACTTGAGAAATGCCTGGGAAAAATAAATTGTTTCGAACGCCAGCTTTCAGATGATGGATACCTTATATTGAAGTTTTTCCTCCATATAAGTAAAAAAGAGCAAGAAGATCGTTTCAAGAAAATTCAAACAAAAGGCATCCCCCTAATCATCGATGAATACGAAAGGAAAAATGAAACGGAACGGGATTTTATTCATGAATATAATGAGTACCTGCCAATTGTAGAAAAAGTGCTTGAAAAAACAGACATGCCATATGCCCCATGGACTATAGTGGAAGCAAATGACAGGAACTTTTCAACCCTCAAGATTATCACCACTGCAACTCAAACCATCGAAACATATATTAAGAAGGTTACCAGTACTTTGGGCCAGAAGACAATTAAATATCTGGATAGAGAAATATCAAAGCTCCCTGAACTTAGTGCCTCTGTCTTGGATAAACTCGATCTTTCACAGACCATTTCCTCTAAGGAATACAAAAAATCCAAAAAGCTTTACCAAAAGAAGCTTGAAACCTTACAGTACGAGCTTCTTAAGAAAAAGCTCCATGATTATAGTATTTGAAGGGTGGGATGCCGCAGGCAAAGGTGGAGACATTCATCGCCTGGTTAAAGAGCTGAACCCCAGGCTCTACAGGGTGGTACCTGTGGGCCCACCAAACGATATTGAAAAAGTTCATCACTACCTATGGCGCTTTTGTGAAAAGATCCATACCGCTGAATATATAACTATTTTCGACAGGAGCTGGTACGGCAGAGTACTTGTAGAAAGGGTAGAGAAGCTCTGCAGCGAAGAGGAATGGAAACGTGCTTATAGGGAAATAAACGAATTTGAAAAGATAATTACAGGAACCGGTGCGATTATCCTCAAATTTTGGCTTCAAATCGATAAGGATACTCAGGTTGAACGTTTTAAAAGCCGGCAAAATGATCCTGGAAAAAGCTGGAAAATAACAGATGAAGACTGGCGAAATCGGAGCAAATGGGAAGAATATAATATTGCTGTTGATGAGATGCTTCAGAAAACAAGCACCATTAATGCTCAATGGACTGTTGTGGAATCAAATGACAAGCGCTATTCCAGAATAAAAATCCTGAAAACAATTACAGAAGCACTTGAGAAAGAACTAAATTCGAAGTCCTTTTAATTTTTTATGCTTTTTTTCCAATTTTAAACGAACAATAAAATTTGATTTAAATTAGTTAAATTTTGATCCTTATCTTTGAAGTCTTGATTCACTATATGATAGAATAGATCGAATATGACACCTGCACAAAAACCTAGAAAATCTATTCACTTACCCTTTTTCCAGGGAGTTTTGCCTCTCAATCCTGGCCAAGTCCCCTTGGAAATCACTGTAGGGATCGCATTCGCAGCATTTGCAATCCCAGAGGTCATGGGGTACACTAAGATTGCAGGCATGCCTTTAGTTACTGGAATATACACAATTTTGCTACCGATGGTAGCCTTTGCTATTTTTGGTTCATCTCGTCATCTCGTCGTTGGAGCTGATTCCGCAACTGCGGCGATTATAGCAAGTGGATTGGTGGCAATAGCTATTCCCGAATCATCCAAATATGTTGCATATGCAAGTATGATAGCCTTACTTGCAGCGATCTTGCTTCTCCTTGGCAGGTATACTACAACTCGGTTTTCTCGCTGATTTCCTTTCTCACACGGTTCTAATAGGATTTCTCACAGGCGTCGGCATTCAGATCTCGATCTCAGAGCTTAGTGAAGTACTCGGGATTCCCCACGGTTCATATGGAACACTTATGCAGATCACATATTTGTTCAAATATCTGTATCTTACAAATATTCCCACACTTCTGGTCTCTTTATCTGTGATCGGGATAATTACTCTTAGTGGAAGGATCCACAGCAAAGTTCCAGGTGCACTGTTAGCAATGATTGGTGCAATCGCTGTAAACTGGGCATTAGATCTTTCTTCTTATGGGATCACCATACTTGGCACAGTACCAGGTGGTTTGCCACATCTTTCTTTTCCCCAAGTTCCATTGTCTGATATCCCAAAGATCCTTAACACATCAGTGACTTGTTTTGTTGTCATCCTTGCCCAAAGTGCTGCAACTTCTCGGGCTTATGCTATGAAGTTCTCGGACACTTATAATGAAAATTTAGATCTCATTGGATTGAGCTTTGCTAATGTAGCAGCAGGTATATCAGGCACTTTCGTGGTTAATGGGAGTCCAACTAAAACAGAAATGGTTAAGAGTGTCGGAGGGTATACCCAACTTACCCAGCTTACAGCAGTCTTCACTGTTTTGATAGTTTTGGTATTTCTTACTAAGCCATTAGCCTATTTACCCACATGTGTACTCTCATCAGTGGTATTACTCATTGGTTTGCATCTTGTCGATATTAAAGGGATGACTGCTCTTCACAGACAAAGACCTGTTGAATTCGTCGTCGCCTTGATAACAGCTATGACGGTTATATTTATTGGAGTCAAACAGGGCATTGAGATAGCTATTGTGCTCTCGATCATCGCTCACTTGCGCCACAGTTACCGACCGCTTAACTTACTGCTTGTTCCAAATGCTGGCGGTGGTCTGAGGACAATTTCACTCGTGGAACAGCAGCAAGCTGTTGAAGGTTTGCTTATCTATCGTTTTGGCTCAAATCTCTACTTTGCTAACGAAAAGAGCTTCACAGAAGAAATAATTGCACTTGCAAAAAATACTCATTCACTTAAATGGTTTTGTATTTCTGCCTCGAATATCGAAGATGTGGATTTCACCTCGGCAGAGGCACTCAAAAAGGTATATACTCAACTGAAAAAATTGGATATTACTTTAGTACTAAGCGATGTAGTTATGCCTGTAATGAATGAACTGGATAGAGATGGTATAATAAAAATAATTGGTAAAGACCATATCTTCAAGTCAGTCCAGGATGTTATAGTGGCGTACAAGAGCTTGGCCGACAGTTAAAACTAGCACTAAAAGTTTTGATTTTTTTATAATGACTTTAAGATGTGAATTTTTTTTTCGCAAAAACACTTCTGGAACTGACGCAGTTGATGTCTAAAATCAAGTACTATAGACGCTGTTATCACAGATATTGTTTAACCTCTATCCTCAAGTACTCATATTTTAAAATATCAACTATTTAATAAAAATAATATAAAATAAACAATGGAAAATAGATACAGAAGGACTTTTAATTACATCAAGCCTTGTCATCCTCTTAGCTAATATTATCCCTTTGGATAGAATCGGCATGCTAGCAAGTGCTTCCTTACTCATAATCTATATAGCTGTTATCGTTTCTCATCTACACCTATCGAAAAAAACCAGAGCAAGATCCTGGCTGATCTGGACTTTACTTATGAGCAGCCTGATTTTCTTTGGAGTGCTGGTATATTATGAATTTGTGAATTCAAAACTCACTCTGGTACTGCTTATAATTACGATTATTTTCTGCTTCTCTTTTGAATGGATTTATAAGAAGTCTTCAGGCAGATCAATGATAGAAAGGACAGAATAACCATGCAGATATCTATTTGAAAATATTTTACAATACGTAGTGGAAAGTAAATCAAAATTGTTCTGACGCGGCTAGCTACAAGCAAAACAGACATCCAGGCTCCAGCTACCGATTCCATAAAAAAGATGAGAAATGATATGATTTTATCTATCACCGATCAAAGAATTTTGTGCACAACTTTGAATATCGGTGTAGTGATTATCCATTTGAATGTTAGAGATTTAGCATAAAAAACACTTTTTGAGCGTTGAGTATCTTTAACCGAATACAAACCAAATTTATATATGAATTTATTCCTAAATTAAGGGATAAAATTAACCTTCTAGTATAATATTTTGTCCCAATTATAGAATTAAGCATCTTTTTGAGGCCACCTGATTCAACATTGCTTTTTTGTAGAACTCATCAAGCTATGTGAAATTTAATGGGTATCCGATCCAGTTGGTGAAGTACTGAAATCTTATATTTTGAATAACTAATGACGTTTTTAATTAAAAAACAATCCTGGAAACTATCCATACTTGAAAATAAAATGGATTATCTGATAAGCTCATAATAGATTATGCATATTAATATTATGCGTCTTGTTCAGATATATGTTCCAGTAGGGATGCGACAGCTTGTGCAAGAAGTGCTAGATTTTGAAAGGATTGACTATGCTATTTCTGACGAAACAAGTGGAAAAGGCCTTGAAGCTCTTGTCCAATTTCCAATATCTTCTATTGGTGTGGAACTGGTACTTGAGAAATTGAGAAAAGCAGGACTTAGCGATGATGCATATAAAATTATCCTGGTACCAGAGAATGTTATATCATCACACACTAAAACTTTGAAGCAGCGATACTCAGGGACACGTATCTCAAGGGAAGAATTGATTTTACGAGCAGAAGAGCTTGCATCTGACACTTCTACTTATCTTGCGTTTATTATCCTGAGTGCGATTATGGCAACTGGCGGTCTCTTGCTTGATTCCGCCGCAACAGTCATTGGTGCGATGGTAGTAGCTCCCCTTATGGGCCCAGCAATTTCTGCAAGTATAGGAACTGTTCTAAATGACAGGAAACTTGCTTCCAGAGGAATAAAATTGCAGGTGGTTGGACTACTGCTTGCAATTGCAACGGCGGCTGTTATTGGAATACTTCTAAAAAATTCAGTACTTGTATCACCAAATTTAGATATTGCGAAAATTCCACAAATATCCGAAAGAACTGACCTGACATTCATATCATTGTTCCTTGCTTTATGTACTGGTACAGCAGGCGCACTAAGCGTAATAAGGAGTGGAGGAGCTACTCTAGTTGGTGTAGCAATTGCAATTGCGCTCATCCCTCCCGCTGCGGCTTCAGGGCTTGGACTTGCGTGGGGTTTACCTAACGTTGCAATTACAGCCGCCGTGATTCTACTTGTTAATTTGCTTGCTATCAATGTATCAGCATTAATCATGCTGTGGATTTCTGGTTTCCGTCCGAGGGATATGAGGGAAGTTAAATATGCACAAACCGCTGTTTTTTCTCATATAATTTTTTTGTGCTTACACTCATTCTGCTTTCTACAACCTTTGCACTGGCGACCTATACTTCTGTTGAGACAAATTTAATTAAAAAGCAAGTAAACAATGAAATGACAGCCATGCTTGAAGACCCTGAATATGCAAATATAAAGTTATCAATCTCCACAGTTACGGTTGATTATGATGCTTTAGATCCCTTGTTGAAAAAACCTGTGAATGTATCAATCACCATAAATCGTAAATCATACCAGCAAGTCCCACAAGACATAACCAGTAAGGCTGATGCACATTTGACAAATGTTACAGGTAAAGAAATCAATCTTAGAATTAGTTTCGTAGAGCTGCAGACTTTTCCATAAAAACCTCACTCCCTGTTATAAATATCTGTTCAGGCTGTCTCAAGCTCACCCACGCTCAAAAATAAGTGACGGACGAAAGATATGTATCTAGATTTAGGAGTTACAATTGGATTTCTAATAATATTCCTAGCTGTATTTGTCGGTCCTTTTAAAGTCAGATTTAGGCAGCGCGCATAATTTTCTGTGAAATATGCTATACCCCTTGTGAATACTAAGGAAAGTTATATCTCTCTTCGATATAATGATAAATATCAAGTGCAACTCTAATAAATAATTGTGTTTATTTGTTACAAATGTTGTTTTATATAAATCAAACTATATCAATTACTGTTGCCTTGCCCCTTCACAAAGTGCCATATATAATATACCAATGCGAGTTGCAGAGATCATTGAACCCCCCTGATCTGCAGACTCAGTCCACATTTAAATTATATGCCATATTAAATACTACTAAAGCTAGAATAGAAGGCAGCAAAGCCAAAACACGACTCATAAACAGCATAATCGACACAGTTGGTTTCTTAGGAAGCTATCTAAGCTTCTCTAAAATTTTCTGTCTAATTACATCGACGTCCTTGACGATAACCTCAATATTCTCATTCATATTCTCAGATACGATATTTGTTTTACGATATTCTCTTCTGCCGAAATCTTCACTGAAACGGCGTTCGAGTATCCACATACAAACCTGGCAGTTCCCTGCTTTTGCTGATTCATTCAGTCGCTCCAAAAGCTTCAGGGCCCCATCTGCATTGCATTTAGTTATATATTTATAGAACTGGTAATATTTCCCGGATTTCTCTGTCTTCCCCTTGTTCATCCAATCATTAAATG
Organism: Methanosarcina sp.; assembly: GCA_003164755.1. Lineage (GTDB taxonomy): Archaea > Halobacteriota > Methanosarcinia > Methanosarcinales > Methanosarcinaceae > Methanosarcina. The sequence continues at coordinate 578 of PLUB01000106.1, read as the reverse complement.
TCTTGTATGTTACACCAGCCGACTCGGCAGCCAATCTATAAGTCAAACCGAGTGCTATATTCTCGCCGATTCGTTGTTGTAGTTCAGGAGTTAATTTACAAGGTCTAGCCATAAGAGCACCGTTTTTTATTTTTTATAATGAATATTAGCTAAGCTTGTATTTAATATTAAGTTATTTTCGTTCTACATGCAAGGGGGGGTTATACACATCGAATCAAATTGGAGCCAATCTCCGGCTCTGTGAGCTATTGTTTTGGGTAGGGTGCTATATATTGTAACTTTCGATGAAAATCGTCATAGTAAGCCCCAGAATAAATCACTTTTCCGGCCAATTTTAAATCCCCATGATTTGTTGCCAGATACCGATAGGTAACCACGAGACATTTTTCATACACCATTATTACTTTAAAAACATATAATTTAAGTAATTTATTTATTGGCATGAAAATGTTTCGGGCTGTTATAATCTCTAATATTGAAACTATGCAATTTTAATACTAATTAGTAATAATTAGTGCAATTTAGAATTTATGCAAAACATATATAATAAATTAAATATATTTACAATTCAAAGGTTA
>PLUB01000102.1 GCA_003164755.1 Methanosarcina sp. | reverse complement strand
AAAAATTACATTGAATTTAATTTCACGTTCACGTTTTATAATATCTGTTTTTTGGCAATTTTATTCAACCACATTTCAGGGAAAATATTACAGATCGTATTTTTAAACTAAGGAGCGACTGGAACACTATTGAGAATTTTGATCAACCTCCAATTTCAACAAATTGCTTATATAGGCTTTATAAACAATCAGGGTATAAAAAAAGTGAGTATTATAGTTAGAGCATATTCAGTAGTTTGGGGCAAGAATAATACTAACAGACCAGACCAGAAAAGATATATGAACAAACCAGAAAAAGTGCGAACACCTCTAAAACCAAAATCCCATGTTACTTTTTTATAAATGAAACAGTGCCTCAAACCTCTTCGTTTCATTTTTTGAAAAATACAAAGTTTACTTCCTGTTGATTCCCAAAAATAAATTTTTTAGGATATCCGGTAAATAGACAGCTGTAGAGAGAATCGGGGGCATTAGAGGCTAAGATGATAAGATGAAACTTTTAATTCTGATATGCGGAGAAGGACTTGGGCACACGAGTCGCTGCCTTGCTTTGGGCAAAGAGTTTCTGGCTGCCGGGCACATGGTATATTTTGGAGCATATGGATACTCAAAAGAGCTAGTTGAAAAAACAGGATATCAGGCATATGAGATCTCATCTGAAATAAAGCTAGTTGGAGATTTTGGAGTTTTTGATATAAAAAAGTCTATTAAAGAGACCCTTAGGAAGATTTCTCCTTTAGGTTTCAGAAAAATTTTAAAGTTTATTGAAGAATTCAAACCCGATGTTATACTTTCAGATGGCTATTATATTGGAATTCTGGCTGCACAGGTTAAGAAGATGCCTGTTTATTTTATTGGTAACCAGTTCAATATGGTGGAATTTTTTCAGAAGCAGGGTTTTCTTGTTGCAGGAGCAGGAAAGCTGATTAAACTTTTTTACAATTATATTTTTAAGAGCGTAGACGGTATAATAGTGCCTGACTATCCACTTCCTGATTCAATAAACAGGAAAAATATTACACTTGATGGAAGTATTAATAATACTGTGTTTTTTAGCGGTCCTCTTATTAGGTGGAAATATAGTGAAGTCGAATCAAAAACTTTCAAACATCCAAATGTTCTTTCAACAATTGGGGCTTTCGGTTACAGAGCAGATATATTCAGAAGTGTGATTGAGGCTGCAAAACTGGACCACAATATCCATTATACATTTATTTCAGGCCCAGGAATAGATCCTAGAGAGTTCTCAAAAATCTCCGAAAATGTCGAGTTTATAGGCTTTACAGAAACCCCTTTTCCTTATTACAAAGGGTCTGACCTCGTAATTACTGCAGGAGGACATGGGACGATCCTTGAAAGCCTTTCTTTCGGGCTCCCTGTACTGTCCTTTCCTGACGAAAAACACATAGAACAAGAAAATAACGCAACTGTCCTCGAAGAAGAAGGATTAGGTGGGAAGATGAGCTTTTTTGCAGAACCTAAAGTTATTCTTGCCTGTATTCGAGAAATTCTGGGAGGGGAAGAATATTATAAAAAGACCCGGAGACTGAGAGATATTACAGAAGAACTCGACGGACCTGCATCTGTAAGACGGTTTCTTGAGGAAAGAATTAAGGTAAAATGAGTTTAAAGAAAAGCTTGAAGAAGAACCTGAGGCAGAATAAATTTCCTTGAGATCGCCAGTTATACCGTGAATCTTAGGGTTAAATCTGTAAGTGTAGCTACAAATGGTACTCTCATTGATCGTGAAAGCGCAAAGCAACTTAAGTTAAAAAATATTAATGCCCAGGTTCAGTATCGATGGCGATGTTGCAGAAATACATGACTTAATAAGAGGTGCGGAGGGTGCATTAAACCAAGCTGTATATGGCATAAAATTACTTCAAGAAGAAGGTAATGATGTATCTGTTTGTACCACAGTCAACAAATTGAATTTTAACAGGATTTCCAACATAAAAAAGTTAATACAAAACCTCAGTATAAAAAGTTATCTTTTTCAGGGTCTCATGCCTATAGGATCCGGGAAAACAAATATAGAAGAACTAAGACTTTCACCAAGAAGAATGAAGGAGATAGTACAGAAATTAAAGCTAACTTTTCAGCGTCTTTATCTTAACGTTACTAAGTATTTGCACAAGGCAAGTAAAGAAGGATTCCAGAAAGGAGAACTACGAACCCTTGCTGGAAGAATGTGTAAAACAAGAGATCCCAACAAAAAAGAAGACGATTACAAAATAAAAAATAAAGGTAAAAATCTTCCAGTTCAGGGACTTTGTGCAGATATCCTTAAAATAGCAATGGGTAATCTGTTCTTAATACTCGAGCCAAGAGAAATAAAATTAATTAACTCTGTGCATGATGAGTTAGTTTTTGAATGCAAGACAGAAGAAGCGGACGAAGTAGCAGCAATTGTAAAAACTGAAATGGGGAAAGCGGGAAACTTTTTCTTGAAGGATATTCCTTGTATTGCCGAAGTCACAATTGCTAATTTTTGGAAGAAGGAGTGAAAAACGGGTACTGAAATTTCAGAAAAACTTTTTTGAGAGCGAAAGAAAGCGGGCCATATCTCTAAAACGCTTAGGTAGTGAAATAATTGTAAAAAAATTTGCGATTAAAATATGGAGTTAAGAAGGGCATTGTGTGCGAACCAAAATAAGCTGCCATTACATGGCCCTAGCTCAAGTGTTTTAGTAGATCAAAATTCATTTGGATAGTTTTGGTGATCAGGTTGATTTTAGATATCAAAAAGTAGATCTCATGAGCGGCAGGAGAAGGGTATCCTTACAGCTTGATCGGATATCTCATTTAAAATAGGGGAAATTTATTAATTATAAATTGATTTAATTGATTATATATATTTTCGAATATATTATCATAATTTAAGCTAATTAGTACTTATTTTCATGATCCTGATCTTATGAATTGTAATATATGTAAGTTTTATTCCAGACAATCAATAAATGACTAGGTTTCAGTCACTATTGCAAAGTAATATTAGAAAGAATCTGACTCCTCTTGAAATCTCACAAACCTCCCCCAATTTTCACTAGAAAGTAAGATAGTTAAAGAAGAAAGTGAGCGTGAAAATATCTATCTTAAATATAAATTTATATAAGCTTAGGTGACAAGGCTGATCTAAAATATGGGAAAGTTGATCTTGTAGCTGCAGGGGGTAGTGCCTGCAGCCTGCTGAAAAGCCCATTGCAAGGTACTGGAATACCTATAATATATAATAAGATTCAACTAATTATATAGTTTTTGGATATACTCTACATAGATAAACCCTAAACTAATATGTATTACACTTTAGGCGAAATCTTATCCTGAAATCAAAGTGACTTATTCTATATTATAATCTATATTATTTTAAAGTAATAAAAGTATATGGAAAATTTCGAGAACCTACCCAATGTTATCAGGCTTTGGATTCATGGGGAACTAATTTGGTCAAAAAAACGACTTATTAGGGGGTCACTAGTGAGACTTTTTTAAAACTCTACGGGGATAAAATTTCCCTACCCAAAAAACGTCTCTAAACGTCTAAGAATGGCTACTATTTGATTTGACGTGTCTAAATCCCATCGTTACGTCTCAGCAAAATTTATGTAAATTAACAATTATGTTTTATGTTCCAGGGATTTATTGCTTCACCAATGATTTTTGTATAAATAGTAGCCATGACCGAAATCTTTTTCAACTAATTTTTTTCTAATTTACACCGAGTAATTTTTGTTCTGCTTTATGTTTTTTGGTGTGATTTTTTTATTCATGTTTATTCAAATGAGCTTTATACTTTGAGCCACTCAATTTAGCCTTGGCACCTTTAGACGAAGAAACCTTACCTTTGTGATTCTGATAGTTCGAATTTGATACTTTTATTGTGCTAGTAGGTTCACTGCCATATCCATAAGGCTCATTGCCATACATAGGACTGCTATACATCATTGGTACGGGGACTATAGCACCGCCATAGTTAGGTTTAAAATCTTCACCATAACCACCATTGTCAGATCCGCCATTGTTATCGTTGTCATTGGTTGGCTGTTCATAGATAACTGTCGCAGTAGTATTGGGTGAAATTACTGGTTGGTTGTCGAATGAACCTGTTGCGTACGCTGAATTTGTTACAGAACCAGCATCAATATCCGCCTGTGTTATTGTGTAGATATTGGTTTGTATAAGGCTGCTACTTGAGCTAATACCATTGGTGCTTATAGGGATTGTTCCAGTTAAATTATCTATAACATTGATCTTTCCTGTGAGATCTACATTTCCTGAGTTTGTTACAAAATATGAGTATGTGATAGTTTGTCCTACAGCATTATAACTTGTTGGGGATGCTGACTTTACTACTGTCAAAACTGGATATTCATCACCCCTACCATTTACTGTCCCAGAACTCAGAACCAAAAACAAAGCAAGAAGTCCAGTAAAAATTAATATTCTTGTTTTTAGATTGACATTGGCTTTTACACTACTAATTTTTTTCATAACTATCTCCGTATTTTATAAAACTTTTCTTCTACAACTGAAGGACAACTTATTGAATTTCAGTTGTTGATCAATTACTAAAAAGGCTTTACAGGGTTTATTTTGTTGGAAACAGTAATTTGATACTTACGGACTAAACTTTAGTAGAAAGTTTTTATAGTATGGAATCTATGAACTTTTCTACTTTATTTGCCTATTTTTCTAACTTTTTTGGTGCCTTCACAATAGTAGGACTTTTTGAACGGAAAATTATGTGGATCTTATCCAAAATCTAGTTATCATCTACTCAAACATAACTTTTATAGTTTAAATGTAATAAAAATATATATAACATATCTCATAGGTAGTTACCGTGCAATGTAAGCTAAAACATGGGGATTTAAAATTGGTGAAAAACTGACTTGTTATATAGTTACTGATGAGACTTTTATCTAAAGTTTGAATACTATTACCATTTCCAGAAAAATGGCTCAGAACGGCTGAGAATGGTTCCGATATGATTTAACGTGCATAAACCCCGCTTCTATGCAGAAGATAACTAACTAAATGATAAATACAAGATTCGTTAATATCAATTCTACAAAATAAAAAACGGTGTTAACATGGTTCGTCCTGGAAGCTCAATAAGTATTTTACCATTTCAGAGATGCCTATTATTGCTTCCCGCTATTGGAATATGGTTCATGGAGCAAAGCCGGAAGATGTGGAAAAAGATATGTAAGGCTTGCAGATAATGTGTATTCTTGCAAGGAACATGGCATGGTTCCTAAAATGCAAGGAGGTGGGCATGCAGTTCCCCGAGAAAGAAGAAAACATCTACACTAATTTTATTCGAGATTAATTGCACCTACCATCATTATTTCATGAGGTGTAGAATTGAGTTAGAACTATCAAGAGGCAATATCTAGAGATGTATTGGCTTATTTATGCGTTTTCCGGGCCCGTTCTGTGGGCGCTATCCACGCACATCGATAAGTATCTGGTGGAACGCTATTTCAAACAGGGGAGCATGGCAGTGCTGATGGTCTTTACTGCGATCATCAGTGCTCTTGCCTTGCCCTTTGTCTGGCTTTTCCAGCCTAGAGTAGTTGCATTAAACCATGAATCGATGGTATTCATAACGGCCTCGGGAATCCTTTATATGAGTGCGATCTATTTCTACCTACAGGCATTGCAGACAGAGGAAGCATCAACTATCGCACCATTCTTCCAAGCGGCAGGAGTCTTCGGGCTTATCCTGGGATATTTCATCCTTGGGGAACAAATTTCTTATTCCCAAATCATCGGCGTTTTGCTGATCATTGCCGGATCAGTTATCCTTTCTTTGAGGTTTGGGCAAGGCACAAGCCACGTTAAAAAACAGCTGGTTATTTTGATGCTCTTTTGTGCCCTGGAGATTTCGCTGAGTTCGCTTATTTTTAAATTCTTTGCTGTACGTGATGAATTCTGGACCCCACCTTCTGGAACTTCTTTGGCCAAGCATTGTTTGGAGTGATTTTAATGTTGGCTGCCGAAAACCGCAAACAATTTTCAGAGATGATTCATGCCAATGCAGGAGCTTTGCTTTCTGTGAATATAACAAATGAATTGATTAACCTGGGTGGCAACCTAGGTGTGCGCTACACACTTATTTTAGCGCCCCTGGGAGTCGTACAGGCTATTTCCAGTACAACTTCGATTTTCGTTCTCTTCTTCGGCGTCATCCTTTCGCTCTTTTTCCCGAATCTCGCAAGAGAGGAGATAAACATTGGCAGCCTCATGCAAAAAATCATAGCCACTACACTTGTTGTTGCTGGAGTTCTGTTAATTAACATGCAATAGAGGCAGATTATTCAAGTGGATACTCAGGGATATGCCATGGACAGTTTCGGGTGAGTTTAGGTCACTGGCGCTTTCCATTGTATCGCAAAAGCTACCTGGTGCACATGCCATATCTGGAATCCACTGTCCGCAATTAAGGCCCGACCTACTAGGGGCATATAGAACTACCCTATTGCGTAAGTAGCGAGAATTAGCTTTTGGATATTCGTTCCTATCTCCATTCAGTAATCTGCACTTGCAACCAACTCAAGATGTAATTATCCATATCGAGGAATTATGTTATCAAACACTCTCGCAATCTTTTTTAACCGTCTCTATTTGGAAGAAGGAACCGGGGAGCCGGCAGGCTTCTTGACAAGATCAAAGGGTAAAAAATGGACGAAGAAACTGAATTATACTATATAATGGAAAGAGATCCCTTGATAAGCAGTAGTGAACGGAAAGCTTTTAAATTAAGTATAGATAAATCGAAGTTTAATTTGTGGTCACCATTTGAAAAGTAGTTTATCTTCCTGAAGGATGCCTGATCATGGCATAAAGGCAACTGATTCTTTTATTCCCGTTTTATTCCCATTGAAACGTAATCAGTTGACATTTTGTTCCCAAAACCCCGAAAAATGCAAGAAAGAAAATAGAAAATATATTTTTTGACATTCTAATATTACGGATATTACTTTAAAAAATCATATATCATTTTTTTATTTTGGGAATATAATTTCCCTTTTTTTTATGAGTTTAATTTCCTTGTTATTGTTTTTATATTATTTTTAATGGGAATATAATGGGAAAATAGCGGGAATAATTGGGAACTATTGGGAATATAAATAACGAAAGACATAATTGCAATAAGAAGTGTAAATGAACGACAATTATGAAGCCTAGAATATCACATTTTCTCTGTTTTTTCAGCAGCTTTCAAAAGAGAAAAATGAATATCTTTAGGTTAATAAGCTTTTGAAATGTTGATTCCGGTGAAAAGATAAATATGAAAAGGCAGACGAAAAAAGGACAATGTTCATACAAAAGCAATCTGAAGAAACTGTAACCACTGTAACCCCCTGTAACCCTAGTGTAATATTTGAAGGGGTTACACTAAAATCACATACAATAGATCGAATTAATAGTAATGTAACCCTAAAAGGATAAATGTTATACAGGGCAATTGTGATAATACTTTTTCAAAAGGAACAATAGATTTAGAAATAAAAGAAGAAAAATTAGTTGTCCCTTGTTCTAAAAATATGGGTTACAGTGTTACACTTGATGATAAAGCATGGCATCTGAATATGATTAGCGAGTGTAACTCCACAGCTGATGGTGGGATTACATATGGTAACATTGGTTACACTCAAGAAAATGATGAAGGTATATATGAAGCAGTGGAGCTTTTTGGAAAAGCATTAAGAAAATATTCAAAAACAAGTTACAACTCTACTGTAGATGATGTCCCAGGATTTGTTTCAAACTTCAACAAAAAAACTCCTGAATACGAACAAAGACTTGGGTATACGATAGTATTAGAAGAAGCTGAAAAACTTCATAAATGGAGACAGCTGTGATACAATGGTCTAGTTATTGGTTTAAGTGATAAGGCTGATCTAAAATGCCAACAAAGTTGGTTTTGTGAACTGCAGGGGGTCGTTGCCTGCAGCCCATTAGTAGGTTTGATTGAAGGTTTGGGAGAACCCTATAATTATAACTGATTTAATTCATTATATATTTTTTGCATATATTTTAAATAGTACAAACTTGAACTAAATAAATAGGAAAATATATGGGTTTTTATCTAAAAATCTCATTAAATCTTCCAGTCTGCCGGCACTCTTAAACTTAATTCATATCTCGTTAAAGTAATAAAAACATATGAAATATATCTAATGACTACCTATCGCTATATGGCAGTAAAATCATGGGGATTTAGTTTTGTCTAAACAATGACTTATTCTGGGGTTACTAGGGAGACTTTTATCTAAGGTCCTATGAACTTTCCATCGCCCTACCTATAAATGTGTATTAACACGCCCTAGAAGGGCTCATTTTTGATTTAGTAGTATAAACCCGACGTCGCACAGAAGAAAACTAAATAAATATTAAGTATAAGATTCACTTATATTATTTATAAGACGTAAAAAAGGTATTATCATGGCACGCTCTTCAAAAATAACTCCTAATATAACCAAGCGAATTGGGGACAATATTGCTTTGGGACTTCCATATGCTCTTGCTGCTGAATCCGCAGGAATCACATATCAAACCTTTAATGACTGGATGAACAAGGGGAAAACAGAGAAATCTGGGAAATATTATCAGTTTTATCAACACATTAAAAAACGGAACGCTGATGCTGCAAAAGCTCTTTTGGAACGCCTTAATAAAGCTGTTGAAGCTGGAAACTGTCAAGTGTGCATGTTTATATTGGAAAGGAGATTCTCTGACGAATTTGGAAGAAGAGTATATAGGAAAACAAATGTTGTTGCAGAAAATATAAACGCAAATGTCGAGATAACAGTCCATGAAGCAGATATACTTAGAAAACAAATTCTAGCGAAGTTTGATCGTTTTTGAGAATTGTAGTCGGAGTTACCAAAATCTCCACCACGGTTTCTTTGCTCCGGGTGCTTCTATAGCTTTTTGATTAATCAAGGTCTGCATCTGGAGCATGTAATTATTGTATAAATTTTGAAGGCATTCTAGTTCCTTTTTCAATGTTCCATTGTAGTCCTTCAAAACATTGTCTTAGTGTCGCGAATTTCCTATACATTCAAAGTTAAATTTTGGTATAGTTTATGCGATTAGGTTCTTCAGACATGAAATAATTTACCCACTAACCTCTTAATATTTGTGATATTACAGAAAAATTGGCACAATAGTTACAATTTTTATTTTGAATCCTTACTTTATAAGAAGGAAGCTTTATCTAGTTGTATATTTACAATTATTCTCATTATAAATATGGATTTATTATAATATGAATTGTGCAGTTGAACTGCTAAAATGCTTGCACAATTAAAATAAAATTGTCTAAAACATCCACTTTCCACAGCTCGTAAGTTCTTTGTTTTGTTCTCAAGTTTGTAAGTTTTATACATATAAGGTAGTGTTCGAATGATATGTATCGAAAAGAAATTAGAGCAATTACGTCAAGATCTTTTAGATCTTTCTCTTAGAAATAATTTAATAGACTATAGGTTTTCAAAAGCGAAAACTATACGAATAATAGATCAGCATCCTCATGAAATCTACAAGATTTTCGTCCTCCAAGAAAAAACAATGAATTTCTTACCGACGAATAAAAGTGACTCTGAAATAGATACTAATTCGGATATTAAATGGATTCCATTTATTGATGAGAATGAAGAACCAAATAATATTTTTGAGAACTATCTTAATACACCTTACGAGTCTGAAGAGCTCGAAAAGCGCCTATTCAACATATACAATAAAGCCAATCTGGTATTTGAAGAACAAGGATATTCAGTACTATATCTTGCCCTTGGCTTTCTAAATTGGACAGAGAACCAAAATTCAAACATTGTACATAAAGCTCCTCTAATTCTTGTTCCTGTTGAACTTAAACGTCCAGGAGTGGGACGCAAATATACACTACAATGGACTGGAGATGACATTTTTCCATCAATAACTTTACAGGCAAAGCTTGTTGAGCAAGGCATTGAACTCCCTGAATTTGAAATGACTGATGAAAAATCTGGTATTGACATCTATTTTCAGTCTGTTGTGAACGTTATATCAGATAAAAAGAATTGGAGCGTTCTTAATGAAATTTCTCTTGATTTTTTCAATTTTAAAAAGTATATTAGTATAAAGATCTTGACCCTGCTACCTGGCCTGAGGGTCTGTCTCCTTCAGAGCATCCTCTTATCCAGAAAATTTTTAACCCTCAAGATACCGAGTGTGAGGTTTCTGGCTTCCTAGAAAAAGATGTTGATGTGAAGCTATCAGCAAAAGATACTTACCACATAATGGATGCCGACTCCTCGCAGATTGCGGTCATTGAGGATATAAAAGCTGGAAAGAATATTGTTGTTGAAGGACCTCTAGGCACTGGGAAATCTCAAACAATCACCAATATCATTGCAGAATTATTAGTACAGGGAAAAAGTGTGTTATTTGTTAGTGAAAAAATGGAAGCTTTAAAAGTTGTAAAAAATCGAATTGATAATGCTGGCTTGGGAGATTTATGTCTGGAGATTCATAGTGAAAAAACAAAGAAAAAAGAAGTTCTTGATGAACTTAAGCGCACTTTAGACAAACCAGCCCCTAAATTGGTAAATATTGATCAAGATATTAATGAACTTCAAAACTTAAAAAAAGAACTAAATGATTATACAAGTGTTCTTCATGAACCTGTTAGGAAACGTGGGATTTCTTTATATGGTTTATATGGTTTAAAAGAAGAGGTTCGTCTTTATTTTTTCAAAAAAAGTAGATTAATGCCAAGGGCAGAATTCTCCGACCCAGACAAATGGAATAACGATCAATGGAATGAAGCGAATAATACACTTGAAAAACTAGCTGAAATATTACCCTCTATAAAGATAGTATCATACAACCCATGGAGAGGTTGTGAACCAGGAGATCTTTTGCCTCCTGAACTCGAAAAATTTGACAAATTAATTGATCAGCTTTCGCAGTCAATTACAGATCTAGAATCTTCAATTAAAAAACTTGTGAATTTTACCGGAAATTATACCCCTTCATCAGAATGCGAACTTATTCCTTTAATTGAAGCTACGAAAGTTGTTGTTTCTATTAATCAATTAGATGAAAATATCCTAAGAAATCCAGAATGGAATTCTCCAAAAAGAGAACCAGAAAAACTTATATCTGAATTGAATAAATATCAAGAGCTGAACTCAATTATACAAGAAAAATTTCAAAATTCTATTTTTGAACTGGATGCTGCTTTTTTTAAATCATTGTCATCAAGTTTTTTTAAATTTTTGAATCCAAAGTATAAAAAAATGAAACGTGAAATTCAAAGTTGTTATAATTCAAGGCCTCCTTCTGACGATACTAAAATTCTCGAAGATCTAAATTATTTGTTTGACTTTAAGTTAGCAAATGCGAATCTAAAAAAATTAGAATCAGAAGGCAAAAAATGTTTTGGAAATTATTGGGAAAATGAACAAACTGATCCTCAACTATTAAAAAATCTTAATAAATTAATTATTTCTCTTAGAGAATATATGCTAAAATATATACTTTCAGATAAGGCGTTTGAAATTATAAGCAGAGGATCTACTAAAGAAGATTTAAATTTGACTATAAAAAACACAGAAAAGATAAAAAATAACTTAATAGTGCAGCGAAATTCTCTGTTTGAGCTAGTCAACACAGATTATGTATCTGTCTTTAAAATAAATTTTGATGAAGTTACATTTGAAGAGCTGAAAAGCAGATTAAATTTGTGGAAATCTGAAAAATCATCACTTGTTTCATGGAGTCAATTTATCAATCACAAAAACCAATGCTTGTGCACAGTTGCAGCACCTTTTATTAAGCTAATTGATAATGATGACATCCTTGGAGAGGGTCTTATATATACATTTTCTGGTAACTATGTCGACAGTTTATTGAAAATTATTTTTAGAGAAAAAAAGATCCTGCCAGAATTTATTAAAGAAATTCAGGATAATAAGATCAACAAATTCAAAGAGCTTGATAGGAAAATTATTTCCTTAAATAGTCAACGTGTTAAAGCATACTGCAATAAACCTAATTTAGATTCTGAAGCTTCAAGAAATTCTGAAGCTGGTATTCTCCAAACAGAGTTTTTTCGAAAACGTGGGCATATGCCAATTAGAAAACTCATGACTCGGGCAGGCGGCTTAATCCAAAAAATTAAACCCTGTTTTATGATGAGTCCTCTCTCAATAGCTCAGTACCTTGACCCAAGAACAACAAAATTGCCCAGTCAAGTTAAGCCCGAAGACGCGATTGGAGCTTTATTGCGTGGGAATCAGGTCGTTGTGATAGGAGACTCTTGTCAACTTCCCCCAACAAACTTTTTTGATCATATTACTGAAGTTTTAGACTCAGATCCTGATGACGATGATGTGGGTTACAAAGATATGGGAAGTATTCTTAATATGTGTAAAGGGGCATGTTTTCCATCAAAGTCACTACTCTGGCACTATAGGAGTAAGCATGAGTCTTTAATCACAGTTTCGAATCGTGAATTTTATGAAAATAGACTTTACATATATCCATCTCCTATGCATGACAGTGAAAATCTCGGATTAAAATTTGTACATCTTCCGAACACTATATACGATAGAGGCAAAAGCAGTATAAACCGTGGAGAAGCACATGCAGTTGCAAAAGCCGTGCTAGAACATTATAATCGTTTTCCCTCTAAAAGTATTGGAGTAGGGACTTTCAATACCAAACAACAGCAGGCAATACTAAACTAAATAGATTCACTCATAAATCAAGCTCCTGAGATATACTTCAAAAATAAAAAAGAAGAGAAATTTTTTGTTAAAAACATTGAGACTATTCAGGGAGATGAAAGAGATATAATTTTCATAAGTGTAGGTTTCGGATTTGATTCAAATTCTAAATTATCCCGGAGCTTCGGTGCTCTTAATCAAGATGGGGGGGAAAGAAGATTAAATGTTTTGATTACCAGAGCCCGTGAAAAGTGTATTGTTTTTTCAAATTTTACAGCAAAAGATCTCAATATTGATGAAAAAGCATCCCGTGGTTTGAGAGCCTTAAAAACTTTCCTTGCGTATGCAGAAACTAAAAAATTTGATTCAATATCTGCGCCCCTTGAAGATAGCGATTCTCCATTTGAAGATTCAGTATATGAATTCCGAGAGATAATGGATACAATGTTCATAAACAGGTCGGATGTGCTGACTATAGAATTGATCTTGCAATTGTGGATCAGTATAATCATGGATGTTACCTTATTGGAATCGAATGTGATGGTGCACAGTATCATTCTTCCCCTGTTGCTTGTGATCGTGATAGATTAAGTCAACAAATATTAGAAAATCTCGGATGGAAAATTTACCGAGTATGGTCCACAGATTGGTATCGCCATCCAGTAGAAAGTGGAAATAAGCTTTTGGAGGCCATCGAAAGCGCAAAAACGAACAATATAACGGGAAAAATTGGTCTGGATAAAAACGTAGAAATGTGTCAGGATGAAGTTATGAATGACAGTGATATGGTTGTAAGTTATTGCTGCACTTCACAGACTGAGACATCGGAAAAACTTCAGAATAAAATTCAGGAATATAGAATATGTCCATTGTGTCATATTCCCACAGAAGATTTCATGGAATTATTTAGGTTTCAGTTAGCACAAATAATTATAGAGATTGTTAAGTTTGAGGGGCCTATACATACAGAGGAATTAATTCAACGCATAAAGGTGCGCTTTGGAGTTTCAAGTGTTGGAAACAACATAAGGAGTAAAATTCAAAGTGTGATTAAATATACCGAAAATTCAAAAAATATATTCATTAAAAATGATTTTCTCTGGCCAAATTTTGAGCCTAAGGATATATTGAGAAGACGTCATGAGGTTTTATCAGCGAAAATTGAATGGATTTGTGACGAGGAAATCGTTCAAGCCATATATTTTGTCCTTAATAATCAGTATTCTACCGGGCAAGAGGATCTAGTAGTTCAAGTCTCAAGAATTCTTGGAATAAAACGTGTAAGTCAAAATGTAAGAAATATAATTCAAAATATAATCGAGTCTCTAATAAGAGACAATAAACTTGCAAAATTACCAAATGAAATGATATATTTTCAAGAGAGTGTTAAATAAACTCTCTTTAAGGAATAGTTAAAAAACAACTTCATGTTTTCACTTTGGGAATTGCTCTTTAATTTTATTTCCCCAAATAATCATCAAACCTCTTTCTGCAGATGTACGAAAAATACCATCAATTATCCCAATATGAAGTAGCTTAAAGATCATTTTATCTTTGATGGGTACTAATGGGTAAATAGGCAAACAAAATCTATATCTGCGTAATAAAATCAAGACCGAAAACATCATAGTCAAAAGTAAAATTTAGAGCCTATCCAAGAAGTCAGTGATAGCATATTGAAAAATACATTGTGCAGCTGGCTAAAGGTGAAGTCGAATTGATAATCACAGGGGATGCTTATGTGAGCTCTGAAGAGCAAGCAGTTCCCAGACAAATGGATGTCTATCGTGAAGAGCTCCTACCCGGTCTTCAGAAGATGATCAGACCAGTACACGACAAAGTCTGGATGATTGAGATCCAAATTTGAAGATGCTTGTATGGACTCCACAGATAATGGATATGAAGTTCATAAACGAGTAGAATCCTCCAGATGCATAAGTGATCTTACAATTGTAGATCGGAATAATAGTTGACGTTTCAATCAGAATAGAATGCGTGAAGAAGTTACCCTTCATCTCATCGTGCGCGAGACCATAACCCCCTGCTCTGGCAGTAAGTGCTTATCAGACCCATCACAGTTACCACCACCAGATCCATCACAATTACCCCCACTATAAAAATATTCACTGGTATAACGGGGGCGGACAAAGGCATTATTATCACGGGTAATATTAGAAACAGTCACTGAATCTAAGAGCTATTGGGTATGAAATAAAACAGCATCATGCCAATCTTTTCAAGGTAGTTTATCAGGAATTCATTGAGATGGCTGTCACGCTGGGCACCAACGATGCCAAGATTATTAAAACGGATAGTATAGTCACAGCGGCGTGGATCAGATGGAAGTGTAGGTATGGCTGTCCAGAGTATAACAAAAGCCTTTGCTGTCCGCCTAATTCACCTACACATCACGAGACTAGAGAACTGGTAGATTGCTATGAATACGTGCTCTTAGTGCATTTTACAGCAAATGTCGACAAAGCGACAGAAGACCTGTTAGATAGGATAAAGGTCATCACAAGGGATATCACAAAGGTTATCAACACGCTTGAGAGAGACATCTTTCTTGTCGGGTACTATAAGGCTTTTGCGCTGGGCGCTGGTCACTGTCAGCTTTGCTCTGAATGCACACTGAAGGATTGCAGAAATCCAACGATTGCCAGACCATCGATGGAAAGCTGCGGAATAGACGTTTACAGCACGGTAAAGAATAACGGGTATCCTATTGAAAGATATATCCGACACGATGAACAACTTTTGCCTTGTACTGATCGAATAACCTGGATATCCGGTATAATTTTTTCACCTTGGCTTTTTTCATTAAAATAATATATCTTGGCTCTGTAGAATCCCTTTAAATTTGCCACAAATAACGGGATTTCTCGTTTTTAGTGAGGCATAGTTTTTTTGTAGTAAAACCTCTGCATTCAGATAATCAATATCGTATTCATCGTGATGAAAACAAAGGGGTATAGATTCTTTAGAATTTACAGAAATTTTGGTATACTGCTGGGGATATCTTTTTAACGTGGCAATTTCATAGTTTTGACAGTACAAAATAGCAACAATAGACCTATTTTTAGTAGCTGAATTGTGACTGAGAATTTTTCATGCCTCATTCATGTGCCCCAGGCTCTTGGAAGTTTAGATAATTTCTTACATTAATTGACTCTTAACGGCTGATAAAAGATAAGCTTTTCTGCTGCTCGGAACAAATCTTGTATCGAAAGTCGCATCTTTTATATAGGTAATATTGAAAAAAGAAGTGAAAGTATGTTCTATTTCTCTTTTTGAGAGCTTTATGGGCCCGTCTTCTGCGAGCTCTTTATCGGAGAAGGCCAGCATGAAATATTAAAAGAGCTAAAAAAATCCCATTTATCGAAGGATAAAAATAAATAGTAAATAAGTAACTAATCAATCTACAAAATGGACTTATTTAATCGATTTAGACAAAGTTTTTTTGCCTTCCAAAGCTAATGGATCCTGCGGGTTAATTTCAAGTGCTTTGTCGTATGCTTTTGCTGCTTCATCAAATTCTAACCAATTGTATTTGTCGTTATTTTTTGATTACCATCATTTAATAGATATAGAGTTCCAGCTAAATATTAATAATCCAGTGGAGCTGCTTTCGGGCAATTTATTAGTACTCGTCTATCAAACTCCTACATCCACTCCAAATATGCTCCAATGTCAAAGCAAAACAGATCCAAACAATGTTGAGAAATAATATTTTCTTAGAACTATTAACAATATTTATATAGTCCTGAGCGGATTCGAACCGCTGTCCCGGGCTCCAAAGGCCCGAAGGATTGACCACTACCCTACAGGACTGCACATTAAAGCTTTTACTTATAGATTAATCCTTGTACTTAATTTTTGTGCCATATGGAATTTTCAAGACATTATGGCGAATAGCAAATCTCATCTCAGTACGATTTCATATTTGAATCTTTTGTTATGAACATATATTTTGCTGCAAAACTAATTTTTGTATAATTAATTTAAAGTAATTTCGTAACTATTAAATACCTTATAAGTGACGATACAATTTTTCCTCGAAACGAGGAAAAGTTGGATGTAAAATGATTTTTTTTGCTGATGAATCATACGAGATTCTTGCTATGTGTGCTTCAGACCATTAAGGTTATTTCTTATATGAAATTCTTGAATCTCAAATTGAAGAAATCACTTAAGATTTCTCTTATAAGAATCTCGCTTAAATCATAACAGTCGTAACGTAGCAAACCTCCGTCGACTGATTTTTTTTCAAAAAGAACCCTAATCCCAAGAGTTGCTACAAAAAGATTGACTGGATACATTGAGGTTAAGAAGTTCATCCAGGAATGACTCTTGAAATGGTTAATGATTCTAATTGGCTAATATCTGTTCTTTTAACGAATGCGGAGAATACTGACACTTTTCTGAGAATATTGAGATTGAAGCTTGTGGGAAAAGACAAAGTTTTGATATTTCACCTATAAATCTTATTTTCATATATCGTCGAAGTCATATTACGGTTTTTCCTTGCTGTGGAAGGTTAAATAAAGCTGTTTTTCATTAATCAATAAAATATACAGTTAAGTATGGTCGAATATTTTAGCTTCAGAAATTAATGTAAAAACTACCAGTTTATACTCTCTGAAAGTGTTATATGAATTTTTTAATGATTTTGTGGGAACAGAAATATGTTATGCCATCCTAATTCTAGCAGGAAGATAATGTTTTTGGAATTTAGAATAATTTGAAAATGTGATTAGGGATAAGCTAATAATTTCCCGTATCACCCATTGTGATGAAACAGGTATGAAAATTAAGCGAGAAGGATATTGACTCCATATAGCTTCCAATGACAAATACACATGTTGTCTTTCTCATCCAAAAAGAGGGTCTAAAACAATGACAGCTATGGAAATTCTTCCGACTCTAAAAGAATAGCAGCTCATGATGGGTGAAAATCCTGCAGCATTTATTAATGTGTTCACACTTTTTATAACCTTATCTCAGAGGATCTTAATGGAATTGAAGATAAGTTAAACAGCGATGAGCTATAAAAATAAATCAGCTTTTAACAGAAATGAAAAAGTCCAGTGACGATTGTAAAGAGAAAATTTAAGAGAATTTCGATGAACTCTTATACATTTAAGTATCGGATATTTAAATTTTTGATAAAGTTTTTCATTCATGAAAATTATTACTTATTTCGGTCTCAACGAAGAATATACACTTATTCAGTCAGTTGTAGATCAATTTGCAGAAATTGATTTCTCAATTGGTTTGAAATCTTTTCGTATTATTTTTGAGTCCATATATTTTAACAAAAACGTTTTCTGAGGCGGGCTTGAAGCTGAAGTAGTTATTATGTTTAAAATACTTATTTTACAGTAATGGCATGATCTTTCGTACTCTTCTCAAAGAGCAAAATCAGCAAAAGTTTTCATGAGTAAAAATTAATGTTAAGAGATTGAAAATCTCAATGCTCAAATGCATAGGAATTTATCTAAATTCTCTAATCTTTTAATTTAACATACAAATTTTAGATCCCTTTATTATTAGATATTTTTGGCAATAAAGATCTATATCTTTTATTATTTGGTTGATTTTATTTACAAAATGTTATTGATGTAGTCTGGAAGCTTTTTTTGTTACCCACTCTTTTGTATTCAAGTAAGATATCTATAATTAAATGGATGCTATTTTTTTGTCAAGTTTTCGGAATTATATTCTAAAATCGCTACACAAGGTATTCAAAATTGCAATAAAAATAGTTAATTTTTTATAAATGATTCCGCACTTAGATGAGGCTAGAGCAGACATGCTTCAACTCATAAAAACGAAACCATTTGCCAAAATGGATATTTAATCATAAAAAATCAAATATGTAATGATTTGCCAATAAATTCTACTTTGAATTGCTTGTGTGTCTCTGTTTCCATTTGAAGTAATCCTACTATGGAGCGTATTGGCATTATTGCTGATATTCCCAGCTCAAATGACAACATGAAAAAATTTGGAAGTCTAATTTGGATTATTTGGCATGATGAGAATACCATGAAGAAAAGTGTTTTAAAATGTTATAAGTTCTTAAGTTGAATAATCTAAATTAGAATTAAATGCTTGTATCGGAAGGTAAGTAAACTAGCTGTGTGGTTCATTAAAACTGCAGCAAATGGACAGAAGCTACCATATATATGGATAGTATCTGAGGTATTTACAGTTAATTAGGGTATAGAACGTGATAAGTCTTATATGCCTCTTTTTAATCAAAACAGGGGAAACCTGTGAAGGAAATAGATGGTACAAAGGACATAGGAAATTAGGCGAAAGGTAAATGTCACTTTACGATGGATGGAACAGGGCTCGTGTTTATTTAAGTAACTGCCTTGTGAGTGACACATGATTTTTCCTCAGAACGTTGATTGTCTAGATAAAGTGTTGAATCTCGAGACTTTTTAATATTTTCTGGGCTCGGAAAAATTTACCATTAATTACACTAACAATTGGCTACAATAAATAAAAAATATGGAAAAGAATCAAAATCTATAAATCTAAATAAAGAAATGGAACTACGTAACATCAGGTATAGTTTAGATAAAAAATTTTATTTTTAGAATCGAAGTAATAAAGCCGAAAAATGTTATATTTATCTCCATAAGAAAAGGGGGTTTAAATTAGATTTTCAATGTTCTTGGAATTAGGATGCATTATTTTTTATATCCACATATCTCATGAGTGTGATTAGTTAGTAATTATTTAAATGAAAGGATATGTCCAGTGGAAATAGACGGGTCGGTACCATAACTGTTAATACGGTGTACTTCCTTTGCATCTACTGCAGTTATAGATTAAAATTATGAGCTGATATATCAGTTTCATCTAAAGATTTGATAAAAGAAAATATGCGATACAGGTTTTATCCAGTTTGGTAGCGCTTTAACGTGTGTGATCTTTCATCCATATATATATTATAATGTTATAACTATACAAACTTTAAGTAACCATCTGTGGCAAATTAACTATTTGAAAGTCATGCAGAGAAAACTATTGTATTAATCTAGGAGAATTTCGATAAATATCTGAATTTTGTCATATGTTTATGAATGATATCTAAATGATTCGTGAAAATCAAAGGTTTAGCAAAATCGTCCTAGCTATTAAGATTAACCTGAGATTGTCGAAAAATTCGATTTTCATCGTCTAAAAATATTTGAGCAAAAAGCTATGTTAAGAAGTACATTCAATAGCGACTAATTCATGGCAGCCTGAAGGAACTTTACCTGGTTTAAGGAAGCAGATTAAGTTTAAAGATATTTATTTTAAGATGATCTTTGCAAGAAATTTAATTTTCAAAAATCCAGCAAATTTGAAATTAAAATTTGTAGGTTCATCCTGCTGTTGAAAGTCTGAAAAAATAGTGTATTAATTAAAGATATTAATAATAGCTATAAACCGATCTAAATATATGAAGAGTACCTCTTTCCAATAAACAAGAAATCTTACACAAGATTTTCAATTAATCAAACTTATGATAGCAATTGTTAATTAAAATTCAATAGAAATTATTTACATTTTACATTCTGTAGGTATATATGAATGTATAAATTTGTTTGTATATTTTTAGATTATTATTCATTGGAAATTAGATTAACTTTAAGCTGCTATCATGGATTACATCATAAATATCAAATTTAAATCAATTGTCTTTAATTCATTAGGTCTCTTATTTCATCAACTTTTAGAGGGTCGTTCATGATAAAAACTCAATCTTTAGATGGCTTATTCGAAAAATTACTTGATGGGGAATCAATTTTCAAAAACAAAGAAGTTCTTCGGCCTTCTTACACGCCTGACCTTTTATTACACCGTAATGAACAGATCAATAGCCTTGCAACAATACTGGTTTCTGCACTAAGGGGAGAAACACCTTCTAATGTGCTGATCTATGGGAAAACAGGGACTGGGAAGACTGCTGTTACTCGTTATGTGGGAAAGGAGCTTGAGAGGGTAAGTGAAGATAAGTCACTTTTTTGCTCTGTTGTGTATATCAATTGCGAAGTTATTGATACGCAATATCGACTTCTTGCCAATCTTGCTAGACAGTTCGAAGAAGACGTTCCTATGACTGGATGGCCAACTGATCAGGTCTTCACTAAGTTTAAGGAAGCAATTGATTACAGAGAGCAGGTTGTTATCATAATTCTGGATGAAATCGACAAGCTGATCAAAAAGGGTGATGACGTCCTCTATAACCTTTCCAGAATTAATACAGATCTGCAGAAAGCCAAGGTGAGTATGATAGGGGTTTCAAATGATCTAAAATTCACTGAGTTTCTGGATCCAAGGGTTAAAAGTTCCCTGGGTGAGGAGGAATTAATTTTTCCTCCTTATGATGCTGAGCAGATTAGTGACATCTTGAAGCAAAGGGCAAAAATGGCTTACAATGATGGGGTACTGGGCGAGATGGTAATTCCACTATGTGCTGCTTTTGCAGCCCAGGAGCACGGTGATGCTCGTCGCGCACTTGATCTCTTACGTGTGTCAGGGGAAATTGCAGAAAGGGAAGATCAGCCCAAGGTTCTTGAAGAGCATGTTAGACGTGCTCAGGAAAAGATTGAAATCGATCGTGTAGTGGAAGTCGTAAGGACCCTTCCCACGCAGTCTAAACTCGTGCTATATAGTATTATCTTGCTGCGGAATCGAGGCAGAGAAGGTAAAAATGTTACAACGGGAGAAATGTATAATGTCTACTGCCAGCTCTGTCATCACATTGACGTAGATATCCTTACACAACGCAGGGTTACTGACCTGATGTCTGAACTTGATATGCTGGGAATAGTCAACGCAGTGGTCGTAAGCAAAGGTCGTTATGGACGGACAAAAGAGATTTCTCTCAGCGTTCCCATAGAAAACACTCGCAAGGTGCTTCTTGAGGATTACAGGCTCAAGCTCCTGGTAGATTTTAAGGCATCAATTTTTAACAAAATGTTTTCTTGAGGATTGAATCTTCAATTATATCATCTCTAGCTGTTCCTTGTAATTTCCCTGCGATTTCATTGATTTGTCTTACTTTTCATTACTTCAGGTGCCCAATTTTCGGTAGTTTTGATTTGTTGTAGCTCCAAATGATTCCTCTGTTTCATTAAATTTTTCCTTCAATAGTTGATAAGAAAAAACTTGGTTCATATCTCTCAATCTTATTTTTTTATAAATTCCTTTAGGAAATTCAATATTGTAGAGTTATGAAGTAGAAATTATTCATAGTCGCCACTAAATTACGTTGTGATTTTTTGATTATATTTTGAAGTTTATGTATCGATTAATTGACTCGAAGCGCTAGAGTTCTTTCTCGATTGAATTTTATTAATAATTCAGGAATAATTTTCCTGGAATGTTGTATCTTAACGTTGTAAACTTGACTCATTTTTCACATTTTATAATCTATTTTCACCCAATACATACTATTTTGATAACTCTTTTCTCCCATTTTGGTTTCAGTTGGATACCCAGAAGCTTGTTGTGGAGATAAAAACTTCCCAAAAAATTTTTATTAAATCACTGATTCATATATTAAGCTCTTTTTGAGCTCTAAAATGGAATGAATCGTGCAAATCATTGTGTCTATAAAATCAGATATCAATGGTTTTCGATATCTTGTATCATAACAAATTTCTTCTAGACAATGAAATCATTAACTATTTGAAATTTATATGCTTTGAAATTGGTAATATATATTTTTCGAGTCTATCCAATCTTTAATGATGTTGATCATGCACATCTTTTCGTTTGTGCTGAATCAAAATATTCTCTTTAAGAGTATATAGATTATGAAAAGTATCACAGTATGTAAAATCTTTAAAAAATGCTGCGAAATTAAAAAAATTATTGAGTGGTGAATTGTGGATTGATAGATATTACATCGGAACTATTGATGAGAGTACAACTCCCAATGTCATTAAAAACGATGTTGAAAATCAGGAAGAAAATGAAGCATATAAGAAATGAAAATATTTTCTTTTTAATCATTCCTATATACAAAGCTGTGACACGAAAATATCCATTTGCTTGCAGTGGGGAGATACACCTAAACTTTGATCTAAGTGTAAATATTTACTTTCGGAAATATGATTACTAATGATGTTGATGGTAAACTTTGTCGATCCAAGATGATATTAAAAAGTCTCACACTTTGAATTGAGTATGTGGATGATCTTTAGACAATCAGCGATGATAAAACCTTAAAAAATAGTTTAGGTTTCATCTCTGATCGAATAAAAATTGGAATATTTTTGAAAAGAGTTGTAACAACAGTAATTGTACATGTGATCCATTAAAAGTACATACATCAAGATTTTGTGATATGTGGTTAATTTTTGGCATAGATATCGAATAAAATTGTCCGTACATATCTTTTGGCTCTGTAGGAATCTTCTTATTTATGAAATACAAATAATTTTTAATTAATCTTGTAGCCTCGAGTTTTTAGATTCGAATTTAAGCTTATAAGACCAATTTAGAGGAGATTTCTAAAGAGTCATATTTCTATTATTCCAGTTACTGAAGCAAGATACAGTTATGTTGAATATCATCATTAATGGGATTAAAAGTAGTAGATCTGCTTTTGAAATTATCGACGATTAGTTATGGAAGTTCCAATTACAACAAACCTATCTTTAATGTAACTAATCTGATCATAAATGGAAATTTAAAGTTGCCTACTCTGCAGGCAACTGAGTAAGTTCGATCTACTTTCATATATACTTTTTATCTTGACTTCTTTAATGTTAGTTCTTGTGGCCTTATTTAGATCACTGAGTAACTTTGAATTTTATTATATCAAGATAACTCTTAGGTTCAAAAAATCAAGAGATCGGGGGTCCATTGAAATTTTCTCTTCTTTTAATGTATTTCTTTTCATCTTTTCTTTATTTTTCAGCCGTCTACAATCAGGGTCATATTTTGAATTTATGTTCCTATAGAACTTACGCATTTAAACGTGGAAATTAATGGCATTGATCTTCAACCGTCAGAAATATATTTCAAACCAAAACGTATATTATACCTTAATTTATATTTCTAGTGCGTAAGTGGTATTCCTGGCAAATCTTTTTACACTGAATTCTCTCAATTGTTTTTGTGGGTTTAGCGACCCCATTCACGGCCAATGACATTGTTTAGATCATTAATATTTTTAAGGTTCAAAGAATCAAAAAACATCAAATCCATTTAAATTCCCCCTCTTTTTAATAGATCTCTTTTTATCCTTTTTTATGCTTCAGCCGTCAACAATCAGGGTCAGGTTTTGAACTTATGTTCCTGTAGGACTTACGCAGTTAAACTTGTAAATCAATAGCATTAAACCTTCAATTGTCTAAAATATACTTCAAATCACAATGTATATTGTACTTGAATTTATATTTCTAGTGCGTAAGTCCTATTCCAGTAAATCCCTGACATAGATTTTTCTCAATGGCTTTTGTAGCTTTATCAATCCGTACTCTGAAT
>PLUB01000021.1 GCA_003164755.1 Methanosarcina sp. | reverse complement strand
ACCAAGTTCGTCACCAAAACCAACTCAACTTTAATGCACAATATTTAAAATAATCAAAGATCCCGAAAATGATTAAAATATCTAAAATTAATTTATTATGTTTCGATAAATCCCAAATTCCGTCATGTGCCATATCTTAACAAACATCAGGAAGTTAAAGAATGAAAACAGCGAGATCTGATAAAGCAAGTAGGAGGCATACTTTCATAGCAGCTTTTTATCCATAGTGTGTGGCTCTTCTTCAAACAAATTTTAGGATATATTTGAAGGTGAGGAGAATTGGAGAATACGATGACTTAATGATGAGTTACTAGAGAGTATTTAAAACAATAAATTGTTATTTTTTTCATATTATCCCTTTATGGAAGAAGAATCAAGCCATTAGAGTAATCAATAAATGCTGAAATAGCAGAAAGAGTTCTCATTTAAAAATAGAATTTAAAATGATTTTCAGAAATGTACTTACCCACCAAGAAACTGTTTGACTCGATAAAAGTTCAGTCACCTATTTCTTTATAATATATATAATCATAAAAGTATATTTCCTGGCAAATGCAGAAAGGAAATGCGACTAAATTGAGATGATTAAAATTATTATCCTCTGAAGGAATTCTTATCTTTGAGACTCTTGATCTAAGATAGTTACTTGCATATCCAAGATAATTTATAGAAGATGTTGCAGCACTGAATCAAACATTAAACACTTCTTGAGAGTTATAATTTTACCCATCCAGTAAAGTAATTATAAGACAAAATTATGATATCAACGATACAACATAATTCAGAATGCGCAGACAATAAACTGACTATGGCCACACTAGAGGTGGAGTCATGTTTCATTGTCAGAATCAATGACTCTATCAACTTTTATAAATATTTTGGGTTTATTTTGACTTATAAAAATAGTCTCATAATTGACTAAATTAGTAACTACTTAATTAAAACATAAAACTATGTGCTCTAAAAAAAATATTAGCATACATATATATTCAAGTATTAATTTAATGTAATTCTGGAGGGAACATGCAAGAAACCGAAACCAACCCAATAAAAATTCTGGGAATATCTGGAAGCCCCAGAAATATGGCAACTGATTTTTTGGTTCAGGAAGCTTTGCAGATCACAAAACAAAAATATGGTGCAGAAACAGATTACTTTTCCTCCAAAGGAAAAAAACTGAACTTTTGTATTCATTGTGATTTCTGTGTAAGGACAAAAGAGGGCTGTGTTCATAAGGATGACATTTCGGCCGAGCTGTACGACAAAATGATCTGGGCAGATGCCTGGATTATAGGTACTCCTGTATATCAGGGAACAGTGAGTGCCCAGACAAAAACGATCATGGATCGCTGCAGAGCTATTGTTGCCAGAGACCAGAAGATTTTTTTAAACAAAGTCGGGATGGGAATCGCAGATGGTGGAGACCGAATAGGCGGGCAAGAACCAGCCATCCAGACAATTTTGAACTTTTATGTAATCAATGAAATGATCCCTATTGGAGGTGGCTCCTTCGGAGCAAATCTGGGAGGAACATTCTGGTCAAAAGATAACGGGGTAGAAGGGGTTTCCGAAGATTTGGAAGGCATGAAAAGCCTTCGAAAGACCCTGACGAAACTTATCCAAGCAACTCATATGGTAAAAAAGGCTGCAGAAAACTCAATCTTATAAACTCAAAGTGTTGAGAAGAAGGTGCAAAGTATCTATGAGTTTCAGAAATGGGATTAAAAATCAAATTAATCAGGATCCGAAGTCAATTCAAAGTTCAGACTGAAACTTTCAAAGGAATGGGTTATTTTTGTAGAAAAGTTAACACAAAAATCAAGCGCATAGAAGAGAAAATTGTAAGTTAAGAAGGCCAGATGATTGGGGCGTATAGTATTCTGATGAATATTAAGGGATAAACAGGTATTGAAGAACTAGTTTTCCTGCAAAAGAAGACGAAAAAGTGATGAAATAGTATCATTTATGGAACAAGAGCTTGATGAACTTTGATGCTCACATCACTTTTCTAAAAATGGTATTAAAAAGTATATTTTGCTAATTTTGAAAATAGCAATTGCTTAACTGTAACAAAAATGGGGAGCATCCCATATAGAATATAATAACATACTATACACCCATAATTTGTGTTAAATCAACTAAAATAATTTAAGCGAAAGAAAACTTGTTGCCACATCTCCAAATACTTATTAATACATCTGCACATACAATGAGCAGGGTGAATAGCTTGTTATCCAAAATACCTGTAGACCTTCAGAACGTATCCGAAGAAAATATTGACAAGGAAATCCTAAGAGTAGCGATTATGGCAGAGCTGGATGCCATAAACCTTTATGAGCAGATGGCCAGTCTGACTAAAAAAAAGGATATCAAAACAATTCTCATGGATGTTGCAAAGGAAGAAAAAACACATGTTGGAGAGTTTCAGGCACTTTTACTTCGATTTGACACTCAGCAAAAAAAAGAACTTGAAGCTGGAGCTGATGAGGTGGAAGAAGAATTATCCAAATAATTCCTAATTCGAATTCCAAAATTTTCCTGGAGGATTTGCGAGAAAACTCGATCATTAGTCCCATTTTGCTGCAGTTCAGAATGATTAGTTTAGATATTTACAACTTTTCCTCAAGAGTTTGCAAGAAAAAAACTTCATCCATACATCTCATATTTTATTTTTTGCAATCGCCTCTGAAGAATTCAATATTATAGAGTTCTGAAGTAAAAATTAAACATAGTCTCCACTAAATTATTGTATAATTTTTTTGAGTATATTTTTGAGTTTACTTATATTAAAAGAGCACAAAAAAACTAGATTTATTTCCCGATTGAATTTCATTAAGTAATTCAAAATTAATTTTACTGGAATATTTATGATGCCTCGATTCCGTCTGTTCCTAGTTAAATAATATCCTGACTAATTACTGATTTCATTTGGTATGCCGCAATCTCAAAAATCTACTTTTAACACATTAAAAATGTCATTCATTACCTGTTGTCTTAGAAAAAAGAGGTCCTTGAAAAGGTGAATTTGGAACATGTTCGTATCTCAAAATCAGTTTTTATTTCAGGTATAATTTCTATGTTTGAGCCTTATGCGCCAATAAAGTTGGTCAGGAAAAAAATCTTTTTGTTGAGCAGATATTTTTCAGGCCATATAATAAGTATACAGATTTGTTTTTGTGAATATGAATAAATTATTTGAAAACTATACTCAACTGAGTTACATTAGTTTGTAAGTTAACAAAACATATATAGTAATACTTACAATGAGTTAAAGTATTATTTTATAGATAAATCTAGATAATTTGGTGGTACGATGGAAACAGAACTTATGAGAATAGGGGTTTCACTTCCTGACACCCTTCTAAGTAAATTTGATGAAATTATCGGAAAAAGAGGTTATTCTTCCCGTTCAGAAGGCATACGAGACGCCATCAGGAGTTATATTTCCTATTACGAGTGGATGGGTGAGATTAAAGGGCATCGTATCGGAACAGTTGCGATTATTTACGACCATACAAAAAGAGGTCTTTCAAATGCCCTTGCAGATATCCAGCACCACTACTCTAACCTGATAAAGTCCTCAGTGCATATTCACCTCGATCATGACAACTGTTTTGAAGTAATCGTTCTTGAAGGGGACGGCGAAGAAATCAAAGAGCTTTCAGAAGCTATAATGGCCCTCAAGGGGGTAAAATTCTCAAAACTCACAACTGTACCATCAAATGAAAAAATTTGATCCTCAATATAATTGTGCGAATCAACAATTCAGAGATGCTTTGAACCTTGTGGGACCCTAAAATTAACATTAATTATACTAACGATTGATTGAAATCAATAAAAAAATTGCGAGATAAAAAAGGTATTATGATTCAGAGTATTGAAAATTCAAGCATATGAAATAGGAAAAATCCTTTCGTTTCCCTCGATTCAAGATCCAAAAGAAGACTTTTGACATATTTCAGGGATAATCTCCAAAATCTGTGAGATCATAGTTCTGGAGTTTTGTCCGATTCGAAAACTCACTATATTTTAGGAGATTTTAAGGTGTAGGAATGTACATATCTTCTGATTTATAATTCCACAAGGAAACATGCGTATCGGTTCTGAATTTCAAAATTTTGAAAATTGAGCTTATCACCAAGTTATTGAACAAGAACCATGAATATTAATAATTTTTTTGAATATAATATGTAATAAGTCGCTCTTCCCACTATTGTTGAGTTTTTTGGATTTTTTGTTTAAAAATTCAATTTTTTAGCTTTAGAGCATCATGAGGTTTAAATGAAGTTATATCCATTTGGAATATATTCAAATTCCAGTAGTTAATTCCATTGCAACCAAAGGGTATAATTGCTCCACAGCTCTGGATTTAAAGGAATTATTCAAAATCAAATATTTTAATTTGCTTACATGCCTTCTTTTTTCGTGCTTTTTCTGATTTTCAATATAGTTTGTATGACTCGGAAGTTGTACCGTCATCAATAGTTCCAATGAAATTAAAACAGATGTTGAAAATCAGGACAGACCGGACTAAAAAGAAGCATCCACCAGTCCGTAGAGTTACACAGAAGTAGAAATTGTTTGCCTATTTGCCCACCATATTCATTGAAAATTAGATTAATTTTCAAGCTACTTAATATCGCAGATGTACACATATGCAAATTAGTTTGCCTATTTGCCCACCATATTCATTGAAAATTAGATTAATTTTCATGCTACTGTCATATTGAGAAAATGAGTGGCATTCTTGTGTACATCTACATAAAGTGAGTTCTTATTTAGGAGTCACTATTTTGATATACTCTTTAGGACCAGTTTTTGCTCTTTCGTTGGATATTACTATACATTCTTTTGGGCAACTGCTGACGCATTCAGTGCACATAATGCATCTGAATACATTAAGTTCCCACGTTTTTTCGTCTTTAGTAACTGTTATTGCATCAGGAGGACATTTTTTTTGACATATCCCACAATAAATACAGTTTTCAGGACTGAAAATAATTCTTCCCCTAAAATTTTCATAAGGCGCCCTTATATCGAAAGGGTAAAGCCTGGTAGGAGGTTTACGAGAAAAATTTGACAGAACAAGGTTTAACATACCCATTATATCACCTTTCTTATCTTTCAGTGCAACTAATACATGGGTCGACAGTAAGTACAACTACAGGAACATCAGCGAGTTTGATGCCTGGTAGCATCTGTAACAGTGCAGGTATATTTGCAAAGGTAGGCGTCCTTATTTTAAGTCTTTCCAAATTTTTCGTACCATTACCTTTGACGTAATATACAACTTCACCTCTAGGCTGCTCTGCTCTTGAAATAGCTTCAGCTCCTGCAGCAGGGGAACCCTTTACAGGTATTGAAATTTCACCAGCAGGTAATTTGGAGATCGCATTCCTTATCAACTTGAAGCATTCGTATAACTCATAAATTCTTACTTTAGTTCTGGCATAGCAATCTCCATCATTTTCAATAACTGCTTTAAAATTGAGATCTTTATAAATACTCCAGCTAGGTGATTCTCTTATGTCACTGTGAACCCCACTTCCTCTTAGTGTAGGACCAACAGCTCCAACATCATATGCAAGTTGTTTCGATAATACACCTAATCCCACCAGTCTTTTCTTTACTGTGTAATTATTTACAAATACTTTTTCGAGATTTTCAACTTGTGGTTCCAAGTTATCAATTGCTTTTAGGATTATATCAATATGTTCTTTAGACAAATCTTTGGTAGTTCCTCCGACTTTACACATTGAAGTTATCACTCTGTTTCCAGTAGTCATCTCCATTATATCCATTACTGCTTCTCGATACTTCCAGCATTCCATGAAGAGACTTTCAAATCCAAAACCATCTGCGAATAAACCAAGCCAAAGGAGGTGACTCTGAACTCTTGCTAGTTCACTCCATATCACTCTTAAATATTCTGCTCTTTCAGGGATCTCGACATTCATTAGTTGTTCGACCCCCCGTGCATAAGTTATAGAATGGATGGCACTGCAGATTCCACATATTCTTTCACAAATATAGAGTGTTTGATTATAGTCCTTTGTATCGATAAATTTCTCAAGCCCTCTGTGCACATAACCTAATGAGGGAAGTGCTCCAACAACAACATCATTGTCCAGTTCAAGTTTTAACTGCACTGGTTCGGGTAAAACTGGATGTTGAGGACCAAAAGGTATTACAGTTGTCATAATGATTCTCCTCTCAAATTGCTTTAAGCTAATGGAGTTTTTGGACTGTTGGGTGTCAAATACAGGTGACCTTTAAAGTCTATTGCCAACCCTTCAAAAGTTAATCCAAACAAATCCTGGTATTCATTCTCGATCAAAAGTGCGCATAAATAAATACCTGACATACTCTTTGGTTTCTCAGATGGCTTCACAAAATACCTTAGAGTTTTTAGAACATAGTTCTTGTCCAAAACATATATCAATTCGTGACCATCGTTAGCTTTTAAGCATATCATTGTCGCATATCGATAACCATCATTTTTTAATTCCTGAACAATTTTTAGCAGCTCTGAGCTGCTTTTTATTTCTACGTTATTCTCAAGCATTTGATGGCACCTCGTTTCCTTTGAGTTTTACATCTTTTCCTTTTATTTTTCCTTGGCTCTTGCTTTCAAGTACTGAAAGTGCTGCAACTACTCCATCGAGTATAGCTTCAGGTCTTGGGCAACATCCGGGGACATAAGCATCTACCGGTATTACCTGATCCACTCCACCTATTACATTATAACAGTCATGGAAAATCCCACCTGTAGATGCACAGGCACCTACAGCTAAAACAACTTTGGGATCAGGAATCTGGTTATAGATGTTCTTAAGCACATTCACATTTTTGTAATTTATCGAACCCGTAACCACCATTATATCAGCTTGCTTGGGAGTACCGATGTTTAAAACACCAAATCTTTCAGCATCATATAGAGGAGTAAGACAAGCCAATACTTCAATATCACAGCCATTACAACTGTTGCAATTCACGTGTATGATCCATGGGGACTTTGCCAATGCCATAAATATCCCTCTTTTAAATTAACTTAATCTTAGCAACGTACAGATATAGTACATTTACGACTGAAATTATCAATAAAACTGTCCAACTTAGTTTGAGCATCCATTGCCAGTATACTCTTGCCGTAATATTGTCCATTATAATTACAAACAAGAAAGCAATCAATGCTATAAACAAACCAATTATTATGTTTACTTTCCAGAATAGAAACATAAGTCCTAATAAAAATACGTATTCATAGAAATGGCCAATCTCAATTCCAGCTAACCCTGGTCCTGAATATTCGGTAAGCATACCTTTAACCAGTTCCTGATGAGCATGATGAGAGGTGGAATAATCGAAGGGTGATTTTTTAAATTTAATATTCATAACAAACAACATTGATATGAATATAAGTGGTATGTACATCAGGAGAGGGTTCGATATATTGTCCAGTGCAGATAATTTAAAGGTACCAGTAAGCAAGTATATTGCAAGAGCATATAATATTAAAATTGGCTCATACGACAATATAGCCATAATTTCTCTTGAACTCCCAATTCTGGCATATGGAGAACCAGTGCTCATACCCCCTACTATGAGAGCTACCGAAGATACTGTATAAACAAATACTATCATCAAAATATCTGCATCAAAGACTAACATTAAAAGACTCAAAATTACAAACACTACGTACATGACTACGTAGAGATTTTGAGATTCATTCACAACCATATTATCTTTTTGGAAAAGTTTCATGACATCATAATAAGGTTGGAGAAGGGGTGGACCAACCCTACCTTGCAACCTTGCTGTAAGTTTCCTGTCAATACCTGCAAGTAAACAGCCAAGGATAGGAGCACCAATTAAAACAAGAACAATTTTTGCAATATCTAAACTGTTCATAATACCACCACTTCTACCAATGCAACTACGATAAGTAATATGGAAATTACGTATCCAAGTGTTGTAAGTTTGTTTTCTTCAAAAATATCTTGAAGATAAATGTTAGAGACACTGCTTTTATCGTAACTGCCAATTCCATTACGAAACATCAATTTATCCTTTTCAAGGTTATTTTCCCCGCACATATAATACCCAGCTGGACGGGGAGTGAACATGTTTTTCGTAGCTAAATAGATCAGAATAGCCAAAGCGAACACTATGAATATTACTGCATAGGCAAATGCTCCTATCTCTGATGTAAATTGTCCACCTTGCCCTGAAACAGTAGGGACAATATTGACAATATTGAGCAAAGTCGTAACCTGAGGTTTAATGAAATAGTCATATATCGGAAATACAAGAATACTTGTAACTACAATACATAATCCAAGGAAAGATAGCGGGAAATAGGTTTCCGGTTTTAAATGGTGAACAGCATTTTTATCCATAGAAGAGGATAATATTGTCCCAAGCCATTTAACGTAATAAACTGTAGTAAGCGCACTCCCAAGTATAAGGAATATCGATACAATAGGATTGCTTGAAGCGGCTTCCATTGATACCCATTTAGTAAGTAAAACCCCAAAAGGAGGTAATAGCATGGATATCATTCCTAGAGATATGAGCATTGTAAGAAGGGGAGCTTTTTTTATCAATCCGGACATGTCTTCAATATCTCTGCTTCCTATTGTATGTTCAATTTCGCCTGTACAGAGGAACAGCAGACATTTGGATATTGCATGGAATATAATAAGCATAATAGCAGCAGCCACAGCCAGAGGCGAACCTATACCAGCACTTGCGATAATTAAGCCCAAATTTGCAATCGTAGAATACGCCAGCACTCTTTTAGCATTTCTTTGAGATAAGGCTAAAGCTGAACACATCACGAAAGTAAAGCTACCGTAAACAGCAATCGCTATTCCGAGAGGTGTGTTCGCAAAAGCCGGTACAAGTTTGATAATTAAGAAAACACCTGCATTTACCATCGTGCTTGAGTGGAGTAAGGCAGAAACCGGAGTGGGAGCTACCATCGCGCCTAAGAGCCAGCTCTGGAAAGGCATTTGGGCAGATTTTGCAAAACCTGCAATACATAGTAAAACTACCGGAAGAGCTACAGCAGCCGTCGTGGAACTAGTCCCAATTGCAGATAAGTTGGAGATATCAAATTTAACACTAAGCATAATTATGGCTAAAGAAAAAGTAATTCCGCCAATCAAGTTTAAAGCTAGAGCTCTGAATGCATTGGTTATGGATTCTTCATCCTGGTTGTATGCGATCAAAACGAAGGAACAGAGAGTAGTGATTTCCCAGAAAAGATACAGCCATCCTAAGGTATCAACCATGACCAGCCCGTTCATAGCTGCTAAGAAGAAGCTCATCGAAAAGAAAAACGTTTTTTGTCTGTCTAGATGCCTGTGTTTTTCATAATGATCCATATATCCTGTTGCAAATAATATAATCGCAGTACCAATTATATTCACAATTAATATCATGACCTGAGAAAATTGATCAATATTAAAAGAAGCACTTTCAACTTTTGCAACATTCATATAAGAATAAGCTGCTATGACTGCTTGAATTGCAATTAGTGCAAGTGTAGGCCAACTTTTATGTTTTGCTGACACATAGAATACAAATAGTATTACAAGTACCTCAAGTATAAGGACAATATTTTCGAATAGTGCAAAACTTGATCCAGCAACCTCAACTTTCCCAGTTCCATCTAATACTAACATAATCGAAGAAACTACTCCTACTATGAAAAAAGCCCAGGCGAGGAATTTATATAACGATTTGCCAAGAGCTAAGAATAAAAAAGAAAAAAGTATAGGTGCTGTAATTAATAGCATAATGGTGGTCTTCAACATACAATATATCCTCCAATCTACTGATTTCTATCTACTCCATAGATTTATCTTTTAATCTGCATATATTCTGTCTAATACAATCCTCCGATTTGTTACTAGGAGGACTTACGCAACTGAAGTAAAAATTACCTGCGATAGGCGCTGTGAGTAGTTTGACATTTCGAATGTTTCAAGACTTTTTGAAATCAGCTTTTATTTCAATTGCGTAATTCCTGGGCATATAAGAATATGGACTTAAATAGCCCACAAATATTAAATAGAATTTCGATGAGCGCAAATTTTTGGTTGATTGTTCATAAATTATAAACGCAAGCAATTTGTTGACATCAAATATCTATCGAAATTCTCTATTAATTCTTAAATCAAAATTACAAGAAATAATAATACGCAAATAATATAGATATGATACCTACATGTTACAAATATAACAAAGGCATATTTAAAGATAGTGATTTTTTTTCTATTTTTATATGATGCTCCCAAAGTAGAGTTTTGATTTAAAAATCCATCCTTTTTCTCATCATTATGATCGTTACTTGTTTTATCGCATAAAGATAGATATAAATAATATAAAATTTGACCGCTTTTGTGACGAATATTCTATGCTATAATAAGCCAGCCTTTTCCAAGAACTACATGTTATCAAAAAATTAGTTACGAGTAATAATATCCAAACTAGCATAATTTTCGTGAAGGATACTCAGCTGAAGACTAAGTGCCTTCCTGGTTTAGCCAGTTCTCATTTGAGAAAACGTCTCCAAACCCATCCCACACAGTCCACTGGTGTCAGATTCCAATTAGATTTTGATCAATGAAATAGAATTTATTGATATTAATTGCAACATTGATATAGCTATCATGTTTTGTCTTACAATCAGGGGACATTTCCATTCTCTATCTTTTAGATTTAGCTCACAGTTAGGGTATCCGCAAACATGACAGATCTTAGATAATGGTTCAAATTTACCTATCATAAGAATGGTTTTTCCTTACCATTCTGATTTATCGTCTAACTTTGTTACAAAACTACTCCACGCCAAATCATATATAGCCTGTGCAAAATAGTGATTCGTAATCATGCCTTTAACATCCAGAGTTTCAACAGATATTGGTTGGTTCTCGATAACAAGTTTAAAAGAGAGTTTATGTTGAAAATCATTTCTCCGATTTTGCATTTTCTCATGAAGTACATAATGTTTTTGTTTGGCTGCTTCTCGGTTTTTAGAACCGTTTTTTTCGACTAACTATTTTTGGGAGTACTTTAAGTCTCTTCAAAGAGTTTTTCAAGTACTTAGAATTTTCAACTTTTTCTCCAGTTGACATCACAGCAAAATTTATTATACCAACATCTACACCAATAGTCGTAGATTCAGAAAACACTTATTTAACTGGAACTTCTTTTTCATAATCTATTAAAATGTTGGGGTAGTACAATCTTGTGCAAGATTTCAAAATTGTAGCGGTTTTTAATTTCCCTTCAAATATTTTGTGAAAAACTGCTTTGATTTCTCCAATCTTAGGAAGCTTAACAGTATTGTTTTCAAAATCCAAATTGTAGTGTTTTGGTATTGGGAATGAACGAATGGGATTCTTCTTTGATTTGAATTTAGTAAAACCACTCTTTTCTCTAAAAAATCTAGTGAATGCAGATTCTACCTGTTTAATCATGCCCTTAACTGATTGGGAATTTACTTCTCCTAACAACGTATTTTGCTTTTTTAGGCTTTAAATTATTTTTTTAAGTCAGACCTAGAAATTGATTTAATGATTTGTTCATATGTGTTTACTTTCTGATCAAGCGTCTAATAATAGACAAACCTAAAACTACCAATATGTTTATTAAGTTGGTTAAATTGGTCAATTGTTGGATATAGCCTAATAATTGAATGCTTTCGTCATAATATACTTAGAAATTTTTAACAATACCCATACTGTTTGGTAAATATAGAGTATTAACATAAGACTCATAGCAAGTTTTTATTAATGTATCATATTATCTTTGTGATAAGTATCGAAAAAAGACACTAAACAGATTGAAGAAAAGCTCAGATAGATAATTCATAACATTGAAAAAGAGACATATTTTGAAATACTAGAAATGGAAACGGACAAAGACCACAGCCTTCTACTTGTTAAGAGCAAGCCAAAAGTCTGCACTCTTGCGATAATTCGAAAACTGAAACAAGAGACGACAATTAGGCTAGGGAAAATTCAAAAAGAGTATTTGAAAAAAATACTGTTGGAAGGAATATACACTATAAAGTGCTGGATATTTCACAGATTCTGTAGGGAATTTTAGAAAAGAAGCAGACAAAAATTACATACTGAACTAGTATTGAAGTTGACGCTTACATCCACTGGGCTGAAGACCCACTGATTTTACGCTTTGTCCAATAAATCTGAATATTTACAAAAGCAATTAATTTGGCATTAAAATGATGACGTTATCTTCCTCAAGTACTCTCAAAATTTTCGTTTTACATAATAATCTTACAAATGCATTAACGGAAAATTTATCAGTCTTAACAATTGTTCCATTCTGAAGTTCTCCTTTTGATATCCTGTTTCATCTTCGTACATTTCATCATTTGCAGAGAATTTCGATAAGCTTCTTACTTTCACGAGTCATTTAATATACCATTTAGAAGTATATGACAAATTAGTAGGATTTATTGAAATCCTCTAGAATAAGACACTATATAATTCTGATAATTTCCTTGCTAGAACAATAATTGAATTTGAATAATTTCGTTATGTTCAGATAGTATCACTAACATACCACTTGTTTATAATTGAGTGTTCCATCATAAATTTTATTTGAGCCTGTTATTTGAAGATTCCATATTTGGTTTTAGCAAGTAAAAATACAAAAATTTACTAAAAATTAGTATAATTTTTAGAAATGTTAACAGAAGAAGTTTAAAAAAAGGAATAAAGTAGCTAAAGAAAAAAGAAGGTGGGGCTGGTGAGATTCGAACTCACGATCGACGGGTCTCTCCGAACAACTAACTCTAACAGTCTTGGTTCTGGTTAGCAACTATCAGTGCTCCAACGGCTCCTCATTGTCTTGCTCCGTCGAGAAAAACTCAGTAGACCCGTTGTTCATCATTTATCCGCTGGAGCCCATCGCCATGCCGGACTAGGCCACAGCCCCTTGACAAGAATA
The DNA here is from genome assembly GCA_003164755.1 of Methanosarcina sp. Classification (GTDB taxonomy): domain Archaea; phylum Halobacteriota; class Methanosarcinia; order Methanosarcinales; family Methanosarcinaceae; genus Methanosarcina. The sequence continues at coordinate 17,107 of PLUB01000021.1, read as the reverse complement.
TTGAAATATTCGTTCTCTTTTAAATAGTTGACGACAAGAAATAAGTTTTTAAGTAAAATAATTTTATTTCATGAGCTTTGTCTCCTTATAAATATTCCGATAATAGAGCATTTTTTAAGAGCACCTATTTTATCAAACATTACACTAGCTAATAAAATTTTTGTTGCTAAATCCTTTTTGAACACAAAAAAGAATTTAGATAAATCCCTAAATTTTGTCGTATGCTTACGAAGTATATATAAGTGACTTGAAAAAATCAGAGGTTTACCTATGATCCTCAATAATTTAGAATTTTATGAATGCTATATTATATTGTGATGTCAGCCTGAAATGAGTCAAACAATAGTTTTTAGTAGGTTTCCGCACAAAATTACTTTGTTATGAAAGCTGTATGCATCTGTATGGGGGTACATCTGCCTTACGGTCCAAAGTGGTACTGGCCTGTCGAGGGTTTTTATGGAGTACCCGAAATGGACCGTTATTTTGACAGAGAAAATATTTTCTCTAGATTTTTAAAAACAAGTAGGCTACTTTTGCATCTTAATGATATAATTATGGAATCCATTGAAATGGGAGGAAGATATTCCTTTGATCTATCTGGTCCTTTCCTCGAACAATGTAGATGGGATCCTGAACTTCTAGAGTCTTTCCACGAACTCGAAGAAAGCGGAAGCGTGGAATTTACAGGAAGCTGCAATTACCATTCCCTGAGTTCCCTATACCCTGACCTGTCTTGGTTTAATGAGGAAATCAGTATCTACAGAGAGATTATCAGGGAACTGTTGGGTGTTACGCCCAAAACTTTCGTGAATACCGAACTACTATACACAGAAAGGATAGGATGCAATCTTGCAGAAGCTGGTTTCGGATGCTTAATTGCTGAAGGGTCAAAAAACCTTATAAATGGACATGATCCGGTAAATATCTTCCAAAACCATCTTCCGACTCTCTTAAGACATATAAACCTTAGCGAAGACCTTGAACTACGTTTTTTGGAAAAAAACGCTGACGGATACAATCTTATCCCTAACAAATTTGCAGACTGGATCAAAAGCATGGAAGGTGATGTCCTGACCCTTTATGTTAACTATACAAATCTCTGTGTTCACCATACGAATGAGAATACAATAGTCGATTTTATCCGGACTTTCCCCAACGCTCTCAAAATCAGGGGCATTGAAATGCTCACACCGTCTGAAGCAGTAAAGAGATTCTCACATTCAAGGCTCCAAACACTTGAAACGGAACAAACAATCCGTTATGGAATGCATAATGCAATCGGAAATAATGCCCAGCAGCTTTACATGCAAGAACTTGTAAAAATTGGAGAGGAGCTTTCAGAGCTTAAGGGAAGTAAAGCTTACTGGAAACTGAAGCAGATATTCGGTTATCTTCAGCAGAGCGAAATATTTTTTTCCATGAACTCTGGAAGTATTAGGGAAGGTTATGAAAGAGCTGTGAATTATTTTTCCATCTTGTCTGATTTCAGGAGAGCTGTCCTGGAGGAAGCAAAATGACATCTGTTTGCATGTATTTTCAGGTGCATCAGCCATTTAGATTGCGCAGGTTCTGGCCTGACGAAAGCTCCGGATTTTACCGTTATTTTGATGAGAGAGGCAACAGGGAAATCTTTGAAAGAGTAGCAAGAAAGTGCTATATCCCTGCAAACAAAGTCCTTCTGAATTCTATCAATGAGCACGAAGGAAAGTTTAGATTTTCCCTTTCTGTTACTGGTACACTGCTAAAACAATGCGAATTATGGGGAACAGAAGTGCTAGAGGGCTTCCGACAAATGGCAGAAACTAAAGCTGTGGAATTCCTGGACGAAACTTATTATCATTCCCTTTCAAGTCTTTTTGAAAAAAAAGTCGAATTTATCGAAGAAATAAAGGAACATAGAGAACTTATGTTCACCCTCCTGGGGATTAAACCTAAGGTACTTCGAAACACCGAACTGCTCTACAATAATTCAATCGCAAAAATTGCTTCTGATTTAGGTTACAAGGCAATACTTACTGAAGGTGCAGATCACCTGCTTGAAGGTAGATCCCCTAACTTACTTTACAGAGCAAAAAATTTAGGTCTCCCAATTATCCTCAGAAACTACAAGCTGAGTGATGATATAGGATACCGTTTTTCGGCAAGGTGGTGGGAAGGCTATCCTTTGACTGCGGAAAAATGGGCTTCTTGGGTTTCAGGAATCAAAGAGGACTGCGTTAACATCTTTATTGACTATGAAACCTTTGGAGAACACCAGTGGGAAGAAACTGGAATTTTCACCTTTCTGCGAGAACTGCCTGGAGAAGTCCTTAAGAAGCACCTTAATTTCAGCACTCCTTTTGAGATTGTCGAAAAATACTCACCTGTCGCTGAGATAGATGTAGGGGATTTTTCCACAATTTCCTGGGCTGATATGGAACGTGATACCAGTGCATGGCTTGGAAACGATATGCAAAGACGTTGTTTTGAGGAAATTAAGTTGCTTGAACCTTTTGTAAGAAAAACAGGAGACTCTGAGATCCTACGTATATGGAAGCATCTACTAACTTCGGATCATTATTATTATATGTGCACTAAATGGCTAGGGGATGGGGACGTACACTCTTATTTCAGTATTTATCCTACACCCTTCGATGCAGCAGTCAATTTCATGGTAGTGCTCATGGATTTCAAAGCCCAGGTATTCAGGAAACTTAGAGCGATAGCTTAATTGAATTTTACGAATACAAATCATAGGAGTTTGAGTAATATGGTCAAAGATTTATTCATGTTTGCAGGCTTCAATGAAAATTCGCAGATTGTATGGTTTAAAATTATTTATTCGAAAAAGCCTGGATCTTTATCCTTAATAACTGATTTTCTTGAAAAAGAAAATGCATTCATTATGTTTGGTCATCTGGATAATATTACACAAAAGACAGGAGAATATTTGATATATACAGAACTTAATGAAAATATGGACCCTGCTAATCTTGCTCAAAAAATAACAAGTGTCGAAGTTGTAATTGAAGTAGATTACGGAATTTCAAAATATGGGATGATTTATTCCGTGGACTTTCCTCTTAATGTAATAGGAGTCAGAGGAGTCACGGCAAGAGCACTCACAATTGTTGATATCATTAAAACTCTCAATCAAAGTGTGCCGCATGCAGAGGGACTTCTCACCGTTTCAGGCCTGAAAGGAGGGATCCACGCGGCAAAATACTTCAAGAGTATCATGCCTATTAATGACAGCAATTACGCAAACGTTCTTGCGGAGCTCTACAGAGCTGTAGGGTGGGGAATCTTGGAAATTGAATGTGATCCAAAGACTTACGAAGGAAAAATCATTGTGAAAGACTCGTTTATTGCTGATGTTTACGGATCGGCTGACCAGCCTGTTTGTGCCTTTATGAGCGGCTACTTTGCAGGTTACTTGACCGATTATTTCGGAAAAAATATCAGTGTAAGAGAGGTTAGCTGTAAAGTCACCGGAAAGAAGGTATGCGAACATGTAATTTCTTTGGCGCCCTCCAGCGTAAGCCAGGAATTCCAGATCAGGGGGACACCCAGTGATCAGGCAACCTAATGCCATCCTAGGAAATGACGGACTACTTGTGACAATGGGAAGAAAAGGAGATATCTTGGGCCTATTCTACCCCCGCAGAGATCATGCTCAGCATGTAGAAGAGTCTCTTGCCTGCATCCATACAGGGGAAAAACTTCTCTGGACAAATGATAACGAATGGCACAGCATTCAGAACTATATAGAAGACACTAACATCGTATCCACAAAACTTTACCATGACTCAGGAATTAGGATTTCGATTCTGGACCTTGTGCACTCAGAAGTGCCTGTTCTCATCCGCAGGTTCAAGGTTCAGTCCCAGAAAAAAATTTCAGGGAAATTTTTTTACTACTCTAATTTCAATGTGGGAGAAACGTCTAAAAAAAATTCTGGTTTTTGTGATACAGATGCTCGCTTGCTCATACAGTACTGGCAGAACTATTATATCGGGATCCACTCCTTGCCCGAATTTACTGAATGGCAGATTGGAAAGGCCATGGACACCATATGGTGGACTAATTCCAAGTATGATATGGAAGATGGAAAACTCCAGCGAAATAAAGAAGATATCGGAAACATTAATAACGCTGCTGGCTGGAATCTTGAACTAGAAGCTAACGGAGCAACTGAATTTGTTATTATGATAGGTGCCGCATCTTCCCGGAACCTGCTTTACAAGAGAATGTATGAACTTTCAAAAATGTCTCTGGAATATATTTTCGAAAAGACTCGGGAATACTGGGTTATGTGGCTTTCTAAAAAAAAGGTGCTAAAAATGCCAGGGCTCGTAGGACACGAGAACTTGCGCCAGGAACTGTTCAGCGCATACAACAGATCTCTTCTCATGCTTGACTTACTTCAAGATCGCGAGTATGGATCCTTTGTGGCTGCTCCTGAGTTTGACTCCAATTTTGAGAAATGTGGAGGATACGGCTTTTGCTGGAACAGGGATACTGCAGAAATTGTGCTTGCACTCAAACATTCAGGATATCCTGAGTATTGTGACATGTTTTTCAAGTGGTCTATTCGAACCCAACTCCCTAATGGTTCCTGGTTTCAACGCTATTGGCTTAATGGGGATACAGCTCCTTCCTGGGGTAATTTTGATTACTCGACCCAAATAGACGAAACAGGATCCACTCTCTATGCCATGAATGTGTATTACAGAATCCTAGAAGGTCTTAAAAAAATTGAATTTTTGGACGAAGTATGGGTTTCAGTACTCAGAGCTGCCGAATATCTGATGAAGAAGACAAAATCTGGGCTTCATGAGAGTTGTATGGATCTATGGGAAACTTATTACGGAATTTTCACATACACAAATGCTGCAATCTATGCTGGGCTTATGGGCGCGTCCAATCTGGCCGAAGAAAATGAGGAATCTGGCATGGCAAAGCGCTGGAAGAAAAGAGCGGAATTCATCAAGAAGGCTACAATTGATCGTCTATGGCTTCAGGAAGGCTACTTTGCAAAAGGAATTATCAACGAGAAACTGGATAAAACCGTTGACTCAAGCATCCTAAGCGCTTATATACCGTTTGGAATGTTGTCCCCAAAGGACCCCATAGAAAGGGATATGATCCTGTTCATGATAAAAAATATCATGAAAAAACTCTCAGTACCCATTAATAAGAGTTATGGAATCAAGAGGTATGAAAACGACAGTTACATTGATGGAAACCCATGGATAGTAACCACTCTCTGGCTTTCAGGAGCGATGTTTGCCCTTGCCCTAGACATCCCTTCTGAAAAAGCCATTTTTTCCCCCATGTACGACATTCCCTATGAAAAAGAAAAGAGCAATATAGAAAACGTGGAAGATCTGACAAATGAAGGAATTAAATGCCTTAAATGGGCCCTTGCTGGTGCAACCAGTACAGGACTTCTCCCGGAGCAGGTTGATAAGTCGACAGGCAAACCTGCCTGGGCAATTCCTTTAGGATGGAGTGGATCCCTAATGCTTGACAATATCTTACTTCTAGACAAGATATGTGTGAGAAAGGCGGGAAAGACAGAGAAAAGCTAACTTGATACTCAAAGTTTTGGTGACGCACCCCGCTGCAAACAACTGGGTATGTTCGTGCCACTGCTCTGGACATAAAGAAATTATTCAAATTCAATTATTGTTCTAGCAAGGAAATTACCAGAATTAGATGGTATCTTATTGCAAATAAAATATATACGAAGATGAAATCTGATGTTGAAAGGGAAAAATTCAGAAGAGGAAGATTGTCGAGACTGAAAATCTTCAGTTGATCTACTTATAAAAATACTTAATTGAATAATAGTAATTGTGAAAAAAATGGTGGGGAGAGTACTTGAGAAACTAGTTTAATCACGTAATGCTATTTTAAATAAAAATATTGAGACATCTAAAAAACAATAATTTTAAATAGCGCCCCAAAAATTAGTACCATCCAAATTCAATTTCCTTTTTCACAACTCAATAACCATCTTTGTGAAGACTCGATGAGCAAATATTGGTAGGCTGAATTTATTAAACTGCCGGCCACAGATAATGTTTTTTATATTTACATCAATTAGTAATCATAAGCATATTTTCCACCAAAATCTATATCTTCAAGGGATTGTCAGTAGACTAATAGTTATCCTTCATCTTTCTTTCCAAAAAATGCCTCCAACCTGTCCATACCTTCCTTTATATTTTCAATGCTATTAGAATAGGAAAAACGCAGATAGCCCTCTGCTCCGTTTCCGAAGTCGATTCCAGGAGTCACTGCAACGCCTACATTATTAAGAATACTACGGCTTAATTCCAGAGAATCGTGGCTGTATTTGCGAGCATCGGCAAGGACGTAGAAAGCTCCAGTTGGCTCTTTGCGGACATCTAGTCCCATACCCAGTAGCCTCTTGAGCATATACTGGCGGCGCATATTGTACGTCTGTATCATATCAGTAACATGTTCCTGGGAACCTTGCAAGGCTGAAATTCCTGCTTCCTGGACAAAAGAATTGGCGCAGATAAAAAAATTCTGATGAATTTTCTGAATCACACGAACACATTCAGATGGGCAGATAATGTAGCCGAGCCTCCAGCCAGTCATCGCATATAATTTAGAAAAGCCGTTAATGACAAAGGTATTGTTCGTATATTCCAGGATAGTATGCTCTTCTCCACTATAGATCAAGCCCTGGTAAATTTCATCTGAAACTATAGGAACTCCTCTCTCGTCAGCTATCGCAGCAAGGCCTTTCAAATTTTCAGGAGACATCACATAGCCACCAGGATTTGAAGGACTGTTGATGAGAATGACCTTTGTATTGGGACTAAGGTACTGCTCTACTTTTTCCGGCTCGAGGGCAAAACCATTAGTATCGTTCGTGTAGACATAGACAGGAACTCCACCGAGGTATTTCACAAAATTTGGATAGCAGGCATAGTGTGGGTTTGACATAATTACTTCGTCCCACTTTTCGAGTAGAGCCATAAAAACCAGCAGGAGACCAGGGCTTGTCCCCGAAGTTACAATGACTTGATTTGGACTCAGGTCAATTCCAAATTTGTGATAGTAAGAGTTAACTATCGCCTCTCTAAGAGGAAGAAATCCCTGGCTATGAGTGTACTTCGTAGATCCTCGAACAATAGCATCATATGCAGCTTCACATATATGAGGAGCAGTAGGGAAATCTGGCTCACCAACCTCTAGATGTATAATATGTCTTCCCTCAGCTTCCATGGCCTGGGCATTTTCCAGCACTTCCATCACATAGAAGGGAGGGATGTCTTCAGATTTTTTAGATAGGATGCATTCGGAGTTTATCGAGAGCATAAAAGACCTTCTGAGAAGCAAACATTATAAAAGGAACTGATGTAGAAGCAAGTAACTTCGCTGAATATATACTTGAAAATTCGTATGCTTTCAATATTTAAGAGGATTTCGATAATACATAAATTTCATCTTAAGCTTATAAATCGTATATAAAAGACTCGGGAAAATCGGAGATTTATCGAAATCCTCCTAAATATTCTACGGGAAAGAAAAATTTGGAATTAGTCAATTACCCACGCCAAAGTTGTAGGACTTGCCGTCTCCTCATAGTTACATTTTTATTTATTCGCCTATGAGTCTAATATTAGTCTGGTTGGCCTGTTGACAAGATGCCTATCGGTTATCAGTTCCAAAATCGAATCATCGACTATTTTTCGGAGTATATTAATTGTTCCATTAATATCAACATTGACTAACTGACCTACAGAACTTTGGTACAGTCCTCTCTTAATTCTTCGTGATCTACTATATTCAAATTTTTCAATCGGATATATTGCAAGAGAATCAAATTGACTTGTATATGCTTCATCTACAAGTTGATACTTAGTACCATGGAAAACGCATTAGCTTTAGAATTTACCTTTGAATGTACCAAATGGAATCTATACAATGTTTTGATTATTACGTTTACTACGATTAATTCTTTTTTTAATTTCGGTTAATTCTCCGATAAGAACATTGCCTAAATTATTTTTGAGGCAATTTTTAACCAGATAATTGACTGTCCTGTTAATGAACCCAGTAAGTCTATAAGACCGTCCGTTAATATCCTTATTTGAAGGTTAGTTATTTCTTCAATTTTCTGTAAGTCTTAGATACTATTTAATCAGCATCTTCCTTGTTACAACATCGATTGAAAGATATTATATACTTGCTATCAACAATGAAGAAGTTCCATTGGTATAGACACTTGTCCCATTTCTTCGAATTTCCGTAAGTATATATTTGTTATGTCAGCTTCCGGAGCAAACTCAAAAAATTATGATACAATGATGAAAAGAGCAGTAAAAAACATCCTCTAGAAATAATTGATTTATTCGGAAACAAGAGAATTAGATAAAAAAGATTTTAAAATAACTTAATTTACACAGTTGGTAAAAACATATTCAAGATAGGAAAAGTTCTTGTTCATACTGTCCAAAAGGTGAATCTAAAGATGTTGCGTAGATTTTTTTTGTAATAATCGCTATCATTCAGAGATATTGGAAGTAAATTACCATTCAACTGGATAGAAGTGGTTTCTTGATTCATTCCTTTCTCTTTTGAGAACAAGTCTCAAAACAAATCCACATTCCAAGGGTTTAGATTACAATTAGATTTACAGTGCTAAATTGACCACTTTTAATAAATAATTACTTTCAACAATTGAGCGAATTGAATAAACAATTACTTCAAAAAATAAATTTATTTGGGCCATTAATTTCAAAATAAAATTTTTATAACTCAATTAAGACTTATTTAGATTACTATGAAGCTTTTTATTAAACGGAAAAAGATTTCAATAAACATTCGATTTTCATAAATTATTTAATATACAACTACAAGATCTTCAAAATATCTACACAGGTGTTTCAGGCAATTGAAAGTGATGAAAATAATTACCTTAAATATAATAGTTAATTCCAAAAGTAGAGAAATTTAAATAAAAATTAAATTTTTAAAGAAAATAGTTGAGCTTTTAATTTTACAATAAAGCTTTCATAAATTGATTAAGACTTTTTTGACTATTTATAGAGTGGTTTTATTAAATTAAAGAAAATTTCAATTTAGTTCTAATTTTTTTAGAATAAATCCTGTCCAAATTTTTCTCGGTAATTTCTGTATTTGACCCTATTTTTTTCGGATCCATTATTCTCTAATTTTAAAGGCAGCTTCCAATATCCTTAATAAAATCTTTTTATTTGCAGTATCATCAACTGTCGAAATTATAACACAAAGCTTTACACAATATGTTAATATTCACTCTTAGAACAGTAGTGACAAAAACTTTTCCTATTTTGAATATGTTTTTAGTCACTGCATAAACTCGTTCCCCTTATATATTTTAGAGCAACCTCTTGTTTCTTAACATATCACCCATTTCCAAAAGATTCGCTTTTGCTGCTCTTTTCATTGTTGCATCATAACCTTTTGATATTGCTTCAAAATATCTTCTGTCTTTGTAAAACCATTTCATTTTTTTGATTAAACCTACCTAAAAATCATGATGTGAAGAGTTGTTGTTTTGAATCTTCTGATCAGCTCATAATCTCGGTCTATTAAATGCAATGAAGTTTACATCCAATGTATGATTGGCCACCCTTATTTATCCAAGTTACATCTATACTTCTCCTTGTTTTTGCTTCGTTTTCTCGAGGATTATCCACTTTTGCATTTCAGGGATCTAAGTGAATAAAAGTATAGCTGTCTAAATTATTCCCTTTTTTATTTTGAAGCCAAGGCAATCAAGTTAGCTTTGCAACTGTCTCCATATTTATTCTTCTTTGTAGTTATCAATAATTATTTTTTTGAATGATCAAAATATGATACTGCCTAGTATGAACTCAGGAAAACCAAGAAATTACCTAAAAAAATCAATCAATACATTATTTTTCAAGTTCAAAGTCTGAAAGACCATGAAATTGCCGTAAAATAAGAATTTAAAACATAATGACTACATCAGCCTCAGGTCTGCCTCAATAAACTGTTTTGTTAAAATATACTGACTCAAAAATTATACGAAAAAATTCCCAAACAATTAAAGAATCAATTTCAGCAAGTTTGTCTCCAACAACTGAAGACATTTACATTTTTATTTAAAAGCAAAATCCGTAAGATTTTTCACAAGAAAAAATTGATGTTAAGAGATTGAAACTATCCAATACTCAAATGCGCATGAGTTTATCTAAATTCTCTTTAATTATTCTCTATAGCAAAAGCTATTCAGGCTTTAATCTAATCTTTTATAGGGATACCTCATTTCCTTCCCACAATGCTTGCAGAAGATCACGATATATCCTTCATTCAATCTGTAGCGAGCATTGTTCCCGGGCACAAGGAAAGTATAGCAGTGTTTGCAGATCCTACTTTTGATCTCCCTTGGGATACTCATCCTATTCCTCATAGAAATATTCCTGATGAGCTGCACGTAGCGCTCACTACGGTCAGGATGTTCTGCATACTCTATTTTTGCAAGCTCAAAAAGCCGCCACATACGCTGAGTTGCGATATCTTTAATCAAATTTTTCTGTTGTTTTCTGGCCACTCTAGACATAAGTAGATTTTAATCCTACACTTAATTCAGTATCACAATTAGACCCCTGGAATTTCGCAAAAACTAGAACTCAAGAATCAAAAATAATCACATTAATATCAGGGTTTTTGCCTTGCACAAAAGTTTTAAACTTTTCGGGATTTCCATTTAGACCCTCTAATCTTCCGTAATGCATTGGAATTGCAACTTTTGGGGATATAACTGCGACTGCGCTGGCAGCCTCTTCCTCATCCATAGTATAAGTTCCACCTATGGGTAAAAGAGCCACATCTGCCCTGATGCTCTTCATCTCAGGGAAAAAATCGCAATCTCCTGCATGATAGATCCGAATTTTCCCAAGTTCCACTACATAACCTACTCCAAAACCTCGTGGATGGTAAGGTTTATTGAGATTATAGGCTGGAAGTACCTCAATCCGGATCCCTTTAATTTCAAGCCCTTCAGCAAGGATATCTCCCTCCGCAACTCGCCTTGCATCACCCCTGAATTCCAAAGAGCAGCTTTCCGGGATCAAGGTAATTGAGTCAGAACGTCGTACTTTTCGAATATCTTCAGGGCTGCAGTGGTCAAAGTGCTCATGAGTGATAAGGAGGATATCTGCCTTGTCATCAAAAGAAGGTTCTTCATTGATCTGAAACGGATCAATATAAATTTTGATATCTTGCCCTTCAAGAAAAAAACCAGCGTGTCCTAGCCATCGAATGCAAACGTTTTCAATTGTGATACTATTCATCTCATACACCTGTTTGATCTTCAAACTTATTTGCGGAAAAGCCATCTAACAGAATTATTTAGAGATCGTATTGTTTAGGGATCGTATTAATAGTATTTTACACTTCGGTTCTTTTATTAAAAGAAAAGAGGAACTCTTAAGAACTCCCAGAAAACCTGTAATTTTAAAGCCCCCGAAATACATACTCGAAGTTTCAAATAAACTGAAGAGCTTTTGCATGCAAAAAGACCGTAGCCCTTTTTTGACTAAACAAGATTTCGATAAACCTCTAGCTTGGATTTACTTTAAAAACAACCAACCAAAAATTGGGGTTTATCGAAATCCTCCTTATTTTACTCAGACTTCTTACTCAAGTTGAATAATTATTCTCATTAAATTTCCAATGGCGATTGAATCGAAAAATAAATTCCCTAAATTTAGTATTAATTTGAACAACATAAAGGAGTAAAATAGTTCGGACTTTACACATTGAGGATAAAAATAAAGCATTTGTGAACTCATAATATGATATTATGATTTAGATTATTTGAGACCTAATGCTGCCTTTTTAGCCACTTAATTGTGTAAATACTAAAATTGTGGAAATCCTTAATAATAAAGAAGAAAAATGAATGTCGAAACACCCGTTAGTAGAATAAAAAAGGTCCTACTATTTTGCTGGCAGTTCTATTTGTAATATCATTGACAGCAGTGGCACCAAGAGCTCGACTATATATCGCCACAATCATCACTACCACACCCATTTGTGGCATCACCATGCCTATGGCCATTATGGTAGCTGTTGGGTGTGAAACCCTTACTACCAAGTTAGTATGGAGCTGTTAATGATAACGAGAACTAGAAATATAAAAATTAAAAAGTGTAACTAAAATATATATATAATTTTACTGTATATATAATTCTATTTTGAATTGTACAAAAAAATCTTAAGGATATTTAACTAAAGGATATTTAACTAAACTAAGAGTAAGACCTTTAACTTCATTAACTTTTCACTGTCAAATTAACTCATCTTTGTAGTTTTTGCAATTTATTTCCACTAAAATTTGTTCCATTTTGAAAATATGTATCTGAGGACTTTTTTTCATATACCTTTGTCTTAAGGAATATTTTCTATGAGTAAAACCACCCAAAATTTTTCCTGTTGGAATTTCACGCTTACCAATAAACAGAGAAGCAACGAAATTTTTCCAACATAAACTTACTATGGATATCTCAATCTACTCGCTCTTGCTCCCATTCTCAGCTCATTATTTTGATTGAAGATTTTTAAAATTCCCATAGTATCGAATAGTTCTCTTTGAGGTGATCGCTCTTAAACTAGAAACTCATGTTCAACTAACAAAAAAACAACAATGAGCCGGATTTTTACCTATATGCTTGTAAGCTCGATTATTCAACATCTCATAAGAATACACTTGTTATGCCCTGTTAGTAGCAAAATAAATACAAAAAAAACGTGGTTAGAAAATAAAATTTACTCAAATATTTTCATAGTTTATAACACTAATTACTAAGATCCTACAAAAATATGATTTCCGAAAAGTCATAGATTTAGTGATCCATCAATAATAAGTTAACATTTCCCAAAGTATTCACATATTCTGTTTCTTCTTTTATTTTCTGCCGTATGTACTCTCAATTTCCTGTGCACAGTTAGGCTTAGAAAGCAGATGAAAATGGAGGAGGGTATTAAATATTGACCAACTAATAAGACACTACCAAATATTTTCGTAAACAAAATTGCGTAAAAAAGTTAATTGCTCCGATGGGGATTTGAACCCCAGTCTCAGGAGTGAGAGTCCTGAATGATTGGCCGAGCTACACTATCGGAGCATATTATTAATATGCCTTATCACTTAGGCAGCATATTCCAAGTAATTAAAAAAATATAAACTTTTCGTCTAAGGTCTGAAAAATGTATAAACTATCGGCAAGGATTTTATCCTCTTCCGACCCTACTTAATAAATATTTTTTAAATTTTGAAGAATATCCTTCAGTTCAAAAACCAGTTATACGAACATAGCGTGAGGAATTGAAGGTTCCTGAACGTTTACGACCTTTTCATAGGCCTTCATGAAATCTACCATTGTGATCTGTTTACCACGTCTGCGCAGCACAAAGATTCCAGCTTCTTTAGTAATGACACTAATATCTGCCCCGCTCATACCATTCATGACTTTTGCGAGTTTCTCAAAATCCACATCATTGGAAAGGTTCATCTTTCGAGTATGGATCTTAAGAATCTCAACCCTGCCCTTTTCATCAGGAAGCGGAATTTCAATAGAACGATCAAATCTGCCAGGTCTCATGAGAGCAGGATCAAGAAGATCAATCCTGTTGGTCGCAGCAACCACCTTTACGTTGCCTTTGGGATCGAAGCCATCCATCTCCGCAAGGAGCTGAAGCATTGTTCTGTTAACCTCTGCAGAGCCGCTTGTTCCATCATAGGTCCTCATGCTGCCAACAGCATCTATTTCATCTATAAAAAGAATGCTAGGAGACTTATCCCTTGCGAGCTGAAAAATGTCCTTGACTAGCCTAGACCCTTCACCTACGAACTTCTGGACCAAATCAGAACCAGACATTCGGATGAAAGTTGCTTTTGCCTGAGAGGCTATAGCCTTTGCAATTAGAGTTTTTCCCGTACCTGGAGCACCGTGGAGCAGGACACCAGAAGGAGGTTCGATTCCCAGTTCTTCGAAAAGTTCGGGTTCTGTAAGAGGTAATTCAACACTTTCACGGACTTCTAGAAGTGCCTCATCGAGCCCGCCAATCATACTATAATCTACACCTGGAGAATTAATGAGTTCCATGACCTGAGCTCGGACGTCTGCAGCCCTGCTAACTATGGAGATAATTGAGTAAGCTCCATTTACTGCAACTCTCATTCCAGGCTCTATCTTCCCAATACACTCCTCTGGAATCTGGGTAAGTACCTCCTGGTTGTTCCCATGCTGCCTTATAAGGGAAATTTCACCAGTTACCTCAAGAATAGTTGCAATAAACAGAGGAGGCTCAGTAAGCTGCTCTAAATGAGCTTTTAACTTATTGATTTCCTGGAGGTGCCTGCCAGTCGCCACACTTGCTTCAAGGAGTCGAGCCTTCATATTTTCATTCTGGATTTTCATGATTTCTATTTCAGTTAAAAGAGATTTCACATCTTCAGCAATGATCTCGCCACATTCAAGCTGAAATTCTACCCTGGTTTTAATATCTTCAATGGAAGAACCTATTGAACTATCTTCGGACATTTGAAAACACCTGTATAATCATATAATATCTGTTTAATACCATGGTTTAAAGGTAAATTTACTTTGAAATTATTTATTTGCAGATTAGTTAATTTGAAGGTTGAAAGCTTGCAGTTTATTGATCTTCGGGCCTATAGTTGACGAATTAATCGAACTTTATGAAATTGTTTGAGATTCTGGCGCCTGATCCTTTAGCAAATCTCAGGGATAATTTATTCCTTTGGGGGCTTTTACAAAAGAAGTAAAAGACTACAGCGGGAAAATCAAGAAAAGAAAGATCTTTTCCATAAATATTCCTTCAGGACAACTCATAATTTCGATTAAACCTACGATTTCAACAAATTACTCATATATACTTTATAAGTAACCAGCCATAAATTGGAGTTTATCAAAATCCTCTTAACAATATAGATTAAGATGCAAGAAAGTAGAATATATATATAGATAAATTATATATATAAGTTCTTGCAACACGTGCAATCCATTTCTGATATCTATTAAATGCTTTTTGATATTCGCTTGGTATATATCCCTTTTGTTTATTCTTTTCAGACCTTGAATTTCATTTTTCGGGATCATAATAGAATATTTCGATAAACCTTTGATTTTTACGAGTCGTGTATATACCATTTATAATCATAGGACGAAATTTAGGTTTTATCGAAATACTCCATAATTATCAAATTCTTCAGATCTTGACAGATTCACCTAGAAATCAGACATTAAAAAAAGAAAACAAAAAAATACTGAATTTAGCATGACTCATATCTGAAATAGTAAAGGATATAAACTTTGCCCAGATTAGAACTGAGAGTAGAGGGTAAAGTTAGGTATGATAGAGGCAATTCAATAAAAAGATTAAAAAAGGTATCATCAGACTAGCTTATAAAAGTAATTATATGCGTTTAATTATATAATAAAACATAGACTCCTTAGGTCTTTAAAGCTTAGGTCTTTAAAACCCCATAAGTATTCAAGCCTCTCGTTCTACAGGTATGATATTGACTGTAATTTTCTTAAAACCTGTTCTTCGAAATGCTGTCTACGTATAATAAAAATCGCAAACATTCGAAAGTTTTAAGATTATATTCTCCAATTTAGGAGCAAGCATTAATGGAGGACTATAAAATTAAAGAAGAGATCTGGATCGAAAAATACAGGCCTGTTAGACTCGATCAGGTAGCAGGGCAGGAGGAAATCATAGAGCGCCTGAAGTCCTATGTTGCAACGAAAACACTTCCTCATCTCCTCTTTTCCGGACCTCCAGGTGTCGGAAAAACTGCTTCTGCAGTTTCGATTGCTAGGGAAATTTACGGAGAAAATAGCTGGCGTGAAAATTTTAACGAACTAAATGCATCCGATGAGAGAGGTATTGATATTGTTCGAACAAAAATTAAAAACTTTGCAAAAACTGCTCCAATAGGAGGAGCTGAATTTAAGATTATTTTCCTGGACGAAGCCGATGCACTGACCTCAGATGCCCAGTCTGCACTTCGGAGAACTATGGAGCGTTTCAGTAGCAACTGTCGTTTTATCCTCTCCTGCAACTATTCTTCAAGGATCATTGAGCCTATCCAATCCCGATGTGCAGTCTATAGATTTAGGCGCCTTTCAGATGAATCTATAAAAAAACGCCTTGAATATATCGCTAAAGATCAAAATTTGACCATCACTGAGGATGGATATGAAGCTCTCATTTATGTAGCCCAAGGAGATATGCGAAAAGGCGTAAATTCTCTTCAGGCTTCAGCTTGTATAGATCCGGGAAAACCTATATCCAGTGGGACAATTTATAGGACTACTGCAACCGCAAATCCTGAGGAAATCAAATCCCTGATAAAAACTGCACTGAGGGGAAATTTTAGGGCTGCCAGAAAAGAACTTAACAAATTGCTCTATGAAGAAGGACTCTCTGGTGAAGATATAGTCGGACAGATTTACAGAGCTATATACGAAATGGAAAACCGCATGATTCTGGAACTCGGGCTTTCTGAAAGGCACATTGTTGAACTCATAGATATCATCGGTGAGATCGACTTCAGGCTCACAGAGGGAGCGAGTGAAAAAATCCAACTCGAGGCTTTACTCGCACATTTTGCACTTTCGAATGCGGACTGAGGTGCTTTCTCAGTATCTTGCCTAATTAATCTGATTTTCTGGAATTAATTTCCAGTTAGGCTCTTCAAAATCTTCATATATCTCAAAAATATAAACGGTATCATTGATAGAAAAAATATAAATATTTTTTATTATTGATATCCAGTTCCTGCTTTTCAGCTTCTTGAATTTACTATATTTTCTGGAAGTTCATTGGAATTGGTATTAAAAAAAAAGAAGTTATTGTCCTAACTTACTCTCTTAATACTTTTTTTTTGATAATTGCGATTATTCCAACAATTGTTTCAATACTTGTATTAACTGAAGATATTTCAATCTCAACAATAATTCTCTTCTGAATTTCCCCCTTTCCAAACCCAATTTCATCTGCGTACATTTTGTCATTTGCAATCAGATGCCATATTATTGTG
>PLUB01000118.1:3668-87615 GCA_003164755.1 Methanosarcina sp. | reverse complement strand
TTTATAATGTTAGTACATTTTCCTTGAATATTTTGATTTTTATTAATTACTTATAGATTTACATATTTTTTTTAGATTTTTTGCAACGGAACCGCTTTTTACTATAATCTATCAGTTGATAACAATGATAATAAAAGGAGTATTGTGAGGGTGTTGGAAGCTACCTTTAAAATCAAAGAATAATGAACCAGAAAAGAAAAAATCTGGTCAAATACAAAAATTAGCGAGAAAGATTTGGACAAGGTTCCACGGAAAAAAATAGAGATAAATCGAAATCCTCTATCTTTTTTAGATATAGCTATATTTTGATGATCTTTACATCAAACTTGATAATTATCAAACAAAGTATTCCCCCTTTATGGATCTGGGTTGAAAACTTTTCGGTAATGAACCATTTTATCTCACAGGCAGCCCAAGTGAGTTGATCTGCCCTATCAGCTCAGTGAAATTTTCGATTTCCAGTTCAAGAACTTCCTCTTTGGTCATGCCTATTGACATTTCTCCATCTACGGAAAGACATTCCGGACCCCTACGAACAAGCCGATCAACGCCCTCTCTTTTAAAAACGTCTTTAATTTCCATATCATGCACAAAGGCCCTGCCTGGAATAAAGACAGTTTCACTCACTTCCGATAGGTCTAGCGCTTTAAAATCGTCAATAGTTGCTAGGCATCCGATGTCCATATTTAAGGGAACAACATTTACAGTACCTCCGAGGGCATCAAAGATTTCCCTCAGCCTTGGTGCTGCTATCTGGCTTGTAATAATAGTAGCTTTTTTTGTGACCTTAGGAAGCCTTCCAAGGGCTTCAGGAACGTTTCGGATGGCAAAAGGGGAACCAATTAAAGGGTCTTCGAGCGGAGTTCCTGTGATTCTGATGGAAGGATATTTTGCTGCAAAACTACGTACAAGCTCTGTGAACTCTTGAACTGTATGCGGATTTATACCCGGGATTATAGGGGCATTGTTCAGGATTAGCCCATTTTCCGGGAAGTTTGCAAATCTCATAAGGATTGCTCCTTTTGCACCCATGATTTCAAGGTCATTTAGAGTTTTATCGAGGATTTCTCTATCATTTACACCCGGAATGAGTACTATTGCCCCATATACATCACAGTTAGTGCAGAAGTCTCGAAGAACCTGTAGTGAGGCATCAGGCTCCGGGTCTTTCATATATTCGGCTCTTAAAGCCAAATCAGTTGCGAAGACTGTAAAACTCACTTCTGTGATTCCATGATCAATGTAGAAAAGAGCATCATTAGGCTTGCTGAAACCTTTCCCGCTTGTATACCCCAGATGTATCGCAGCTTTGAATTGAGACAAGAACGAAACAAGGTTTTTCAGTTCAGGATAGCAGCTCAAATCGCCTCCTCCGCTGATCGTGAATTTTTTAATCTCTCCGCTTGTGAAATAGAGTTTTCTTGATGTTTCTTCCAGTACCATCTGAAGGGGTTTGAAGCCTGAGTATGATTCCTTCACACCCCGGATGCAATAATCGCACCCTTTTTTGAAAGGAAGACAATGCTTGCAGCCCAAAGGTGGAATTTCTTTTACTTTTTTAAAATAACAATATTTGCAAAAACCTCTGCAGTCTACACCGGGATTTCCACCCACGTCGACAACTACTTCCATATTAAACTTTCGTATTATAGGAATATTACTAAAGCCTTTTGGTGTGATTCACATGCTTGGGATGCTATATACGAAAAAGTTGGCGCCAAAATGTTCTTTTATTAAAAATAAACCTTAGTAGCTATTCTTACATTTTAGACTGTTTTTAATAGCATTTGTAAATTTATTGGTTGAAAAAAATATCGTTTTTTAACAGATATATTATAGACTAATTTTTATCTTAGTATCCAAATTTTTAAAACAGATACCAATTCATTGACAGGCAACACAAAAGATTTAAGTACCTTCCAAACGAATGAATTCCCATTGGGAAAGTGACACTCAAAAGCGATTAGGTATTGATTTAGTGAGTGTAAGAGCTACCATAGTGTAGGTAATCAATCCCATAAATAATTTTAACAAATCAGGAGGAAATTATAAGTGTCTGACAAAGTAGACATCTACGACGACAGAGGAAAACTGCTCGAGAGCAAAGTCGACATTATGAGTCTTGCTCCAACAAGAAATAAAGCAATTAAAAAAATCATCTTGGAGACCAAGAGATCGGTTGCGATCTCTATCGCAGGTATTCAAGGTGCACTTGCTAGTGGCAAGATGGGGGGAAAAGGTCGTCACATCCTGGGTCGCGGACTCAACTACGACCTTGTTGGAAATGTTGATGCACTTGCAGCAAAGGTAAAAGATTTAGTTAAAGTAGACAATGGAGACGACACCAACGTAAAGGTTCTCAAGGGAGGAAAGAGTCTTCTCGTTCAGGTCCCAGAGTCTAGGATGATTGCCGGCGCAGATTATATGTCCGCAACAACAGTAGGTGCAGCAGCAGTCACAGAGGCTATTCTGGACATGTTCAAAACCGACATGTACGATGCACCCATAGTTAAGGGCGCAGTATGGGGAAGTTACCCGCAGACAATGGACCTCATGGGCGGAAACGTTGCAAGCATTCTGAGCATCCCCCAGAACAACGAAGGTCTAGGTTTCTCTCTGAGGAATATCATGGCCAACCATATTGCAGCAATCACCAACCGGTCTGCTATAAATTCATCCGCTCTTTCTTCGATCTATGAGCAAGCCGGTATTTTTGAGATGGGTGGTGCAGTAGGTATGTTCGAGAGGCATCAACTCCTCGGTCTCGCATACCAGGGCCTTAACGCCAACAATCTCTTACATGATGTTGTGAAGGAAAATGGAAAGACCGGTACAATAGGAACTGTTGTCCAGTCAATAGTCAGCAAAGCAATTGAAGATGGAATAATTTCAGTTGACAAAAAAGCACCTTCAGGATACAATTTCTACAAGGCAAATGATGTTCCTCTGTGGAATGCTTATGCAGCAGCCGGTACACTTGCAGCTACTCTTGTAAACTGTGGTGCAGCACGCGCAGCTCAGGGTGTTTCTTCAACGCTTCTCTATTTCAATGATATACTTGAAAAGGAAACAGGTCTCCCAGGATGCGACTATGGTAAAGTAGAAGGGGTAGCGGTAGGGTTCTCATTTTTCAGCCACTCAATCTACGGTGGCGGTGGACCAGGTGTCTTCAACGGTAATCACGTGGTTACCCGACACTCCAGAGGATTTGCAATCCCCTGCGTATGCGCGGCAGTAGCCCTTGACGCAGGCACCCAGATGTTCACAATCGAATCAACATCTGGCCTCATAGGTGACGTTTTTGGTGGAATCCCAGAATTCCGCGAGCCAATTAAAGCAGTCGCAGGAGCGCTCTAACAATATAGTAATCCGGTCTAAATATGTCAGACTCTGCTTTAAATAAAGAAGATTCGAGTATTCAAATCGAAATTTTTCCAAATAGAATCCTCTCTCCAGAAACAGCTCAGAAGCTTATGACTGAGCTTTACAAGATAGAGGGAATAATCCGCGTTCTGGTACAGGGCAATAGGTTGCCTGAAAGGGTATCTTCCGGCCCAGGTACCGGAGAAAAGGTGGAACATCCACTAAGAAAACCTATTCAGATCGGAGATCAGGTTATTGAGCTGAAGATTAGTGTAGGCAGAATCAGGGTTGAACTTTCAAATGCTGAATCGAAGGACAAAGTCAGAGAAATATGCGAGAATATTCTGCCGTTCTCTTTTGAATTCAGGGAAGGACATTTTTTTAGGAGAAAGCCTACTGTAACTGACTATGCTAAACTTGGTCCTGAAGCTGACCCGCGCTTGCTTGGTATGGTGGATCCTAAAACCAAGACAAACCAGTTGGCTTTCATCGAAAAACAAGAAAAAACATAAAGATAAATTAAAATGATAGATAGGGAAACACAAATAGTCGACTGCCGATGTGGTTCAGGACTTGGCAGAGGAGGAGGACTTGCTCAGCGAGGTACGCTCGCAGAAGCTTGCCGTGCAGATGTAGTGGCTATTGCCATGAGTCCAGGTCAGAGGCATATCACAAAACCTGTATGTGAGATCACGTACGGAATGAGGAAAGAAAACATTCAGGTCAGTGTGCTGGTACTCTATTCAGGTTCTGGAATTCCTGATTCAGGTCTGATGACCGGATCTTTTGTGCTTAGTCCAATAGAAATTGCACAAATTGAAATGCACAAGCTGGCTGTTATCCACCTCGGAAATATCAAGGACCACGTAATTAGGAAAGCCAGGGAAATATTGAGCCAAGCTAATATACCAGCAATCGTCGTCAGTCAGATACCGGTAGATTTTGAGGATTTTGCAGAAGCAGGGATAAAGACAAGATTAGTGATGCCAATGGATGACAATATTTGTACAAAAGGAACTGTGATGGATATTGCTAGTGGGGTTACACGCGGTGACTCCTGTCCCAGGGATAAACTAAACTTAATTGTGAAATATGTCAAGACAACATTAGACCATTTAGAAAATCACAAAGGAGTTGCATGAAATGGTATATAAACCACAATTTTACCCAGGAGCGACATCAGTTGGCGCTAACAGAAGAAAACACATGTCTGGAAAACTTGAAAAACTCAGGGAAATTCCAGACGAAGACTTAACCGCAATTCTCGGACACCGTGCACCAGGAAGCGACTACCCGAGCACCCACCCACCACTTGCAGAAATGGGAGAGCCAGCATGCTCGACTCGTGAAATTGTCGAAGCTACACCAGGTGCAAAGGCCGGTGACAGAGTTAGATACGTCCAGTTTACTGACTCTATGTATAATGCCCCAGCTACCCCATACTTCAGATCATACTTCGCAGCAATCAACTTCAGAGGTGTGGATCCAGGTACCCTTTCAGGGCGTCAGATAGTCGAAGCCCGTGAAAGAGACATGGAAAAATGTGCAAAGGTTCAGGTGGAAACCGAAATTAGTGACCATGCACTCTGCGGTGTGCGTGGTGCAACAGTGCACGGCCACTCCGTCCGTCTCCAGGAAGATGGTGTAATGTTTGATATGCTCGACAGGAGAAGACTCGAAGGCGGCAACATCATCATGGACAAGGACCAAGTTGCAATTCCACTCGATAGGAAAGTAAACCTTGGAAAGCCTATGTCTGAAGCAGAAGCTGCAAAGAGGACTACCATCTACCGTGTAGACAATGTGGCCTTTAGGGGCGATGCAGAAGTCGTTGAATGGGTACACAGAATATTCGATAATAGAACTAAGTACGGATTCCAGCCGAAATGAGGTGACCACAATGGCAGCAGATATTAACGCTAAATTCAAAAAATCAATGGAAATCAAGTTTACAAAGGAATTTGGGTCAAACAAGCAGTCAACCAAAGACATTACCGACAAGACCGAAAAATTCCTGAGGCTTGGACCTACGCAAGATCCAAGAAAAGCCGACATGATTAAAGCCGGAAAGAAACTTGCAGAGAAGAGAGGCCTTGCATTCTACAACCCGATGATGCACTCAGGTGCTCCTATAGGTCAGCGTGCAATTACTCCCTATATCATCTCCGGCACTGACATCGTTGCAGAACCTGATGACCTCCACTACGTAAACAACGCTGCAATGCAGCAGATGTGGGATGATATCAGGAGAACGTGTATCGTCGGTCTTGACCTTGCTCACGAGACCCTTGAAAAGAGGCTGGGTAAGGAAGTTACTCCTGAAACTATTAACCACTATCTTGAAGTACTTAACCACGCCATGCCTGGCGCAGCAGTTGTTCAGGAAATGATGGTTGAAACCCATCCAGCGCTTGTAGATGACTGTTATGTCAAAGTCTTCACAGGCGATGACGCGCTTGCAGACGAAATCGACAAGCAGTTCCTTATCAATATCAATAAGGAGTTCACTGCAGAACAGGCAGCTCAGATTAAGACCTCCATCGGCAAAACTTCCTGGCAGGCAATCCACATCCCGACAATCGTCTCCAGAACGACTGACGGTGCTCAGACCTCCAGGTGGGCAGCCATGCAGATCGGTATGTCCTTCATTTCAGCATATTCAATGTGTGCCGGTGAAGCAGCTGTCGCTGACCTGTCCTTCGCTGCAAAGCATGCAGCTCTGGTTTCCATGGGTGAAATGTTGCCTGCAAGGCGTGCACGTGGTCCTAATGAGCCAGGTGGACTGTCTTTCGGTCACCTCTCAGACATCATACAGACTAGCCGCAAAGCGATTGACGACCCAGCAAAGGTCGCCCTTGAAGTCGTGGGTGCAGGCTGCATGTTGTATGACCAGATCTGGCTCGGATCCTATATGTCCGGTGGTGTCGGGTTCACACAGTATGCAACAGCTGCATACACTGACGACATCCTCGACAACAACGTCTACTACAACATAGATTACATCAACGACAAATACAAGGGTGCTGCAAAAGTCGGCAAGGACAACAAGATAAAAGCAACCTTGGACGTCATAAAAGACATTGCAACCGAGTCCACAATCTATGGTATAGAGACCTATGAAAAATTCCCGACAGCCCTTGAAGATCACTTTGGTGGATCTCAGAGAGCAACTGTGCTCGCAGCAGCAGCAGGTGTCGCAACAGCGATTGCAACCGCAAATGCCAATGCTGGGCTCTCAGCATGGTATCTATCCATGTACCTTCATAAGGAAGCATGGGGACGTCTCGGCTTCTTTGGATACGACCTGCAAGACCAGTGTGGTGCCACAAACGTTCTGTCCTACCAGGGTGATGAAGGTCTCCCAGACGAACTACGTGGTCCTAACTACCCTAACTACGCGATGAACGTCGGACATCAGGGCGGGTACGCAGGTATTGCTCAGGCAGCTCATTCAGGCCGTGGCGATGCATTCACCGTTAACCCCCTCATCAAGGTATGTTTCGCTGATGATCTCCTGCCCTTCAATTTCGCAGAACCCAGGAGAGAATTCGGTCGCGGTGCCATGAGAGAATTTGTGTGTGCCGGTGAGAGATCTCTCATCATCCCAGCAAAATAAACTAAATGGTCAAATATTTTAAAATAGAGTAGGCTTTTTTGCCTACTTTTTCTTTTTAGTCGTATTAACTTGTTTTAATATATTTTTTCTCAGAAATTGTTTTTGTTCAATAGGGATATGTATTCCAGAATATTTTGATAAACTTCTATGCATTTGAGAATTGGAAAATTTAAATCTTTTAACAATTAGTTTAAGTATTAAGATGGCATCAGCTTTTCAAAAATCATTTGAGAGCCTTTAAAAAAGTTATCAAAATTATCTCTACTTAGTAAATTTCTAACTCAAAATGCTAAAAAAGTTATATAAGTATGGAAGTTTTTGCTCCATTTCTGCTATCAAATTAATTGGCCAGTATAAAATATTGTCCCCATAATATGTAATAATCTGTCAAATTCAGTATTTCAAATTCAATCAAAATTTGAAAAAAATAACTATCAAAAGACAGATAATTATCTGTCAAATAAAATCTCCAAAAACGGACGAAAATTTATTGATACAAATTATTACTTCTACGTCCTTCTCAAATATGAAAATATCTTTGATATCAAAATCGAAATGTAAAATTAGAGATCACAAATAAGAGATTAATATAGATCAGAATAAAATTTGATGACAAGTCCCAAAAAAATGAAAGAAAGAATCAAAGAAAACGCATTGTAATAATGGGATCTCCTAAAAGTCATTAAAGGTTCAAAATTAATCAAAAAAGATTGAAAAAAATTTATTGATATAAGATTTTTCAGTCTTGCTTGTTTTCATTTGAAGTATCACTTATTTAACGAGGCTAGCAAAACCATATTTTGGTAGTATCCGTTCTATTTTAATCCTTACCTCATCGCCAACCTTGGTTCCTGGGACAAAAATTACAACGCTCTCTATACGAGCAATACCATCACCTTGGCGAGCTATATCTTGAATTGTCACATCGTAAACTTCGCCTTCTTTAACAGGAACGGAGCTACTTTCGTCTATGAGCATCAAAACCATTCCTTAATAAATCAAGTTGAAATTTGAAGCAATCATTCAATTCGAACCTGCATTTACTCAACAACACTTGCAAATGCAAATTTTGGAAGTACCCTTTCTACTTTAATTCGAACCTCATCACCAACTTTGGTGCCCGGAACAAAGATAACAAAACCCTCTATACGGGCAATGCCATCTCCTTGGCGAGCAATATCCTGAATTGTTACATCATAAACTTCGCCCTCTTCGATAGGGACTGAGCGACTCTCTTCTCTGAACATGAAAAACCATTCCTTAGTTTACTTAAGTTAAATTTTAATATAATACTTGATTTTCGGAAGCTGTACTTATTCGACAACAGTTGCAAATGCAAATTTTGGAAGTACCCTTCCAACCTTAATCTGAACTTCATCGCCTACACTAGTATTCGGGACAAAAACTACGAAGCCTTCGATACGGGCGATGCCATCTCCCTGGCGAGCAATATCCTGAATAGTTACATCATAAGTTTCGCCCTCTTCAACGGGCACAGAAATACTTTCTTCTTTAAACATAGGTTCATTCCTTTAACTTCTATTTAATTGCTTAAGAGCGCTCTTAGACAAAAAGGAGTAAAAACAGTACTTAAAACCCAATCCAGGAAGTACACATCCTACTTAATCTACTTGGTTAACTAGTCTCCAATAGAGCTTCTGATAAGTCAATTAATTGGTCATATTCATATTCGCTTGTATATAAAATTTTGCTTCAATGATGCTAAAATAGAACTCACGCACTTTATGTGTGAAACAGAGTGCAATAAACTGTGTTATCAAACTTGATATTTAAACAGTTGAAGGTTTAATGCATTTATTTTGTACTTCAGATGCTTCAGTCCGATAAGCAATAAAGATAAAAAAGTGTTTGAAAACGTTCTTGATTTAATTATTCAGAAATGAAAGGTCGTGTCACCAATTTATTGAACATGAACACTAAATGGTAATAATTCCTTTAAACTCCATATGCGACCAATTATTTTTTTCCCGCCATTGATGAAGTTTTTTGGAATAATTTTTGGTTTCCAAATTCAATTTTTACTTTCAAAGAATTTTGATGTATTATAAAGTAATATTACGCTTGGAAGAAATCAAAAGCCTTCCGAGAATCTAATGATCTTACTGAAATTTATTATATATATATGAATCTTGCAAAACGCTGTAAGATTTATCCTTTCTATATTATGAAGTACCAATATAGTTAGGGTCATCAAAAATTGGTCAACTTTTTTAGGATTAATGAGCCTTACTTAGAATTATTCAGATGGCATGATCTAGATGATTATCTATGTGGGGGGAATAATATCTAGATTTAACGATTTCCATGCTGACTTGTAATTCAATTGTGCTCAAGCTGAAATTGACGAGATGGAAATTGTAAAACAGAATAATAGCAAATGTATTGAAGTTATGAAAGTTCCATAAAAAAATCGATATGCAAGGAGTTGGTTAGATTGCATATAACGATTATAAGCCAGGGTATCCACATCTAAAGCAGTGGGCCTCCTACGTTATAATCGTGAAAAATGATGCAACGCTTAGTATTAAAATTGTAAACAGAAAAACATGTTGACTGGAAAAAAAGTAGTTTGTTTAAAATAAAATGAGCCTGCGTTTCTCTATATTCTTAAGCTTGTGAGTTAGGTTAATAGTGCAAAAAATTGTAATGGAAAGTTGAAATTAAGAATATAAATATTTTTTACTTTAAAACTGTGTATCAGTGAGAACAATAGAAACATAATATTTATCAGTAAAACTATTGGCTCTGAATCCTACTTTTTGCAATGAATTAAAAGAATACAGAATCGATCAGATTTTACAGAAAATTCGGTACACTGCCAACAAACTATAAAGGTGTTGAAGAATATCTAACTCGAGCGAGAAAATAGGTGTTGTAAAAATGAATAAGTTGACAGTTTTGACGATTGAGCAGATCTACAATGATAATGTAAAGGCATACCATCCGGTCATTTTAAAAAGTGATACAGAAATGATTTTGGTGGACTGCGGTACTCCTAATTCAGCATCTAAAATCACAGAAAATGCTCTGACCCAAGACGTGAATATAGACAATCTGACAAAAGTGGTCATTACACACCAAGATTTAGACCACATCGGTTCTTTAGCAGAATTGAAGCGTAAATATCCTGACGTACAGATTCTTGCTGACAATAAAGAAAGACCATACATTAATGGTGAAAAAGAATTTGTAAAATTACAGAAACTACGCGAAACATATGATAGTCTACCTGAAAGCCAAAAGGAAATGATAACGGCTCTACGACAATCATATCGTAGCTACGAACCTGTTAATATTGATGGGATTCTTCATGATAATGATATCTTTTCATGGTGTGGTGGCGTTGAAATTGTTTCAACTCCAGGGCATACTGAAGGTCATATCTGCTTATATTTGTATGAGTTTAAAACCTTGATTGCTGGCGATGCTTTGTTTGTTCAAGATGGTGAACTTGTGATCTCGCTACCAATGTACACTCTAGATTTTGAGCAAGCAAAACAATCTGTAAGAAAACTTATTGATTATGATATCAAAGAAATTATCTGTTATCATGGTGGTATATACAAAGGTGACATTAAAGCAGCTCTCAACAAAATATTGATGCACTGAATTATAGTCAACAGTAGTTACGATTTGCTGTAGTTTCAAAAGACTATTTTTATTCTTTTACAGTTTTTTCACGATAACTCACAAAAATTTATTTATTTACCCAGAATTAGTATATTTTTGGTAAACGGTACTATGCTCAATTTTGGCAACGTGGCAGTATGTGGATAGTTCTGTAAAATGTACTTGAATTTGGATCTTATTCTCCCCAATTAAAAACAGGAAATGCTCATTCTGTTAGCAGAAAGAGTAGGAGAAAATAAGCTTTAAAGCATCGGTTTGGTGATCTCACTAGCTATACAAATAATATATTATTGTTGCTAACTTCATGTTGATAGATGCTATTTCCAGGTCTAATTTAAAATGGTTGGTCACCTAATTTCTATGGCAATAACGACATTCTTTGAGGTAATCTAGATTATCCTACTTTTTGGAGTCTCCGCAGCACTTATTATTTTGTCCTTTGTTGAAATTTATGAGAAGCCAATTTTTATAAGACATCGTAAGTTGTCGTAAGTTCGCTTACATACTATATTCAAATGCCACGAAGGATCTTCTTGAAAACTTCAATAGCAGCAGAAATAGCTAAAAAGGTAGTATTAGGATAGAAAATTAGTCAAAAAACATATCAGAAATCAAACATGCAAATACTCTGTTGAGACAATCATATAGGATAAGAAAATTTCAATGTCATGTGATGGATAAAGGCTATGATTCAGAAAAAATTCATTCCTTATTTAGAGAAAAAATAAGAGCAGACTCAATTATACCTCTAAAGAGAACGAAAATTTGGGGAAAATACAGAAAACAGCTGCACTCAATCTTTGATTAAATTAAATACAATCAAAGGAATATAGCGGGGACAATCATCTCTGTGCCAAAAGGAAGTTTGGAGAAGTACTTCGGGAAAGAAAGTTCCATAATCAAGTCAAATAAACAAAACTTAAATTGATAGTCTATGACGTAAATAAAAAGATGGTAGAAATAATTTGCATTAAATTAAGGATTTCTACAGAACCTAAAATATATATCAGTTAGTTAATAAAAGTTATCTGGGAAGTTCACATCCTGCAGAAAGCTGTGTGGTATTCAACTGGAATAATCCCTATATCAGAGTGTATTGGATAACTCAAAAACACATCAGCAATATGTTATGGTCATAAAAGCGGAGCAATTGGATATAATATTGGTATTACTTTCACACGATTCACCTAATCTAAATTCACTAAACTGTAGTTATTAAGTTATAATTACATAAATTTCAACATAACTCATTAAATTAGTTAAGTGATTCGGAGAGTTGGTCAGAAGTAAATATACAGAGTAGCTAAATCAAAATAATTGGCTAAGGATTTGATGAAAATATTTAATGAACAAATAACTGGTTTAATTAATTGCTGAGTTGACTGTAATTGGCTTCATCTGCATTATGAATTTAAGGAACTCAGAGAAATATATAATTTGCAGGGTTTTTGATTATTGCAGCCAATTACTAGTGGAATTAATTGTAATTTTTGGAGATCCTAATAGATTTTATAAGTCTAGAAACTTCTCATTTGTAAGAGAACTTCTAGCCGTAACCATTTTACCATCAAAATAGTTACTGGTAACACATTATCTGATCTCAGTTCAGTGTTTCATTTATAATTATGTTATCTACAAAGGCCTGGTTGTTTATAGGTTGCATCTCTGACTTTCATTACATCAGAGGAGCAAATTCTATAACATTGGCTACAGAATATCAGTAGCATTCTTGAAAAATCTATCCCAGATCAAAAACAGGAAATATCTCCATGAAAATGAACCCACGCTGTATCTATTGCCTACTTTCAAGAGTACACTTCCAGTCTAAGCTTTCAACGGACGACGAGGATCTCATAAACAAGACAATCCATGAATGTCTTGGAGTTATGAATAAATACTATGATCCTGAAGCAGTATCTGCATCCATAGCAACTAAAATCCATAGGAAATGCTATGAAGTTTTGGGAGACAAAGACCCTTATGCGGGAACAAAGAAACTTATCAATCGGTCTGCACTGAAAGTCGTGACAGAAGCAAAACAAAAAATTTATGAAAATTCTCCTGATGATAGGGAAATTTTCAGGCGGGCAGTGCTTTCATCCGTGATTGCAAATTATTTTGATTTCGGTATAATGGGCTTTAATGCCAGTGAAGCTGGATTTGAGACTGTTTTTCTGAAATTTTTTGAACACGGACTTGACGTGGATGATACTCCTAAAATGTTCGACCTCCTGCAGGATGTTGTTTACATTGCCGACAACTGTGGAGAGATTCTCTTTGATATGCTCGTTTTTGATGTTATAAAAAAACTCGGAGGGAAAATTAAACTTGTAGTTAGGGGAGGACCAATTCTCACAGACGTAACATTAGAAGAGGTAAAAGAATTTGAAGTGGATAAAAAAGTCGACAGTGTCCTGACTACAGGTTCTAATGCAATAGGTGTTCTGATCGAAGAAGCTCCAGCTGAACTTCTCAAAGCCATGAAAGATGCGAGCCTTATCATCAGCAAGGGAATGGCTAACTATGAAACCCTTTCAGAACATAATTTTGGGCCTACTGCTTATATGCTTCTTACAAAATGCGAATGCGTTGCTGAGGATCTCGGACTCGAACAGGGTCTAGTTGTCGCAAAACTGATGAATTATCCTTGAAATGTTAACGATTATCGATTTTTCTTGGCATCTTTTTATTCTCTGTGAGACAAAAGCAGACATGCCCCAATGCATAAAAATGCAGCATTCATTACATTGAAAACTTAATCAGGAAAACTTCAACAATTAATAATAAAAGACCCCCAGTTTTTAGAAAGTATTATAAATGTAAATAACATATTGGAAAAAAGTGTTTTATTAAAACTGTTCAATATATTTCGATGATCTAGTTGGAAATGTGACAGCTGGCACAATAAAACATTAGTGTAAGGAATTTCAGAGGAACCTGAAATCAGAGTTTAACTTTTAGCTAGATTAAAGGAAGATTGTCAAAACGAGAATATACAATTTCTGAGTTTTGGCAAACTGAGTAGATGGCCCGAATATACTCCATCCTTTCAGTTGGTGGTAGCTTCAAGCATTTTAATTTTGAATTAAAGAGGATTCCGATAAACCTCTTTATTCAAGAGTCAGGTTATATACTGTCAAAATTATATAAATGAGTTTTATACTTATCGAAATCTTCTAAAATACTCAAAAAAATATTTATACTCATACGATACTTAATTAACAAGTGGATTTTTTTACCCAGTTGAGAATTTATTGAATTTTCATTCTCAATATAATTCATACTATTTATTAATATGATACGCATCAATGAGTTCACTTGATAGTACTGGAAGATCTCATGAACAATAGCTTTTCGATCACAGTAGATCTTGAGGACTGGTATCATATTCCATCAGTTTGTGGTTCTCCTTTTGCTGTTTATAGAAGTGTAGATGAATTTTTTGAAAAATGGGATGATAAGTATGACTTCCTGACTGAGCCAACAAAAAAGGTACTGGATCTTCTCGATGAATTTAAAGTGACTGCTACATTCTTTGCAGTTGCGGACATTGTAGAGAACTATCCTGGACTAATCGAGTCAGTAGTGGAAAGGGGACATGAGCTCGCATGCCATGGGCTGCACCACACCTGTAAAATCGATCCTGAAACAAAAAAACAGTTAATAAGTAACGAGGAATTCGAGCAAAGGACATTGCTTGCAAAAAGAATTTTGGAAAAAGTTGGTGGGGATAAGATAGTAGGGTATCGAGCACCAAATTCTCTTGTAGGTGGTTGGATGTTAGATTCCTTGGAAAGGATTGGATTCAAATATGACTCCTCTGTATCTGTAAATTCTCTCTATAATAAAACAGATTCTTCTCTTAGCACAGTTTCATCAACTCCATATTTTCCTATAGAAAATGGGCTTGAAGTAGGAGGTAATAGAAACTTGGTTGAGTTTCCCTGGGCCTATTATCATAATTTATTAAAAATTCCGGCATCTGGGGGACCAATACTTCGCTTTTTTGGGGCTCCACTTGTATTAAATGGACTTCTCCAGAGTTTGAGAAGAGGGCATACGGTATTTTACTTTCATCCATTGGATATTTCTTGTGCTAAATTTCCCTCAATAGGGAACAATAGACCATTTTATTGGAGTTTAAAAGGGAAACTTGTTGAACAGAGAATCCGTTATATTCTGAAGAAATTGGAAGACATTGATAAAATATGCTTGCGAGATTACCAAGGCTTATAAATGCATATATTGAAAACGTTTTTTGTTTTATCAAAGGACTAAGCCTTAAAATTAGAAACTTGCAGAAGGCATTGAACTAAAATCTGCACTCTTCCACTAAATCTAATCGATGACTTCAAAAGCACATATACTTCTTTTACCTCATTAAACTGTGATGAATAAGATAACTGTCTTTTCTCAATAGATGCAATAATATATATGCCTAAACAATTTATTCGAAATTTTTACCGGGAATTGAACACAAATCACAAAATGTTAGTGTTTGTATTTTAGATTGAGTGTACTGATAAAATTAAATAGCCATTAATGGTAGAACCTTGAAAAATAGCTTCGAAGTTAGCTTTGATCGAATAGGAATTTGAATATGTATAATAACTATTTAATCTACTAAAAATTTATTTATTTATATATATTTTGATGCAATATTATATTTCGAATTAATAACTGATAAAAAAAATAAAAAGCAGTAGCAACAGCCAACAATAAATAAAATAAGCATATTATAATTTTCCAATTGAATTCGAGTAAACGTGGCTATTGATATTTTTTGTCTAGACTGAATAGTTATTATTTTTTACAATCACTGTAGAAACACGGCCTATATATTTAACTTCATTCTAAGTACACAGGGTTGTCAAATTAAATTTATCTTTAATATATTATGACCCATTTTCATTCAAATGCAGACCATTTTAATAATTTTCATTTTCATTTTTGTCTACTGGATTTGCATATTTGAATCTTCACAAGTTAAAACCATCTGAAATAGAATTGCTTACAGCCTCATTTTGACAGTTTGAATTTCATGTTGAAAGGGGATTTTTGAC
The DNA here is from genome assembly GCA_003164755.1 of Methanosarcina sp. Lineage (GTDB taxonomy): Archaea > Halobacteriota > Methanosarcinia > Methanosarcinales > Methanosarcinaceae > Methanosarcina. Next base: position 71,922 of record PLUB01000118.1, on the reverse strand, counting down.
CGTGTGCTGATTTTTCTGAAAAATTATAACTCTCAATAAGTTATGAGAAAAAAATCACATATTGAAGGATTCGATTTCATACACTATGCAAAAATTTCACTTTAAATACACCGTAAATTCGTGACACTCTCAGAGATACTATTCAAACGGAATGAAAAAATGATCTTGTGGCTTATGGGTTGGAAACTGACAGGTCCGATATAGATTAGACAAAATTTTTGAAAGCTATAACCTGATTTTTGGCGAAAAGACGAAAATTAATCCCAAGGTGAATGAAATCCATAATCCAGCTTTCAAAATCTTTGCTCCCATATAATTTTCTGTTTTTATCAGAAAAGAGCTTGTCATTCCAAACTTTGGAAACATTAATTTTTCTAATAGATAAAAGTGCTAAAGACAAAGCTTTTACCAAAAATAATTATCTTAAAATCAAACATACTTGAAAAGATCATCCCTTTTCATTTCGTGCAACCTGTCTCGAAGAAGGACCTTTAAGGTCTTTATATATCCTTTTTTGGCGCTTACTGGAGCAATCAAGTGCTTCCATTTCTCCCAGGGGGGAGCAAGTCCAAGGAGAGCTGCAATCTCGTCAAGAAGGGGATCACACTCATTTTCTTTGACCTTGTCCATCTTATTTGCAGCAATAAGAGTATCTATCCCAACTTCTCTGAGGAAATAAAACATCTCAACATCTATAGGAATCTGTTCCCTGGAGTCCCAACGGTAGACTATTTCGGGAAACGAAGGGCCGTCTATTACCAGAATCCCAACTTTTATTCTTTTGGCATTATCCTCTATATAGTGTACGATTTTATCCTTCACTATATCCTGCTTTCTATCCTTTACTCCACTCATGAAGCCGAAGCCAGGCATATCGGTAATAAGCAGATCTGATATCTGAGAGTGCGTTGGCCGAAGGGTAACGCCTGGACGTTTCCCTACCTTCACTTTTACCCCAAAAAGTTCCCTGATCAGAGAGGACTTCCCCACATTTGAGCGTCCTACAAAAATTGTCTCAAAATTCATGTTTCTTTCAGCTTCAGTATTGCTAGTTTCCATTGTTTAATTACCTCATTTGCTTCCCAAGCTATGTATCAAAAGCCCTGAGAAATGCCTCAAAAGATTTTGAGGGGATATGTATCCCTGCTGAAAGTAAATGCACTCCGTCAATTCTGTAGAATTAAGAGGCAACCGAGTGGAGAAGAAACTTTAGGTCTACTTTTCCCTCGGAAAAAGTATTAAATTTTAGGTAACTCTCCTCTCACGGTACTCAAATTCAATTCCTACTTACTTCTTGCCGTAGGAAGCTGCATAGATTACCGCCGTTGAAATCAAATTATTCGTATTTAGAATTACGCGCTTTTTATCAAAACTTTAGAATTTTATTTGCAAATTTCTCGATTTTCCGTTGTTAACCACAACTTCTCTAAAAATCATAGGAATATTAAGGATATTTGAAGGTATCATATATTTTAGGAGAAGGAGAATATGTATTGACCCAGCTCTTTGCATAAGACGTACTGTTCGACAAATCCCCTCTAAATTCTGAATTGCAATACTCCTCTCGATTTAAATAATCTTCGCAGATTCTATAGGTCAGCCAGAAAGAGAGGGTCCAATTTCATAGTAGACCACAGTCATCTTTCCATAGTTTCTCGGGAATTGGTAGCAGTAAATATATATAATAAAGGTTTCACTTTGTCACAATTCGTCAATTACCTGGTCGACTTCTTATAAGTGCCTCCTATAATCTGGTGCAACATCGCAGGCAATAAGAGTATCCATAACTTCTATATAGCTCATAGCCATTACATAAAATTTTCATACTCTTAAAAATATGGTTCTATTTTAAGGATGATGTTCAAAACTTCAATTAATTCATTCGTTGACTACAGTTTAAATGAAAAAGTGAACTACTGTAAACCTCACTATAGGATATGAAGTGGGTTCGAAATACTTAAAATATGATCCGATATCGGAGAAGCCACTCAAAAATATACTTAATTTGTGCGTTGACTATAATTATCTAGAATTTATGCATTTGTAGGGTCAAAGTGTAGTTTTTTTCCCAGATTCCTTTTAGATTACAGAGTATTTCGATAAACCTCTAAATTTAATCATCTACTTATAAATGAGATATAAATGACTCGCAAATAATCAAAGGTTTTATCAAAATACTCTTGAATAAATTTGGAAACTTTCTATGGCATTCCAATTTACCCATAATTTTTGTTCCTGGAATCCTGTCCAAATCTTTCTCACTAATTTTTGTATTTGACCCGATTTTTTCTTTTCTGGTTCAGTATCTTTGATTTTAAAGATAGCTTCCAACACCCTTACAATACTCCTTTTATTCTCAATGTTATCAACTGATAGATTATAACAAAAAGCTTTATACGACATCTTCAGATTCACTCTTTGAACAGTAGTAAAAGAACTTTTCCTGCTTTGAATATCTTTTTGGTTACTGCACAAACTCTTTCTACTTGAGCTCTTTTTGAGCTGATTCTTTTTTCCTGAATATATCACTCATTCTCAGAGAATGTTCTTTTAATGCTCTTCTCATTGTTGCATCATAAAATTTTGCTTTTGCTCCAAAGTATCCTCTGTATCTGTAAACCATTTCATTTTTTTCTGAGAAATTTACATGAGAATCAGAAAGCGATGCAAGAGTTGTTTTGAATCTTTTGATATACTCATAATCCTTGTCTATTATATTATGAAGTTTATATACTAAGTGTAACTTACTACAGTTTATGTATATTTTGATCTACGATTCTCCTTGTCTTTGCTTCATTTTCTCGAGGTTTATCCGCTTTTGCATGTCCAGGATCTGAATGGATAAAAGTAGCAATCTGAATCATCCCCTTTTTTATTTTCAAACCAAGCAACCAGATTGACTTTGCAACTGTCCCCATATTTATTCTTCTGCGCAGTTATCAATAATTATTTTTCTGAATGATCATACTATAGTACTGTTTGGTATATACTCAGGAAACCAAGAAATCTCCTGAAAGGAAAACTATAAAACATTGTTTTCCAAGTTCAAAGTCTGAAAGATCATGCAATTGCTGTAAAAAAGAATTTTAATCATAATGATTACATCAGCTTCATGTCTACCTTAGGAAACTGTTTTGTTAAAAAATATGGACTCAAAAATTATATGAAAAATTTTCCAATCAATTAAGAAATCAATTTCAGCAAATTTGTCTCCAACTAACTGAAGACTTTCATATTTCTCTTTAAGATCGAAATCAGTAAGAATTATCACGAGTGAAAATCAATTTTAAGAGACTTAAACTCCCCAATATTCGAATTTATATAGGTTTATCGGAATCCTCTGTATTATATTAATACCTGAGCATTAACACAAAATGATAGGGGATCTGACTATAAGCAATTGCTAAAGCTGTTCAATTACAATGCATATCACAGCCCTGTCAGAGATTGGTGGCACTACCTGAAAATGATACCAAAAACAAACTCATTCTACAAAGAAGCAATTATTTAGAGAGTGGAACGAAAAAAAGAGAACCTAGGGTCCACGTCATCCCCAACATTGAAGGACTGGGTATTCGAGAACCTACGCATTCACGAAGTATAAGTAAATAATTCAAGAACAAGATCTAAAAGGGATTTGCTACTATTCAATCCATTTTATCCCTTTTTATTGCTTTTAGTTATGTTTATTTACACAAATTCCGCTTTCACAGATGTGAAAACAGGGCCTCTGATATCCATTTTTTTCTTTTTGCCAGTGATATAGCGTTGAGCAATAGGACCTATTTTCAGGTTGACTTCCGAGGGAACTTTGACAATTCTTACCCTCACAATATGTTCATTTGCTCCGAAAATTGCAGCTTCTTCAATTTCCCTGGCAGCCTGGGAGGCAAAAGCTTCAATGAAACTAATGCCTGCTTTTGCAGAATGATTTTCAAAGGCTTTGTGCCATTTCTTGATGTTAGGGATTCCTAGGATATCTCCCTGATAAGCTATAACTTCGTTGAAAACTGCAGGACCGCAGAGTTTCGTGTTTATTTCAGGCTCTATTATGGAAATTTTTACTTTTCGGCCGCATACTTCTCCTTCCCAAACTGGGAACTCACAGGGGCTTAGCTCTTCAGCATGTAATTCACACTGTGAAACGATTGCAGATGCAATCGCATGCCCTTCAGGAGTTTCAGGCACTTTGTCTACAAAGATTTGTTTTGCAAGCTCATTATCCGACATATCCCACTCACTGTACTGAGGGATCTGCGGATAAGTCAGAGCACGAACATCTGGGGAATCGTAGAGGATCATTGCCAGTCTTTCCACTCCGAGACCAAGGTTCATGACAGGATATGAGATATCGTATTCTGCAAGAGCTGTTGGGGAATAAATCCCGAAAGTTGCAACTTCGATCCAGCCATCAGAATACTTTGAGTTAGAGCCTACAAGTTTCGGATGGAAGGCAAATACTTCGGTCTGGGTGTCAGGAACATAGTATTTGCTACGCTTCTCATCAGGCCTGAAAAGGAATTTTTCAAAGCCAAAATGGGTAAGAAGCCCTTCTGCAACGGCCTTTCCATGATCTAGGATCACATCTTCATCCATGATTACGCAGGAAGCTGAATAATAGGTCATTAGCCTTGAAGCATCTTCCTGTTGCTCCCTCCTGAAACAACGGTCTATAGAAAATAAATTGAATGGAGGTTCTTTTCTTTCAAGAAGTGCACCAAGGGAAATGAACCACCCACTTGTCATATGGCTACGGAGTGTCTTTGTGCTTGCCTGTGGCACAAGCTCTTTAAATTCTGGGAAAACTTTGTCAATCATATTGGCAACAATGGAGTCTGAAACTTTAAGAGCCGCAGAAATTTCGGGAACAAGATCGTCTCCATCAACCTTTCCTTTTTTGTATGCATGGAAAATTTGCCTGATTTTATCTATCCCATTGTCACCAATGTTCCCGAGGATCGCAGTTACTTGTGCAATACGCTCGTCGGAAATCCCAACGTTAGGACGAGGAAGGCCTGCTAGGTAGAAACAGCGGTCAAGAACTGCTAGGGCTTCGCTTCCAAACTGTTTATGGACCTCCCTATCATCTACTATCAAAGGGTTCATCATCTCTTCAAAACCCATTCTGAGATAGGCTTCTCTCAGTTTCTGGATGGTGACGTAAACAGGATGTTCCTTTCCAAATTTAAAAGCGATTCTAGGATAACGTTCATTCAGGGTAGGGGTCCTGATAAGTTTTTTACCTTTGTTCCAGGTAAGATCGAAGTTCTCTTTTGCATCTTTTTTTATTTTTTCTGGATCAAATCTCATGCATACCCTCTTTAGCAAATTATTGAATTCTAAATTTATCATTTTGAGATTCGGGTTTATAAGTTTTAAAAAATTCAAATATTTTTAACACTTTAGATATTAAACAGTTTAACAACTACTAAATATGTTATATTAGCAAGTTGCATATGAGCAGATCGTAGCTCAAATGCATAACTTTGGCATTTGTGGCTTCAGTCATTAATTTGCTTAGTTTGAAACACAGTTTATGCTTAAAGCCCGATCCAGATTCAGCATTGGAGTTTTATTTGTTAGGACTACTTATAAATATTTTTGTGCCAATGTTCTAAAAATTCGCCACGATACGTCTCAGAATATCTTTGAAAAGAACTGCAACCTCCTCTTGAGATTTTCCCGCTTTTTTGATGCTGTTATTTGCCATCTCAAAATCCTGCCCACGCAAAGCAAATGTTGATGCCCAGTATTTCCTAAGAATTTCTCAGGAAATTTTTAATCCATCCTCCTATCGTACTCCTTTGGCCTCTAAATTTTCCCCTATCAGAACCAAAATATCTTCAAGCACTGTTTTCATACTCCTTTGATGCTTTTTCAATCTTTCATAAAATTTAGTTTTTCGACTCTAAAACTAAATAGTACATTGTATTTTGTGCAGGTACTTTTAAGGAGTTATAATTTTGATCTAAGAATTCCCCTTTATAGTGTAATTGTGTATGTCAATGAAATTTTTTGGCCTATATTATACTGGATTTCGGATTTTTTTGTGTTTTATCATTCTAATTACCTCTTCTACTCAATTTAACTCCTCATATCTGATATGCTACTTTAAAATTCTGTTTCAGGAACCCTACTTAAATTCGAGTTAGCGAAAAAAAGATAGAAAAAGAGGAAAAAAGATTATTTTCCGTACCAATAACTCTAACTCTTAGCTACAATTCTCAAAATCGGCTCTAAATACTAGCAAAAGAATAATGTTTGCTCCCTTCCAGCTAATTTTTCAGAATAAGATCAAATGTATTTTATTTTAACAGTGTATTCTCAAAAAACTTAACATAGCTTATTTATTCCTGGCAGCTGATCTATTTTTCAGCATAAGCTCTCGGAAAGATTCAATTTTAAATACCATTGAATAATTTTGTCACTATTTTACTCATTTACAGGAATTGTCTCGAGCTGACTTGAAAGATTCCATATAAGAGTTCTTGTATGTAGAGGAAGGTTAGGATCATTGCTTATATCTTCAAGGATGGAAATGCTTGATGCTGCTCTAAGGAACAGAGGTTCTGATTCGTTATTCAGTATATCCATGATTTCATTCACGGAACGCCTGATATTTCGTGGAACTGAAGAGTCGCTGATTATGCTTTCGAGGACCTGGAGACATTGTCGGATAACTTCTGCTGAATCATTTGATGACATTCGAATCACCTTCGAGTCAATTATGATGTAAAATTAGAGCTAATAAATTAGTTTAACACAGACTAGTTATATAAAATAGTATCGGTAATTTTAAAAGTTTTCAGTACCTACGCCTTCTAGTTGTGATTCTTAATCCATGTTCTTTCCTGTTTCATGGAGTAGAGGCAGTTTCAGATATAGAAAATAACAGGAAAAAGAATATAAGATAAGCGAGAAGCTGGATATAGAAGAAGGTCATGTACATGGATTCTGAAAAAGATCGAAAAGTAAAGCGAATAGCACGTTTTCTGGAATTAGGGGGCACAATGCTTGCAGAGCATTGTAATGAATGCGGGGCCCCAAGATTTCGTTATCAGGGCAAAGTAATCTGCCCGATATGCGATGTTCGTGATGAAGAGGAGGTTACTAAACCAGCCACAGAAATCCAGTTCTCTGAAGCCAAAAAGTATACTGAAAAAGACAAGCTTTCAATTGAGAACAAAAAAAGAGTTTCGGCGCACAGACAAAAACCAAGTTTCGAACTAAGAACTGATGAAGCTACTGAAGAAGAGGAAAAAGCTATAGAGTTTGTAAAAGAGGATTTTTCAAAAATACCTTATGATACAGGGGAAACAAAAAAAACAGCTACTATACTCCAAGGTGCATCCCCAAAAAAGGCAGAAAAGCCTACCTGGACATCAAAGCTGTCCGTAGTTGATGAAAACAAGGAAGTATTGAAGAGCCTTCTCTTTAAAAAAATAGTCAGCATTGCAATCTCCCTTCAGGACGAAATGGCTCCGCAGAGTATTGCTGAGGATTTCGAGCTGATTGAAAAATGCCTTGGGATAATTGAGCGCCTAAAAAAAGCATGACGGATGAATGTAGGAAAAAAAAGCCAGAAACAGTAGTTTGGTAGATATAAAAGCATAAAGAAGGAAAAGTGAAGAAGAAAAGAATAAAGAATGGGAAAAAGAAAATTAGTTACCATTAAAGCTTGGTATTTGTCCATTTACCCTCTGTAAGGACTTTCAAGGACCTCTCTAATCTTGGCTGCTGTTTTTGGTCCGATTAGTTTTACTTTTCTAAGTTCTTCGGTGTTAGCCTTCATAAAGGCCTCTACGGAGCCGAAATGTAACAGGATATTTCTTGAAGCTTGTGGTCCTATATTCGATATAGAAGAAATCAGATATTCCTGCTGCTCGGCAAGAGTACTGGCTAACTTTTTTCCATGAGGATTGATTTCACGCCTATTTTCGATTTGCTCACGCTTAGCAAGCATTTTTAACATTGCAGCTGTCTCTTCTTCATCCCTTGAGTAGAGAATTGATATTCCAAAATCAATTGCAATAGAGACCAGAGAACCGTAAATAGAATTTGGGTTGAGCTGCCTGAAAGTGAAAAGGTCTCCTCCTTCAATGATGAGAACAGGTTTTTGATATACTCTTGCAAGATTCGAGAGCTGGGCAAAGAGGTTACGCTTCCCATCGATAAGAGAAGTTACAAAATCATCAGTGCGTTTTCTCTCTACAGCAATGCGGTCGCTTACAACATAATCTCCTATCTCAAGAGCTGAAAAATTAAGTTCCATTCCTAACCTATCAAGGACTTTTGCAACTCCACTTTTCGTTTCTCTGTAGTCTATAAATATCCTGAGGGACTCGGTTTCGGGTTCTCTTCCGAATATTTTTAGTTCATTTACAGATTTCTTTCCAGTAAGAGCTTCGAAATCTACAAGGGTTTTTTGATTTTTGTTTCCTTTTTCTTGTTTGATACCAGTTCCTTCTTTATGGCTATCATTATCCCTATTTCCTTCATTTATACCCCCATTTTCGTTTATATCGATTGTCTTTTTCTTTTCTTCTTTCTCGAACTCCTTCCCTCCTTCCTTTCCTGTCTCCTTATTTTTTTTTTTGTGTTCATAGATCCCCTCCTCTTTCTCTCCTACTTTTTTCCCCCCTTTATCTTTCTTTCCTTTATTCATCCCGTTGCATTCTGAGCCTACAGCCGTATCCCGAGCATCTATTATTAAATCTCTATTTTTCGGCCTACTTCCTGCCACATATTCATCTTTAATTTCTTTTTCCTTTAAATCTGCAATAGATGCGTCAGATCCAAAATCAAAAGGTTTAGAACTTTGTTTAGAACCCCTCATGCCAAGAACGGCTTCAAGCTCTTGCATCCTATTAAGCATCTTTTTTTCCTTATTTTTGCTGCTCCAGTAATAGGCTTCGTCCCGTGTACCTTTTGTCATCAGCACAATTACTCTGCCCTTATGTTGCCTGCCTGTCCTGCCCTTACGCTGAATGCTGCGGATTTCCGAAGGAATTGGTTCGTAAAATAGCACCAAATCCGTTGATGGAATGTCAAGCCCTTCTTCAGCAACGGAAGTGGCTACAAGTACATTGTATTCTCCTGCCCTGAATTTCTCGAGGATTTCCACCTGTTGCTTCTGAGTAAGTCCTTTGTCCTTATGGCGAGAACCTTGTCCCACAAAACGAATGGGCACAATTCCAAGAACCTCAGAAAGAGCATTTACTACTATTTCGGCAGTGTCCCTGTAGTTAGTAAATACAATTGTCCGAGAATCAGGACTTCTTTTCAGTTGCTCGAATAAGATTCTCCTCACATGTTCTATTTTGGGATGTTCGACATCGCACTCTTTTACCCGATAAAGAGCTTTTCGCATGTAGAAGTCATCCATCAATCTTTTTGCAGCTTTAGTCGCATTGCTAGAGGAAGCTTCTGCATCCAGCTTTTCCAAATACTTCCTCAGGGTCTCAAGACCCTGCGTTTCCACAATTTCCACAGCATGGTCCACCTTCATCATTTCAGCAACCACAGAGATGGCAAAATAAACATTCTGATCTCCACCGATACGGATTTCACCCTGGAGTTTTTTATGGAGAAGTAGGAGGTCTTTTTTGGAGATATATTTCCCCACCCCTGACGAAAAGCCCAGGTCCCTTAAAACTCCAAGCCGATCATCGAGTATCTTTTCCAGATACCCTCTAATTTCGGCAATTTCAGCAGGTAGCTGGACCTGAATCCATTCTATTTCTTTTTCCTGAACATAAGGGCGAACATCCCTATCATTCTCAGTTTTCACAGCTACTTTTTCGACATGTAAAGCTTGACAAACTTCAGAAATTTTCTCGTCTGAGCTTCCTGGACTTGCAGTAATTCCAAGTATATGAGGATCTTTAGCGCTTTCAAAGTACTTTTTTGCAATAAAGGAATAAGCATAATTTCCAACTGCTCTATGGGCCTCATCGAAAGTGATGTGGCTTACATCTTCAAGACTTATGCGTTTCGTAAGAAGATCGTTTTCAATTACCTGCGGGGTGGATACTATCAATTTTCCCTGTGTCCATAGCTTTTCTCTCTCCATAGGAGCAATGCTGCCTGTAAAAGCAAGAATTTCTTCTTCTGGAAGAGTCATTACCTTTTTAAAAAAAGCTGCATGCTGATCTACAAGAGGTTTGGTAGGAGAAAGGATCAGGGCTTTCCCTCCAAAACGCTGAAGCCTGGAAGCAATTACAAAAAGAGCTATAATGGTTTTTCCAAGTCCAGTGGGAAGCACAACTAGACTTGATCCCTCAAGGGCTTTTTCTGCCAGGTTTAACTGATATAGCCGCTGCTCAACGGTATCTGATTTTATCAACGGATGCTTCATGCATGATGGCTTCTCAGGAAAAAGATTGTCTTTCATTTTGCTTCAGGATCAATTTGCTTCAAAATTATTTCATTTAAGGATTGATTTACTTCATAATTATTTATTTCAGATCTTTAGTGTTTATAGGAATAATGAAATTAAAGTTTTACTGCATGCTTTTAGCCTTTTAATTCTGTAAACTAAGAAATAGTGAATCTTGTGAACTTCATACCCTTTTATACTCAGTTTTTAACAGCTACAATCTAGATACTTGTCAAGTGTTTTGATCAAAATCTAATTTTTACGAATCAATTGTATGTAATTTGTTAGATATGATGAAATTTAGAATTTTATCGAAATCCTTTTTGTTGTCTTCTGGGATATCAAAAATTCATTATTATTTCCCGAATTATGCAACTATAATAAATTGAAGAACCAGAAAATAATAAAGAATTTCGCAATTTAACGTTGGTATCAGAACATCAGAAGTTAAAAGGCTTGCCTGCAGATTCGAAACTATTACCCCTATAAATAAGTCCGAATATTACATTTTCGATTCCTTTTATCGGATACCTTATCTGCCGCATTGAGTCTCTGTCCCTTATTGTAACAGTTCCGTCTTCAAGGGTATCATAATCCACGGTAATAGAATAAGGAGTCCCGATCTCATCGTTTCTTCTGTAACGGCGCCCGATTGTTCCGGAATCATCATAGTTGACAAGAAGAGCATTTTCCTTGAGTTTTGCAACGATCTCCTTTGCAGGAGTTGCAAGCTCTTTCCGAGTCAAAAGTGGGAGAACTGCAACCTGCACCGGGGAAACAGCACTTGAGAAATGCATAACAAGTCTATCTTCCTCCTCTAACTCGGCATCTTTATCATCTTTCACATATTCATATTCTTTCCCAATTTCTTCTGTGCCTTTAATTCCAAATTCTGCTACCTTCTTGGCAATATTTTCTTCATCAAAAGCATGCTCCATGACACCATAGAAGATTCTGTCAATACCATAGGAAGGTTCAATTACATGCGGAAGAAAACTTTCTCCGCTTACTTTTACGCTCTCTTCTGCAAAGCTCACCATATCAGAACTGACGGTCAACTCTTCTCCACCCACAGTAACTTTGATCTCAAAATTGGAGAGTTCCTCCTCTGAAAGCTGTTTTAAGGCATCTGCGACAGCTCTCGCTTTGTCCCTAAAGACAGGGCCTAGCTTAGACATATTTGGCTTTACAGCAAAGCGATTTACCATCCTAGGCTCGTTATATTCCACGTAAACATAAAGATCGGTATTACTGACTCTTGAATGGGCTTTGAGGTCATAGTCCGTTCGGTCGGCAATTCCCACCATTTCAACCCAACCGAAGCGTTCTGTCTCAATCTCAGCATCCCAACAATCGATTGCATAATGCGCCATTTCATCCTTAAGGTGCTGCCTGAATCTGAGTTTTGCAGGGTTGATTCCTACCTTTTTCAGGAACTCTTGTGTGAGTGCGATATTGTAACCAAGTATTTCGTGAGCAATGACCTTAGCCTTCACAGCTTCCCTGACAGTCATCCTGAATGATTCTCCCTTCTTCTGCGCCTCCTGCGAATAGAGTACAAGTTCTTTGTCTGCAAAAAGCTCGAAATTATGATGTTTTTTGTTCCTTGGATCAACGAAAATCTCGCATTCTGCCTGCGTGAACTCCCTGAGCCGGATAATACCTTGCCTGGGTGCAATTTCGTTTCGATAGGATTTACCTATCTGCACTGCTCCAAAAGGCAACTTACCTCGGTAGAACCTGGAAAGCCTTTGGAAATCAACGAACATACCCTGGGCCGTTTCCGGCCTGAGATACCCCCGCTTTCCAGTGCCAGGCCCGATTGTGGTCTTGAACATTAAGTTAAATTCATAGGCGTCACCTAACTCTCCACCACACTCGATACATCTGAGTTCATGTTCTTTTATAATCTTGGTAAGCTCTTCTGCATTCAAAGTTCCTGCCACATTAATTACATTTTCTACAAGATGATCAGCCCTAAATGCCTCTTTGCAGCTCATGCACTCACACAGAGGATCAGAAAAACTTCCAATGTGCCCGGATGCGATAAAGACTTCTTCGATACCGATAGTCGGGCACTCAATCTCCATAAACCCTTCCTGGATAATATAAAACTCTCTCCATATCTGCTCAATCCGCCTCTTTAGTGTGCTCCCAAGAGGCCCATAATCATAAAATCCACGGCTTCCGCCATACAATTCAAAGGAGTTCCACAAAAACCCCCGGCGTTTAGCCAATTCGAATACCTTCTCGTACTTGTCCATTTAAGAAATCCTCATGAAATTGATTGGAAATATCAAATAATTGAGGATTTTGAGAAACCTCTTGTTTTCACGATTCATAAATACTATTCATAAAATATGACGATATTTAGGGGTCTATCAAAATCCTTAGTTGTGAATTATTGATTTGTCTGTAGTTATTAGATAGATGAAGAGAACCATTATATTAAATCTGCACTTATCTGAGAAGTAGTTACGAATTTCGTCGGTTCCGAAACCTTCTCTACGGATCAGAAGAATATCGCAAAAGTGATTTCAGGTAATCAAAGTTGCGTTGTCTCACTCCATTGATTGCAGCAGGATAAAGCACCCAAATTTTTGTTGAGAAAATAGTTACTTATTTACATAAGCGTATTAATATTAAGGATCAAATATTCTATTGATTTCATATTATTTGGCAATATATTTGTATTTGTACTTTATAGCAATCAAATGTGCTTCAACATGAACAAAAATAAAGAACTACACGATTCCTAACCAATAGTTGCTGTGAAGGAATAATTATTGGAGGTTGATTAGAAGTTTTATTTAAGAACTAAAAGCAATCAGGACTTTAGAAATTTATGTATTCCTACGTATAAAAATAATATTAAAAGTTGAACCTTTGGAGGTAAATATAATGTTTGGATGGGACGATTATCAAATTAAAAATCTTTGGGCAGTAGGAGGACGCTGGGGTATGATCCCCTGGGGTAGTCTCGCATAATTTAGCTTGTTTCCAATTTTAAATTTTGCGAATATAATAACTCGCAATACCAGTACATAAGCAGCAAAATTGATATGGAATAAAACAGCACCAGATAACTCTTCTGAAATAACAAAGCTCATAGCCATCTTTTCACGACATCTAGAAGAAAATCCTGAAAACTGCTTGAATTGATGACTATGAATTTAAAATTTTCTAACATCCTCTGATATAATCATACATTAACTCTCCTGACAATTAATCAACATTATAAACTTAAGAGAATTCAGATAAACATATATAAATTAATATAACTGACAACAAATTCTTTTGCATTAATTTACTCATTAAAATTTTTACAATTTCAGCTTTAAATAATAATGTAAACTTTTTCAGTAAATTGAGTGCAAATTTGGTGAAATTAATTTATTTAATTGATTGGAAAATTTTTTTGATACCATAATTCATATAAAAAAATTAAAATCAGCATATATGAAACTGATGTAATTATTATTTTAAAAGCACTTATTTCAGAACAATAGCATGAACTTTTCAACATTGGAACTTGAAAACATTATATAGACAACATTTTTTTCAGTAATTTAGTGATATTCTTGAGTACGTACTAAATTACTTTAAAATGTTATTCTTTGTTATATTTTCTTATTAGTTTGTTATATCGAAAATAAAAAAGCATTTTGAGGACAGCTAAAACTATCTGTAAAATCAAAGAATAATAAACCCGAAAAAATTATGTTAAATATTTAAATTAGTGGACAAAATTTAGGGTTTATCAAAATACCATACAACTTATACTGTTTCTAAAATTTGTAACTAAAATTTGTAACGCTATATTTTTGGATAAAATTTAATGCTATAACCTCAATTTGGCAGTGTACCGAAAGTTCCATAATCAATTCAAAAAAGTAAAACTTAAACTGATAGTCTATAACATAAATAAAAAGATAGTGAAGTAATTTATATTAAATTAAAGATTTCTACAGAGCCATAAAATCAGTAAGAGTTTTCATGAACAAAAATTATTGTCAAGGGAATTAAACTCTCCGATACTCAAAAGCATAGGAATTTATCAAAATTCGATTTAAATGTAAAGTTTTGCCACAAAAAAGAGAGGAAATAGAATAAGAAAACAGTTTTTTCCGTCTTTCCCAGTTTAATAGGCAGGATTTTCAACTTTAATGAGAGTGAGCTTCCAGGATGAATAATGAAGGTTTAAATAGAAATTTTCAATCTGAATATAAAACTTATAGTAGTAGCTGCCGATTAATTTCGCAAAAAAAGTATAAAAAATGAATGAGTTTAGGTATGGGTGAATTACCTTATCAAAATGAAGAAAGTAGTTCAACGAATTTGCATGAAATTTCATCGTTTTTTCAAAACTGTAAAACATCAGGAAAAATAAAAAGCCTTATATCTTTGGTCAGACTCTATTATTTGGTTGATTTTAATTTCAAGATGCATATAGCGTCTTTTTTCTGTTTATTTTGCTCCGTACTTCAATGAAGTTATTTTGAGTAGATATGCCTCAGTGAATAAAAATACAGATATTAGTTCCACCGGAAACATAATCATGAAAAGCATGAATAACTTAATGGGGAAAGACATACAAAATTTGTTGAGAAATATTCTCAAACTGATTGTATTAATTCGATGTAACTATTCACAATTTTATCCCATTTTTGGTCAGGAGCTTCATAATGCTCCTCAGTACCTAATTGACTGAGGATAGCATCTCTAAGAGAACCAATTTCACCTGGAGAAACAAAAAAAGTGCCTTCATAATTAGCCATTGATTCCTTCAAACCACCAACTTCGGAAACTACAACAGGTTTTCCAAAAGACATAGCAATATGAGCAATTCCACTCTGTGAAGCCCTCAGATAGGGTAGGACTACCACATCCGAAGCGCTGAAATACAGGTTTACTTTTTCATCAGGAACGTACTCGTCTACCAGAGTTATTTTATCATGATGTGAAGAAACCTTGATCTGGTTAAGCAGCTCTCTGCGATTTTCCCAGATCTCCCCGACAATCAACAGCCTGCTTTTCTCGAGAATTGTAGAAGGGAGCTGTTCAAAAGCACTGATCAGGTAGGTTATTCCTTTATACTTTCTAATTAAACCGAAGAATAGAATAACAAACTCTTCGTGTATCGAAAGTTCTTTCCTTGCTTCCTCAATGTCAAGCAATTTTCCGTACTGATCATAAAGACCATGTCGGATCACATGAATTTTTTCAGGGGCAATGGAATATCTTTTGGCAACAAGTTGTTTATCAGATTCGGAATGAGTAATATATGCATCAAGGTTTTTGCGAAGCAATTTACCCGTTATTTTAGAATATAAACGAATCGGGAGTATGGACTCCTCAAACGGATCCACAACTTCGTGAAACTCGATTATTATTTTTGGTTTATGTAACAGATTTGCAAAAAATTTTAATAAAAGATGCATATGCGCAATCGAAGAGGTCCACCATTGCAATATTATGACGTCAGGCTTTTGATTTTTAAGAAACAGGTATGCTTGGATCCAAGTGAAGGGGTTATTATAGTCCATACCATCAAAAATTGAAAGACCTGGTGAAAAATTCATGTTAGAAATATTTTTCCCAACATGGGACTTTCCAGGAAAAAGGAAGGTAGGAAGAAGTTGACGAAAACAAATTACATATACATTTTTTTCTGATGACATGGCATTTGCCAGGCGGATAGTATAATAACTGACGCCACTTAAAAAAAGTTTTGAAGGCCCGACTATGCAAATACTTTTGTTGGACGCCATTTACTTCATCTATAACAGTCTCCTTATATTTAAGTAAATCCATGATCTTCTAAATAGGGGATGAATTTTGATGACAGAAAGATCTGTTGGTTTCAGCCTCTGAGGAATCATTGAATAGAGTTGATGTTCTGGTGTGGGCTTTGACTACATTAGATTTAAATCCTTCTGAAAAAAGAGCTTCTTTAGTCGTCGAAAATTCTTCTTTTGCATCTTTACTAGGAGACAATGTTTGGTCTCAGATAGGTTTGTTGTCCAAAGCTAAAAATTTGTTCTCTAGAAACAGGTTCAGATAAGTTTTCCCAAGTAATGAAATAAAGACCTACTTTATACTAGTTGGGCTAACTAAATACAGACTTGATACTAAATACGTGACTTTTGTACATGATAATAGTTGATTTAAAAAAATTTAAGCTTTTGAAAAAATTAAATAAAATAAATAAATAAATAAATAAATAAATAAATACCAACATAAATAAAATGGGAATTTTCCTGTGCCTGTAAAAATCTTTTTGATCACTAAATGAGAGGCGAGATCATCCCTAAATTTATATTGTTGAAGGAGAATAGGTGAGTCAATATTTTATTCTTGTCATAGAAAAATCAGAATGATTTTAGTCCGAAAGTTTATGAATTTCGTTCTTTTGTCTGCAAAGTATAGGCTCGGGTGGTGAAACATTATAAGCTACATTGTAAGGAGATAAGGACAATAAAAAAACTCAAAAATCTATATTGAGATAACTGAATTAGAATAATAATTTGGAATGTACCGTAGATAGGAAACTATTGAAAGGGCACAAATCAAGAGAAATTATACAGGGCTTCGATAAACCCCTAAATTTTGTGATATATATAGATTGAGTAAATGACTCGTGAAAATCAGAGGAAAATTTTGATAAATTTCCGATTTCAACAAATTGTTCATTTAGGATTCATAAACAACCAGCCAAAGATTGAGGTTTATCAAGATTCTTAGATATTTACGAAAAACCCTCTAATCAGCGCATCTATTCATGGATATGGACGGGAATCTAAGCACGAATGTGGGACTTACGCACATGAGGGTGAGTAGAAATACAATATATTTTGTGACGATGTTCTTACTTTTCTTAATTTTGGATCACTCTCATGAGCTTTTTGAAATCATAAATATGAGACATGTTCTACATTTCCAAAAAAATAGGATGTATTATTGTTTTTAAGATTTTATCAATGACTCAAGGACAAAGTCAAAAATTTGGTTGATTCAATACACTATACAATCACAGACAGAGCAAAGAGCTGAGCATTAAAGGGAACTTAAGTTCCACGAGTATATTATATAACGCTTATAATAATAAAACCAACTTAAAACCAGATTATAATACTGAATCATCTGTTGCTGGTCATATATGCCTGATATATAATGAGCCCATAAAAAATTGCACTTGGAATAAAACATGAAAAGTTGAAGTATGCTTTGATAAAAAAATTTAAAAAATTCAACCTTTACTTATGTAGCAAACAAGTGATGAATAATAAAATTTTATCGCCTTTTAAATTCCCTACATTTTTGCACGAATTTTTCTACCGGGAAACTGGCAGGATGAGTATGCATATACCCTGCGAGAGTATTGTGCTCTATGAGTCCATCAAAACCGTCAGTTATGCCTTTTCCGCGGAGCATCTTGTATGCAAATCTTGCATCACGGTCACATTCTGTGAGTGAGTAGTGAAATTCGTGACCTCTTATATTATGAGAACAGAAGTTTTTGTTAAGAGGGAGGGCTTCAGTATAGCCTAAAGCCCTAAGCCGGTTTGTCATTCGTGTATTTGCAGGCACGACATCAGCTAGTTTATAAGTCCTGTCATCTATATCATAAGTCTTACATAGGTATAGCAGGCCTCCGCATTCCGCATAGATTGGCAGGCCATCGGATGCAAGACTTTTAAGTTTATGAGTAGTCTCTGACCTTTCAAGTATTTCTGCATAAAGTTCAGGATAGCCACCTCCAAGGTAAATTCCATCCACATCTGGAACTTCTCCTGCCATTGGGCTAAAAAATACAACCTCAGCTCCAGAATATCTGAAGGCATCGAACATATCCTGATAGTAAAAACAAAAGGCTGGATCCCTAGCAATTCCTACCTTGACCTCAGTCTCTGGTCTATGTAGATCCGTAATTTCCGGAAAAGAACAGGGTTCTGCAAGTTCAATTACTGTATCAAGATCAACATTATCCTCAATAAATGTTGCCATTTCTTTAGTGTTGTAGTCCTTTTCGTGGGCCATATATAGCCCAAGGTGCCTTGAGGGAACCTCAATGTCTTTCTTTCGTGGAATCATCCCTACAATAGGAATATTATCAAGAAGTGCATTTTTTAAGAGTTCCGCATGGCGTAAACTTCCGAATTGATTCAGGATAATGCCGACAATCCTTACCTCAGGATCAAACTCTGAATAACCTTTCAACAAGGCTGCGACGCTTCTGGACATACCATGGACATTTATTACCAGAATTACAGGCAAGTTAAGGGTTTTTGCAATGTGTGCCGAGCTTGCAATTTCTGTAGAATCTATTCCATCAAAAAGCCCCATTGTACCCTCTACTACCACAATATCTGCATCTGTAGCCGTTCGGGCCACAATCTGCCTAACTCCATCTGTACCCATCAGATATGTATCCAGATTTCTAGAAAGGCGCCCACAGATTACAGTGTGATGAGAAGGATCAATATAATCAGGTCCTACCTTGTAAGGCTGGACTTTTAACCCTCTGTGCTTGAGGGCAGCCATTATGCCCATTGAGGCTGTAGTTTTTCCAACTCCGCTGTGGGTTCCTGCAATAAGTATTCCTTTTGTCATCTACTTGATATTGTTGCCGTTAAAATATATTAAAGCTATTAGTTCAGTTGTTGCGAGTGGTTTGTAGCCATCTCCAAGAACTAAATCCAAATTTCGGCTGTGTACCCCACTGCAAGCAAATGGATGCGCCATTGATCTGGATATAAAGAGATTATTCAAGATCAAATACTTTCGTTTGCTTATATACTCCTTTTCCTGTCTGATTTTCCTAATTTAACATAGTTTTTAATTACATAAGAAGTTGTACCATCACTCACAGTTCCAATGTAACTTCCCTCACTCCATAGTTCTCTATATTATGTCTTTTTTTCAACATCAGATATCCTTCAAAGATTTTTCATGTCGTTGTACTTTTTATAAATTATATAACTCTTGGGGGAGAATATTTTGGTTCAGCGGCAACGAAAAGAATTATATGATTACCATTAAGATTGTATAAAAACGTAATAGATACTTACTTGATTTATACACTGAAATCCCATAGCGATATGGAAACTTTATGAAAATGATAAATAAGAGCCTGAAGATAAGTGGGAATCTGTGAATTTACTTAGGCATTAGAACCTAGAGCACTAACGAATCATTTAGAACCACTTTCACAAGATCCATTTCTATTTTAAGCCCTATAGCATCTGATATATTCATTAATATACCTATACTTAATTACACAAAAATTTATAAATCAAAATGAGTTTATTTTAAAAATATTTGTTGAAGGCTTAAAAATCCTCATTTTCGATTTGCTGCAAAATGTACATGAATCCGAGAAAGTGCATAATTGAGCCTGTACCAATCTTTTTTGTGATGATGCCAATAAACTACGAAAATTCTAACCTTATATATTTATTTGACGGATAAGAAAGAGTTAAGGACTTATTCTTCCGTTCATCATTGGACTATTAATTATTAGACCGGATTATAAGCATTGATGAACCTAGTAGGCCATACTCATTTCTTATCCCTAAGAATTGCTTTGATTTCCTTCAATTCTTGTAATATCTCAGCTAGTATAAAACTGTTGGAAGCTTCTGACGCCTTCGTTGTCTTTTTTTTTACAGGAAAAGGAGAGGATCGCACTAATTCTGGAGCATCATGAACTTCTAGAGCATCAATCCATCCATCAGAAACTGACGCTTCTGGCTCGTCGAGTATCCATTCACCATTTAATGCAGAAATTACAGGCTCAGGCATCCAATACTCAGTAAATAGACCATTCCCATATTTGTCAATCGATTCGAGTACTGATAAATGAAAAGATTCGCCTTTCCACTCATACTTAATCTTTGGCTTATCAGGAAAGCGGTTTTCGAGTCCGTTGACTACAATATCAATCGCTACCCTAAATCTCTTATCTATATTGACATACTCATTTAAAGCCGGTAGTGAAAGAGCCCTAAATAATGCATTCTTTATGTCGTTCCTAGTGTAGCCTGATAGGCTAACACAGTCATTAACTAACTCAATTACTTCATCTTGAGGCATTACCCTTGCTAATTCAGGGTTAATCTCCAATAATGGGAATTTAGCCTTTGTTTCCTCTAAAAAGGAATTTTGTGTGCTTTCTGGATTACTCATATAGATCACCTTTCGATCAGAATGTTGGAAATGTCGATGATCGAAAAGATGTATATGTTTTGTGAGATACCATTATAAGTCCAATGTTACCGTTTTTCATTGCTATCCTCCAAATTATTCATTTTCTTATTACATTCCGCTATAATAAATAGATGGTCGCAACAAGTATTGCATTTCGGGTGTGAGAAAATAACTCTTGAAGATGATATTTAATTATTTAATACTTAAGAATAGATTCGTAACTTATGCAGACATTGTTTGTCGCATAAAGGTATCAAAGGATATCGAGCTACAAAATTGCAGCAGAATTCAGGAAGGCGCAACAGACTGTTGTATTGAAAAATAAGGAGCTGGGCTTATCTGCAAGATTTAAAGGCTTTATATGTATTCATATAGAAGAGAAAGTTCAAAAGTTACCCGATAGTCTACTAGTTTAATTCTGCATTGAGGTGTGTATCGAGGATAATTATTGGAAAAATATGAAAAGCATAGAGGGCCTTGATGGAATCAGTGATCTTGATGTTGGTTGCTATCACAATAAGAAATACCGAAAGTTGACGCAATGAATTGCGGGCTCACCAGATAATAAGGTCGATAAAGATATCGAAAGTTTACGATTGAAGCCAGATGTTGCTATAACACTTAATCCTTCTCCAATGAAGCTTTTTGATTCAGAATTAAAGTATATCAATGAGCATAATTTGAAAATCGAGATGGGGAGTGAAGGCTATTATCGATGGTTTAAACCTTTTTAATAGCGGTTGAAAGCGAAGTTACTCTAGCATACCCAACTAGAATAGAACTAGTATGTTCAAACAAACGTTCCAACTTTCATAAAATATTCACTGATTTTTTAAACCTACTTTAGGTCAAGGGGTCCATTTTTCATGACGTAATGGACTTTTATTTAGCATTTCCTTGTAGAATTCCCACTTAGGAAAAAATTTACTCAAATATGCAATGAATTCTTCATTATGGTGCCTTTCTAGCAGATGCGTCATTTCATGCACAACTACATACTCAATACATTCTATGGGCTTCTTTGCCAACTCAAGGTTCAGCCAGATTCTTTTTGCCTCTAGATTACAAGTTCCCCATTTTGTTTTCATTTTTTTAATCGCAAATTCAACCACATTAACCTTCATTGATTCTTCGTATTGAGCAATTACTTTTGGAATAATTCCTTTAAGTCTTTTACGATACCATTCGTCTAATATTTTTTTCTTTTTAACGGTATTTGTATCTGGCCGTATATACAATTCGATTGTTTCATGCTTAATTACCACTTTTGGAGGAGTATTATGTTCTATGACTTTTAACATGTATCTCTTGCCCAGGTAGTAATGACTTTCCATTGTAATGTAATGACTCGGCGTTTCACTCTCCTGATTTTGTAGTTTGATCTGTTGTTTCTTTATCCAACTCATTTTTGAAATAGCAAATACTCTGATAGAATCTAGATCCATACGTAACGGTGCAGAAATTTTCACCTTACCATTTGATGGATAAACACTGAGGTGCACATTTTTTATGTCTTTGTGCACAACAAAGATAGACATATCGTCCAATATTATTTGTTGCATATCAAAACTCATTATTCTGTTTGATTATAGGAAAAATCCCTTCAACATCATTTACATCTTTGAGGGTTTTATACAATTCTACTTTTATTTCATTCTCCTGAGATGGATTACCACGCCATTCAGCTTGTTTTACTCGTCTAATAGTATTGTCCAATTCAACAGCTAAGGATTATTCTTATTCAGATTATGATATAGAGCTCTTTGAGCATTAGTTTTAATACTTAGAGGTAAATCATCACGATTTGTATTACTGACCTTTTGTGATAATTCGACAATTCTTGTTAGGTATCCTCATAGACAATAGCGTTTTCTCTTCTTTCTTTGATTATTCCATATAAAAACCGGACATTTCATCAAAATAAGCCGAGTCTAGTAAATGTTCCTTGATAATTGTCTTCCTCAAGGAATAAATCTTAATGCTTATCTATTTCTGCTTCAGCCTGTTTGACAATTGCTCTTTTTATTGTGCCTTATAAGGATACATCCGGAATCATAACTCTTTAACCCGAATACAACATAGGTAGATGTATTATTCTAGAAGTTCCTGAATTCGCTTATATATACTTTTTTTCTCCGAAAACAGTTCATCCAGTTCCATCTCACCCATCACAACTCTAAGGGTTGTCTTTGAAAGAGCGAAAGTTACGAACTTATAATTCTCAACCTGAGTTTAGAGGCTCAGACTCAACTACATTATAATATCTAAAAGATGTCCACATCAACAGCGAAGTTGTCCCGCATGAGAACTACCTTTTAGAATATGATCATCACGTCGGTCTCTCAGAATTTGTTCAATCTCGTCCTTATTGCATCCACCACTGAACAACATTTCCACAAAAAACTATTAGACAGAGCTAGAGGAGTAGCAATCTATTTCTTTAATTCATTTTGAGACCTATTCAAATCTTCTATACAACGCCGAAAAACAGAAGGCTATGGGATGGAAGTAAATATATACATAAGTTGATTTTTATATTTTCAAAGTAATGAAAGTGTATGAAAAATATATCAAAGGTACTTATCAGTATCTTTCAGTAAATTTATGGGGATTCAATTGGCCTAAAAACGACTTTTTCTTGGGCTTACTATGGAGACTTTTATTTAAAGTTATATGGTACACCATTACCCATTCCAAAAAAAGTCTTAAAACGATAGAATAGCCTGTTCCTGAATTTAGATGTATAAACCCCACTTCTATGCAGAAAAAACTAAATAAACATTAAATATAAGATTTATTTATATTAACTGTAATAAATAAAAATCTGTGCAATCATGCCCAGGCCCACTAAGTTAACCTATGAGATACAACGGCGAATCGGTAAAAATATTGCTTTAGGACTTCCCTATGCTCTTGCCGCCGAATCAGCTGGTGTGACATATCAGACATTCAATACTTGGATGAACAAAGGAAAAAATTCAACATCAGGAAAGTAGTATCAGTTTTAGAAACACATTCAAAAACGCAATGCTGATGCTGCAAAAACATGTCTAGAGCGTTTTAATGATGCTGCTGAAGATGGTAATTGCCAAGTTTGCATGTGGATTTTGGAGAGACGTTTTTCGGAAGACTTCGGTAGACGTGAATATCGAAAAACAAATGTTGTATCCCAGAATAAAAATGAGAATGTTGAGATAATAATCCGTGATAGAGATGTAATTAGGAAACAAGTTCTAGATAAGTTATCTATGGTTAGAGAATCGTAGTTGGAATTATCAAAATAGCCACCATGGCTTCTTAGTTCCTGGTTATTTGATTGCTTTCTGATGGATCAATGATTGAATGTGAATGCTTGAGCATGCATAGTTTCAGACAGCTTCTCGATCTGTTTATCTTTCATCCTAAGCTGCTCATCTTTGATATCAATTTGTTTCTGGAGATCTAATATTCTTGTGTCTTTCTCTTAACAAACGTTTTTCGTTCAGTAATCCTTTCTTTGTTTAGTAATTTTTCTATTTTGGTTCGACTTTTTTGAGATTCTTATTTCCCTTCCCTACTAATTTTCAATTCGTTTAAAAACGATAATCATTCAAAGACTTAAGCTCTTGAAGTACAAAATTAAGTGCAATAGACTTTTTGCTTTAATTCACATATTAGATAGTTAATAGTTTAATATATATTGATTTCCCAGTTCGACTGCATAAGTATTAAATATTATCAAATCTCTAAACACAATGTAAATTTTGGTTTCTGTGGTCAGTTTTACAATTCCCGGATTTGTATCTAAGAAAACGGGGGTGTTTTCCCCAGAATTTCAAAAACTAGAAACTTTATGAGAGATTGAGATGGAACTCGATGAAGTCATAATCACACGGGCAATTTTTGATGAGTATTCTAAAACCTTCCTTGACTATATAGATATCGATGTGGCACTTGTAGGAGGCGGGCCTGCAAATCTGGTGGCTGCAAAGTATCTGGCAGATAAGGGGGCAAAAGTCGCTATTTATGAAAAGAAGGCATCTCTCGGGGGAGGCATGTGGGCTGGTGGCATGATGTTCCCGCGCATAGTTGTGCAGGAAGAGGCTCGCTGCATCCTGGACGACTTTGGGATTAGGTATAAGGAATACCAGCCAGGGTATTACGTGGCAAACTCAGTTGAATCAGTTGGGAAGCTAATTGCAGGTGCAACTTCAGCAGGGGCTGAGGTCTTTAACCTTGTGAATTTTGAAGACGTTGTGATTCGGGAAAGTGATCAGATTACTGGTATAGTGATCAATTGGGGACCTGTTGCAGAACAGCGCTTGCATGTAGACCCTCTCATGATCAGCACAAAACTCGTAATAGACGGAACAGGGCACGATGCAGCTGTCTGCAACACGATTCTCCGAAAAATACCAAACGCAAAAATTGGGAAATTAGGGGTGCTGGGGGAGAAACCCATGTGGTCAGAGGTTGGCGAGCGCCTTACTGTTGATGCAACGCAGGAGATCTACCCGGGTTTGATTGTTGCGGGAATGGCTGCTAATGCAGCAACCCGCGCTCCAAGAATGGGGCCTATTTTTGGAGGGATGCTCCTTTCAGGCAAAAAGGCTGCAAACCTTGCTCTGGATAGGCTCAAATGTCTTTAAAAACTTTTAATACTGGACATCTTATATGGTTTGTAAACCTATTTTGTGCATTGTATGGTGCCGAAAAACAGAAACTTTATTTTACCCTGACTTTTCCAAAAAGTGAGATACAAATGTTCTCTAATTTTAGCTGAAACTGAATAAATGCATCGATTTTACTTTAAAAAACTGTGCATCCATGAGAATTAGATTAATTGTATGGCCATAAAAGGATTTTTCAGGTGCTTCAAAAAGAGCAGGGTATTTCTCTGAGAGTAATGCGCGAAGAGATCATCTAGCTTTGATTATAAAGTGGTTTCACTTCAGAAAGTTGTTCAATTATAAGATTTTTAGCTTGTATAAGGTCAGCTGGCGATGTTCACAAAATCAAACGTGCTCAAGATCTCCACAACCGAGGACATCGAGCGCCCGTTAAATAATGCCAACGATAAAGTTCAAATCTTCTTGTGAAACGCAATAGGGCGGCAACAAATAGATCGTTTGCCCGATAGGGCGTAACAACACGCCCTGCGCCAGAAAATAGCGATAAAGCTTCGTTGCAACGTCGGGCAAATACCCTTGCCGAACATTACACACATCCAGCGCCATAATCGTGCCGATATGCCTCACATTTTCTATATCCTTCCGCGCCGCCAACCGTGGCAGCAAAGCGGCTTGATGGTCATGCAGCGTCTTTGTACGCTCTGCCACGTTATTTTCTTCCCATAGATCAATCGAGGCGCAAGCTGCAGCGCAGGCAAGCGGATTTCCTGTGAAAGAAGTCGAATGGAAGAAAGTTTTGGAGCGGTCCGTGCTATAAAATGCCTGATAAATATCTTCAGTCGCTAACGTCGCAGCCATAGGCAAACAACCGTTGGTAAGGCCTTTAGATAAACACACAATGTCCGGTTCTATATGCGCTTGTTCGCAGGCAAAGCGCATCCCCATCCCGTCATGACTTCATCTGCAATGAAAATCACGCTGTAGCTCCGGCACAAAGCGTGCAGCGAGCGCAACGTTGCAGCACTGTAAATCCGCATACCGGCAGCCCCCAGAACAAGCGGTTAGACAATCAAGGCGGCTATATCGTTCGCTTGCGCTTTGAGCAGCTTTTCGAAGGCTTCTACAGTCAAATGTTCGCAGCCAGTTTCAGGAAAAGGCAGTCGATGAACATCGAACAGAAAATGTTCATAGGGCAGGCTGAAAACGCCACGCCAACCCACCGACATCGCACCGAACGTATCGCCGTGATACGCATGGTCAAGCGCTACAATGCCCCGTCGCGGTTTGTCTTTGTGTACCCAGTATCCCAACGCCATTTTCAAGGCAACTTCAACCGCCGTCGAACCGCTGTCAGAATAGAACACACGAGTCAAATTGGACGGTGTGAGCCCCACCAATTTTTCCGCCAATCTCTCAGCTGGTTCATGCGTGAATCCGGCAAAGATAATCTGGTCGAGTTTAGAGGCCTGTTCCTGCACAGCCGCCACTATCTTAGGATGATTATGCCCGTGAATATTAACCCACCACGAAGAAATAGCGTCGATAATCCGCCGTCCATCCTTGGCATAAAGATAAGCACCCTCGGCGTGGTCGATAAAAACGGAATCCTGTAATAACGCATGTTGAGTAAAGGGATGCCAAATTGGGGAATGGGTCATGTAAAATCCTCTTTCCGAAATCTCTGCGCAAAAACGCCCAGCAATGCAGCACTGTCTATAACATCCAGATGCGGCACATGACCGAGAACAAGCGCGCCGGAGAAATCGGCAATCGTGCGCATAGTATCGGGATTATCCTCGCCGATAAAAATCAACCCGTGCAAAGTCATTTCACGTTGGCGCAAGGCTTCAACGGATAACAACGTATGATTGATCGTTCCCAGCCCCGTCTGCGCACATAAAATAACCGGCACAGCCCACGCGTCCTGAAAACATCTATCTGTAATTTCCGGCGCGTTACCGGAACCATAAACCCGCCTGCGCCTTCGACAATCAAAGTTCCGTCCACCTTGGGCAAAGAGAGAGCACATATTTCAACGCCATCCAGTTCGGCCGCGCGATGTGGCGAGAGCGGACGCGATAGAATATAGCGTTCTGGCAGAAGTCGGTCATTGGACAATCCGGCAACGCCTGTACGCGCTGTGTATCCGTGCCGTCTAAAGATGCCTGATTGGAGAGGCTTCCAGTAGTGCGCATCCAGGGCGACAGTCAGCATAGCGGCAACAGTGGTTTTGCCAATACCAGTATCTGTGCCGCTGATGATAAAGGCCTTCGTCATAGGCTAACACCGGACGGCAAAAGACGTTCCAACGCCTGTGCAAAATTGTCTATGTCCTGCGACGTCAACCCCACATTCAATGATAATCGCAAACGAGCTGTGCCTTCTGGGACTGTAGGGGGGCGTATTGCGCGAATGTCGAATCCTTGCGCCTGTAGGTTCTTTGCCAGTGCGAGCGCTGCGGCATCTTCACCGATGATAATCGGTACAATCTGGCTTTTAACGGCAAGAGAGGGAATCCGTCGAGCTACAAGCGCTTTTAGCGCAGCAAGTCGTTCACGCCGTTCCGGTTCATCGCGCACCAATTCCAACGCGCGTTTAACCAAAACCGCCTGCAAAGGCATTGGTGCAGTACTGCATATAAAAGGTCGCGCAGCGTTGATGAGATAGTCGATTATATTCTCATTCGCGCAACCAAGTGCGCCTGCGACCCCAAGCGCCTTACCGCAAGTATGCAGCTAAATCAGCCTGTTATGTGCGAATCCTTCGGTTTCGCCGCGTCCGGTAGCGCCGGAAACACCCGTGCCGTGCGCTTCGTCAACTACCAGAATCGCATCATATTTTTCCGCAAGCATGAGAAGCTCGCGTACCGGCGCGATGTCTCCGTCCATGCTGTAAATGGATTCAACCAAAATCCATTTATTACATCCAGTGGCGATGGGCTT
This sequence comes from Methanosarcina sp., assembly GCA_003164755.1. GTDB lineage: Archaea > Halobacteriota > Methanosarcinia > Methanosarcinales > Methanosarcinaceae > Methanosarcina. Next base: position 43,783 of record PLUB01000118.1, on the reverse strand, counting down.
CTTAAGCGCATCTTCAAAAGCTTCCAGATTGTTATGAGAAATCTTGACCTTCATACATTGCGCCGCATGCAGCCCATCGCGCATACTGGCATGACATAAGGCATCGAAAATCGCGACATCGTAACGCCCGATCAGCGTTGTAATAAGGGCGTAATTAGCCTGAAACCCGTTGGGAAAAAACAACGTGCGGAGGCATCCGTAATAGGCGGCGGCAAAAGATTCCAGTTCTTCATGCGCCTGCCTGTGCCCGCGTAAAAACCTCGAGGCTGTCGCACCGATTTCTATGCCGCCCTGTAACGCTTCAATTGCCGCCTGTCGTAAAGCGGGATGTGTAGAAAGGCCGAGATAATCATTCGACGAAAAATCAACGCCTGCAGGTAGGCCGACCGAACGATAACGCCCCATAGCCTTCAGCCGGTCGAGATCAGGCGTGAAGTTTTTCACAACGACAACCCTCGTCACATTTTTTGTCCGGAGCGAGAGCCTTCAATCCCAGCGCCGCCATTAATCGATGATCTTCGTTGATACAGGGGTTTGGCGTGGTCAGTAGTTCATCGCCAGTGAAAATAAAATTAGCTCCCGCAATAAACGTCAGATCTTGCGCCTCGCGGCCGATCTTAAGGTAGCCCTCCGACGGGCGCACCATTGCCTTCGGCACAAGATTTTTTGTTTTGTTAAATGCTTGTTTTCCCATTTGACTATACTCCAAACTGTTGTTCAATTTTATCATGGATGCTTTAATTTATATAATGCTGCCAATGTTACTGTTTCGTCAGGGTCAAGTTTTATTGCTTCATTATAATAAAAGATTGCTCTCGCCTTATCGCCTTTAGCTTCGGCAACTATTCCCTTTGAAATCCAGCCGAAGCCATTGTTTGTATCAAAAATCAAGCCTTTATCTGAATAGATTTCTGCGTCGTCATTTTTACCTTCCATACCCAACACTATGCCTTTCCTGACGTTGTACGTTGAACTATTAGAGTTTAATAAAAGTGCATGGTTAATTGCTGCGTTATCTTCATTCATTTGAATTCCTGAGATAAAGCCAGCCCTATTTTTATTAGGAACCGCTATTAGCTCTTGAATATGTTTCTATTTTGGAATCAATGCACTAGTGGAGTAGTTGCGGACAAAGATGACAAAACATAAAATTAAATCAACTCCGAGAACTTAACACTTAGCTTATTCAGCTTTATTGCGGATATCATAAAAAGAAATTAAAGAGTACATAGAACAGTACAGAGAAAGATATCTCGAAATGCCCACAGGATCTCCAGAAGAGAAACCTTTCCAGCATCCATATTATTGGGTAGCTTTCACAGTTAATGGAGCATAAAATATTAGAGCTTGTTTTGCTCGTGTGCATATTTTGGAATTAGATTTTTTGTTGTCTTGACGTATTTGCACCACATAGTAACTATAATACGTTTTAACTATTCATTTTAAGTATAATTTGTATTAAATTAAATCACTTTTGTGTCAAAACCCATTTTTTGCTTCAGCTAACAATTTGTGAATGTATATTAACAATAATTTGAAATCAGTATTTGCTTAGGACTAGTAAGAATATTTAGATAGTCCTGTTAGGAATGTCAATGATAAAAATTCTCAGGTTTATTTAATCGCTTTAGAAAAAATCTGAATAATCAGGAAAATCCCGGATTATTTCACTCTCCCAAGACAACATAGCCTGAAAATGGCTACTCTCTCAGGTTAATTAACCATTCATATAGACTGTTAGAGTATTCAAAATACAACTATTAATGCAGGAAGTAATAATGAACTGAAACAAACCATAATCTATAATTTCTAGTTTCACTAATATTTTGGGATAGATTCGATAATTACATCTGGTATTCAAAATATTCATAAAAATCGTTAGATTATGACAAAATAATATCTATTTACCTTTTTCGATAGTATCTCCCCTTACAACAAGTACCGCTTTTTTTGAACGTCCGACCACATTTTCAGTTACGCTTCCTATAAGGAATCTCTGGATCACATTTTTCCCTTGTGTACCCATAACGATAAGATCAATGTCATTTTTATCTGCAAAGTCGACAATTTCATCCACAGGACTTCCTTCAAGAATTACAGATTCGACTTCAATGTTTGTAGCTCTTCCAGTATTCTCGACATAAGTTGTTGCTTCATTACCTTCTATTATGAGTTGCTCTTTCATTGCTTTTTCCCATGCAATGTCTCTGGAAGGAGTCATCGAATAACCTTCTAATGAAAATACATATACATCATACAGCTTTGCCTTACATAACTTTGCAGTTTCAATTGCTGAATCAACTGCTTTTCATACTAGTTCCGAACCGTCGGTTGCAACCATTATCTTCCTGAAAATATTACTCTCCATACTTGACTCCTCTTTCTTCCTTTCCGCTATTCTATATTATTTTATAGTGTTTATCCTAAAATAATTTAACCCAGAAAATAGTTTTATAATCCCACAGTAAAAATTAATACATTCATAACTTAGAAAAACGAATTTATCATCAATAACATTCATCTCTCCACGAATCATAAATTCAAAGTTGAACTAAGTAAAACACGGAAAAAATAGAACTGAAGGAAAAATATTCTAATTTATACCATTTCTTCCATGTCTTACTTGGTTATTCAACGATTTATGACTTAAATGTGAATAGTTACATTCAAAAATAGATCTTTTTTTTAGAATTTTGATTAATTCGTGAGTTTGCTATAAATAAAAATAGTTCGTTAAGAATTTGATAAAAATATTTGATTAACAAATATAGGAGAATTTAATAAACCTCTTATTTCAGCAAATTGCTGATTTAGGCATTATAAGCAGCCATCCAAAAATTGGAGTTTATCTAAATTCTCATTAGGTATAATTAACCGCAGACTTGACTATAATTATCCCACATTCCCATAACCCAACAACTAATCATATTCTAAATTTTGCTTTTATGGGTAATCAATTCAATAAAGCATTTTCACGAAATTTCAGGGCTCTTTTAGGCTTTTTTTGTATTATTTAATGTATTCTTCAAAGGTTTCAAATTCTCCTCTGAACATCTTGTATGTATTGAAGCATTTCTCAATTTTCTTGTTTGTCTGACGAAGTCTTATATTGCAAGTATTCGTTAATTCCTAATTATTTATTGTTCCTCTTGAACTCATTATCTCATAAACCATACTCATTAATTCTATGTGCACCGAATCCACTCCCATGATCTATTTGATCCATTATTAGTTTCTTCAATGGTCATATATCCCATAGCTCTCTGAAAAGTCATTCTATCACTGCGATCGTGTTTAACTTATTGCAATTAACATATTCTCTATCAACAATAATCCTTGATGTGCCATCAGGAATTGCGTAGACTTGCAGCCTTATGGAAGGATTCTCATATCAGTCTATGCGCCCAGAAAACTGCTATGTTCACGTTCATATCTGCACAATTTCCTTCTGCGTCTATTTTTGATACCCTTAAAGTGCAAGGCTCATGCTGAGTAGACAATTGTGCTTTTCACTTTCTGCAGACGTATACAAGAATCCCATCAACTTTCTCAAGATGACAGTAGCTTAAAAATTTTTAATTTTTAATGAATTAATAGTAACGAACAGGCAAACAAATTATATATATTTGTAAATCTCAAAATGTTGGATGGATTCTGTTAATGAGATATTGTGCTATCTATCCTCAGCTTCCATGACATGGTCAAGGTAACAAGCTCCAAACTAATTATCGGAATAAGTTTGATTAATTAGCTTTATTAAGTAATAAGATAATTTTTTTGGAAGGCCAAGATCTGAGGCAATAGGAAGTTCTTGATCAGAGTATAAATAATACTTCTTCAAAATTCGTAGAACTCTGTAAGCTGAGATCCACTTGTCTTATTTATAGTGAAAGCCTGTCCTCAATTCTTCTTATGAATGATGAACCATCTGATCTTTCTGAAGTTGAACATTACAAGCGAAATCCTCAATCGAATCTTCTTATCGGATCCACATAGTACATCTAAAACCAAGAAAATCTTCAAGAAACAACAGGCCAGCTACCTTTATACTATAATTTCATTTTTAATTCAAAATTATTGTGTCACATTGTAATGAACCTATTGTAGCCCTAATATGACAGTTTTANNTAAAACTGTCATATTAGGGCTACAAACTCTTTCATACAATTTCAGAATCTATAACCTTTTACTTTTCCTTCACCGAATCTCGCAGGAACTTATGCAAAATCCCGCCGTGCAGGTAGTACTCTATTTCAACAGTAGAATCGAGTCTCAATACCACATGAAAATGTATTTCTTCCTCTTTTTCGTTCTTTGCTCTTACGAAAAGCTCTCCACGAGGCTCCATGTTTTCAATGCCCAATATATCATAGCTTTCCTTTCCTGTGAGACCAAAAGTATCCGCATTTTCTCCATCTTTAAACTGCAGTGGAAGAACTCCCATGCCAACAAGATTGCTTCTGTGTATGCGTTCAAAGGATTCGGCAATTACTGCCTTTACTCCGAGGAGAAATGTACCTTTAGCTGCCCAATCTCTGGAACTTCCTGTCCCATACTCCTTTCCTGCAATAATTATTAGGGGAACATTATTTTCAGCATAAAGCATAGCTGCGTCATAGATTGAAATTCTTCGAAATGATTCATCTGGGCAGTCTTCTTTTTGGGGATTGTATAAAGTCCAGCCACCTTCCTCTGTCACGAGTCTATTCCTGAGTCGAATGTTCCCTAAGGTTCCGCGTATCATTACCTCATGATTGCCTCTGCGGGACCCATAAGAATTGAAGTTTTCAGGATCCACACCCCAGGATATCAGGTATTTGCCTGCAGGACTATCTGATGGGATGTCCCCTGCAGGAGAAATATGGTCAGTAGTAATGCTATTTCCGAAAAGGGCTAGGACTCTGGCATTCCTTATATCCTCCGGCAAAGACGAAACTAGCGAAAAATCCACAAAATATGGCGGTTCTTGAATATAGGTGGATATGGGATCCCAATCATAGAGGGTACTGGCTGGAGCTTTCAGCTCTTTCCAGATTTTAGGACCCTCCAGAAAACCTGAATACTCTTTTTCAAACATTGAAGGTTTAATGCAGCTCTTCTCAACATCTCTGATTTCCTCCTCTGCAGGCCAGATATCCTTGAGGTAAACAGAGCGCCCATTGGGATCATGAGCAAGTGGATCCGTTTCTAGGTTGATATTTACAGTACCTGCGATTGCGTAGGCGACTACAAGAGGAGGAGAGGCAAGATAATTTACTTTGACAAGTGGATTGATCCTTCCTTCAAAATTTCGATTCCCACTAATTACAGATGCAACAGTGAGATCGTTTTTTTCCACTTCCTTTGCAACTTGTTCCGGTAGAAGTCCACTATTTCCTATACAGGTCATACAACCATACCCAACCGTGTGAAAACCTAGATTTTCTAGATAAGGCATCAGGCCCGCATATCTCAGATATTTAGTAGCTACTCTTGAACCAGGGGAGAAACTAGTTTTTACATACGGCTTAACATGCAGGCCCTGTTCTACTGCCTTTTTTGCGAGCAGCCCGGCTCCTATGAGCACATATGGATTTGAGGTGTTGGTACAGGAGGTAATGGATGCAATCACTACAGAACCATGTGTTACCCTGGAAGTCTTCTCCGAAAATTCCATTCCCTTCACCTTTTCTTCAATAAGGGACTCAAATTCCTCTACAGGTGTTCCACCTTCTCCTACCCAGCGTTGGTAAGCAGGATCTCTGGAAAGCTCAATTTCAGCTTCTTTCTTCCTAATAAAGGTTTGCTGCATTGTTTCACGGTATTTTTCAGGAACTTCACTCAAAAAGACCTGGTCTTGGGGACTTTTCGGGCCTGCAAGACAGGACTTAACCGTACTCATATCAAGTTCCAGGGTACTGCTAAACATAGGTTCAGGTTTGTGGATTGAATATAGAAGATCCTGAGCTTCAAGGTACTTTTTCACAAGATCAACCTGCTCTTCTTCTCTGCCAGTCTTTCGCAGGTAGTTCAGAGTCTCAGTGTCAGGTGGGAAAATTCCAATCGTTGCACCATACTCCGGAGCCATGTTGGATATGGTTGCCCGATCCGGAAGGCTCAAGGAACTTAAGCCAGGTCCATAAAATTCCACAAATTTACCGACAACACCCTTGTTTCTGAGCATTTTTGTGATTGTCAAGACAAGATCTGTGGCATTAACGCCTGAATGAAGTTTTCCGTATAGCTTGAAGCCAACAACCTCAGGGACAGGAATATAGTAAGGCTGTCCGAGCATTACTGCTTCGGCTTCTATACCTCCTACACCCCAGCCTAATACTCCTATCCCGTTTATCATTGTGGTGTGTGAGTCAGTCCCTAAAAGTGTATCAGGGAATGCGAATAGCTCTCCCTCTCTCTCATTGAGATGCACCAGCGGTGTCAGATATTCAAGGTTCACTTGATGAATGATTCCTCTACCTGGAGGCACAACTCTGAAATTTTCAAAGGCTTTTTGGGCCCAGCAGAGGATGGAATATCGTTCCCTGTTGCGTTCGAACTCTTTCTTCTCATTTTCCTCAAGAGCATATGCTGTCCCATAGAAATCTACCTGGACTGAGTGATCAATTACGAGATCTACAGGGATGATAGGTGTTATTTTCTCGGGATCGTCTCCTAGACGCTGCATTGCCGATCGGAGGGCCGCCAGATCCACTACAGCAGGAACACCTGTAAAATCTTGCATGACTACCCTTGACGGAATGAAAGGGATATCTCTTTCACTTATATTTTCAGGGGTCCAGTTAGCAAGAGCCCATATATCCTCGACGGTTATTATTTGCTTTTCAGTATCCTCATGCCGGAGAAGGGATTCCAGCAGGATTTTTATAGAGTAGGGAAGCAGGGAAATCCCTTCAAACCCCTTTTCTTTCAGTTTGCTCAATCTGTAAATCGTAGCTTTTCCAGAAGCTGTTTCGATAATATCTCTTACCCCAAAGGGGTCATGGCCTTCTCTCATTATTCCTTACCTCCAGCAAAAATATGAAATTGGAACTGATATATTATGACTCTCTCTTTATTCTATGAAAGCTTCTTCCGTCCTGAGACATTTTGTTCCTTCTGGATTAATATTACATTTTTTAAAATGTGGAAGTTTTCCCATGTTAAGCTTTACTGCAGTTGCCGATTATTCTGTAAAAATCACAACTCTCAGAAAGTTGTGAGGAGATAATAAGGTATCAAATAAACAATTGCATACCGCATCCAAAAGTATGACTTTGAATTCATAGCAAATTTACAATATCGTATTCCTTTACTTTACCCTCATATATACATGGACATTATAAAATTAACTTATCCTTGCAGATTTATTTAATATACTTTCACTCAAATGAGAGATTATTTTAAAAAATAGTATATTATTGCTTCTGATTTTTCTATTTTAGTCTTAACCAATGCTTCCATTATTTTCAACTTCATGAATTTTTCCTGCCAAAATTACACTTATCAGTAACCAAAATAAAAATCAAGTTTATCTAATCGAAAATTGATCTGGATATTTCAATCTGCTTACTCTTGCTATCATTCTCAGTTCATTATCTTATTTAAGAGAATTTCGATAAACCTCTAATTATCACAAGGCATTTACATATTAGTTATAATTATATGAGAATATTTGACAATTTATCGAAATTTTTCAGAATATATAGATATTTAGGCACCAATACTATGTGGTAGATGATCTGACCATAGAAAGGGGTAAAGCTTTTTGATTACAATGCTTATCACCTCCCGATTGAATGTGAGTAGCACCACCTCTGACCATGGGAGCAAAAATAAATTAATATTACAAAGAAGCTGTGATTTTGAGGGTCAAACGAATACGAAAAGAGGCAAGTGTTCACCTCATCCCTATCTAAATGAGGAGTATTTATGACCATCCGCACTCAAGAAATACTAAATAAATTTCTTATCGGAATTATTTCTCGAATAAGAATGTGTAAATTAAGCTTAATATCCCAGATTCCAAAAGGAATCGGGGTAGTAAGCACATTCGGCCATATCTAGAGATATAATAATAGATTATATCTGCTGCGTTTGTTTTGTGCATGGAGAATGTTACCGAACGAATATCAAGGGTCGAGATGGGACTAAACTTGTTCTAGAAACAGCTCGGGGGAGATTTTATAAATTGTAGCTTATTTGGAATAATTTCGGTTAGGACTGTAAAAATATTCTTAATAGTTCTAAGCAAATATTATCTCTCAACGTTTTTTGGATCTTTTTTAATCTTAGTTAGTATCGAAGGTGCGACGCAGGATTCAATAGCGTGGACAGTGCAAGGAATTATATATAAAGGAATTAAATAAGTTCAAGTTATAGGTTAAATAATTCCTTAATTTTCATTTATTTTTATCCTTCACTAAACATAATATTTTACCCAGCTCTTATAATATTCCATTTAGTTATTCACATTCTACGTATTTTGAGCATTTGTTCAATCGGGTTCAAAGTTGTAACTATTATATAGACTTTAAAAAAAATATACAAAATATCTTATAAATATTTATAGTATATATATGCAAAATTTTGATAAACTCCTAAATTTCGTCATTCTCTGTATCTTAACAAACACCGGGGCTGAAGAATGAAAACAAAGAGCTATGATAAAACAAGTAGAAGGTATACATTTATAACATTTTTTAGAATTGCTGTACTTGTTTTTTTAGTGCTGATAAGTACCGCAGGTACGATGCAACACATAATGCCCTATGAGTTAATAAAAGACGCTAACAAAGCACTTGAAATTAACCCGCAGGACTAAAATGCTTGCTACAATAAAGGACTTTCACTGGTTGAATTAAAAAAACCTGGAGAAGCTATAAAAGCTTACTACAAAGCAATTGAAATTAACCCCCAGGATCATTAGCTTGGAACAATAAAGGAAATGCTCTAGCTGATTTCGGCAAGTATTATGAAGCAATAAAAGCATTTGACAAAGCAATTGAAATTAGCCGCAGAATTCAATAGCTTGGTACAATAAATGAACTTTATCTAAACAGATTAAATAAACTAGACTTGTAGATATTCTAACTAAATCTCTGTAAAATATGATTGGCTCTACATCATTTCCTCACTGCAAAAAAATTCAAAAAACAGTATTATTAGGCTTCGTGCACATCCAAATTATAACTTATTGACTTTTTTTCTCTTATGTTTTCTCTGAGCAAATCGAGAACTTCTTCATCTGTGACATCGTACCATTTCGCATAAGCCTCAGCGACAACCTTGAAGTATCGAGGAATTTCAAGCACTACGAGTTCATCGACTTTATTCACGATCTCTTCTGCGACCTTTCTTCCGGCTACAGGTAATGCAACCACAATTTTTCTAGCTTTCCTATTTTTGCAGAGTTTAATGGCTGCTCTCATTGTAGAACCTATCGCGATGCCGTCATCGATTAGTATCACGGTTCTTCCTTTCATATAGGCCAGGGAATTACCCCCACTGAGAGCTTTTATAAGTCTATCGATTTCTGCAATGATGAGGGAAAAATCCACGTTCAATATCCTTGCAACCTGTAATCCTACTTCCACTCCCCCTCGTGGAACTGCAAGAATAAGAGGGTTTTCTGTCTTGTACTTTTCAAGAGCCTTAGCAAGTTTTTCTCCTGCATCTTTACGATTTTTGAACATATTCCACCTTACCTTCAATAATTGCTCTACTTTTGTCATTGTCCATCTAGGTGTTCACTGGAATGTTCTTTTAGGCTTGAGTGCTACATTTATCTGCTGTGCTTACTACAAGTATCTATCACTGAAATTACTACGAGAAATGCTACCAAAATAACTAGTGTATTTTTTCTTCTATCAAATGCTTATTTCCCCAATAAATGCGCATTTTCAATTTATTTTTAGAAGTATATAATGTCGTAAACTCTTTTAACTTTATATGTGCTAATGATGTACATTCCTAAAGATGTTTATTTTTGTCACCATAGTTATTTTGAATTAATTTGATGAAAATTAGTTTCTATAATAGAATTTACTTTTTCATAAAATATTTTAAAACCAAATAATCCGTATTGCAATAGTTATAATTAGATTACAGTGCTTTATTTCTCCGCGATACATAAGTCTCAAATATTTTACTCCTACTTAGTGTCCAAATTAACACTAAATTATTTATCATTCACATTTCATCGGCAGGAGTACCACGGAACAACATATAGGTTATTAATTCACGAACTAGATTTTTTAATCATATACATGACTAAAGAGAAATCAACGTCACCACATAAAGTTAAATATACGTTGATATTTGAGTATAAGACTATGGTCTAGAAAGGTTATAAAATATATGGAAAGATTAGTTACTATATATGTTTAAATATATTTTAGAGTTGATACTCAAGATACTTTTCCCATCATAACATCATAGACAACTTTGAGACTTTCCCCTTCAATCAGGCCTGGCTCAAAGTCTAAATCCCAGGAAGTAAGCTTTTCCTTTCCGTATTTTTCTACCATTTTCTGCTTTTTTTTGCCCTGGAGCTTTCCATAGTAACGCTCATTTAAAGCAGCTGTAGAGCATACTGGAATAAGACTTTTATCGAGTTTTTTGGGACAAGAGTACCATTCAATCTTTCCTATCCTGCTTTCATCATTTGTCTTTTCATGGACAAGAATTCCTGTTTTTTTCTGCCCGGACAATATGACGAAAAGAGTTTCCTGTGCCCTAACAAGGTTTGAGACAAAAGCAAGATCCAGTTCGATGTCTTTAAGTTTGATTGTGCAATCAAGAGCTTATTCAATCCCTTTGCTGCTAAGCGGAACATCCATCCAACCAACAAACCAATTATCAGGTTTCAAATCGGACTTTCCATGTCTGACAAGTATGAGGTACCCCATAGAATTACTCTCCAGAGGTTTCATCAAGATAAAATTATGTCAAAACAACCAAATAAGTAAAACAATTTGATTTTGTATTTTTTAAAACTTTAAAATTGAAAAATTATTGCTTTTAGCTCTATTGAAAGGTCAGTTTATTCTCTATTTTTGGATCAATTTTCGATCCCACTTATTTTTTAGATTTAAACTATAAAATGACAATTATCTTCTAAGTTATTTTAAATTAATTATACAAAAAATAGTTTCTAAACGAAAAATACTTCCGCATAAGATTTTTTACAATTAAAGAACAATTATATATGAATAATCAATTTTAGTATTTGTGAAGTAATTATAATAATAAATTGAGAATTATACGAACTATTACTGATGCATGCTTAAAACAAATCCAAATACTAAAATAACATTTGTTATAGAAAAAAAAATTATTAGAATATTGGTTAATAATAAAATGAGGCCTGGGAAAAGTTGTGTTTACTGGATACCAAATATAATTAATTTGAGTATATACGGGAGTGGGGGGATAGTTAATTCAAAATAAAGCCAACTTTTCCAAGTAATTATTTATTCACATATCATAGTGTATACGGTGCGATGGTTACACTACAATACTTAATTATCGTTGTAGTTATTTTAAATTAATTCTATAAAAAATAGTTTCTAAACAAAAAATAATCCCACGTAAGATTTTTGTAGTCAAAAAATAACAATATGTTATTAATTATTTTTTATTATTTGTAAAGTTATGAAGATCTAATGTTATTCTTTTTCTCAAGAATAGAACCTTACTAGAGAACCTATCAGTAGCCTATCCAATGTTCATATTTTCAACTATCAAATAGAGAATATAGTGTACTGAAAGTTCTGTAAAATCTGATTGATTCTGTATCCTTTCATTACAAAACATGATTCTTCGCTTACACGAATGCATATGTTTTATAGCAAAACATATGCATCGAAATATCATTTAGTAAGCCTATTCATTGGGTCATGACTTTGTTTTCATGGTGGAGAAATAGAGATGCATAGTCGATCTGGATTTTATTCTACAACAAGTACTACTTTAGTACTTTGACGTGTTCCATGCATATATAAGTGATATTTTCATAAGCTATTAATTTTTTAGTCCGATGACTTAACAAATAATCAAAACTAATTATTACTACTTTTTTGTTTTTTGATCGCGAAAAATATTATGAGGACTATTTTTTGTTTAGAAACAAATTTGTATAGAATTAATTTAAAATAACTATGCAGATAATTATGTATTGTACTACAGTACAAAGTTATGAATAGTACTACAGTACAACGTCATTAGCAAACTAAAAAAAGTGAATAATAACCGGCACAAATGAAATGAGCAACCGAGTAAAATTGCTTGGGAGATATTGATCTTATTTTGAATTATATGCCTGGAACAATATTTAGTCGAAGTAACTACATAAGGATAGTTAGGAGATATAATTCTTCTAAGCTTCCCTCCTATTTTTTTAATGCACTTTATTTAGATCATATATAATTTGATGTCAAATTAACTTTTTAACACTCAATATTTTTTTGGTTATTATTTAATTACTATTTAACACTTGTTTCATTTAATTAAAATTTATATGTTTACTCTATAGCTCTAATTTCACAAATAATTACAAATCATTATCAATATTTTATTGTTTTTTGATTGTGAAAAATCTTATGCGGAAGTATTTTTCGTTTAGAAACTATTTTTTGTATAATTAATTTAAAATAAATACTTGAGTAATTGTATATTATAGCTTAGAGGGAACTCGACAGAAGTGAAAATTAGATGTTACCTAAAGAAACTAAAATCGTCAAAAAAAATGGTACAATTCCAATTACACTTAAAGATATCTCAAAAAGTATCTTTGAAGGTGTAAGCGCAAAAAACATTCTGATGCATAGGCTTCTCTTTCCTGAAGAAGACGGTTAGGAATCATATTATCTTTGCGAAGGTCTGTGTAAACCTGTATTTTTAGAACCGGAAATAATTTATCCATATGTATCAGGAGCATTTTCTGAAAAATTTGCGGTTCTCCCTTCCCCCTATATAGTTATGCTGCCTTATGAGCCACCCAATTTAATAAAGAAGAATAAATATAAGACTATCCCTCCTGAAGAGCTAAAGTTCAAGTTTCCTCGGGCTTATAGGAGAATTATGGAATTCAAAAATCAATTCCTTCATAATTACTCTCCCCTCAACTCTGCAGACTACAGTATAAAAGGAACAGAGCTCCTTGGGCACCTTTTAATTCCTAAAATCATTGCAATTGGCGGGTATCATCTCCAGGCTACATACGATGCTGTTGGAAATCACGTGTTTAGAAATGGCTGTGGGATTGTTCTCAAAGACTCTAGTGAGTATCCTTATGTTACTGCAGTGCTTAACAGCCCGATCGCCAGACTCTTTCTCCGCATTATGTAAGTCTGAAATGATCTTCTCTGATTATACAGACCCTACAGTTCTTGGACGTTTTCCGATTAAATTTCCGGATAATAAACTAATAGAGGATCTCATAAATACCATTTTTGGTTACCTTATGTTTCTCAATAAGCAGATGTATGCAGCAAGTTATAGAATTCCAGACTGGCTTAGAGAACTTTAGGATTTCTACGAGCAGATCTCAAACCTCCTGATTATGGATACTTACTTTCTAAATGATCTTGATCCAAGACTTCTAAAAACCTTTGAAGAAAAAATTCACCCTTATGTAGGGGAGATAAAATCTGAAGATATTGATAGCTTGCTGAATTCGTTATATTACATAAGGCAGCAAATTTTTGAAACTTCAAAATTTGAGAAATACAGTTTTAATATGTGTTTATATTGAATTTTAAATTTATCACAAAGCAGCAGAGAATGATGGGCAATTTCTCTTTAAGCCTTATCCAAAAATTTTCATCAATGTTCACGTTTATATATACTATAATTTAGGCATAACTAAAATCTTGTGAACGGCATATGAAAATAACTTTTGATGTAATTGAGTGAATACACCGGTTTTACTACAAATGATGCAGTATTTTATCACAAAAAAATGATTGTATTGACAGAATGTATTCATAAAAAAGAAAAACGTTAAAGTAATAGAGCCTAAAATATAACTTTGAATCGTATGAAGAAAACGGAGGCATAAAATTCATTTATAACCATATGTAACATTTTTGAGTTCATCAAAAAAGTCTGAAATTTATGATTCTATCCAATTAGAGTTGAAGAGTAATTTTGCCGTAAAGCACAATTTTCGCTTAAATTGTTAAGAAGGAGACCATAAATGTCATTATTCGGAACTAACGGTGTACGTGGTATAGCTAACGAATATCTAAATCCAGAACTTACACTCAATTTAGCCAGAAGCCTTGGTACATACATGGGCTCAAAAGGCACGATTGCTATAGGCTGTGATACCCGCATCTCTGGACAGATGTTGAAATCAGCTGCAATTTCCGGTGCACTTTCAACGGGCCTGAATGTAATTGATGTGGGAATTGTTCCCACTCCTTCTATCCAGTATTATGTTCGCGACTACGCCGATGCTGGGATCATTATTACCGCATCCCATAATCCAAGAGAATATAATGGAATCAAATTTATTTCAGGGGATGGTTCGGAGTTTCCCAGGGATGGAGAGAAAAACATCGAGAAAATTTATTACGCAGGGAAATATGGCATCGTATCCTGGGAAAAAACTGGTAGCTTCAGAATGGATCCAATAGTCAATGAGTACTATACCAAAAACATCATCAATTCAGTAGATGCCGAAAATATTCGCAACCGTAGATTCAAGGTCGTTGCTGATACGGGCTGCGGAGCAGGTTCTCTTACACTTCCTTTTTTACTACGTGACCTGGGCTGCCAGGTGCTCACTCTTGGAGCTCAGCCTGACGGAACTTTCCCTTGGAGAAACCCAGAACCTACACCTGAAAACCTAACAGAACTATTAAAACTTGTAAAAATAACAGGAGCTGATATGGGAGTAGCTCATGACGGGGATGCGGATAGAATAGTATTTATAGATGAAAATGGGGTTTTCATAAACGATGAAGTTCTGCTTGCCATGATGGCAAAATATATGCTTGAACATGAAAGCGGACCTCTTGTAACCCCTATTAGCTCTTCACAGCGTATGTCAGATATCGCAAATGAGGCAGGAGTTGAACTCTACTGGACTGCGGTTGGCTCCATCAATGTCGCTCGAAAGATGATGGAAATAAATGCAGTATTCGGGGGAGAAGGCAATGGAGGCCTTATTTTTCCCAAGCATCAGTATTGTAGAGATGGAGCAATGGCCTGTGCCAAAATTCTTGAAATCTTGTCTAGTGGAAAGAGACTTTCAGAGCTTGCTAAAAGTGTGCCTGAATATTTCAACGCAAAGACAAAAATCCCCTCTAAAAATACGCAGGCTACAATGGAAAGAGTGAAACTTAAAGCTTCAGAACTTGGGTTCAGGATAGATACTACAGACGGAATCAAAATATGGTACGAAGATGGCTGGGTTCTTATTCGTCCCTCTGGTACAGAACCAATTGTCAGAATATTTGCTGAGGCAAAAAAGCAAGTAAAGGCAGAAGAACTCATGCGTGAAGGTATGAATATGGTCATAAGAGCAGAGAAGACTTCAAACCTCGAATGAATTTTTCTAAGCTAACTGGAAAATCTGAAGTTTTGAAGGAATTAAGTTAGTTTTTTGATCTTAAACTACTTCTCATGTGCCCTTATTTAAGTTTCCATCCCTTTTTTTTAATTTTCTTAGTGTGATTTCTTACTTTGCGTATAAATATAAAAATCTTTTTTTCCAAAAAATTGTATTTTTTTATCAATAAGTATGATTTTATGTATGATATTATATTTGATAAATAGCAATAAACCCTAATAGCAACTATTTTGAGGAATATAAAACTAAACATGAAGCGTATCACATCCACAATTATTTCATCACTGAAGTCTTAATGCACTGAAAAAGTGAATATTCGAAATTGAAAAAAGTAACAGAAGATTTGATAGTACTATTTAACCCCTATTTGACATTTTAATTTTTATGCTAAAAAAAATTTTCGTCCTTGAGAGGAATGAATAAGTAATATTGTGGTCAACCAATTTTCGACCCACTCTTTATAATTCTATTTTGATAGACAATTACATCATTGATAGTTATTTTTTCCAAATTTTAAGAGAATTTTTGATATGAATTTGACAAATTACATGGATAACGGAGGAAAAATGTAATATTGTGTAAAAAATTAAAGTAGCAAACATGCTAAAATTGAACAAAACTACGCACATCTCCTATTTTTTAGGTTTTATGGTTGGAAGTTGACAATTGTAAGGCATCCTCAATAAAATAATATAATTTTATAAAATCATTTTTGACAAAAAGATGATTTTCATTCCAAATGGAATTTATGCTATCAAAATTAGAAAATTTTTATAAACCTCTGATTTTCACGAGTCATTTAATATCCCATTTAAAGCACATGAAGAAATTTGGGAATTTATTGAGAGCATCTTAAAGGAGTAATTGGTAGTATGAGACCAACAAAAAACATGTTCAACGAAAACAACTTGAAAATGGAAATTAATCCAAGGATCAGGAGTAAATGGAAATATTCAATAGGTTAAATGTGAATTTAAAAAGAAAACATACCTGAAATAAAATTCAGATCACTGAAGTCGGTAAGACGACTTGGAAACAGGATTAAAAACAATAACTTATGTGAAATTATCTCACCTTTTATTGAATCCTACATTCTACATGTGTATATCTACGGAATGTAAAATACGATTCAAAATTATATTTTAATTTTTTTGACTTTAAATTTTTTCTTTTATACAAATACATTCTGGCGAAAAATAAGTTTTTGTAATAAATAACTTAATCATTAATACAATCTTTCGAATTTGTTTTATAGGCTTCATAATAAAAATAACTAGCTCAGATATTTACAAAAACTTGTTCCTCATAAAATGCATACATCTATTCATCAATCATAAATCCAAAGTTGAACGAAGTAAAGTACAAAAAAGAAAGAAACTTAAAAGCTTCTCCAGTATTCCTTTTCGTCTGTATTTTCCGTAACGATACAACAATAGATGGCTTAAATGTAAATATTTACATTGAAAACTAAATCTTTTTTTGAATTGTGATCAATTCGCGAGTTTACCCGAATTAGTTATACACAACGTTTCAAAGATATACATTCCAATAAATAGAATAACTGTTAAATCTATTCGTATATTTTCTGTTTTCATATCTTTCGATGTTTTTCCCAGTACCCTGTGAGTTTGCCTTCAAGGGCAAGTTTCCCGAGCTCACTCCTAACTCTGTCACTTACTTCTGCTGGAACTACAAATGAATATGGTGTTCCTGGAAGTGGGGTCAGGTAGTGTACCCTAACAATTCCTCCTTTTCTGCAGATCCAGCTAATCATGTCAAGGCTTTTTTCCTGATCCTCTTTGGTTTCAGTTGGGAAGCCAAAGATGAAGTCCACTGTTGGAATAATTTTATATTTTAGGCAACACTCCACGGCTGAGATACTATCTTCTACAGTATGTCCCCTCTGGATCTCTTTGAGAATGCGATCGCTTCCGGACTGGGCACCAAAGCTAAGACTGTAGTTTGCGCAATATTTCCTCACAAGTTCAGCTGATTCTTCAGTCACAAATTCGGGGCGCACCTCTGAAGGGAAAGTTCCAAAAAATATTTTCTTATTGGACATTTCGTGAAGGGAAGACAGCAATTTTTCCACTTCGTCAAATCTGGGGTGAATTCCATCACTTCCGTAAGCAAAAGCATTGGAGGCTATAAATCGAAGGTCTCTATAGTATACGGAATTTTCCAAGATTGAATTAACGCTTCTGTGCCTGATTTCTCTTCCGAAAAGCCTGGGGGTTTGGCAGTATTTACAGCCCCAGGGGCACCCTCTGCTTATTTCAATCGGAGCATGAAGTTTTTGTGGGTTAAAACAGGGATAGCTATTCAGATTTACATAGAGTCTTTTTGGGGTTGTGACAATTTTGCCCGTTCCGGAGTCTTTATAAGCAATACCCCTTATTTTTTTTGGATCTCCCCCCTCCTGCAAAATCTTCACGAGTTCTGGAAGGGTTTCTTCACCTTCTCCGAGGACAACATAATCAAAGTATTCAAGCGTTTCATCTGGAGCTCCTGATGGATGAGGGCCTCCTGCAATAAAAATAGAATCGATTTCTGCATTTTTGACTTCCGTGAAAACATTTGCCGCTTGTCGCGTTGTAAAACTGTAAATCATGATACCTTTTAGCGGACTATCTGCAAACAAGGCTTCTGGTAACAAAGGAGCAAGGACTGCAAAGCTATATGAGTTTTTTTTGGTGTAGCGAAAGTAAACATCCATTATTTTTTGCTCCTCTTTTTAGAAATTCCGGTTCTCCTCATGTCATGAGTTTAAAAGGAATCAGAGTAAAGCATAGAAACCCAAGAATAAACATAACAATTCCGATAAGGATGCGTATTTTATCTAGCTCTAATTCATCATTGAGGGGAGATGGATGCCCCATTGCTGCGAAAGCCCATAGGAGTACAGCCCAGAAAATCCATATAAGTCCATCCTCCTTTAACCAATAAATTACATAGAGCCCTACCAGAAGCAGAATACACGGCATTAAAACAAAAATCTGTTCTGCCTTTTTGCCAAACATAGCCCTGATCATATGCCCTCCATCAAGCTGGCCTGCAGGAAGAAGATTTAGAAGAGTTACTAACATCCCTACCCAACCTGCAAAGGCTATAGGATTTAGGATCCCTCCTTTAGCACCTGCAAGGTTCTGGATAAATACAAACAGAGGGGGCAGGCCTATATTAGACATAAGGAAATCCGGTAAATGTTTAGATGAAGGTAATTTAAGATTAAATCCTATAAAAGTAACTGCAACAGACACCAGCAACCCTGTAAACGGTCCTGCAATTCCAATATCAAAAAGGGCTTTTCGACTGGGGAGAGGTCCTTTATAACGAATTACTGCTCCCATGGTACCGATAAAAGCTGGGAAAGGGATGAAGTAGGGAAGAGAGACCTCCATTCCGTGGTACCTGGCTATCAAATAATGGGCCATCTCATGGGAACCGAGAACTGCCATTATTGCAAGAGTAAAAGGTAAACCTTTGAAAAGTTGTAGAGGTTCGTTTAGGGGGTCCACTCCGAACAACCAGGCTCCGCAAATCATGGTTGTAAAAAAAGTCGCTATGAAAAGGACAAGGATTATCCAGATATTTTCCGTTGTCTTTTCTTCCGGGGCAGCTAGCAGAAAATATTCTCCAAGTTCATACTTTAGATTACACCGAAACCCAAAATGGTAGAACTGTGCCCATAGTTCTCCCTCAATGTTTGCTGTATCTATTTTTGGAATTCCATAAAAATAGAGGACTTCTCCATATTTTTGGATCTCATAAACTTCAAATACTCTGATTATGGAGGGATATAAAAGTGAAATCGATTTTTCGGCATTTAATTTATTATCGCTATTTTTATAATTTATTCCTTCCTGGTTCACTTTGAGGTTCATGTTTCTGCAGCTTAATGTTTCATTTTCAGGCTTATGCATTTTCAATTTAAAATTTTGAGAATTTTGATAAATCTCAAATTTCAACAAATTGCTTATATAAGCATTATAATCAACCAGCCAAAAATTGTAGTTTGTATATTAATCCTCTTTAGTGTATAATTTTCTATCTTACTTATTATTTTTCGATCTCATTTGCTTCCTGTTCGATAACTTCTATATATCCCTCGCTTCCATTCACCAAAACAAGGTCTCCATTCTTTAAAATTGTATAAGGATTTTTTTCAAGCATATCAATGAGTGGGATTTCGGAAATAATGGCACCAACCGCCACGATGGGTTCAGTTTCCAGATTTATAATAGCTGCAGGTGCAGAACCATTTTTTTTAAGTTGATACATCACATACGAACCAACTGTCGAGCCTTTCCCATAGGGAAAAACAAGAACTTTATTTTTGATTGATTTCCCTACAATAGCATGATTTTCTTCAGATACAACCCCAGTTTTTGGATCTACACTGCCAAGGAAGGAAATTGGATCTGTGGAAAGCAGTACTTCCCCTTTTGCGCACCCTCTGGATATTGTCCTGCCTTTCAATTTAATGGGAATCCCCTGCCTTTTTCTCCGTCCTGCCGAGTGCCTCCTCGATGCAATCTTCCATATTTCCATATACTACTTCAGCACTGCACATCCCTGGTATGTAAGAAAATGCTTTTCCTGAATTAACCATAACGGAGGAGTAACTGTCAGTAGCTGGCGAGACCACCATGCAAGTATCACAGATAACTTTCGCCCCACTTTTTTCAATGATCCGAATGTAGTCAGGATAGCGTTTTGCAATTTCCCTCGAGGTAAAAATCCATAACTCTTTTGAAACTGTTTTTCCAACCAGGAGTTCAGCTACCCTTTTAAGTTCGGCTGAAGAGCAATGAGGACATCCAATAGTAATCAATTCAGGCTCTTTGCAGGTTTTTCTCCGACTCTCATAGATTTCGTCTAGCTGATATCTTTCGATAGTAATTTTTTCCTCTGGTTCCTTAAAGTCCAATCTACAAATCTCAGGTGTGACCCCTTCTATGTGATAAATGGCAACTGACCCTGAGGCTGCCATTGCAGCTCCAAGAGCTTTTAATTCATCTGCTTTTGGAACACATCTGAGATGAAAAACTGGCACTTTGTTCTGTATAATTTTGCCAGCTACGTAGCCAAGTGCTCCATAATCAGATTCTTGTAACGGGCATTCTACATCAACTGAGACTTCAGGTATGCGATTTTTATCTAGGTGAAAGCCATAATTTGCAGTTTTCCCTATAAGGGCCGCAGAAAGAGCTGAAGGCCCACCTTCCCGGTTTGTACGAGCTCCAATCACAGAATTTACATAGGAGACAGCTGATGACTCACTCCATGCCAGGTGATCACCGTAACAAACTTCAAAGCCCTCAAGAGTATATGGTGTGCATGTGCATTCACAGATGACCCCTAACTTTTCATAGGCCTGAACAATTGATTTTTGCTTTTCCGCAAAATCAGGCGAGATCCCGAGTTTGTCCCAATCTTTTAGGTCCATTCCCGCAGGATTCAGAATTGCAGGAACCTTAACTTTATTCTGTAGATCTGAAATCCATTCAAGACCTGCATCTCCTATAGTTTTGTAGGAGACGCCTGCTATCTGAGCACTTTTTATAGGAATAAGCCTTTCTGCACCGTAAATATCTCCAAGGGTCACTAGGATCTCAATGGCCTGCCTTAGAGTATTTCCAGCTTCTCCATTCAAAATTTGCTCTTCTTCTCGTGTGAGGTACATGAAAATTCACTCTATAATTGGGTAGTGCTTGAAAGAATCCGATACCCTCTCTGCGGTATTTTAATATTATAGAGGCTCTGACAAGATGTCTTTTATTTGTCCTTCCGGGATTACTGCTCTTTCAAAATGTTCTTTTTCTTTCAGTACCTTTGTAGCGTCAATTCCAACCTTTGTGGTAGTCCCGTCAGGAGCGCCCCTTGGATCTAAGGAACTGCCGCGAACATTTGGAATAATAAGGATATCTATATCTCCTTTTACCCGTGTAGCGATTGCAAAATCAACATCTTTAGGGTCAAAAATATTTATATCGTCGTCCACAACCACTAAATGCTTGAGGCTTGTATGGGCGGCAAAAGCTGCCATAATAGCGTTTTTCCCGTCTCCTTCTGTCTGTTTATCTATTTGAATAACTGCATGGAGGTAGCAGCATCCTCCTTCTGTTAAAACTACATTTCTAACATTTGTGACTTCTCCTACAGCTTTGTAAATCCTAGGCTCGTAAGGCATGCCCATCATCAGGAGGTGTTCGGGGCCAGCTGGTAGAATTCCATGGTAAATCGGGTCTTTTCTATGAATAATTCGGGTGATATTTGCTACAGGTTCTTTTCTTACCACGTCGTAAGTTCCGGTAATATCCACAAATGGCCCTTCATCAATTTTTTCCAAAGGGCTAATATATCCCTCAAGCACAATCTCAGCATGAGGAACCTTTACCCCATTTGAACATTTAAAAAGCTCAACAGGCGCTCCTCGCAAGGCGGCTGCATATTCAAATTCGGTCCCCACAGGAACTCTTGTCGATGTCGCATAAGTGATCTTTGGGTCGCATCCAAGCACGATTGCAACAGGTAGAGGTTCGCCTTTTTCGGCGGCTTTTTTATGCAGGAGATAGGTATGTCTTGGGGAAACCAAACGGACTGCAAGTTTATTTTTTCCTAAAAGCATGAGACGGTGAATTGAGGCATTCATGATGCCCTGGTATTCTGAGACTACAATGCCTGCAGTTATATAAGGTGCCCCGTCTTTTTCAAAATGAGTAAGTATTGGTAGTTTTGTCAGGTCAACCTGATCTTCCACAACTTCCAGGGTCGGAGACTCTGATACTAGCTTTACTGTGCCTTCAGGATAAATTTCCGAAAGCTTCTTTATAATTTCTTCTTTTGGAACTCCTAGCATGGAAGCCATTTCATCTCTGGATCCTAGAAGATTCATAATAACCTTTGAGCCTGAGACATTATGGAAAAGAACCGGAGCCTTGGTAGTTTTTGCAATTCTTGAAGCTTCGAATCTTGGAGAAACTGGTTGTTGAATTTCTACCAATTTTCCGCTTTCTTTCAATTGGTTGATAAAAGATCTAAAACTCATGGATATCTGAATATCAAAAAGCTGTTACATGATAAAAAGATTATCTGATAATCAAAAATAAATTGCTCTATGTTTACTAACTATCAGTTATCAAATATAACAGGATGAAACAGAGATATTATACATGTGAATCTAATTTTATCTTAACGTCATATTTTATATAAAGTTCTGTTTGATAATGGACTATATTCTGTTTTTATTTTTACTTTCTTGTAGATCTTCAGGGGAAAACTAAATTTTTGAAAATCTTAGCATTCATCAAGCATGAAAGCTCTGGGCCTTATGACCCTTTTCTTCTCGTACTGGTCGAAACAGTGGGCTATCCAGCCAGAGACTCTTCCAATTGCAAAGATTGACGTTGCCAGCTGGGGGGGAATGTCCATATATCTATAGATAACTCCAGAGTAGAAGTCCACATTCGGATATATTGGCTTCCCTTTTTTCTCCACAATCTCACGGACAACGGTTATTTCAATTGCTTCGGCTGTTTCATACCAATGCATATCTCCTTTTATTTCTGCTAGCTGCTTGGAAAGCTGCTTGAATACCGTACCTCTTGGGTCATAAGTTTTGTATACTCTGTGCCCGAAACCCATGATTTTTTCATTTTTTGCAATTTTTTCGAGGATGATTTTTTCTGCATTTTCTGGACAGGCGATTTCTTCTAGCATGCTCATAACTTCTGTCCTTGCCCCTCCATGCAAGGGACCTTTGAGAGCACATAGCCCGGAAACAACAACTGAGTACAAATCTGCAAGGGTGGAAGCTGTGATTCTTGATGAGAACGTTGAAGCATTTAGCTCATGTTCAGCACTGAGAATAAAGTCTTTTTCCATGACCTCGGCTTCTAATTTACTTGGCTTGCTTCCTCTGATCATGTACAGGAAGTTGGCTCCGTGGGAGAGGGATCTATCAGGAGGTATAGGTTCCTTTCCATTTGCCACTCGGTAATACGCAGCAATGATGGTTGGAATCTTGGCAATTAATCGTATGGCTTTTCTCATATTTCCTTCAGGAGTGCTGTCGTATATATCAGGATCGAATTGTGATATGAAAGAAACAATCGTACGCAGAATTTCTATGGCATCAATATTGAAATTATACATGCTGATAATGTTAATTATTTCCCTGTTGATTTCACGCTCTTCACGCAGGCAGGCTGAGTAAATGGCAAGTTCTTGAGCTCCTGGGAGTTCTCCCTGGATAAGTAGATAGGAAACTGAATCATAGGTAAGCTCAATAAGCTGGTTGACATCTATTTCCCTGTATTTTAGAATGCCCTCCAACCCATCGATGAAACATATATTTTTACTCATTTTCTACCTCATAGTTATGCTTAGAGGATTTTCAAAAAACTTTGAAATTTAGGGAATCCTCTGTTTATGTATGAAAGATTTAACACGAAGGGTCTTTAGGACCCAAAAATAGGGCGATAATACATTTATATTATTGTTAAATAAGTATATTAAACTTGTTAAATTTGTATCACTACATCTATATAGAAAATTTCGATTCCTCCTTGATTTTATTCCTTATGGGACTTCTGTCCAAATCTTGCTCGCTAATCCTGTATTTGATTTTATTTTTCTTTTTTTGGTTATCATTAGCAACTCCCCCTCTTACTAAAAATCAGTAGGGTAATATATATATTTGATGCAATCGGATGCTGCAGATTAATAACTGATGATAAACTCAAAAACATTATTAATAGCCGACAGCTAAATACAATCAATCCACCAAAATTTGTTCAGTGAATCTTAGTAAAGTTTATTATTTTCATTGCTTTGTCCAAGCTGAAAGTTACCTGATTTTTGATATTCTGGTTCATTTTTCTTTGATTTTAAGGATAAATCGGAATCCTTAATATTACTTCATTATTGATATTATTATCAACTTGACTTGCCAGCAAGCGCTCTAATTGCTTAAATATCCATGTAATTTACATCCATGTAGTTTCTTATACTATGCCAAATAAAGAGTAACTGGAAATATGTTTGATATGAACACATCTTATCTACCTAGTGATGGGAAAAGTGACAGAATTCAAAATATCTCGATAAGTCCATCAATAGCAATCATTGCTCTCTGCACACTTTCTTTCTTTTTGGAACTTATCATAGGACCTTCCTATTTTAATGCTTTTGAATTTAACCCTAGTTCCATTATGACTAGACCCTGGGCACTTGTCACATACATCTTTCTACATAACGGTTTATGGCACCTTTTCTTCAATATGTTCGTTCTGTTCTTCTTAGGAACTACACTTGAGAAAATTATTGGAAAAAGGCAATTCTTTGGTGTTTTTTTCGCTTCAGGAATCCTATCCGCAATAGGGTACAGTTTCTTAAGCCAGCCGATTTTCAATATATCTCCAGGCTCGATGATTGGCGCAAGTGGAGCGATATATGGTGTCTTTGCAGCTCTTACAATTCTTGAGCCGAATCTAAGGGTTTATGTCTATTTTATTCCAATGCGTATGAAATATGCCCTCTTGCTTTTTGCTCTGTTTGACTTTTTTATGGTAAATTCATTGGACATGATAGCTCATACAGCTCATCTTAGTGGACTTTTGGTTGGACTCTATATGGGTTTTCGCATAAAGAAAACTCATAAAAATATCCTAAATCAGGCAAATCGGTAGGTGATTAATCTGCGTGAGGAGGATCTTCTCCGAAATATATATTTTTATCCAAAACCCGAACCAGGAGAGAAAATCCCTGTACAAATCCTAAATTTCAGAAGGCTATTTGCAGCGTGGTCACCAGAGCTGAAAAAAACCTTATATTTTGAAAAACTGCCTGAAAATGAGAGCCTAAAAAGGGTGAGGAAAATAATTCTTCTTCAGGTCTTTGACTGGCTTGCTTGCAGAGAAGGGGTAATCGAACTTAAGGATCTTGAATTTGAACGATTTATGGAAGTTTATGAGGAATTTCTGCAAAATTTAGGGGAAATCCAGTACATTAGGCAGAAAAAAGGAAGACGAGCAGAAAACATTTTTGAACTTGAGGAATCTCCTTATGTTCTCAGGGAAGTAAAAAAAGGACTTTTTTCTGATAAATTATAGGGTTCTGTAAAGTAATTGAGAGCTGGAACAAATTAGATAGATAGGTTGCTTTTTTCAGAAATAAATGGTTGATTATTGAGAATATATAATTTAATGTGCATATATATGTATATAGACAGTATATAACTAAATATAATCCAGTCAGAGTACAGAAAATACGTACCAACTGAGATTTCATGAAGATTAAATATAATACTCTTTTTATTAACCCGCATTATTTTGTTGTCAGCAACTGCACTTGTAATATCCTCTACCTTGAAATCTGCTGCACAGCCATATTACACTTATCCACAGCATGATTTGTGGCTCAAAGTCAACATGAATGCAGCGCACAACATTTCAATGTGTACAATACACCTGGCTATTCCCAATGGAGATACACTCATGTGGGCATAAGATAACTTTAGATCAGGCAGCTTAAATACATCAAAGTGGACAGCTTACAAAGAAAGAAGCAATAAATCAACAGTAGAGGTATAGAATGGACATCTGGTGTTGTCAGGCCTCGGTAATACATCTTCTGCGAATGTTGTGTTGAATAAATCATTCACAAAAAGCATTGAATTGGCTGTCAATGAAACACTTGCAGGGGGTATTCATACGTGGGTACACTTTCGGATGCTCCTTCTGGTTCCGGAGCACTCGTAGGTAGGATCAGAGAAGCTTATCGAAATTAGTTATAGAATATTTAGAGAACTTCCTCAATTTTATCATATGCTTATAAATTGTATATGATGACTAGGGAAAATCAGATGTTTATCGAAATTCTCTACGTCTGTTCATTCAGAAAGAGAAGTATTGATAACTCATAGAAAAAGAAATATGGGGACAGTTGCAAAACCAACTTATTTTCCTTGGTTTGAAAATAAAAAAGGGAATTATTCTGTACGTTACTTTTATACATTCAGATCCTGGAAATGCAAAAGCTGATAAATCTCGAGAAAATGAAACAAAAACAAGAAGAAGCAGAATTGAACCTGGACAAAAGAGAGTAGTAAATCACATTTTGGATATAATTTCATAGCATAATAGACAGATATTATGAGCTGATCAGAAAATTCAAAACAACGACTACATCACTGCATGATTTATATGTAGATTTATCAGAAATAAATGAAGTGGTTTACAGAGACAGAGGATACTTTGGAGCAAAATCAAGAAATTATGATACAACAATGAAAAGAGTAGTAAAAAAAACATCTACTGGGAATTAATAATATATTCAGAAGAGTATCCGCTCAAAAAGAGCTCAAATGGAGAAAGTTTATGCAGTAACTAAAAAAATGTTCAAAGCAGGAAAAGTTCTTACAACTACTGTTCAACGAGTGAATCTGAAGATGTTGTGTACACCTTTTTGTTATAATCTCTATCAAGTGAGGACATTGAAAATAAAAGGAATATTTTAAGAATAGCGGAATCTATCTTTAAAATTAAAGAATAATTAACAAGAAAAGGAAAAATAGGGTCAAATATAAAAATTCGCGGGAAAGATTAAACAGAATCTAGCAAAGAAAAAAATCAGAGGTAAAATAGAAATCCTCTGTAGTACTGTATTGTATTATACTCAGGAAAACTAAAAAATTACCTGAAAGAAATTCGATCAATACATTGTTTCTCAATTTCAAAGTCAGAAAGACCATGCCATTGCTGTAAAACAAGCATTTTAAACATAATAATAACATCATCTTCAGGTCTACCTCCGGAAGCTGTTTTGTTAAAATATATGGACTCAAAATTGATACGAAAAGATTTTCAATGAATTAAGAAATTAATTTCAGCAAGTTTGTTTCCAACCGACTGAAGATGTTTATATTTATCTCGAAGAGCAAAATTGGTAATAGTTTTCATGAATAAAAATTATTGTCAAGAGATTTAAACTCTCCAATACTCAAATGCATAGGAGTTTATCGAAATTCTCCATATATATTTTATACTTAGATAGGGTCATTTGACTTATTTAGCATTTTAACATCTTATTTTTAGGATATTTTTATATATTTCATATGTTTCTATATATTATGCAAATTGATTCGAATATTAAAAGGGGAATTATTTATTATGAAGGATAAACGAAAAGTTCAGTTTACTGGAAATTCCACATATATTGTGTCCCTCCCCATAAAATGGGTGCGGGAGATCGGGATTGAAGCCGGAGACACGCTTAATCTTGCATCCATGCCTAATAAAACCCTACTTGTTTCTTACAGTAAAATTTCAAGGGAATACCACAAGTCTACTATTGACTATATTCACTCAGATAGTGCGGAAAACAACCTCAGGATTCTTATATCTCATTATCTTGTAGGTTATGATTCTATCAGGTTGATCACCAAAAAAGGTTTTAATGCCTCTGACCGTAAGTTTATCAAGGACGCAGTGCGTCAGAAATTGATAGGTCTTGAACTTGTAGAAGAATCCAGAAATGAACTGATTTTCCAATGCTTGCTCAATTACAATGACCTTCCTCTTAGCCGAGTAATCAAAAACATGTATGGCCTTGTAATCTCCATGCTCGAAGATTCTATGACTGCCCTTCAGGACCATAATTTGGAAATTGCCGAAGACATAATCCTGAGAGATGACGATGTGGATCGCTTTTATCTTCTTGCTGTCCGCCAGCTAAAAGCTGCAATTGAAGATATCGAACTCTCTGAAAATATCGGAATCAACCATCCACGAGAATGTTTGGGATACAGACTTATTACAAAGAGTATAGAGCGTATAGGAGATCATGCTGTAAAAATAGCTAAAAACGTCCTAAAAATGGGTGCAGGAATAAATGCTAATTATCCTATCTTTAAAATGGCTGAACTCTCACGAAAGGTTTTCGAAAGCTCAATAAACTCATTGACAGAAGAAGACCTTCAGACTATCAACAGAATCGTTGTGGAAGCAAAAAAGGTTTCTCAACTAGGAGTTTCCCTGGAGGCACAGGAATGTGGAAGTCCAGATAACGTTGAAATTAGCATGATCCTGGAGAGTCTCCGTAGGGTAGCCGAATATAGTGCCGATATCGCAGAAGTCTCAATCAATATAAATGTAAAAAAGATCTGAGTCTCAGATGTTTTATCCTGAAAAGAGTTACCATTAGATATATTAGGGTCAATTACTCGCGAATGGATTAGCAAGCTTGCATATCACCGCGAATGTAGATCATCCTATGCGTAAGGTTAGCTGACCTACAGAGAATCACTCCAGAGTTGTCTTTCGACAATAGCAACCCAATTACATATAAAATCTCAAAGGTTATTTCGATGAGTTTGTTAACAAACTTATATCATATGTAACGTATCAATATTTAGATAGTGCCCCTAAACTGTAGCTTTATCTGCTTATTGCAGTGCCTTGATCCACTCTGGAAGTGCCAAGTCTACTATTGATTCATGTATACACGGTGAAAATATATATTAATTTACAGATGGTGAACAGAGGGAGTGTTTACGCATTCCTCCCATGATTAAAATCATACGAATCCCGCTTCTCTATCTTTAATTCACTTCCTGTTGTAAATCTTAACTCTAGAAGAATCAGAGAAATCAGAGTTCACAATAAGAATGAAGAAAATACCTCAACTATAGCTGAGATACATGAATCTCAGCTCGCCAAGCTCTAAAGATCTTGAAGGAATACCATGATACCTATCAGGAATCTCTAATTGGTGCGAATCTTGCGCGACTAAAAAACCGCTCGATGACGATGAAGTCAACTACTGCACTCTAAAGCTGTAGGGCTTGCCGTCCCCTCGAAGTCAGTAGTTTAATTTAGTAGACTCAAAAACTAATCTTAGTCTATTTGATCTGTTGACAAGACCTCTATCGGTTATTAGTTCCAAAACCGAGTAACCTACTGCTTTTCGGAGTATATTAATCGCTCCACTAATATCAACATTATTTAACTGACCTACATAACTTTTGTACAATCCTCTTTTAATTCTTCGTGAGCTACCATATTTAGGTTTTTCAATCGGATTTAGTGCAAGAGAATTCACTTGACTTGTATATGCTTAGCTACAAGTTGGTATTAAATACCATGAAAATACATTTGCTTTCTAATTTACATTTGTATGTACCAAATAGAATCTGTACAAAATTTTAATTATTACGTTTATGTGATTGATTACTTGTTTAATTTCGGTTAATTCTCCGATTAGAACATTGCTTACATTATTTTTGAGGCCGTTTTTTAGTTTCTCACGTTTATCATCGCCTGTTTCACATGTTGCATGCGGTGATGCCTCAATAACTAGCAACTCAGCACTTTCTGGATTGCTTCAGTGGAACTGTCATGTCCTGCTTGCCTCAATTCATTCTAAAGACAAGAACAGAAAATAACTGCAAAATAACAATTTTATGAGTTAAAAAATTGTTACTGTAGACCTTTTTAGCAATTGAAGAAAACATTAAAATAAGTGAGACTTCTGTCAAAAACAGTTTTTATTTTCATTAAAAATGATGATTCATTATCTTTTTTCACCTGTTCTTTTGCTTTTTGCTTCTATTTAAGCCCAAAAGTACCTATAGCAGTGGAATTAGACCCGTGATAACGGCTTTATATATGATACATAGTTTTTGTAGGAAAACATATGCACTAAAAAAGAACAAGATTTATACAAGTAGATTGAGTTAAGCCTCAAGCCTTATATTCTGCAAGATAGATAATTGTTAGCTCGTGAATCTGAGATTCTAACACTATAATTGCCGTTTTTCGAACTCATATAAAGCCACAGGATAAACTTTTAAAACAACTAATTTTGAAGAAATAGAAAATTATAGATTAATCAAAAGTCAGATTTAGTCTATCTCTTACACATTATCATGTTTACTATGAACTATCTTTAGATATACTTAAAGAATTATATTGCTAACCCCTTATACTAAAAACAAAAATTTTATAAAATTAAAAAAAATTAATCCATGATAAATTATCCAAATTTCCTCACCGATCCCAAACTTATAGGTTAACTATGGGAAACACTGAATAAAAAAATGAAAACTTGTCCTATGTTTTTCAGTGATTATAAAATTTTGAATAGCTTGAGGATATATAATTTCAGTAATCATTTAGTTTTACTTAATAACCTCTTTAAACTGCTCGTCTGTCCTTAGTCCTTCAAAGTCATCGTCATTATCTGCTTTTTCTTTATATGATGAATCAAGATCGGTGACTCTTTTTAAATTAAAGTCGACGCTTATTTCCCTGAGCTAGAGATTCAGGGGGTTTAAAGCCTCTTCATATAAAATTTAATGTTAAAATACTGAATGTCAAAAAGGAAAAAAGAATAAATTTTTAAGTTAAAATTCTAATTTGAGAGCCACATAAAGCATACTCTATTTTTTTCTTTATTCATATTATATCCTGCCACCAGAAAAAATGTCGGTACAAATTATCACCTACATCACTAAGGCTTTTGGAAGATATCTCAACCGGTATCCAAGCCTGAAAACATGGTGAAAAAAATATTTACTCAAGTAACTTATCCAGAAATGTCACGAGGAATTTTTCTATTGCAAGAAGGATACTATCACCTGACGCATCGAGAAATGCATTGCTGCCAACTATATAAAGAATGATGATGAGTATGTGCGTTATTTAGAGCAAAACTCGCAAGCATCGAAAATGAATAGGATTCTCACCTTTAATGAGGGAGATGGCAAGAAGTGAATCGAAACTTATAACCGAAACATACGACTTTATAATGATAGCTACCGAATAATTCTAACAAAGATAGTAATAAAAAGAATTATAATTATAAGAAGGCGATTAATAATAATTATAATAAAAATACCACTAAATGTAAATATACATAAATAAGAAAATGAAGTCCCATATAAGTTTCTCAGCTTTTCCAAAATTAGCAAAGGAGTTTAATAAATTTGGATGAAATTCCCTAATGTTTTAAAGTTAGCGAAGAACCAGAATAAATTAAAGAGACTCTAAATTTGGATTAAACTCCGCTTCCACCATTTGTGCCATTTGCACCATTACCGTTGTGTGAGCCTACTGCTATAGCTACAGTTGATACTGCAAAAAAGACTACAATGAATACAGCAATTATCATCTTTTTTATGCTAACATATGTTTTTCCCATATTATTATACTTCTCCAAGCTTTTGCTCAATAAAATATAATTTGGAACTATGCAGCCTACCAAAAATAAGTTGGTTGGTATCAATTTTGATACACTAGATACAACTGGCTGAAAAATAAAAGCATTATCAATAACCACAAGTAAAAAATCCATCTAAATTTGCAGATGAATCTTAATAAAGATGGCTATTGATAATTTATTTCCAGGCTGAATAGTTACCAAAATTTTCAAATTATTTGTTTAGAATATTTACTGACCGTCGGTTCCTTCGGCACCATTGCCGCCAGCTGCACCATTAGTTGGAGTAGTGTAACCAACGCTACCTTGGCTACTGATACCACCTGGGCCACCGAGTCCACCGGTACCAGTGCCGTCATCGGTATGGCCGGTTCCGCCAGGTCCAACGGCTACTGCTCCGCCGTTTGCACATTTTTGGCGTTTACTGCTGCAGCTGTTACTGATAGTATGCAAGCAACTGCCATTAAAATAACAGCTATCTTTTTTTCACCACAAAAAACAAGTGTAGAGCTAATGACTTATGTATTCTCACTCGCAAAAGATCATATTTTTGATAAGGGAAATAGAATTCGTCATCTAATTACCTGATTTTTAAGATTTGTGAACCAGAATGAACTACAACTTAGCTAAAGACTGAATATTTTCTCGTTTCATACCCAAACCATTGTTCGTAAATCCAAGAGCTCTACCAGATAACTACACTAAAAGAAAAGAAAACATGATTCTGAGGTAAATT
Organism: Methanosarcina sp.; assembly: GCA_003164755.1. Classification (GTDB taxonomy): domain Archaea; phylum Halobacteriota; class Methanosarcinia; order Methanosarcinales; family Methanosarcinaceae; genus Methanosarcina. The sequence continues at coordinate 11,270 of PLUB01000118.1, read as the reverse complement.
TTCGATCATTGCAGAGAATGACTAGAAACCTTGAATCCGCTTTCAATAAGTTTTTTAGAAAAAACAGGTTTTTCTAACTTTAAATCAAGAAAAATCCTATTCAATCGTTTCCTATCTCACAACATTATACTGTGGATTTTGAGGATGGTATAATCAAACTACCGAAAATAGGTAAAGTTAAAGCAATTATACACAAGCAGTTTAAAGGTATAATGAAAGTTGCAACATTTTCAAAATCGTGCACTGGTAAATACTACCTCAGTATTCTTGTTGAAGATAACAAGTAAACTCCTGAAAGCAATCGTTTACGGAAGCCACAACAATGAGTGTAGATTGGGTATAAAAGATTTTGCTGTTCTCTTCAGCGGAGAAAAAGTAGAGAATCCTAAGTATTTGAAAACATTTATTCAAACACTTAAGGTACTACAAAAGCGAGTAAGTCGAAAAGTAAAAGGTTCTAATCGTAGAAGGAAAGCCATAATTTATACCCCATGAAAAGGTTACAAACCAGTATAACGATTTCCAGAACAAACTTTTTTTAAATTAATAAACAAAAACCAAGCGATATCTCTGGAAACTCTAAACATTAAAGATATGTTAAAAAAATCATTGTTTAGCTCAGGTTATTAGTGATATATCGTGAAGTAGCTTTGTAACTCGGATAGAATATATAAAGTTCAATGATTTGGTAAAACTATATTAAAGGATAGGAGGGTTTGCAAAATCTAGTAAAAGATACAACATTTACGGTTTTTACAAAAACAATTTAACTTTGAAAATTAGAGAGTGGTGTTGTCCAGTATATGGAACTAAACCATGCTATGGATGTAAATGCCACAATTAATATAAGAAGTTTGCATTCCAAGGTCAGAATCTAGTTGTAATCTAATTCACCTATGGAACGTAGGGTAGAGCTCTTGGACTTACGAACAATGGTTCAGTGTATGAAATGAGAAGCTACTCAGTATTTAGTTGAGTGGTAGTTTCATCAAGAATTGTGACTACTCTCACTACTGAAGTCACAGGCATCTAGGCTTACGTCACAGACTGCAATCCCAGTCTGAATATGTTAATAACGGCATTATAATCTATATCCAGTATCAAACTATATATAAGACAACTATGTGTTCTCTCTGATAATTATTTTTTAACTATTTATCCATACTCGAACACATTTGGGATATATTTTATAGGTCAACAAGATCTATACATTGACTAGCTCATTTTGCCTGATAAGTAGTTATAATTACTAACTTGCTCCAAGCTGTATTAACTATATGCTTTGCTAGGAATGTTTTTAATCATTCCTTTAATATTCATATCTCCAAGAGTAATTGAGTGGTGAGTTATTATACGATCATGGCTTACTTTTTGAACACAATCCTCTAACTTGTTAGCTATTCTTTCTTAAATATGTCCAAGCATCTTCAATGCTTTTGCTCGAACTGTTATCCCTTTCTCAGCTTTTGACAACTTTCGTTGAGCTTCGCAAGGGCTTTTTCTTTTGTACTAACAAATCTAGAATTAGGTACGTGTTGACAGTTAGATAGTGTTAAAAATCTCTGGATATCAACGTCTATATCTATCGATAAACCAGTTTTGTGTATAAATGATATCGATTCAGACTTAACCAAGAAAAATACAAACCATTTACTTGTTGGTGTTCTTCTTATGGTTAGTCTCGGTATTTCTCCATCAATATTTAGATGCAGTTTGAATTTAATTTTACCAAGTTTTTATATCCAGAGCTTATTACCGTTCAATTCAAAATAGGATTGTGTATAAATGATACTATTGTATCTGCTATATTTTTTTAAATCTAGGATAACCAGGAGTTTTATAATTTTTCACTCTTCTGAAGAATGATTGAAAAGCCAAGTCCACTCTTTTGATCACATCTTGCAGTATTTGCTAGTGAACATTTTTGAGTTCTTGTTTACTCTTTTTCCATTCAGGAATCATTTTCTTAGAATCTTGATAATTAACGTTTCTATGTTCCGGTTCCTAAGAATTCTTTCTTATTGTAAGTGTTTCGTTATATGTCCATCTGCAAATCTCTAGTGGGTTATTTAATACTGTTTTTGAGCTATTGTTGGCTTAAGAGGATTTCGATAAATCCCTAAATTTCGTTCGATGCATATAAAGTATGTATAAACAATTAGTGAAAATCAGAGGTTTATTGGAATCCTTTTTAAGTCTATAACGATACACTTTCATCGTAAGATTTCACCTTTTGCAATACAGCTCTTTAAGTTATATATACTGTATTCATATGCTTATATAATATATGGCACATACTATCTTAAAAATATGAGTTCAGATTGTGATCATTTGCTGGATGCAAATATCTGGAAAGAAATACATGATAGAAAAATACAAACCAATGGCTATGTATACGCTAAAGGGTGAGTTAGACGTTGGCGGCTGTATCACGCCATTAAAATATCTCATAGAACTATAACATATCTAGCTGACAACCTATTTGTTTATTATTTGTATTCTGTTAAGGAATTAGTTAACGTTAAAATGACTACTGAAATAACCCATTCATCTCTATTTACATTCACAGGTTTACAGAAAATGCATCAAAAGTAATACATTTATTGTATATTGTAGTATAGTATAAATACAAATAATTTATTTTTGAAATGCAAACAACAAAATAAATATATCTGCAAAACTGAAAACACTTCTATCATTGCTTTTTATTCTCTACAGTTTCAGGTAATAGCTTGAAGTTTAACCTGCTGTTTTCCTGGATCAAGTTTTGAATATGGACAGGTGGACTGTGCATAGTTTTTGTATGAAAAGCTCTGGATGTACCAAAAAAAAGGCAGCCGTTTTTGTGGAGTCACATATTATGAAATTTTTGGCTCTATAAAATTCAAGTTGATAAAATTAATAGCTTAATTGGAGCAAAAAGGGGCACCATTCCGTAGAATACATTCTGAAATATTATAAATTCCTAATTTTTGCCAAATCGATTTTAACTAAAAATGTGATCAATTTTCACTATCAATTAGTGGATACTATCAAACTTAGGATGTTAAATTAAAATTATATTTAAACGACGATTAAACGATTTAATCAAATCAGGAGGTAGTCATCACACCAAGAGTAATCCATTTTGAGATACGTGCAGAAGATGTTGAAAGGGCAAAGAAGTTTTACGAGAATATGTTTGGTGGACGATAAAGAAATTGGAAGGTTCTATGGAATATTGCCACATAACAACCGATGAGCAAGCGCAATTAGGAGGGGATGGTTGCTTGATAAAGAGGCAGGGAAGAGAACCGGCAGGAAAAACTATGATAAACAGCTATGTCTGCATAATAGATGTCCTTGACACAGATGAATACCTAAAACAGACACAGAAGCATGATGGGAAAACGGCTATGGAGAAGAGATCTAGACCCCATATCAGCTGGCTTGCATATTGCTTCGACACATAATAAAATTTAGTTGGATATTGCTGCCTGATATGAACGCGAAACAATCATTTCTGCATTATTTTTCGTTTCCAATATTGGATGATATCCATGGATCTTCAAACATTGTTTCGAAAAATATTTCCACTTTTTGATCTTGTGCCTTCATTGAAAGATTCTAACTCCCATTTCCAAAAGCTTCAGTTGAGATAAATAATTGCAAATTCTTGAGCAAATATCCAAAAATGACAGCAAGAAAAATAGTTTTATATTTAGAACGTCTTTAGAATGTAGGTTTCAAGGTTATCTTTCTCCTGATTGGCTTTATCAAGTTCCTTGTTTTTTTATAAAATGATTTTATGTGGATTTTCTTGATTTAAAATCACAATCTGTAGGATTTATCATAATTTGTCTATAAGTTTCTTATTATTTATTTACATTTGCTAGGATGTAAAGATAGAAACTTGTACATTCATATAACCTACGGAATTATAGAGTTACCCAAAACATCAGCAAAAATCGAGAAATAATACCAAATTTCAAACCGTAAGGTCGTATTCTATTAGGTGGCTGATACGCTTGAAAGTTTCATGTATTATATATAAAACAACATATAGTTCCAGGAAACCAATGGGGAAAAAATAAGAACAACAAATATGATGAAAAATGACTAACCAGGAACTCATAAGAAGAAGCAGAATGAGTGGAGTTTTCTAACCAGGAATCAGTATTGGGACTAGGAGGTCAATGACTTTGTTTGTATTCTCTACCACATGAATCATCAGATCTTTTAATGTAAGACAGATGTATTCTCCTATGTCAACTTTTCTTTACCATTTTTTGTACTATTACTAACTCATAAGCTTAGAAGTATAGAGAAACGTATACCAATTTGCTTTTCTGTTACAAGTTTAATATCAAATGTTGTTTCATTATCACGATTGTAAGGCGGATGCTCTCTGCGTTATAGTGGATACTTTACCTTATAATCGTGATATACAATATGGCCAATTCTTTACATATAGATTTTATGAAATTTTCACGCCTTCAATACATTTGACTATATTATGTTTCAAAAGGTTCATATTGCCAATTTGAGCTTTGTCAAGACTCAATTCAAATAACCTCTACCTACCTAACTTGGTTGCTTAAAGAATTCATTATGTCATTTGCTGCATCAATCAGTATCTGCCCATTTGTCGGCGAAAGTACTCCCCTGTAGATATTATTTTTTACCGGGATAATAAAATATCTAAGTTCAACAGATACTGCAAATGGATTTCCCACACTTGGATGTCTTTCTATTCTATCCAGATTAGTTGGCCATAGTATTTACGTATTATTTTTCGTTAATTACATCTTTGTTATGCTAATTAATAGATTTAATTCGGTATTATTTGACAGTTTTACTGATTAAATCGAATTAATTTTGGGATTTATTTGGCGATTTAGGCCTAAACTTAGCAATTAATTGAAAATTAATGATGATCAAAACTGGTACATTGGCACTGTTTCAAACAACCAAAAGAGCTGAGTTGAGCTTTAAATCCTAAGAAAAGTAATATAATCACACTTTTAATTAATACGTAAATATATTTTTTAAGTATAGAAGTTTATTTTGTAGAGTGAAGTATTATCTATTGTTTTTTTGTAGTTATTTTTAAGCATTAATATATGAACAAATATCGAGAGACTGAAAATAAACGAAGCTAAATATGATAAAGCAAGTAGAAAGCATACAATCATAAAGGTTTTAGGAATCACTGCATTGGCGCTTTTAATGCTAGTGGGTATCGCAAGCGCAGCGCAATTTTCCAATGCACAGAACTCCGGTGGGGATTTTGCACAGAAAGTCTTGGAAAAAAAATTAAAAAACCAAGATGAAGCACTTCAAATTAACCCGCAGAACGAAAATGCTTGGGTCACTAAAGGAAGTACCCTATTTGCATTAAATAAAAACGATGAAGCAGTAGCAGCATATGACAAAGCAATTGAAATTAATCCTAATAATTTAGCAGCTTGGAACGATAAAGGAATTGCTTTAGAAGCTTTAGGTAAGCATGATGAAGCACAAAAAGCTTGGAACAAAGCAAAGCCAAAGAATTCAGATGTTTTTTGGAGAAATAAAGGAAATGATCGATATAATTCAGGCAAGTTCGATGAAGCTCTAAAAGCATTAGACAAACAAACTGAAATCCACCCATATGATGCACAAGCTTGGAACCTTAAAAGCATACTTCTAGATGGAATACCCGGCAGGGAAGATGAAGCAAAGAAAGCAGAGAACAGAGCATCATGGATTTGGAATCACAACCTAGCGAATCCCCTTTAAATTGAAATTAACCAGCAGGATTTAATTGCTTGATATAAGAAAGGAACTTTATCTAAATTGATTAAATAATTCCGACTTGTAGGTTGAATAGTTACTTAATTTTTATTTATTTTTCTCATTCACGCGATTGGATTTTCACCAGATCATATGTAAGCTCTTATGGTCTCCAACATTCTCGTCTGAAAATTATGTTTGTGAGCACATCACTTCTGCCGGATAAGTCGACCTGAAGATTTGAGCATAAGAAATAAAACTATTTAAATGCTGTATTGTTCATTGTGTGCGTTTATTCACAGTATTTCTGAAAAATACACTAATTTATCTTTACCAACATCTATTTATATAATAATAAGTAACATAAGCTTATTCGGCATCTGAGATTAATTCTTTTGTTTTCTCCATTTAATACTACATACCCCAATCTCAAAAAAGATGCTATTTAATTTTGAACTTCTTCTCAAATTTACAACTTCAGCTGGACACAAACTATTTTTAACTAATTATAAGGCTTGAAATCTCTCCACTCTTTTTTGTTGCAGAAACTATTAAATAGACAATGATGGTTTTCATGGATTTGCTGAGATTGCGATTTATTTGATGATTTTTCGCTAATTACCGCTTTTTTATGCAGATTATTTTTATTTAGTTGGTATTTTTAGGTACTTTTATTTAACAAATTGAATCAACTTTGGGATTTCTTTGTCAAATTGTACCTAAAATTGGCATTTATTTGAGAATTAATTTTGACGAATATCGGAAAATTGGAACTGATTTTAAGAATAAAAGGGTATATTTAAGTAATGAATCCAAGAAAAAGCAGTTTAATAGCAAGAATTATAGGATGGTGAGAGCTTCTATACGTCAACTTTTATTGACCATTTTTTTTGCACGAGTAGTTACGTTCTTATCAAAAAAAGTATTGAAGTCCGGAGATATACAATCCAGCATAGAAGAGATTTGATATTGGAATCACTAGTTGTATTTTTTTGATTTTATCTCTTTGCGAATCTAATTATGATTATATCGATAAGCTACGAGCTTATTGTGACTTCAGTAAGCAAATTTACTATTACTTCAAGAAAATCTGACAGTTACTTTTCAATCCTGACAAGGGTTAGCATACTTTTCTTTTAGGAGAAATTCACAATAATATCCAGATATCGTTTTGATTTTTCATCTTCTGTTGCACAAAAGCCAAAAATTGCTATCTTTGTTGTTCCTTCTTTTTCAAGGAATGAATAAATTTTTCCAAATAATTATTTGTGCTGGGAAACATTCTTCATATTGAGATAATTCCATTTGTTATAATTTAAAAGTATCTTGATTGAATAACTGGAAAAAAAAGACGAATAATACCTAAATAAAAGAATTTTTAATTTAATAGTTATCAAATATTATATAAAAAAGACAAGCTGGCCTATTTGAGTAGTAGTAACTGTATTTATAATAAGATATATATATATAACATTGATACTGGGCAATACATATATATAATCATACATATATGGGCATAGCAGACTCTTAATTGGATAAACAGCATATTTCAAGGATATCTCAAGGGAAGGAAATATATGATAAGCAAAAAAAGATTTTATTCGATAGCATTAGTCTCAACAATTATGATTTTAATGCTTGGGGGTATTGTAGGTGCAGCATTACCAATTCCTGTTGATAACTGGAATGCTCCTGCTGACATAGCCTATGGAACACCATTGAGCAGTACTCAGCTAGATGCAACTGCTACAGATCCAACAACTGGGAATCCAGTCGATGGAACCTTTGCCTACACTCCACCAGCAGGAACTATATTAAATGTAGGTTCGGGTCAGACATTGAGTACTA